>NZ_JBIVTV010000003.1:613644-765812 GCF_044756885.1 Streptomyces sp. NPDC091412 | reverse complement strand
CAGGCGCCACAGATCCTCGGGCGAGGCCACCCCGCCCGGATAGCGGCAGGCCATACCCACGATCACGATCGGATCGTCCGCCACGGCCGCCGTGCGCTGTACGGCCTCCACCTCGACCTCGGTGCCGAGGAGTTCGTCCAGGATGTACGAGGCCAGGTGGCTGACCGTCGGGTAGTCGAAGACGAGAGTGGCGGGCAGGCGCAGTCCGGTGACCGTGTTCAGGCGGTTGCGCAGCTCGACGGCGGTGAGGGAGTCGAAGCCCAGCTCGCGGAAGGCGCGGCCGGCGTCGATGTCGGCGCCGGTGGCGTGGCCGAGCACCAGGGCGACCTGGCCGCGGACGAGGTCGAGAACCAGTTCGTCGCGGCTCTCGCGGTCCAGGCGGGCCAGGCGCTGGGCGAGGCCGCCGGCGGTGGCGGACCCGGCGACGGCGGCGCGGCGGGAGCGACCGCGGATGAGGGAGCGCAGCAGGGGCGGTACATCGCCCGCGGCGCGCAGGACGGAGAGGTCCAGGCGGACGGGGGTGAGCGCGGCGTCGTCGCCGTCGAGGGCGGCGTCGAAGAGAGCGAGGCCCTGCTCGACGGTGAGGGCGGGGGTGCCGATGCGGGCCAGGCGGCGCAGGTCGTCCTCGGAGAGGTCGCCGGTCATGCCGCCGGTCCGCTCCCAGGGGCCCCAGGCCAGCGACAGACCCGGCAGGCCGGCCGCACGACGGTGCTCCATCAGGGCGTCCAAGAAGGCGTTGCCCGCCGCGTAGTTGGCCTGACCCGCATTGCCGAAGACACCGGCGACCGACGAGAACACCACGAACGCGTCCAGATCCAGACCACGCGTCGCCTCATGCAGATTCCACGCCGCATCCACCTTCGGACGCAGCACGGCGGACAGCCGCTCCGCAGTAAGAGACGCGACCATACCGTCGTCCAGCACACCCGCCGAATGCACCACCGCCGACACCGGATACGCGGCCACCAACTCGGCCACCGCCCCACGATCCGTCACATCACACGCCACCACCGTCGCCCGCGCACCCGACTCCGCCAACTCCGCCACCAGCTCGGCCGCACCCACGGCCTCACCACCACGACGACTGACCAGAACCAGCTCACGCACCCCGTACCCGGCCACCAGATGACGCGCCACCACCGCACCCAGACCACCAGTACCACCCGTCACCAACACCGCACCCTCCCCACCGAACACCCGAACGGCCTCGGCAGTGGAAGCGGGACGACGGACCAGACGGGCGGCACGGAGCTCGTCACCGCGCACGGCGAGCTGCGGCTCCTCGGAGGTGAGCGCGGCGGCCGGGAGAGCGGGCAGGTCCTGCTCGGCGTCGAGGTCGACGAGGAGGAAGCGGCCGGGGTTCTCGGACTGCGCGGAACGCACCAGGCCCCAGACCACGGCGGCGGCCGGGTCGTGGCCGGTGGTGGCGCCCCGGGTGACCAGGGCAAGCCGGGAGGCGGCGAACCGCTCGTCCTGCTCGTCGAGCCAGGTCTGTACGGCGGCGAGGGCGTCGGTGGCGGCGCGGTGTGCGGCGGTGACGGGGTCGGCGTCCGGGCCGGTGCCGGTGAGCGGCAGCAGCACGGTGTCCGGGACGGCGCCGTCGGCGGCGGCGAGGGCCGCGAGGTCCTCGTGGACGGCGAGTTCGCCGAACTGCGGCAGGGCGCGCAGGCCGAAGGGGTCCTCGCCGACGAGGGCGGCGGTGCCGGAGGCGGCTACGGCCGTGACGGGTACCCAGTCGAGGCGGAACAGGGCGTCGCGGACCAGCGCGGCGGCGGCGTCGATCTCGCGGGCCGCGACCGCGCGCAGGATCAGCGAGTCGGCGGACAGGACGAGCTGTCCCGCGTCGTCGGCGACGGCGATCGCGACGGCGTCGCCGGCCGCCGGTGCGAGCCGCACCCGCAGCGTGGTGGCGCCGCTCGCGTGCAGGCTGACGCCTTCCCAGGAGAAGGGCAGTCCGCCGGCGGCGCGCTCGTCGAGGTCGACGAACGACGCCGCGTGCAGGGCGGAGTCGAGGAGCGCGGGGTGCAGGCCGAAGGACTGGGCGTCGGTGTGGCCGGACTCGGGCAGGACGACCTCGGCGAACACCTCGTCGCCGCGGCGCCAGGCGGCCCGCAGGCCCTGGAAGAGCGGGCCGTAGCCGAAGCCGCCCTCGGCGAGCCGGTCGTAGAGGCCGTCCACGGGGAGGGCCTCGGCACCGGCCGGGGGCCAGACGGTGGCGTCGAAGTCGGTGGCGGCGCGGGAGGGCGAGAGCACACCGGTGGCGTGGGACGTCCAGGGGGCGTCCTCGTCGGCGTCGGGGCGGCCGTAGATCGTGACGCTGCGGCGGCCGGACTCGTCCGGGTTGCCGATCCACAGCTGCACCTGGACACCGCCCTGTTCGGGCAGGACGAGCGGTGCCGCCAGAGTCAGTTCGTCGACCCGGTCGCAGCCGACCTCGTCGCCGGCGCGGACGGCCAGCTCCAGAAAGGCGGTGCCGGGCAGCAGGGTGGTGCCGCGGACGGTGTGGTCGGCGAGCCACGGGTGGCTGAGCAGGGAGATCCGGCCGGTCAGCAGGGCGCCCTCGGAGTCGGCGAGGGAGACCGCGGCGGACAGCAGCGGGTGGTGGGCGGCGCCGAGTCCGACGGAGCGCAGGTCGGCGGCGCCGCCCTGGACGGCGCGCGGCCAGTAGCGGCGGCGCTGGAAGGTGTACGTCGGCAGGTCGGTGCGGCGGGCTCCGATGCCGGTGAAGCAGGCGTCCCAGCGCAGCGTGGTGCCGTGGGTGTGCAGCGCGGCGAGCGCGGCGGTGAAGGTGTGGTCCTCGGGGCGGCCCTCGCGCAGCGCGGGCACGGTGACGGCATCGGAGCCGGCGGCGTCCAGGCAGTTCTGTGCCAGGGCGGACAGGACGCTGTCGGGGCCGAGTTCGAGGAAGGCGGTGACGTCGTGCCGGGCGAGCCAGTCGATGCCGTCGGCGAAGCGGACGGCGTGGCGGACGTGGTCGACCCAGTAGTCGGGCGAGGTGAGCTGGGCGACGGTGGCCGGCTCACCGGTGACGTTGGAGACGACGGGCAGCAGCGGGCTGTGCAGCGTGAGGCCTTCGACGACGCTCCGGAACTCGTCGAGCATCGGTGCCATGAGCGGCGAGTGGAAGGCGTGCGAGACGCGCAGCCTGCTCGTCCTGCGTCCGTCGGCGGCCAGGCGGGCCGCCAGCTCGGTGACGGTGGTCTCGTCGCCGGAGAGGACGACGGCGGAGGGGCCGTTGACGGCGGCGAGGGACACCAGGTCCTCGTGGCCGGCGAGCAGCGGGGCGACCTCCTCCTCGCTCGCCTGCACGGCGACCATCGCGCCGCCCTCGGGCAGCGCCTGCATGAGACGGCCGCGGGCGGCCACCAGGGTGGCCGCGTCGTCGAGGGAGAGCACGCCGGCGACGTGCGCGGCGGCGATCTCGCCCACGGAGTGGCCGGCCAGGTGGTCCGGCTTGACCTCGAAGGACTCCAGCAGACGGTAGAGGGCGACCTCGACGGCGAACAGCGCGGGCTGCGCGTACTCGGTGCGGTCGAGGCGGGCGGCGTCCTCGCCCCACAGCACCTCGCGCAGCGGCACGTCCAGGTGGGGGGTGAAGGCGTCGAGGGCGGCGTCCAGGGCGGCGGCGAACACCGGGAAGCGGGCGGCGAGTTCGCGGCCGGCGCCGAGGCGCTGGGCGCCCTGTCCGGTGAACAGGACGGCGAGGCGGGTCTCGGTGCGGGCGGTGCCGGTGACGGTGTCGGCCAGGGCGGCCGGGTCGGTGCCGTCGGCGATCGCGGTCAGCCGCTCGGTGAGGCCGGGCAGGCTCGCGGCGAGCAGGACGGCCCGGTGCTCGAACGCGGTGCGGGTGGTGGCGAGCGAGTAGGCGGTGTCCGTCAGCGCGGGCGGGGTGCCGGTGCCGAGGGTGGTGAGCAGGGCGGCGGCCTGGGCGCGCAGCACCTCGGGACCGCGGCCGGAGAGCAGCACGGGCACCACGCCGGTGACGGCGGCCGGGGTGTCCGGGGTGTCGTCCTCGGTGTCGGCGGGCTCCGGCTCGGGGGCCTGCTCGACGATGGTGTGGGCGTTGGTGCCGCTGATGCCGAAGGAGGAGACGGCCGCGCGGCGGGGGGCGCCGGTGGCGGGCCATTCGGTGTTCTCGGTGAGGACGCGGACGGCGCCCTGCGACCAGTCGACGTGACGGGTGGGCTCGTCGGCGAGGAGGGTGCGGGGCAGCACGCCGTGCCGCATCGCCATGACCATCTTGATGACACCGGCGACACCGGCGGCGGCCTGGGTGTGGCTGATGTTGGACTTCACCGAGCCGAGCAGCAGCGGCTTGTCCTCGTCACGGTTCTGCCCGTAGGTGGCGAGCAGCGCCTGTGCCTCGACGGGGTCGCCGAGGGTGGTGCCGGTGCCGTGCGCCTCGACGACGTCGATGTCGCCCGCGGAGAGCCGGGCGTTGACGAGGGCCTGCTCGATGACCGCCTGCTGCGAGGGGCCGTTGGGCGCGGTGAGGCCGTTGGAGGCACCGTCCTGGTTGACGGCGGTGCCGCGGACCACGGCGAGGATCTCGCGGCCGTTGCGGATCGCGTCGGAGAGGCGTTCCAGGACGAGGATGCCGACGCCCTCGGCCCAGCCGGTGCCGTCGGCGGTGTCGCCGAAGGAGCGGCAGCGGCCGTCGGCGGACAGTCCGCCCTGGCGGCCCATCTCGATGAAGGTGCCGGGGCCGGACATGACGGTGACGCCGCCCGCGAGGGCGAGGGTGCACTCGCCCGCGCGCAGCGCCTGGGTGGCGAGGTGGAGGGCGACCAGGGAGGAGGAGCAGGCGGTGTCGACGGTGACGGCGGGACCGACCGTGCCGAAGGTGTACGAGATGCGGCCGGACAGCACGCTGCCGGTGTTGCCGGTGAGCTGGAAGCCCTCGGCGCCGTCGGCGGGGCCGACCCGGTAGTCCTGGGCCATGGCACCGATGAAGACGCCGGTGCGGCTGCCCTTGACCGAGGTGGGGTCGATGCCGGCCCGCTCGAACGCCTCCCAGGCGGACTCCAGGACGACCCGCTGCTGCGGGTCCATGGCGACCGCCTCGCGCGGTGAGATGCCGAAGAAGTCCGCGTCGAAGTCCGCTGCGTCGTGCAGGAATCCACCGCGGGAGGTCGGCGAGGAGGCGAGCGCCTCCATGTCCCAGCCGCGGTCGGCGGGGAACGGGGTGACGCCGTTCTCGCCGGCCTCCACCATCCGCCACAGGTCCTCGGGGCTGCTGACGCCACCGGGGTAGCGACAGGTCATGCCGACGATGGCGATCGGTTCCTGGGCCGACGACTCCAGCTCGCTCACACGCCGCCGCGCGCGTCGCAGATCGGCGGTCGCCAGCTTGAGGTAATCCCGGAGCTTCTGTTCGTTGTCCATCTCAACCCATCCCGACGGCCGACGGCCGTACACGCATCGCCGAAATCTCTGCGCCGTGCTGCAGAACACCGACTCGCCACATGGCACTCCCCTTCGGGAGAAGCCATGAGGCGAGTCTGGAGGGAGGCCCGGCAGGAAATCCCTAGAACTTGGAGGGGCTTTCGCCCGTTACCAGCTGTGCGCCAGCAGAAGGTCGTCGAGTTCGTTCTGCCGGGAAACGAGCGCAAGGTCGGCGTCGACCATCATCCGCATGAGTTCCGGGAAATCGACACTCGGCTTCCAGCCCAGCTGGGCCTGCGCCTTGGAGCTGTCGGCGCACAGCACCTCGACCTCGGCGGGCCGCACGAGGTCGGGGTCGATGACGACGTGGTCCTCCCAGTCGAGGCCCACGTGCTCGAAGGCGTAGCGGACCGCGTCGCGCACGGTGTGCATCTCTCCCGTGCCGATCACGTAGTCGTCGCCGGCGTCCTGCTGGAGCATCAGGTGCATGGCGCGGACGTAGTCGCCCGCGTAGCCCCAGTCACGGACCGCGTCCATGTTGCCGAGGGCCAGTTTGTCCTGGAGCCCCAGCTTGATGCGCGCGACCGCGAGAGAGATCTTGCGGGTCACGAACTCCTGGCCACGACGGGGCGATTCGTGGTTGAACAGCATTCCGGAGACCGCGTACATACCGAACGACTCGCGGTAGTTGCGGGTGATGAAGTGCCCGTACGCCTTGGCCGCGCCGTAGGGACTGCGCGGGTGGAAGAGCGTGGTCTCCCGCTGCGGCGTCTCGGCGACCTTGCCGAACATCTCCGAGGAGGACGCCTGGTAGAACCGGATCTGGCCCTCGGGACCCGCGGTGCGGGACATGCTCAGTCCGCTCACCATGCGGATGGCCTCGAGGACGCGCAGCACGCCCATGCCGTTCACCTCGGTGACCAGCTCGGCCTGCTGCCAGGACATCGGCACGAACGAGATCGCGCCGAGGTTGTACACCTCGTCCGGCTGTACTCTGTCGACCGCCGAGACCAGGCTGGCCTGGTCCATGAGGTCGCCGTCCACGAAGGACAGTTCCGAAACGAGCCGGCTCACCCGGGACTTGCGGGGGTTGGCCTGGCCACGGATGAGACCCCACACCTGGTACCCCTGCGACAGCAGGTGCTCCGCCAGATAGGACCCGTCCTGGCCGGTAATTCCGGTGATCAGTGCGCGCTTGGGCATTTCATTCCCATCTCAACCGCAAAGAGACCGTCCAAACGCTGCGCTCGGTCGACGACCTGGCCTCGAGAAAGCTGTCCGGACGATAGACACCGGCACGTTCCCAAGCGGCGGAAGTCAATGTCAACGCTTCTCGAACTTACTAGGGAATTCCCGGGTGGGCCGATGCGGAGGGGGCGAACACTAGGGAAATCCGGGTGCGGTGCGGGATCCAATGACCGGGTCGGCGTGCCGGCCGACTCCGTTCCAACGGGCGGCTCCTGGCCGCCGTCAACCGGGGTGTCATTCCGTGCTGTTGAGACTCATGCGCACACGACTGCGCCCCTACGCGGGTTCCGTCGTCGCTCTGGTCGCCCTGCATCTGGTGCAGATCCTCGGCACGCTGCTGCTGCCGACGCTGGGCGCCGCGCTCATCGACGAGGGAGTCGTCCGCAAGGACAGCGATCGCATCGGCGCCATCGGCGCGGCGATGGCGGTGGTGGCGCTGGTGCAGATCGGCGCGGCGCTGGGTGCCGCGGCCCTGGGCGCGCGCACCTCCACCGCCCTCGGGCGGGACCTGCGCTCCGCGGTCTTCCGCCGCGTGCTGGACTTCTCCGCCCGTGAGATCGGCCGCTTCGGCACCCCGTCCCTGCTGACCCGCTCGGTGAACGACGTGCAGCAGGTGCAGAACCTCGCCCAGTCCGGGCTCGGCATCTTCGTCGCGGCCCCGCTGATGTGCCTGGGCAGTGTGGTGCTCGCGCTGCGCCAGGACGTGCCGCTGGCCCTGATCCTCGTCCCGATGGTGCTGGTGGTGGGCGTCTGCTTCGGTTTCCTGCTGGCCCGTATGGCCGCGCTGTACGCCCGGCTTCAGCGGACGCTGGACCGTCTGGGGCGGCTGCTGCGGGAGCGGATCACCGGGGTGCGCGTAGTGCGTTCCTTCGCCCGGGACTCCTACGAGAGCGAGCGTTTCACCCGCACCAACGAGAAGCTCTTCGGCCTGTCCCTGGGGGTGGGCCGGCTCATCGCGGTGATGCTGCCGTCGGTTCTGCTGCTGATGAACCTCTTCACCCTGGCGCTGCTGTGGGTGGGGGCACGGCGGATCGACGCGGGCAGCATGCAGATCGGCTCGCTCAGCGCCTTCCTCAGCTATCTGTCGCTCATCCTGATGTCCGTGGTGATGCTCGCCTTCGTGTTCCTGAACGTGCCGCGGGCCCGAGTGTGCGCGGAGCGGATCACGGAGGTCCTGGACGCGGAGACCGACGTCGTCCCGCCCACCGCGCCGCGGCCCATGACGGGTCCCGCCGGGCAGGTCGAGCTGCTGGACGCCGAGTTCCGCTACCCGGGCGCCGAGAACGCCGTGCTGCGGGACCTGTCGCTGACGCTGAAGCCCGGTGAGCGGGTCGCGGTCCTCGGCAGCACCGGCTCCGGCAAGACCACGCTGCTGCACCTGATCCTGCGGCTGGTCGACGCGACCGCGGGCGAGGTGCGGATCGGCGGCACGGACGTGCGCGAACTGGACCCGTCGGTGCTGGCCGGCGCCGTGGGCTACGTGCCGCAGCGGCCGTACCTGTTCGCCGGGACCGTCGCGACCAATCTGCGCTTCGGCCGACCGGACGCCACGGACGAGGAGCTGTGGGAGGTGCTGCGGGTCGCCCAGGCGGACGACTTCGTGGCCCGGCTCGGCGGCCTCGGCGCGGAGATCGCCCAGGGCGGCACCACCGTCTCCGGCGGCCAGCGCCAGCGGCTGGCGATCGCACGGGCGCTGCTGCGCCGCCCCGCCGTCTATCTCTTCGACGACTCCTTCTCCGCGCTCGACCAGAGCACGGAGGCGGCGCTGCGGGAGGCCCTGGTCCCCCACACGGCGGGCGCCACCGTGATCACCGTGGCGCAGCGCGTGGCCTCCGTGCGCGACGCCGACCGGATCGTCGTCCTGGACCAGGGCGGCATCGCCGCCACCGGCACCCATGACGCGCTGCTGCGCGACAGTCCCACGTACCGCGAGATCGCGCTCTCGCAGCGCACCCGAGAGGAAACCGCTCATGGCGCCGGACGTTCCTGAGGAGCACGAAGAGGCGCGAGAGGAGGAGGCGCGAGAGGAGGAGGCGCGTGAATCGGACCGGCCGGTCCGCCGGCTCGCCGGTCTGCTGCGCCCGCACCGCCGGTCCGTGGGCCTCGCCCTGGCGGCGGGTGTCGTCGGCATCCTCCTCAACGCGTTCGGTCCGCTGCTGCTGGGCCGCGTCACCGACCTGATCGCCGACGGCGTCCTCGGACACGGCGGACCGGCCCCGGGCGTCGACTTCGGGGCGCTCGGCAGGCTGCTGCTGATCCTGCTGGTTCTGTACGTGACGGCGTCGGTGTTCATGCTGGTGCAGAACTGGCTGGTGGCCTCGGTGGTCCGCCTGCTCATCCACGACCTGCGGCACCGGGCGCAGGAGAAACTGGCGCGGCTGCCGCTGCGCCACTTCGACCGTCAGCCGGCGGGCGAGACGCTCAGCCGCAGCACGGACGACGTCGACAACCTCCAGCAGACCCTCCAGCAGACCCTGACCGATCTGATCAGCTCCGTGTTCTCGCTGGTCATCATGCTGTCCCTGATGCTGATCATCTCGCCTTCGCTGGCCGGGGTGATGCTGCTGAGCGTCCCGGTGTCGGGGCTGCTCGCCGCCTGGATCGCCAAGCGGGCCCAGCCGCGGTACGCCGCCCAGTGGGCCGCGAGCGGCACACTGACCGCGCACGTCGAGGAGATGTGCGCCGGGCACGCGCTGGTGAAGGCCTTCGACCGGCGGGCGGAGGCCGAACGGCGCTTCGACGAGCGCAACGAGGCGGTGTACCGGGCGGGTTCGGGGGCACAGTTCGCGTCCGGCGCGATCGAGCCCGTGATGATGTTCGTCGCCAACCTCGGCTATGTCGCGGTCGCCGTCGTCGGTGCCTGGAAGGTCGTGGACGGCTCGCTGACGCTGGGCGATGTGCAGGCGTTCATCCTGTACGCACGGCAGTTCAGCCAGCCGATCGTGGAGATCGCCTCGGTCGCCGGCCGCCTGCAGTCCGGGGTGGCCTCCGCGCAGCGGGTGTTCACGCTGCTCGACGCGCCGGAGCAGGATCCCGAACCGCGCCGCCCGCTCGCTGTGGAACGCGCCGAGGGCCGGGTGGAGTTCCAGGACGTGTCGTTCCGCTACTCCCCCGACGTGCCGCTCATCGAGGGGCTGTCACTGTCCGTGGAACCCGGCAGCACGGTGGCGATCGTCGGCCCGAGCGGCGCCGGCAAGACCACGGTCGCCAACCTGCTGATGCGCTTCTACGAGATCGACTCGGGCCGCATCCTCCTGGACGGCACCGACATCGCCGCGATGAAGCGCGACGACCTGCGCTGCCGCTTCGGCCTCGTCCTCCAGGACACCTGGCTGTTCAAGGGAACCATCGCCGAGAACATCGCCTACGGGACCCCGGGCGCGACCCGCGCGGACGTCGTCGAGGCGGCCCGCGCCACCTGCGCCGACCGCTTCATCCGCACCCTGTCGCAGGGGTACGACACGGTCCTGGACGACGAGTCCGGCGGTGTCAGCGCCGGGGAGAAGCAGCTGATCACGGTCGCGAGGGCGTTCCTCGCCCGGCCCGCCGTGCTCGTCCTGGACGAGGCGACCAGCTCCGTGGACACCCGCACCGAGCTGCTGATCCAGCGGGCCATGAACACCCTGCGGGCGGGCCGGACGAGCTTCGTGATCGCGCACCGCCTGTCCACCATCCGGGACGCCGACGTCATCGTCGTGATGGACTCCGGCCGCATCGTGGAACAGGGCACCCACGACCAACTCCTCGCGGCCCAGGGCGCGTACGCCCGCCTCCACGCGTCCCGGGCCGACGCGCCGACGGCCGAGGCGACGATCGGCTGACCGGCTGACCGCGTTCACAGCCCCGGGAACCGCCGCCTGCGTTCGTCGCAGTAGTCGCGCAGGCCGTCCACCAGGGCGTGAAGGGCGGTACGGGCATAGTGCGAGGCGTCCCACCCGGCATACAGCGGGACCGTCAGTGGCCCGTCGGCGGTCCGCACGACCAGTTCCGCGAGGCCGAAGCGGGCGTCGTCCGTGACCAGGCACGCCCCTCGGCCCGCCGCGGCGAGCGCCTGCGCGAAGGCCGAGGAACCGGTCTCCGACACCCCGGCGGGCGTGAGGCCCGCACGGCTGATGGCCTCGTCCACCACGAGGCGGGCCACATTGGAGCGAGTCATCAGAATGAGCGGTTCGGTGACCAGCTCGGCGAGAGTGATCGTGGTGCGCTCGCTCCAGGGGTGACCGGACGGCACCTGCGCGATGACCGGCGTTCGGCCGAGGAACGCCGACTCCAGCGGCGCCGGCGCCGGAGTCGTGGAGATGCCGAGGTCGGCGTCGCTGCGCATCAGCGTGTCGAAGACCTTGCTCGGCTCCTCCTGAAGGGCGTCCCGCAACGTGGGCCCCGCGGTGGCGCCACCGGCCATGAACGGGGCCAGGAGATAGGCCACCGTGGAGGGGGAGGCGACCACGGTGAAGGCCGCGCCCTCACCCTGCCCGGCGGCCGCCATCGTCTCGGCGGCCTGCTCGGCACGGCGCACCAGGTCCTGGGCGATGGGCCGAAAGCGGCGGCCCGCGGCGTTCAACGTCAGGGAACCGGGGCGGCGCGTGAACAGCGAGACGCCCAGGTCCTTCTCCAGTGCGCTCAGTTGGCGCGACAGGGAGGGCTGGGCGACATGCACCTTGCGAGCCGCGGCAGTGACCGAGTCGGACTCGGCGACGGCGAGGAAGTAGCGCAGCACGCGCAGCTCCATGTTTGACCTCCGGGCCTTCGCGGGCTTCCATGCCTCAGAGGCATGGGGACCTTGCCCATCAAGTATTAGACGGCATGAGTGGCCGAATTCAAACTGAGGGCACGTCCTGTTCACCGCCTGGCCCGTCCGCCGGAGGCCCCATGAACGTCCCGTCCCCCGCCCTCGGGAGATCCCGTACTTCGAGCCGGGCCCGCCGTGCGGGTCTCGCCTCGTTCGTCGGCACCACCATCGAGTGGTACGACTTCTACATCTATGGAACGGCCTCCGCGCTGGTCTTCGGCAAGCTGTTCTTCCCCGACGTGTCGCCCGCCGCGGGTGTGCTCGCCTCGTTCGCCACCTTCTGGGTCGGCTTCCTCGCCCGGCCGCTCGGCGGGATCATTTTCGGCCACTTCGGCGACCGCATGGGCCGCAAGGGCACCCTCGTCACCACGCTGCTCCTGATGGGAGTCGCCACCTTCCTGGTCGGCGTGCTGCCCACGCACGCGCGGATAGGGGTCGCGGCACCCATCCTGCTCGCTCTCCTGCGCGCGGTGCAGGGCATCGCGGTGGGCGGTGAATGGGGCGGCGCGGTCCTCATGGCGTCCGAGAGCGCGCCCAGGGGACGGGCCTCCTTCTTCGCCATGATGGTGCAGCAGGGCTCGCCGGCCGGCGCGATCCTGGCCACCCTCGTCTTCCTCGCCGCGGGCACCCTGGACGACGCGGCCTTCCTGGCCTGGGGCTGGCGTGTGCCGTTCCTGCTCTCGGGACTGCTCGTCGTCGTGGGCCTCCTGATCCGGCTGAAGGTCGAGGAATCGGACGACTTCGCACAGGTCAGGGAGCGCGGCGACGTGGTGAAGCTCCCGATCGCCGAGGTGCTGCGCACCGGCTGGCGCGTGGTGCTGCTCGGCATCGGCGCCTCGGTCATGGGCATCTCCGCCGCGTACTTCACCAACACGTTCGTGCTCTCCTGGACCACCAACGAACTGCACATGAACCGGCAGACGATGCTCTACATCCTGCTCGGGCTCTCCGTGGTGCAGTTCGTGTGGCAGCCGATCGCCGCGCTGATCTCCGAACGGGTCGGCGAGGCCCGGTTCATGGTGTGCTCACTGCTCGCCAATGTCGTCGTCGCCGCCCCGATGTTCCTCATGATCGAGACGGCGCGGCCGCTCCTGGTGTTCCTCGGCATCGCGCTCGCCATGATCAGCGGCTCCGGGTACTACGCCGTCCTGGCCGGATTCCTCGCCCGTGCCTTCCCGTCCCGCGTCCGCTACACCGGTATCTCCCTCTCGTACCAGCTGTGTTCGACGCTCATCGGTGGCACGACCCCGCTGGTGGCGCAGGCCCTGCTGACGTCCGGCGGCGGCTCCGTCTGGCCCGTGGTCGCGTTCTACGCCGTCCTGCTGCTGCTCACCACGGCCTGCGTCGCCGTACTCGCCCGGGTCACCGACCGGCGGGCACCGCAGCCGCAGGCAGCTGCGGCGCCGGCCGCCTGACCCACCGACGTACCTCCTCCTGTCCTCTCCCAAGGAGTTGATCCCCGTGCGCCTCGACGCCCTGTTCCGCAACGGACGCTTCACCACCCTCGACCCGGACCGCCCCACCGCCACCTCGCTCGGCGTCTTCGGCGGCCGGATCGTGGCCCTCGACGAGGAGTTGGCGGGCTGTACCGCCGACACGGTCGTCGACCTCGGCGGCGCACACGCGGTTCCCGGCTTCAACGACGCGCACCACCACCTCAGTTACGTCGGCAAGGGGCTGCGCGAGCTGGACCTCTCGTACGCGGCCGCGCCCAGCCTGGACGCGCTGTACGCCGCGGTCGCCGAGCGGGCCGCGGACCTGCCCGAAGGCACCTGGGTGCTCGGCGCGGGCTACGACCAGAACAAGATCGGTGCCCACCCGACCGCCGAGGCCCTCGACAGGGCGGCCGGAGGCCGTCCGGTCTGGCTGGTACACACCTCCCACCACATGGCTGTCGCCAATACGGCGGCCTTCGCGCGGGCCGGACACACCGACCTGTCCGCGGTGCCCGACGTGCCCGGTGGTCATGTCGTGCGCGACGCGGAGGACCGGGCCGAAGGACTGCTCCAGGAAACCGCGATGCGCCTGGTCGAGCGGGTACTGCGCCCGGAGCCGGCCGAGGAGTGGATCGCCCACATCGCCACCGGCGCGCGAGCGGCCCTCGAGGTGGGTCTGACCAGTGTGACGGAGCCGGGCATCGGCGCCATCGACGGCATCGGCAACGGGCCCGCCGACCTGGACGCCTACCTCCGCGCACGCGAACGGGGCCTGCTCGGCGTGCGGATGACGGTCATGCCGTACATCACCACGTTGCACGACTGCGGCGCCTTCGAGCCGGGCGCCACCTGGTACGGCCTCGACCTCGGCCTGCGCACCGGGCTCGGCGACGAGTGGCTGCGGATCGGACCGACCAAGATGATGTCGGACGGCTCGCTCATCGGCCGGTCGGCGGCGATGTGCTGCGACTACCACGACGCGCCCGGCAACAGCGGACTGCTCCAGCACGAGCCCGAGGAGATCCGCCGTCATATCGTCGAGGCGCACCGCTGCGGCTGGCAGATCGCCACGCACGCCATCGGGGACGCCGCCCTCGACGTCGTACTCGACGCGTACGAGGAGGCACAGCGGCTGCACCCGCGCGCCGATGTCCGCCACCGCGTCGAGCACGCGGCCGTGACCAGCGACGCACAGGTCGCCCGCATCGCCGAGAACGGCCTGATCCCAGTACCGCAGGGCCGGTTCCTGTCCGAGACCGGCGACGGGCTCCTCGCGGCGCTCGGTCCGGTCCGCAGTCAACTCCTCTACCGTATGCGGTCGTTCCTGGAAGCGGGCGTGGTGCTTCCCGGCTCGTCGGACGCCCCCGTGGTCGCCTCCGACCCGCTCCTCAGCATGGCCGACATGGTCAACCGCCGCACCGCGTCGGGCGCTCCGATCGCCCCGCACGAGGCGGTCACGGCACGTCAGGCGCTGCACGCGTACACGGTCGGCTCGGCCCACGCCGTCCACGAGGAACACATCAAGGGCACCCTGGCCCGTGGCATGCTCGCCGACTTCGCGGTCCTCAGCGACGACCTTCTCGGCGTGGCCCCGGACCGCATCGCGGACCTGACGGTCGGGGCCACGGTCGTCGGCGGCCGGGTGGCGTACGACGCGGGGGCGCTGAAGGTCGTGGCCTGAGCACGCCCGGAGAGCAGCGGGAGGCGGCACCTCCCTGGGACTGCTGGTGGTGCGCCGGACGGAAGTTCCTCTGTGACGCAGATCGCCGCGCTCGCCTCCGCGCTCGCGGTCCTGGCGTTCACCCGGGTGTGGCACGCCGAGGAGACGTACCAAGAGAGCGACGAGGACGACGGTCTCGGCGGTGACCTCGGCGGTGTCGGCGGTGACTCCCGCCGGCCGAGGACCCCCGGCAACGAGGCGGACGCGGGCAACGGCGAGTCCGTGGACGCCCGGGTGCTGACCCGCGCCCGCGCGGACGCCGACCGCGACACGCACGACGGGCCGCTGGACGTCTTCAGGGCATACGCGCCCTACTTGGCCATCATCGTGGTCTTCGTGCTGGCCACCCGGGTCCCGGCGATCACCGGAAAGGCGCCGGCCAAGGTCGGCACGACCGGTACCGGACTGGAGTCGGTGACGCACATCGTCAGCTGGCCGGGCCTGCACAACCTCAAACCGAACGGCGACCCGGTCCGCGGTCCTACTTGATGAATCCGTCAGTATCGAATCTCGATGAGGCGGCCCTCCACGTCCGGCTCGGGCACCACGGGAACCCGCTCAGCGATCCCGAGCGCGATCCGGTGCGCCGACCAGGCGGCGGCAGCGGCGTCGAGTACATCGTCCACGGCGACGCGATCGGCCTCTCCGAGCTCGTCCGGGAGCACGAGTCCCGCCTCGGCCAGAAGTGCGCGGCGCAGGTTTTGGCCGCGCCAGGTCTTCTTGGCGTACGCCAGCGGCACCCCGTCGGCCAAGGCATAGAAGGACACCTCGGGGTGCACCTCGTGAATGCGCTCATCGGCAAGCCAGCACGTCCGAGCCTCGAGGAGTTTCGGTGCCAGCGCCCACGCCTGCTGGCTCAGCCGACTCCCGGTGAGCTCCTGGCACCGGTTTGCGGCTGCCGGATAATCAATCTCCTGCCATGCGGGTCTTGGCGCGATGAGGAAAACGCTGCTACGTCGCGTTCCCAGCAGCGCCTTGGCCGCGAGATCAGCGGCACGCCAGCCCTTCTCGCCAAGACCCAGCGGCATGTCCACCGCGATCGCCTCTACCGCACCGGCACGCTCGATCAGCGTAGCGAGGGATACGGCCACCAGACTTCCCGCGTACGCGCCGCCAGTGAGCCGGATACCCACCCACCCCTGCTTACCGCAGGCGTCGATCCCCAGCACGTCCATCCCATCCCCAGACCAACTCGGACCGAAAGGTACTGACCCGTCCACTGTCGGCAGCGGACGGGACGGCAGCTGTGGCAGGTCGAACACGCTGGCAGCACCGTCCAGCCGGCCAGACCAGCGACAGACCCGGCCCGGTCGCGGCACGGGACTCCCCTGCCGTTGCCTGCACGCCCATGGGCCTAGTTTGTACGGGACCCGTAGTCCGCCGAAGCCGACCGGCCGGGCGGGCCGCCCTGTGATGGGAGACCGCCCGGCCGGACTGCGTGGTTACCGCACGTCGTAGGCGCGCTTGATGGTCTGGGTGACCGCGTTGCCGTTGGCGTCGGTGAAGGTGGCCTTCATCGTGACCTGCTTGCCGGAGGCGCCGGTGTGGTCGAGGACGGCTGTCCACTTGCCGTCCTGTTGCTCGGTCGGCGCCTCGGTCCAGGTGATGCCGTCGTCGTAGGAGTAGGACAGCGAGGCTTCCTTGATCGCGCCCGGGGTGTACCCCGCGTGGCCCTCGACCGACAGGCCGACCCTGATGCCGCTCCGCGCGGGCAGGGTGTTCAGGCCGTCCACCGGCATGTCGTACGCCGGGAAGAGGATCGGCAGGCCGCGCGAGTAGACGTCCGGCTCCCGGTGGGAGCGGAAGCTCCAGGTGGTGGTGACGGCGGTAGAGCGCAGCCAGTTCCGGTCCGAGGACGGGATCTTCTCCAGGTTCTGCGTGAGCTCGTACGCGGAGTCCTCGTCCGGCACCGTGAACACGCCGTCCGGCCAGGCGCTGGTGGCGATCTGCTCACCGTTGCGCTTCAGCCTCAGGTTGCCGAGGTCGCCGAACGAGCCGCCGGAGGACCAGTGGTCGCCGGAACCGTCGAGCCAGAGTGCGGTCTGGATGCCGATCAGGTCGCCCTGCCGCTCGGCCGCCAGCATCAGGTTGCCGGCTGCATCACGTTGCGCGGCCGGCCGCAGGGGGCCGCCGTACCACTCCTCGGAGCTGCGCTGTCCGGCCTGGTAGGTGCGCTCGTGGTCACTCATGAACGCGGCGAACGGGAAGCTGGTCATCGCGCTGTGGTACCAGGCGCCGTCGCCGGTCGTGTAGTAGGCCGTGCGGGTACCGGGCACGTGGACCGTGCCGAACGGGCTCACGGGGAGGTAGGCGTTGCCGCTCCAGGAGGGGCGGATGAACATCGCGTCGAGGTAGTCGCCCTCCTTGCCCATGGCCTTCCACGTCTCGGTGACCTGGGCCAGCTCGGAGTCCTTGGGCTTGTAGACCTGGTCGGACTGCAGCGGACCCTGGGTCGGGAACGACAGGTTGTAGACGTAGGACGAGCCGTTCTCGGAGCCGGTCGCACGCCAGGTGGGCCGGAACTCGAAGGTGCCGTGCTTGGCACGTCCCTGGACGTCCGCGTAGAACTTCTGGACGGTGTTGGCGGCCGTGAGCGATCCACTGATCTGCCAGGTGTTGTCCCACGTGCGGGCGTAGCTGAACGTGGTGTTGTTCACCGTCGAAGGGCGGTCGGTGTGCAGGCTCAGCCGGTGGGCCTTGCGGGCGTCGAGGACGACGGTGGTGTCACGGGTGATCCGAAGCTGCGGGTGCGCGAGGTAGCTGACCGATTCGGCTGCGTTGTTCGTGTCGTACGTCGCCACGAAGCTGCTGAGGGCGTAGTCGCCCGGTCGCACCCGGTACGTCTGGTCGGTCGCACCCGAATTGCTGCGGCGCTCACCCTTGTTGATGTCGAGGCTCACGAGGTCCAGGGAGGAGGTGCCGTTCGCGGGCTTGCCGTTGCGGTCGATGGCCTCGACCCGGAGGGTGACCGTCTCCGGCTGGACGTAGAGCGTGACGGGCACGGAGACGTGCACATCGCCGCCGGTGGCCAGGATCCGGCCGGTGACCGCACCGTACTGGGCGTCCTTCAGACGGGCGGTGGGGTCGATCCGCAACGGCACCTGAGCGGTGGCCCCCGCGGGGACCCTCACCTTGCCCTCCTCCAGCTTGACGATGCCGGAGTTGACGTCGCTGCCGTCGTTCCCGTGCACGCCGCTGACCTTCAAGTTCAGGGTGAGGTCGCTGCCGCTGGTGTTGGTGAAGGGCACCTGCACGGTGGTGCGGTCCGAGGCATCCTGCGGCCAGTTGTAGCTGCCGGCCTGGACGGCGGGCGCGGAGAGCACCTTCTGGTTCACCGCGCCGAACACATCGAGGACCCCACCGCCGGTCTGGTCGGCGCCGGCGACCTTGCCGCCGGTGCGAGCTGAGGAGACCAGGGCGGCCTTGATCTGCTGCGCTGTCCAGTCCGGGTGGGCCTGGCGGACGACGGCCGCGGCGCCTGCGACATGCGGGGTGGCCATGGAGGTGCCGGACATCGTCTGGTAGGCGTAGATGCCGCGGCCGCCTGCGTTGGCCGCCGAGATGTCGACGCCGGGGGCGGCGATCTCGGGCTTGAGGGTGTGGGTGACGGCCACGGGACCGCGGCTGGAGAACCACGCGGTGGTGTCGTCGCGGTCGACGGCACCGACGGTCAGCACGCCGGGCACGCAGCCGGGCGAGGAGACGGTCTCGGTGTTCGAGCCGGCGTTGCCGGCGGCGATGACGAACAGGGTGTGGGTGTTCTGCGAGAGCTGCTTCGTGGCCTGGGCCATCGGGTCGCTGCAGTCGCCGATCGTGGGGTTGCCCAGGCTCATGGAGACGACGTCGGCCTGCTGGTCGACGGCCCACTGCATCCCCGCGATGATCCAGGAGTCCAGGCCGTAGCCTTGGTCGTTGAGGACCTTGCCGATGAGCAGGGAGCTACCGGGGGCGACCCCCTTCTTGCGGCCGTCACTGGCCGCTCCGGACCCACCGACCGTGGAGGCGGTGTGGGTGCCGTGGCCCACCCGGTCGTCGGTGGTCTTGGAATCCGTGAAGTTCTGCGAGGCGGCGACCCGGCCCACCAGGTCCGGGTGCTCGGCGTCCACCCCCGTGTCCAGCACGGCGACCTTGGTGCCCTTGCCGTCGTAGCCGGCCGCCCAGGCCTCCGGCGCGTGCACCTGCGCGGTGGACCGGTCCAGCGTGGCCTTGACCTTGCCGTCCAGCCACAGCTTCTTCACCGTGGAGCCTGAACGTGAGCGGGTGTTGGTGATGTCCTGCCAGAAGGTGGCGGCGGTGTCCTTGCCTGCCCTGAGCGCGACGCCGTCCACAGCCGGGAGGCTCAGGCCCCGCTCGGCCCCGCGAGGAGCCGCCGGCGCGCTGTCCGCAACGTTCACACTGTTCCGGTAGGTGGCGATGAGCGGCAGCGTGTCGGTGTGTGTGTCGTCGTACCCCTGGCGGATGAGCCCAGTGACGTTGAACAACTGCTCGTCGACCTTGCCCTCGGCGATCGCCTGGGCGGCGTCCTCCGGGTAGACGTAGAGGTCCTTGCCCATCTGATAGGTCTGGGCCATCGGTTGCGTACCGTCCTCGCGGGGCAGCACCGCCGCCGAACTGCGACCCGACCTGTCCGTGGTCACCAGTACCTTGTCGCCGGTGACGAGCGTGACCGTCACCTGACTGCCGCCCGTCGCTGCGGTCCCGCTGCCGATGACGGGTCTCTTCCCCGAGGTCCCGTCAGGCGGTGTGTCCACGGCCCCGGAAGGCGCGACCGCGGTGACGGCCAGGACGCCGGCGGTCGCCGAGCCCAAGGCCATACGCGTTATGAGGCGCATCGAATCTCCTATTTGACACTGTGAACATGCGCTGCTGCGGGCTGCACTCTGGCAGACATGCGGATTGCGTGGGGATGCCACGCGTGACGGGTTTCCCGCATGACGGATTTCCGTCACGCGGTCACATCAGCTGGCTCGTCGGCTCGGTGAGGCTTCGGGCCTGGGCGGTGGGGATACGCCCGGCCGACCCGACGTTCGCCCGGATGATCTCGCCGAAGAAGGCGCGAGCGCATTCAGACTCGGACCACGGGCCCGCCGGCGGTGAAACCGGAACCCGTCAGGAGTTGGCGACACCCCTCGCAGGTGATCACCAACGGACGAAGACTCCTCGGCCCTCGGGCCGAGGAGGTCAAAGCCAGCCGGCTCGGGCCGCATGCCACCCGAGTTGCAGGCGCGAATCCGCTCCGGCAAGGTCCATCAGACGGCGTGTCCTCCGCTCCACGGTGCGTATGGAGAGGTCGAGTTGAGAGGCCACCCGCCGGTCGGAGAATCCTGCCAACAGCAAGGAGAGCACTTCCAGTTCGCCCTCGGTCGGCTGCTGATCAACTGTCGGCTCCGCGTGCACACCCGTGTTGGTGGTGTGCAGCGGCCGGGCCTCGGCCCACTCCTTTTCGAAGAGATGGACCAGGGCCGTCAGCAGGCCGCTGCGGTGCACCACGATCGCGCTCGGCTCGCCGCCGGAGTCCATGTCCAGTGGCACCATGGCGCGCTCCCGGTCCGAGACGACCATCTTCAACGGCAGCGAGTCGACCAGGCGGAGTTCGACGCCTGCCGCGATGGCTGCCCGCACATCCCTCGCTACATCGGGACCATCGAGGTAGTCCTTGGCCGCCACGACCCGGAAGTCGACTCCGCGATCCAGCGCGAAACTCTCCGACATGTCGGCGTCATCGCGCGGCACCGCGACGGGCGCGCCGACGAGGAAGACGAGCAGCTCCCGCTGGGCCCCCCGCTCCAGTTGATGGAACCGGTGGGCGACCTGCTCCACGCCTACGACGACCTCCACGACACCGCCCGCGGAGTGAGCAGCGGTACTGCGGTACTGCTCGACGAGCATCGAAAACGCGCTCTCGGCCTGGTGCAGCGCATTGCGCTGCTCAACCAGGAACGGGGCCAGTGCCACCGAGGGCGGTGTGAGCCGGTAGCGGGCGGGCTGGAGGCCGGCCCCACAGTCAGCCGAGTCGGATGCCCCCCTCTCGGCTTCGGTGGCGACCGCCACCAGGCCGCGTGTCTCCAGGTCAAGCAGGATGCGGGCGGTTTCGGCCTGCTCGAGTCCGGTCTGCCGGGCGAGTTCCTGCGAGGCTGCCGGTCGGGCCAGCAGCGCCGTGTAGATGACCTCTTCGGCTGGCCCCAATCCCAGTGCCTGCAGCATCCAACTCCTCCTCGGGCGAACACCATGTCCGGCCCTGGCGCCGCTCGCATGGACCGAGCGGAATTCCCTCGGTCGAACCCTAACCCGCTGCCGAGTTGGTGCTCTGGGGGGCGGACCGGACCGGCCGAACAGTCTGCCTTGGCGAACTTGACCCGGATGTATCCCGCTCCTCCTCGAGAACCCCGGCGCGGAACCGGTCCCGGGCCTCAAGGTGAAATCGCCCGGTGCCCCGGCAGAGCCAGTCGATCTCGGAACTGCGGGTCGTCGTCACCGCCGGGACCCGCTCGGGCTCGAACCGGCGCGTCACAGTGCACGCTGAAGCTCAACACTGGTGCGTGCAACTGCCGTTGGCTTCGCTACTCTCCTTGCTGTGATCAGGAAGGAGTGCCATGAGCAGCAGTGTGCACACTGTTGAGGTTCCACTGGGGCAGGATGGCGGGGACGTCATCAGAGTGCAGATCCGTGAAGTGGACGAGTCCCTGGTGAGGGTCGGCAGGGGTGGGGGTCCGGCCGCACGGGCCTCGCGGACGTTCGGGGAGATGCTGGACACCGTGCGGCCCGTGGCGGAGAGCTTCGTGGGGAGACTGAGCGGACTGGCGAACGCCCCGGACGAGATCACGCTTGAGTTCGGGGTCTCCCTGTCGGCGGAGGCCGACGTCGTCATCGCCAGCACCGCGACGGAGGCCAATTTCTCCGTCAGCCTCACGTGGAACCGGAGTGACCGGCAGGGCGTCACGAATGATACAGCGCAAGAGAGTTGACCTCATGTGAGGGGCATGAGGACGGTTCGGCAACGGGGGCTCGATAGTGTTCGACACGGCGGCACACTCCAGAAGCCCTGAGACGGCCCTCGCGGCGGCGGTGGTCCGGGTGTCCGGGGCCGACGGGGGCACGGGCGGAGCGGGCTTCGTCATCGCTCCCGACCTGGTGCTCACCTGCGCGCACGTCGTCGCGGATGCCCTGAACCGGCCGCGGGGCGAGTCGCCGGCACCGGGTGCCGAGGTCCTGGTGGAGCTGGTGCTGGCCGGCGGTGCCCGATCCCGAGCCACGATCGAGCACTGGGTCCCCGTCAGGGACGACGGCACCGGGGACATCGCCGTACTGCGTGTGCGGACCCCGCTCCCGCGTGCGGAACCGGTGCGGATGGCGGGACCCGAGACCGCGTGGGGCCATGACGTACGGGTCTTCGGCCTGCCGGACCACTCCCCGGGCGGGATCTGGCATGTGGGTCGACTGCGTGGCGGGACCGCCGAGGGATGGGTGCAGCTGTCGGCCGCCGATGCGCAGGGGGCACCGATCGACCGAGGCTTCAGCGGCAGCCCCGTATGGGACGAACAGACCGCCGCCGTCGTGGGCATGGTCTTCGCCACTCAGCTGTCGGGATCCCAGCAGAGCTTCCTGATCCCCACCAGGACCCTGGTCGAGGAGGTTCCCACCCTCGCGAGCGTACTTCACCCCCCGTCGCCCTTCCGCAGTCTCGTCCCCTTCCAGGAAGCCGACGCGGGCGTCTTCTTCGGCCGTGATGCCGAGGCCGAGGCCGTCACCGCACTACTCGCGGGTCACGCCGATCACCCCTGCGTGACCCTCGTGGGTCCATCCGGCTGCGGCAAGTCCTCCCTCGCCCTGGCAGGGGTGGTGCCCAGACTTCGGGCCAGGGGATACGAGGTCATCACCCTTCGAGCCACGGAGTCCGGTTCGCTTCGGTCCGCCCTCGCCGCGGCGCAGGCGCGTACCGGCCGCACGGACGACCCGGATCACGCAGGCGGCACGAACGGCTCGGACCGCGAGGAGGGTCCGGACCGCACGGGCGACCTCGCCCCGCTGCTCCTCGTCCTCGACCAGGCGGAAAGCCTCCTCGCACGCACGGATCGGGACATGGGGGAGGCCGTGCGGTTCCTCTTCCCGGAGCACCGACGTCCTGGTGTGCAGGTGCTGCTCACGCTCAGATCCGACTTCCTTGAGACGGCGCTCTCCCATCCGGTCATCGGCCCCGCGCTCGGCCGCGGCGCGATGAGCCCGCTCGCCCCGATGAGCCGGGCACAACTCACCCAGGCCGTCAGCAGGCCGATCGAGGCCTTGCCGGCGGTCGACTATGATCCCGGGCTCGTTCGGCGCATCGTCGACGACGCCGACAACCAGCCCGGGGTGCTTCCGCTACTCGGCTTCGTGCTCGGCCGGCTTTGGGACGATCAGTCCGTCGGACGGTTGCGGTTCGCGACGTACGAGGCCACCGGCGGCGTCGGCGGTGCGCTGGGGCGGCACGCGCAGAACGTGTGGGACACGGCGGTCGGCGAGGGTGACCGGGACGATGCACTGCGGCTGCTGACCGCTCTGGTGCGGGTGCTGCCCGGCGGAGAAGCACCGCTGCGGGCCGTGCTCACCCGGGCGGAGACGGGCCCGGAGAAGTGGCGCATCGCCGATGCGCTGGCCCGCGGGCGGATCCTCGTCCTGGGCACGGACCCGGAGCACGGGCGGACCGTCGAACTCGCGCATGAGGCGCTGATCACCGTCTGGCCGACCCTGGCGGACCAGGTTGCCCGGAACAAGGAGTTCCTGGCCTGGCGAGCGGGGCTGCGGCACGCCATCGACAACTGGCGCAGCGCCGGACAGGAGACGGAGCAGCTCCTCGCCGGAGAGCGACTCGAAGTAGCCAGACGCATGCTGGACGAGCGGCCCGGTGAACTCACGCCTGATGAACGGAAGTTCGTCGAGGAGAGCGAGCGGCGGCGGGCGGCTGTGGCGCGAGCCGAAGCGGTGAACCGGCGGGTCAAGCGTGCACTGACCGGACTTCTGGCAACCGCCACCGCGATCGTGCTGGTCATCGCGCTCCTGTACGTCACCAAGAACAGCGAGCTCGACTCGCAGTTGCGGCAGGCAGCCTCCGAGCAGTTGGCCACACGCGCCGAAGAGCTCGACGACGTATCGCTGATCACCTCGGGGCTCTTCGCCACCGCGGCCTACGAGACCGCGGACGGGGCCGAGTCCAGGTCCGCCCTGGTCGCCCAGTACCTGAGGATGCGGAACGTCGACGACGTGGTACTCGAAGGCCGCGGCGAGGTTCAGGACGTCGTCGTGAGCGAGGACGGCAGACGGATGCACGCCCTGCTGCGCAGCGGCGAGACGATCGATCTGGATCTGGACGACAAAGGCGTGCAGACCGCCATGCGCTCGCTGGTGAAGGGCAATGGCACCGACCTGCTGGCGATCTCGCCCGACGGATCTGTCTCCGCCCGTGCCTCGAGCTGGGGCCATGTGTCCCTGGGCGTCCATGAGGGGGAGAAGAAACCTTGGCGCAACATCACCCTGCGCGGCAACGAGGACGTTCGCCGCAACCCCCGCGAGGCCACCGATCTGCGCTTCGACGCCACGGGGCGGCGCATCCTGGCCGCCGTCAGCGGCGAGGGGGTTCTCGTCTGGCGGACCGAGGACGGCCGGCGCCTCGGCAGGACCCTCACCGCCCCCGGCGGCTGGAAAGTGGCCCAGGCGTGGTTCGGCAGCGACGACGACACCGTCATCGGCCGACTCACACCGCAGAACGGAGGAGAGGACGCGGGTGCCCGACTGGTGACGTGGCAGCTGGACAGCGCGCGCCGGCAGACACCTTGGGGCACGGGGACGACCGGTCCCGTCACGGTCAGCGGCGACGGCACGACGCTCGTCCGGTGCACACCCCAAGGGGCTCTGGAAGCATGGCACCTCTCGGGGACGCCGAGGGTGTGGCGCTCCTACAGCAACCGGCAGTTCGGGTTGCTGTGCCCGCTGTACGCACCCCGCCTCGACCACACGGGCCGTTATCTGCTCAATCCCGTCCGGCGCGTCGGGACGAAGCTGGGCCGGTACCAGTTCTTGGTGCTCGACATCGACAAGGGCCGACCCCGGCTCCTCGACTTGCCCGCGCCCGCTCCGCAGGACCAGGCCGTCACCGGTCAGGCACAGCTGCCCGCCTTCGCGTTCACCGGGCCGCCGAACGCGCTGCGGGCCGCGGTGGCGATGGGAGGCAGCGTCGTCACGGTGCGAGTTCCCGTACCGACGGTCTTCGACAGCGACATGCTGCTGAGCCCGGTCAAGACTGTCGATGCCGACCACCGTCGCATCGCTTCGGTCAGCGCGGACGGCAAAAGCCTGCGCCTGTGGGACCTGACTTCGCACCGCTTCCTCGGGCAGGCACGTCCTTCGCGTCCCCTGGCACGGCAGTACGCGTCGTTCACGCCGGACGGCAGGCGGCTGCTGACCCTGTCCGCCGACGGCCGCTCCGTGCTCGTGTGGCGGCTGGCGGACGGCTCCGGGAACCCCGTCCTCGCCGAGGACGGCCGGCTCGATCTGCCGATGCCCCCGGGCATCGGCCCGGCCGGCCCCGACGAGAGGACCGGCCTCACCCCGGCCTGGGTGAACGTGTCCTTCCAGGACGACGACCACGCCGTGATCTCCGCGATGTCGTACGTCAGCCGATGGCGGCTGTCGACCGGGCGGATCGACGGTGCGGTGTACCGTCCAGCGCTCCAGGAGCCGGCCGAGGTCGCGAACGCCGCGGCGAACACGTTCGCATCGGCGCGTCCTGGACATGCACAGGCCGCGATCCGCACCGCGGGCGATGGACGGATCGAGATCTGGGACTTCGACAAGGGCGAGTCAGTCGAGACAATCCACAGGAAGCGCGGATACCGCTCGATCAAGCAGATTGATTTCGCGCCCACCGGAGACCTGCTGGCCGTCCTGGAATACGGCGGCGTGGTCGAGCTGTGGGACATGCCCAGGAAAGAATGGCGCCAACCCCTGACCTACGAGGGCGCTTACTGGCTCGGCGGCTTCTTCTCCGCGGACACCCTGGGCACGCAGGGTCAGACGAACGAGTTCACCGTGTGGGACGTCCGCAGCCGCAGCGAGCGGTACCACTTCATGCCCGGCTACGCTGCGACCAGCGACCTGACCTCGAACGGCGGACGGCTCGCCTTCGTCGACGGCGGCGACGCCCGGTTGATGTCCCTCGACCCCGGCGACTGGATCGACCGCCTGTGCGCACTCGCTGGCCGCGAACTGTCCTCGAAGGAGAAGGAGTTGGCGCCGCCAGGCAGCAGGTTGGACAACCTCTGCGACCGCGACCGCTGACAATGCGAGCGCTGCGAATTCAAAGACCAGGAAGCCGCTCGGGTGTGTGAGTCTCTGCGGTGCTTGCTGCGGCGCTTGCGAGGGTGAGTGGACGACTTGCCCGCTACCAAGAAGCAGCTCTCGAAGCCGGAGCCGACCCCTCGTCGTCACCCAGTGGATCAATGAGGCGCAGGAAGACAAGGATGCAGCGCGGAGAAAGAACTCGACGCGCCCCCACCCTCACTCCGAAGAAGGAATCCCCACTCGACGAACAACCGATCCGAGAGATCACTGAGAGTCTTGGAGGCATTGCACAGCGCATCCACGCAGCCGGCGCCGACAAGAAAGGCCCACCCTACGAAGCCCTGCGCATCACAATCAGCCACGAAAACGCAACAGGGACCCCGACCATAAGGCCGAGGTCCCACGCGATGGTGTCCGAGGGGGCAGTTGACCGCTGACGATACGCTCGCGGTGGCGCAAGGACGGCTCTGGTAAACACGGTCCACCCGCCCGGCCAGGTGGCGCGAGGCGAGGACAATGCTCACACGCCGGCTCCGCGCGTACCCGGGCCGCCATGCCGGTGTGGTCCGCGGGTCGGGCCCGCGGACTTCGGGGCCGGTGGTCCTGTCCCTACACCGTCGCTCTCACCTCCATGCCCAGTTCGCGTCGGGCGCGGGCGGCGGCGCCGACCGGGACGGCGTCGGAGGACAGGGCGGCCCGGACCAGGCGGACGGGGTGGCCGCTGACCGGGGGTTCGACGGCGAGGGCAGACAGGATGACGGGCTCCAGGAGGGGCCAGGCGCGGCTGACTCCGCCGCCGACGACCACCGTGGTGATGTCGACGACGCCCGCCGTGATCACGATCGCGCGGGCGATGCCCGCTCCCGCGGCGCGGTACACCGCGAGAGCGTCCTCGTCGCCCAGGGCTGCGGCCTCGGCGACCTCGCGGGCGGTGAGGTGGTTGCCAGTGCGGTCGGCGTAACGAGCCCCGATGGAGCGGCCGGAGGCCAGCGTCTCCAGGTGGCCGCGCCCGCCGCAGGAGCAGCGCAGGTCACCGAAGCCGGGGATGTGCCCGATCTCGCCGGCCGCGCCGTGCGGACCCGCGTACAGGGCGCCGTTGGTCCACAGAGCGCCGCCGACGCCGGTCCCCAGGGTCATGCCGAGGACATCGGCCTCGCCGCGCACCGCTCCGCCGCAGACCTCCCCGTAGAGGAAGGCGTTGACGTCGTTGTCCAGGAAGGCCGGGACGCCGAGGGCCTCCTCGACGGCGGCGGTGACGGCGAAGCCGGCCCAGCCGCGGAAGGAGTCGCTTGCGACCAGGATGCGGCCGTTCGCGGAGTCCACCACCCCGGCGGCGCCGATTCCGGCGCCCACCAGACGGCCCGGGGTGCGGGCCAGCAGCGGGGCGAGCGCGTCGAGCGCGGCGTCCACCATGGCCCGGCCGCCCTCGAGCGCCGGGGTGGCGGTCTCCGCGCGGTCGAGGACGGTCAGGTCGTCCGAGCAGAGCACCACCTGGGTGGTGGTGCCGCCGATGTCGATGCCGGCGAACAGTGGCCGGAGGGTGGTGGGAATGGCAGGGTCCTGCGGGGCGTAGGGAAAGAGAAGAGGTCCGGTCACGCCTGGGCCTCCGTACGGCCGGCCGCGAGGGTGGCCAGGCGTTCGGCCCTGCGGCCCCGCTGCACCACCGGGTCGGGCACCGGCACGGCGGCCAGCAGACGGCGTGTGTAGTCGGTCTCCGGACGCAGCAGGGTCGTCCCGGTGGAGCCCTGCTCCTCGATGCGGCCGGCGCGCATCACGACGACGCGCTGCGCGAAGTGCTGCACGACGGCGAGGTCATGGGAGACGAACAGGCAGGCGAAGCCGAGTTCGCCCTGGAGTTCGGTGATGACCTCCAGGACCGTTTCCTGCACGCTCACGTCGAGGGCGCTGGTGGGTTCGTCGGCGACCAGCAGCCGGGGTTCCAGGATCAGCGCTCGGGCCAGGCTGACCCGCTGGCGTTGTCCGCCGGAGAGTTCGCGGGGCGCGCGCCGGGCGAGTTCGCGTGGCAGCCGAACCCGGTCGAGGACGGCGGCGACCTTGGCCTGCCGGTCCTTGGCGGACAGGCCGCGACGGTGGACCCGGAGGGGTTCGGCGATGCACTCGCCGACGGTCATCCGGGCGTCGAGGGAGGCCACTGGGTCCTGGAGGACGACACCGATACCGGCCCGCAGGGCGCGGCGGGCCCGGGCGCGGGTGCGGCCGAGGTCGGCGCCGAACAGGGAGACGGTGCCGGAGGTGGGCGGGATCAGGCCGAGCGCGACCCGGGCGGCGGTGGACTTGCCGGAGCCGGACTCGCCGACCAGGCCCAGGGTCTCCGCCGGCCCGACCCGGAACGACACTCCGTCGAGGGCGCGTACGGCGGCCTTTCCGCGGCCGAACACCACGTTGATGTCACGCAGTTCGACCACCGCTTCGCCCTCGGGGCCGCCGGGCCCGGCAGGCGGGGCCGACGGCTCGGCCGCGGAACGGTGCGTCCGGGCCGGCACGGACGCGGCAAGCCGGCCGGTGCCGTCCGCGGCCTCGGCGACGGACAGCCGGGGCACCGCGGCCAGCAGGCGCCGGGTGTAGTCGTGGGCGGGGCGCAGCAGGACGTCCTCGACCGATCCGGTCTCCACGATCTCGCCGTGGTACATGACGGCGACCCGGTCCGCGAAGTCGGCGACGACGCCCATGTTGTGGGTGACGAGCAGCACGCCGGTGCCGGTCTCGACAGCGAGCCGGCGCAGCAGGTCGAGGATCTCGGCCTGCACGGTCACGTCGAGGGCGGTGGTCGGCTCGTCGGCGATGAGCAGGCCTGGCTCGTTGGCGATGGCCATGGCGATCACGACCCGCTGACGCTGTCCGCCGGAGAGCTGGAACGGGTAGGCGTGGGCGCGCTTCTCCGGTTCGGGGATGCCGACCCGGCGCAGCAGTTCGACGGCCTCGGCGGCGGCGTCCTTGGCGGACACCTCGCGGTGGTTGCGGATCACCTCGGTGATCTGCTTCCCGATCCGGGTGAGCGGGTCGAGCGCGGTGGCCGGCTCCTGGAACACCATGGAGACGGTCTTGCCGCGCAGCGCCGCGAGGCCGTTCTCCGAGGCGCCGACGATCTGGGTGCCGGCGATGACGGCGCTGCCGGTGGCGCGGGCGTTCCCGGCGAGCAGGCCCATCGCGGCGAGCGCGATGGTCGACTTGCCGGAGCCGGACTCGCCGACCAGGGCCAGCGTCTCGCCCGGCTCGACCTGGAGGGACACGCCCCTGACCGCGGGTACGTCGCCGGTCTCGGTGGTGAAGACGACGCCGAGGTCGTCGAGTTCGAGGATCGGGCCGGACGCCGCGGTGCGGGCGGCGGAGCCCTTGGTGGTGGCGGTCATCCGCGTCCCCTCACATCGAATGCGTCGCGGAGTCCGTCCCCGATCGCGTTGAACGCCCACACCACCAGGATGATGGCCAGGCCGGGCGGCAGGATGAGCCACCAGTAGCCGGAGTAGGCGGCGGTGAGACCTGCGGAGAGCATGCCGCCCCAGTCGGTCTGCGGCGGCCGGACTCCCATGCCCAGATAGGAGACGTAGGCGACCAGCAGGATGGCGTCGGCGACCTGGAAGGTCGCGGCGACGATGATGGTGGAGACCGAGTTCGGCAGGATGTGCCGCAGGATCGCCCGGGCGTGCGTGCCGCCGATGGCGCGCAGGGTCAGGACGTAGTCCCGGTTCTTCAGGGTCAGCGTCTCGGCGCGGACCAGCCGGGACGGCACCAGCCAGGACACCAGGCCCAGGATGAGGACGAGACCGGTCAGGCCGGGCGTGGTGATGGCGGAGACCACGAGCAGGATGAACAGCGCGGGGATGGCGATGCCGGCGTCGACGATCCGCATCATCACGGCGTCGATCCAGCCGCCCGCGTAGCCGGCGGCGGCGCCCCACAGCGTGCCGATGACGGTGGCGAGGACGCCCGCGGCGAGGCCGACGATCAGGGAGACCTTGCCGCCGTACATCAGTCGGCCCAGCTCGTCGTGGCCGACGGCGTCGGTGCCGAGCCAGTGCGCGCCGCTGGGGGCGAGGTTGACCTGCTGAAGCATGGTGTGGGTCTGGTCGGTGGAGTACACCAGCGGACCGGCGAAGCAGAACAGGAAGAAGAGGACCACGACGGCGAGTCCGACGACGGCCAGCTTGTTGCGCAGGAAGCGGCGGACGGCGAGTCGTGCGCCGGAGGCCTCGCGCGGCTCGGCGGCCTTCGTCGGGGCCATGTCCGGCTGGATGACGGCGCTCATGCCCGGCCTGCCTTCACTCGGGGGTCGATGATCCGCTGGACGATGTCGGCGAGCAGGGTGCCGACGACGGTGGCGACGGCGATCACCAGGACGCAGCCCAGCAGGACCGGGTAGTCGGAGGACTGCGCGGCGGTCCAGAACAGCAGCCCCATGCCGGGGTAGTTGAAGAGCTGCTCGACGACCAGGGCGCCGCCGAAGAGCACCGGCACGTAGTAGCCGAGCATGGCGACCACGGGCGTCAGCGAGTTGCGGAACACGTGCCGCCACAGGATGGCGCGGGCGCGGGAGCCGCCCGCCCTGGCCGTGCGGACATAGTCCTCGGAGAGGTTCTCCAGGGTGGCCGCCCGCATGTAGCGGCTGAACACCGCGACCATGGAGGCCGCGCCCGCGACCACCGGCAGTACCAGGGCCTGCGGTTCGGAGAACACCTGGCCCAGCGTCTCGCCCTGCGGAGCCTGCGACGGGAACCACGCCAGCGCCTGGCTGAAGACCAGTACCAGGATCAGCCCGAGGAAGTACACGGGCGTGGAGTAGGCGATGAAGCTCAGCGTGGTGATGACGTAGTCCACCGGCTTGTTGCGGCGCACGGCCTGCCACATGCCCATCGGGATGGCGAGGACGAGGCCGACGAGAGCCGACAGCACGGTGAGGACCAGGGTCTTCGGCAGCCGCTCGGTGATGAGCTGGGAGACCGGCTCGTTGAGGGTGTACGAGGTCCCGAGGTCACCGTGCAGCAGTTGGCCGAGGTAGTAGAAGTACTGCACGGGCAGGGGCTTGTCGAGACCCTGTTCGTGGTTGAAGTGGGCGATCTGCTGTGCGGTGGCCTGCGGCCCGAGGATCCCGCGCGCCGGGCCTCCGGGCAGGGCGTGCAGCAGGCCGAAGACGACGATCGTCACGATGACGATCACCGCGACGGCCTGGAGGACACGTCTGATCAGGTACGAGGAAGTACTCATGTGCTTTCCGGTCGCTTCGTGTCTGTGGCGCGCGCGGGCGTCACCTGGACATGGACGTCACTGGGACGTGGGTGCCGGCGTGGCGGGTGCCGGTGTGGCGCCGGCGCGCGAGGGGTGCGCGCGGGTCCCGGGGCGGCCCGGCCGGGTGGCCGGGCGGCTCCACAGGCCCGCGCGGGCACCGACCGGGCTTACTTGGTCCACTTCCACATGGCGGGGTGGAAGTTGGCGAGGGAGTCCTGGGCGAAGCCGCCGAGGCCGTCCTTGACCACGGAGATCTGGTAGTCGGGCTCCGGCAGCCAGACCACGGGGAGGTCCTTGGCGAGCGCGGCGCTGTACTTCTGCACCGCCTCGTTCGAGGAGGACGTGGTGGTCTCGGTGATCAGCTTGTCGACCTCGGCGTTGGAGTAGTTGCCGAAGTTGGAGCCGCCGCCGGTGGCGAACAGCGAGTCACCGCTCGGGTAGGCGGGGAAGTACCAGCTGCCGGCGGTGCCGAAGAAGGACAGCTGCCACTTGCAGCTCGACTGGTCGGCGGTGCACTGGCCGGCCTGCGACAGGACGGAGTTGACGGGGGCGGTCTTGATGCCGAACTTGATGCCGGTCTTCGCGAACGACGACTGCAGCGCGCTCATCATGTTGTCGGTCACGGTGGAGCCGGACTGGGACAGCACCTCCATCTCGAACTTGGTGCCCTTGTCGACGCCCGCGCCGCACTGGTTGTCGCCGGTGCCGGGGCTGGTGCACACCATGGTGCCGCCCTGCTCGGTCCAACCGTGGTCGGTGAGCAGCTTCTTCGCCTTGGCGGTGTCGAAGGGGTACGGGTTGTTCTTCTGCTCCGGGGAGACGAAGGACGAGGCCTGGCCCTGTGGGATCGGGCCGTAGGTGGAGACGGCGGTGCCGTTGAAGACCACCTTGGAGAGCGTGGTCTGGTCCACCGACATCTGGATCGCCTGGCGGGCGTACAGCTGCTTGAACACCGGGCCCATGGTGGGGTTGTTGAAGTTGTACGGCAGATAGGTGATCGCCCAGCCGGTCCACGGCTTCACCGAGTAGCCCTTGGCCTTGAAGGACGACTCCTGGCTCAGGTCGGTGGCGTTGATGTAGCCGTAGTCGACGGTGCCGGCGCGGAGGGCGTTCACCTCGGCCTCGGTGGTGGTGAACGGCAGCAGGTTGACGTTCTTGATGTTGGCCTTGCCGCCGCCGTCGTACTTCGCGTTGGCGGTCAGCTCGACCTTGCCCGCGGTGGAGAACGACTTGATGGTGTACGGGCCGCTGACCGTCTTCCACAGCGGGTCGGTCGCGTAGCCGCTGATCTTCTTGGCGGCGTTGTTGAGGTACGTCCAGACCTTCTTGGCCCCGGCGGCGGTGCGGTCCAGGTCGGAGACGGCGCCGGAGTCGCTGGTCTTGTCCCAGACGTGCTGCGGCATCGTGCGGATCATGCTCAGCTCGTTGGCGAGCATCCACTCCTGGTTGTACGCCTTGTCGAAGGTGATCGTGAAGTGCGTGTCGTCGATCGTCTTGAAGGAGGTCCAGTTGTCCGGCGCCTTGCCCGGGCTGTAGCTTGCCCAGTCCGCCTTGTTGGCCTTGACCAGGTTGAACCAGAACTCCACGTCGCGCGAGGTGATCTGCTTGCCGTCGCTCCAGTGACGATCGCCGAGGGTGATCGTCACGCTCTTGCTGTCCGCGGCGAACTTCGCGTCGGTGGCCAGCGAGTTGTCCTTGTTCCAGCCGACCTTGCCGGTGGAACCGTCGTACGCGATCAGCGGCTCCCAGACGGCCTGGGATATGGAGGAGTTGTTGGTGTTCAGGTGCGAGGCGGTGCCGACCGGGAGGATCCAGTTCGGCGTGAAGTTCGCCGGGAGGGCGTAGTTGATGGTGTCCGACGACGCCGAGCCCGAGGACGAGGTACCACCGCCGGAACAGCCGGTGAGCAGCGCGCCAGTGGTGACGGCGGCACCCGCGACGAGGGCCCAGCGGCGGCCGGCCGCCGTGTGAGCAAGGAACATGGCTCTCCTCAGAGTGAAAGGACCCGTCCCGGGAGACCGGGTCGGCGCCGCGGGGTCGGCGCTGTGTACGGCGACAGTCAACGACGGACGCGCCGAACAAACAAACAAGAATTAGTAAAAAGTAAGGTCCTGCGGACTCGATAAAAGTCACATCCATCCACTCCAGACGCCTCAGCCGATGTCTATGTGTCAATTTGAGGCGATTTCACCTGCTTCAACACTCTCCACTTTCTTCATGGAGCTGTTCCCCGCCCACCTGATCGGGCGTACTGTCTCCGTCACACCCACCGTTGCGGAAGTTACTTCGTACATGACTGAAATAAGTGCACGGGACCGCAAGACCACCAAGGGCGTGTTCCCGAAGGGCACGACCACCCTCGCCACGCGGGTCCTCGAACTCGTCGCCTCGGGCCAGGCGTCGTCCCGCGCCGAACTCGCGGAACTCCTCGGCACGGCCGCCTCCACCATCTCCCTGACCGTGGCTCAGTTGGTCGAGCGCGGGCTCATCGCCGAGGAGGGCACCCAGTCCTCCACCGGCGGCCGCCCCCGCAGGGTCCTCAGGGTGGGCAGCAACGACGAGTACGCCGTCGCCGCCGACGTCGGCGGCCGCCATGCTCGGATCGGTGTGGTGCTCCCTGGCGGCGGTGTCCGTGATGTCGCCAACGTCCCGTTCGAGGTCGCCGACGGTCCCGAGGCCGCCCTGCCGAGGCTCGTCGAGCACCTGGAGTCCCTCGTCGAGCAGCGTGGACGCGACGGGCTCCGGGGCGTCGGGCTCTCCCTGCCCGGGCCGGTGGACGTCGCCTCCGGCGCCGTCGTCCTGCCCTCCCGGATGCTCGGCTGGAACCGCTTCCCGGTCGCCGCTTGGCTGGAGGAGCGCTTCGGGGTCCCGGCCGCCGTCGACAACGACGCCAACTGCATGGCGGTCGGCGAGCAGAGCGTCAGGCCCGCCGAACACCGGCAGTCGATCATGGTGAAGATCGGCTCGGCGATCGGTGCCGGCGTCATCGCCGACGGTCGCCTCTACCGGGGCGCCACCGGAGCCGCCGGCGACATCACCCACATCCGCATCGACGGCGGCGCCGACATCCCCTGCTCCTGCGGCAACACCGGCTGCCTGGAGACGGTGGCGTCCGGCGCCGCGCTCGTCCGCATCCTGCGCGAACGCGGTCTCGACGTCGCCGGCCTGGAGGACGTGGTACGGCTCGCCACCGACGCCGACCCGGAAGCCACCCGCGCCGTCCGCAGGGCAGGCGACCACCTCGGCCAGGTGCTCGCCGCCAACGTCAACTTCTTCAACCCGGACGCCGTCTACCTCGGCGGCATCCTCTCCACCCTCGAACCGTTCGTCGCCGCGGTGCGCAGCAAGCTCTACGAGAGCTGCCACCCGCTGGTGACCCAACACCTCACCATTGAGCGGGCCAGTCTCGGCGCCGACGCCGGCCTGGTCGGCGCCGGACTCTTCGCCCTGCAGCGTGCCCTGACCCGCGCCCTCGGCGACATCGGCCGCACCACCCCCGGCGCCGACCGGCAGCACACCGCCGCGGGCCGCGGAGGGATCTGACGCCACTGCAAAAAGCCTGACAGTCACGGAAATTACTCCGCGCACGCGGCGACATACCTGCCCGGGAACCGCGGCCCGTACTCCGGCTCCCGGGCGATCCCCCGGTCCCGGCCCCCGAGCCCTGAAACCCAGGGACCTGTCCCGGGGCCACTCCACTCCCGAAGTCCCCGCACCCGCTTGGATACCGACGTCCGCGGCACGCCCCCTCGTGGCGGGCCGCGCAACGAGCCTCACGCACCACACCCCGTCCGAGGAGCCATGTCGCACACCCGCACCCCCGCCGCCCGCCCGGTCATCGCCGTCGCCGGGCTCGGCATCGAGTCCTCCACCTTCTCCCCCGCCCGCACCGAGGCCCCCGCCTTCCACCCCTCGCGCGGCGCCGAGATCTTCGACCGGTACCCCTTCCTCGCCCCTGGCGAGGAACTGCGTGAGGCCGCCGAATGGCACGGCGCTCTGGTCGGCAAGTCGCTGCCCGGCGGCACTGTCACCGCCGCCGCCTGGACCGCGCTCACCGAGGAGCTCATCGAACGCCTCGCCGCGCTGCCCCGGTTGGACGGCCTCTGGTACGACATCCACGGCGCCATGACCGTGGAGGGGATCGACGACGCCGAGGCCGTGCTGCTGGAGCGGATCCGCGCCACCGTCGGCCCCGACGTGATCGTCTCCACCTCGATGGACCTGCACGGCAACGTCTCCCGCGAACTCACCCACCGCAGCGACCTGATCACCTGCTACCGGATGGCCCCGCACGAGGACCACATGGAGACCAAGGAGCGTGCCGTCCGCAACCTGGTCGACCTGCTGGCGTCCGGCGCCCCCCGCCCGGTCAAGGCGTGGGTCCCGGTCCCGGTGCTGCTGGCCGGCGAGCAGACCTCCACCCGGATCGAACCCGCGAAGAGCGTGTACGCGGCGGTCGACGAGGTCGAGGCCGCCGACGGCGTGACGGACGCCGCCATCTGGGTCGGCTACGCCTGGGCCGACGAACCCCGCAACCGCGCCGTCGTGGTCGTCACCGGCGACGACACGGCGGCGGTCTCGGCCGGGGCCGAACGACTCGCCCGGGGCTTCTGGAACGCCCGCCACGACTTCGACTTCGTCGCCCCGACCGGCACGTACGACGATCTCCTCGACGAGGCCCTCGCCTCCGACCAGCGGCCGTACTTCATCAGCGACACCGGCGACAACCCCACCGCGGGCGGCGCCGGTGACGTCACCTGGGGCCTGACCCGGCTGCTGGAGCGCCCCGAGTTCCAGAAGGAGGACGGGCCGACCGTCATCTACGCCTCGGTACCCGGCCCTGCCGCGATCGAGACCGCCGTCGCCGCCGGGGTCGGCGCCACCGTCACCGTCAGCGCCGGCGCCGAGGTCGACGACCGGCACGCCGGTCCCGTCACCCTCACCGGCGTGGTCCACGCGATCCAGCACGGCGACCGGGACGCCGGGACCGAGGTCGTCATCCGGGTCGGCAGCGTGTACGCGATCCTCACCGGGCTGCGCAAGCCGTACCACCACGAGCACGACTTCACCGACCTCGACCTCGACCCGCGCTCCGCCGACATCGTGATCGTCAAGATCGGCTACCTGGAGCCCGAGCTGTTCGACATGTCGGTCGGCTGGAAGATGGCCCTCACGCCCGGCGGTGTCGACCAGGACCTGGTACGCCTCGGCCACCGCCGCATCCGCCGCCCGATGTTCCCCTTCGACCGCGACATGGCCGACCCGGACCTGACAGCCCGTATCATCCCGGCCTCCGACCAGCCGCTCACCGGGGACGACGAATGACCGACCACACCATCCGGCCCCTCGGCCCGCCCCGGGCCGGCGGCGCGGGCCGGGCCCCGGCACCGGTGGCGGCCGACGATGTTCCCGGACTCGGGCGGCCCGGCCCAGCCGGACCGGTCCGCCGGCCCACACTGGAGATCGCCGTCACCTCACCGGCCGGTGCCCGTGTCGCCCTCGACCACGGAGCCGATCGCGTCGAACTCTGCACCGGCCTGGAACTGGGCGGTCTGACCCCGTCGGCCGCCCTCGTCGAGGCGGTCGCCGCCGTAGGCCTGCCGGTGCAGGTCCTGGTCCGCTGCCGACCGGGCGACTTCGTCCACGACGCCGAGGAGATCGCCCTGATGGTCGCCGAGGTGCGGTCCGTGATCGACTCCGGCGCCTCCGGCGTGGTCGTCGGCGCGCTCACCGCCGACGGCGGCCTCGACACCGACGCCGTCACCCGCCTCGCCGCGGCGGCTCATGACACGGGCCGCCCCGTCGAGGTGACCCTGCACCGCGCGATCGACCTGTCCGCGGACCCGGTCGCCACCGCCGCGCTGTTGCCCGCCCTGGGGCTCACCCGGGTGCTCACCTCCGGCGGCGCCCCGGCCGCCGGAGAGGGACTCGCCGCGCTCGCCGCCATGGTCGAGGCCGCGCCCGGCGTACAGGTGATGGCGGGCGGCGGGGTGCGCCCCGCCGACATCCCGGCCCTGACCGCCGCCGGTGTCGCCGGCGTCCACCTCTCCGCGAAGCGCCGCGCCGAACCCCGGCGCGGGGGCGCGTGGATCCCCCTCGGCGCCTCCAGCGCCTCCGCCGAGCAGGACACGCACTTCGTCACCGACCCGGCGGTGGTCGCCGAGGCCAGGAGAATGCTGGAATCCCGGGCAACGGGCTGACCGGCCGTGCGCTCGCCTGCCGGAGCACGTCGCCCCGAGAGTCCGCGGTTCGCGTCGGACCGCGGACTCTCGGGGCGGGACATTCCGACCGATCCGTTCAGAGCCTCTGTCGTCTGAGTTTGCGTCCGCACCGCACTGGTGGTCGCAGAACAGACCTGCCTCGCCCGCCACGGGGCCGCCCTCACCGCCGGGGCCGGCCCCGCCATCGTCACCCAGTGGATCAACGAAGCCCAGAACGGCAAATGAACCGCCTTGGCAAAGCTCAAGGAAACCGAGGCGCAGCCGAGCAGCGCGCCGGAGGAGGAGCCACTCGCCAAAAAGGAGATCCTCAAGCTCGCGAAGAACCTCCACGAGGTCGCACAGCGCCTCCAGAGCGCCGATCCGAGCACGAACGCCTCACTCTACGAAGCCCTCGGCATCACAATCAGCTACGAAAACGCCACGAGGACCGCGACCGTTAGGTCGAGGCCCTCGATTCCGTATCGCTATAGCGAGTGCGAGTTGCGAGTTGCGAGTGTCCGAGGGGGGACTTGAACCCCCACGCCCGATAAAGGGCACTAGCACCTCAAGCTAGCGCGTCTGCCATTCCGCCACCCGGACCAGGTGTCTGCCGCCTGACCGGGGGTGTTCCCCGCGGCGACATGGACAACAATACCAAGGTTTCGGGGTGCGTTTCACCTGCGTATCCGCCCCCGGGAGGGGCCCCGGGGGCGCGACGGGATCATGCTCCTCGGGCCAGTTCCGCGGCGCGGCTCGCGGCCGTCTCCATGGTGGCGGCCTGTTCGAGCAGGGGGTGGGCGCGCTCGTCGAGGATCGTGCGGCCGCGGGCCGCGTTGTTGCCGTCGAGGCGTACGACCAGCGGTCGGGTGAGCCGGACGGTGTCCAGGGCCTGGACGATGCCCTCGGCGACGGTGTCGCACGCGGTGATCCCGCCGAAGACGTTGACGAGGACCGACCGCACGGACGGGTCGGAGAGGACGACGGACAGCCCGTCGGCCATGCGCCGCGCGGAGGCCCCGCCTCCGATGTCCAGGAAGTTGGCGGGGCGGGCGCCACGGTCGGCGACCATGTCCAGTGTGGACATGACCAGGCCGGCGCCGTTGCCGATGACTCCGACCTCGCCGTCCAGCTTGACGCAGGTGAGGCCGCGGGCCGCGGCCGCCGCCTCCAGCGGGTCGTCGTGCTCGGTGTGCTCCACCCCCCAGCGGGCCTGGCGGAACCGGGCGTTGCGGTCGAGGGTGATCCTGCCGTCGAGGGCGACGATCCGGCCCTGCCTCGTGCGTACCAGTGGATCGACCTCCACCAGCAGGGCGTCCTCGCGGACCAGGACCCGCCAGAGCCGGACCAGGGTGTCCACGGCCTGCGGAGGCAGGCCCGCCGCCGCGGCGATCCCGGCCGCCTTCGACGAGGTGACGCCCTCGGCCGGGTCGACGGGGACGCGCGCCACCGCCTCGGGACGGCTCGCGCCCGCCTCCTCGGGCTCCGTGCCGCCCCGGGCCGAGGCGATGGCGAGGAAGCCGCCCGTCGAACGGTCGAGGGCGTAGGAGACGCGGAACTCCTCGGCGGTGTCGACCGGTTCGGCCAACATCACCGTGCGCACCCGGTGACCCTTGATGTCCATGCCGAGGATCTGGCGAGCCGTCAGTTCGGTGGCCGCGGGGTCGGCGGCGAGTTTCACTCCGCCCGCCCTGCCCCGCCCGCCCGTCTTCACCTGGGCCTTGACGACGACCCGGCCGCCGAGCCTGCGGGCGATCTCACGGGCCTTCTTGGAGGAGTCGGTGACCTCGGCTCGTGGCACCACGATGCCGTACTCCTCGAAGAGTTGTCTTGCCTGGTGTTCGTAGAGGTCCATTCCGGCTCCCCTGCGGGACGGCTCCTGGCTGAGAAGTGCTGCGCAACCCCTGGACATCTTTGACGGGATGCGGGATAAGAAACTTCATACAGTATTCGTCGACTGTATGCAATGAGCGGGTCGGCGAGCAGATCGAGTCCGGGAACGGCCGGTGGTGGGCGCGGGCCGTCCCTGGACCGTACGCGCGACCGCACAGGCTGCACCGGACCCGCCCCGCGCCGTACCGGCGCTGTTCCGCAAGACTCCGGGCCGATCGAACGCCCGGCGCATCGTCCCCGATCCCCACCGACACGGCGAGGAGATGGCCAGACATGACCGCGGATCCCCTATCGACCAGAAGTACGCCGGGCGACACCCGCACGGCGCACGGCTCGTATCGCGAAGTGACCGACTCCCGGGGGCGGGTCTACCGCATCGGTGAGACCGACATCGACATCATGGGGCGTCGCCGCAGGTGGATGGTCATCCTCCCCTGGGTGGGCATGATGGGCATCAGCTCCGCCGAATACGCGTTCACCTCGGCGGAGGAGACGCTCCACAAGGCCCATCTGTGGAGCAGTGGGCACATCTTCTGGCTGATGGGCGTCTGGGTGTTCTTCCAGGCGGCCGTGGCCTTCCCGGCCGGACAACTGCGGGAGAGCGGCAGGCTCCCCGCCCGTTCAGCCATGCTGCTCGGCGCGGTCGGCACACTGCTGGGCTATCTGTCGCTGGCGTACGCGCCGCACGTGATCGTGGCGTACTTCGGCTTCGGCATGTGCAGCGGCATCGGCGCCGGTCTGGTGTACGCGACCTGCGTGAACATGGTCGGCAAGTGGTACCCGGAGCGCAAGGGCGGCAAGACGGGCTTCGTCAACGGCGGATTCGCCTACGGCTCCGTGCCGTTCGTGTTCCTGTTCACCTCGTTCATGGACCTGAGCAACTACCGGACGGTGCTCGCCTGCGTCGGTGCCGGACTGTGCCTCATGGTGGCGACGGCCGGCTGGTTCTTCCGGGACCCCCCGAAGAACTGGTGGCCCGCTCACGTCGACCCGCTGAAGCAGACCGACGACCCCAAGATCCGCCGGGCGCTGGCGAAGAACCCGCCGGCGGTCAAGCAGTACACCCCGGGCGAGGCCGCCCGTACACCCGTCATGTGGATGATGTGGTTCTGTCTGCTGTGCACTGCCGGCATCAACATCTTCGGCATCGCCTTCCAGGTGCCGTTCGGCAAGGACATGGGGTTCGCGGGCGGGATCGTGGCGACCGCGATGTCCCTGAAGGCGATCGTCAACGGCACCGGGCGCGGTGTCATCGGCTGGATCTCCGACCAGTGCGGGCGGCGCAGCACCCTGATCATCGTGTGTCTGGTGCTCGGCACGGCGCAGTTCGGTGTGCTGGTGTCCGGGCAGATGGGCAGCATGCCGTTCTTCCTGTTCTGCTCCATGGTGTCCGGGTTCGGCGGCGGAGCGATCTTCCCGCTGTTCGCGGCCATGACGGCCGACTACTTCGGGGAGAACCACAACGCCGCCAACTACGGCATCGTCTACAGCTCGAAGCTGATCTCCGGGCTCGTCGGTTCGGGTCTCGGGGCGGTCGTCGTCGCGGCCTGGGACTACAAGGGCGCGTTCGTCCTGGCGGGTTCGATCGGGCTGGCCTCCGCGGTGCTGGCGCTGTTCCTGAAGGCTCCGGGCAGGCCGCAGCCCCGGCGCGGTATCGCCGCCAACCCCCGGCCCCTGGGCGAGGACATGGCGTGAGCGTGTGAACCGCGTGCCGAGGGCCTCCCCGTGGATCTCCGGGGAGGCCCTCGGCGAGTGTGCGTTACTTGCGGCGCAGCGCGGCCATGTTCCGGCAGCCGATCCGCGCGTGCTCCAGCGACTGGCCCGGGTCGGTGGAGCTCGGGGCGTTGTCCTGCTCGACCATCGGGTTGTGGTAGTTCGGACTGCCGACCCGGGAGAAGAAGGTGGTGTAGTCGATGACACCGGTGCCGAACGGGACCATGTCGTAGCCCTGTCCGTTGGTGTTGTTGATGACGCCGTCCTTGGCGTGGAACAGCGGGTAGCGCTTGTCGTGGCGGGTGACGAGGCCGGCCGGGTCGAAGATGTTCTGCCGGGTGGCGCCGTCGTGGTCGGTGTAGGTGCGGAACTTGTACTGGGCCACGTGCGCCCAGAAGATGTCCATCTCCAGCCAGATCAGCTTGGGGTCGGTGATGGACAGGAAGTACTCCAGCTTGCGGATGCCGGAGCTGCGGGTCGGGCGGCCCTGGGCGTCGAGCGGGCCGCCGTCGAGCAGGAAGCCGTAGGCCGCGTCGTGGTTGTGGGTGTAGAGCTTGATCCCGGCTCTGCGGGCGATCTCGCCGAGGACGTGCCACTTCTCGGCGGCGACGTCCCAGTCGGCCTTGTAGTTGCTGCCGGTGGGGTCGTTGCCGGTCCCCATGTGCTGCATGCCGAGGATGTTGGCGATCTCCAGGTGCTTCTTGAAGGTGTCCAGGTCCCCGGTGGTCAGCGGCCACGAGCCCGGGATGAAGCCGTGGTTGCCCTGCGCCCGCAGCCCGTACTCGTCCAGCCAGCCGCGCAGCAGCCGGGCGCCCTCGACGGACTCCAGGTTGGCGCCGCCGGGGGCGTTGGCGTGCTGGCCGTAGCCCGCGAACTCGACCTGCCGGTAGCCGAATCGGGCCAGTTGCTCGAACACGGCGCGGAAGCCGGAGGGCAGGCTGGTGGAGAACGGGTCGCGGCCGGTGGCGTCGCGCACCGTGTAGAGGATGATGCCGCGCTTGTCCTCGGGGACGAGCAGGTGGCCCTTGGCCTTGCCGTTGGACTCGGCGGGGGCCGCCTGCACGGGGGCCGCGCCGAGGACGGGAGCGGCGATCGCCCCGGCCGCGACGGCGCTGCAGGTGCTGAGGAAGCCGCGGCGGCCGATGCCCAGGCTGCGGCGCAGCAGTTCGTCGGGGCCGTGGTCGGTTGCTTGGATGTCGTTCACGGGTGCCTCTCTTCGGGCTTGTGGTCTGCTTGGCCGAGACCGGCGAGGTGGAGCAGGAGGGACTTCACGTCGGTGGCCGCGATGCGGTCGCCGACGGCGCGGGGGGTGGAGCACAGGAGGAGCGGACCGTCGTCGTCGCTCGCGGGCAGGCGGCCGTGGCTGCCGCGGATGGGTGAGGCGTCGAGGGGTACGACCGCCATGCGGTAGCGCATCCCGAGTTTCTTGCGGGCCACCGCGGTCGCCGCCTTGACCTTCACATAGGGGTCGTGCGGGTCCATGAAGAGCTCGACCGGGTCGTAACCGGGTTTGCGGTGGATCTCGACCAGCTGCGCGAAGTCGGGCGCGCGCTCGTCGTCGAGCCAGTAGTAGTACGTGAACCAGGCGTCCGGTTCGGCGACGGCGACGAGTTCGCCGGAGCGCGGGTGGTCGAGGTGGTGGGCCTTCTTGCCCTCGTCGTCGAGGAGTCGCTCGATGCCGGGCAGTCCGTCGAGGGCGGCCCTGGTCGCGTCCATGTCCTCGGGGCGGCGCACGTAGACGTGGGCGATCTGGTGGTCGGCGACGGCGAAGGCGCGCGAGGCCATCGGGTCGAGGTACTCCATGCCGTCCTGGGTGTGCACTTCGAGCAGGCCGGCCCGGCGCAGGGCGCGGTTGATGTCGACGGGCCGGTCGGCGCGGGTGATGCCGTACTCGGACAGCGCGACGACGGTACGGCCCTCCGCACGCGCGTCGTCCAGGAGCGGGGCCATGGCGGCGTCGAGGTCGGCCGCCGCTTGCAGGGAGCGCGGGTCGTCGGGGCCGTAGCGTTGCAGGTCGTAGTCGAGGTGGGGCAGGTAGCAGAGCGTCAGGTCGGGTCGGCGGGTGCGCTGGATGTGGCGGGTGGCGTCGATGATCCACTGGCTGGAGACGAGGTCGGCGCCGGGGCCCCAGAAGTGGAACAGGGGGAACGTGCCGAGTTTCTCGGTGAGTTCGTCGTGCAGGGCCGGGGGGCGGGTGTAGCAGTCGGGTTCCTTGCGGCCGTCGGCGTAGTAGACGGGCCGCGGGGTGACGGTGATGTCGGTGTCGGCGCCCATGGCGTACCACCAGCAGATGTTGGCGACCGTGTAGCCGGGGTGGACGCGGCGGGCGGCGTCCCACAGCTTGTCGCCGGTGACGAGGCCGTTGTGCTGCCGCCACAGCAGGACGTCGCCGAGTTCGCGGAAGTACCAGCCGTTGCCGACGATTCCGTGCTCGGAGGGCATGGTGCCGGTGAGGAAGGTGGACTGGGCGGCGCAGGTGACGGCGGGCAGGACGGTGCCGAGCGCGGCGCGGGAGCCCGACTGGCCGAGGGCCTTGAGGCGGGGCATGTGGTCGAGGATGCGCGGGGTGAGACCGACGACGTCCAGGACGAGCAGGGGTGTCGGTCCCTGGGGCCGGGTCATGGCAGTTCCTTCAGGCCGAGGTCGGTCAGCAGGTCGCGGGTGAGGGCGAGTTCGGCGGCGATGCCGTCGGCGAGCCGGCCGCGGTCACGGGGGCGCAGCTCGGACGGGAGCGCCTGCCAGGTGTAGGTCTCGACCTCCAGGTGGCGGGTGAGCGGCCGCGGGCCGCCGACGAGCCGGGTCAGGGCGGCCTTGAGGACCGGGAGGGTGGAGGTGAGGGGCTCGGCGGGGGCCGCGTGCAGGGGGACGTGGAAGTGGGAGCGCCAGGGCGCGGCGTCGGGCAGGACGTCTCCGCCCAGTGCTTCCCCGAGGTCGTCGGTGCCGCGCAGGCCGGCGGCGGTGACGGTACGGGTCTGGTGCAGGAAGCGGGGTTCGTCGAAGGCGGCGAGGGCGTCGCGGACGTCGGGCAGGTGGGGGTGCTCGGCGTGCAGGGCGGCCGACAGCTGGGACTTGACGATGGGGACGCCGGCCTCGGTGAGGGCGTCCAGGGCGGTGTGCGGGTCCTCGAAGGAGGTGGCGAGGTGGCACGTGTCGACGCAGATGCCGATGCGGTCGTGGGCGATCGCGGTCAGCGGGGCGATGGCGTCGTGCGTGGTCTCGACGACACAGCCGGGTTCGGGTTCCAGGCCCACCCGGATGGAGCGGCCCGTCAACTCCTCCAGCGCGTCGAGGCGTTCGGCGAGGATGCGCAGGGCGGTACGGGCCCGCTCGGCGCGGGAGTCGTCGTACGCGGTGCGCCAGGCCAGGGGCAGGGTGGAGACGCTGCCCTCGCCGACGTCGTCCGGGAGGAGGCCGGCGAGGATGCGGGCGAGCGCGGTGGTGTGGTCGAGGCGTTCGGCGTCGGCCCAGTCCGGCTTGTAGACGCGGTACTTGACCTCTTCGGCGCCGAAGCCCTGGTAGGGGAAGCCGTTGAGGGTGACCACCTCCAGGCCGTGCCGGTCGAGTTCGGCGCGCAGGGCGCGCAGCGCTGACGGGTCGGTGTCGAGGGTGCGGGCGGCGTCCCGGGCGAGCCACAGGCCAATGCCGAGGCGGTCTCGGCCCAGGCGGCGGCGGACGGGCTCGCAGTGGTCGCGCAGTTGGGCCACGACGCCGTCGAGGGTCTCGGCGGGGTGGACGTTGGTGCAGTAGGCGAGGTGGACGGTGGAGCCGTCGGGGTGCCGGAAGCGCATCGATCACTCCCCGCCGCGCAGGATGCTGTTGCCCTCGTGGGTGGCGCCGGTCGCGGCGACGTCGAGGCTCAGCCGGCCGCTGAGACCGTAGAACTCGACGGGGTTGCGCCACAGCACGCGGTCCACCTCGTCCTCGGTGAAGCCCTCGGCGAGCATGAGGTCGGCCACCTTGCGGGTCTTGAGGGGGTCGCTTCTGCCCCAGTCGGCGGCGGAGTTGACCAGGACCCGTTCGGGGCCGTGGGCGCGCAGGATCGCGACCATCCGCTCCTCGTCCATCTTGGTGTCGGGGTAGACGGAGAAGCCGAGCCAGCAGCCGCTGTCCTTGGCCTCCTTGACGGTGGTCTCGTTGAGGTGGTCGACCAGGACGCGGTCCATGGCCAGCGCCGACTCCCGTACGACGTCGAGGGTGCGGCGCAGCCCGGTGAGCTTGTCGCGGTGCGGGGTGTGGACGAGGGCGGGCAGCCCGTGGTCGGCGGCGAGCTGCAACTGGGCGGAGAGGGCCGTGTCCTCTTCGGGGGTCATCGAGTCGTAGCCGATCTCGCCCACGGCGACGACCTGGTCCTTGACGAGGTAGCGGGGCAGTTCGTCGAGGACGGGCAGGCAGCGCGGGTCGTTGGCCTCCTTGGGGTTCAGGGCGATGGTGCAGTGGTGGGCGATGCCGTACTGGGCGGCGCGGAAGGGTTCCCAGCCGATCAGGGAGTCGAAGTAGTCGAGGAAGGAGGCGGCCGAGGTGCGGGGCTGGCCGAGCCAGAAGGCCGGTTCCACGAGGGCGCGGACGCCTGCGGCGTACATGGCCTCGTAGTCGTCGGTGGTCCTGGACGTCATGTGGATGTGGGGATCGAAGATGCGCATCAGGACTCCTTGCCGTGGGGGTCGACCGGGCCGTGCGGCGCGGTGTCGGGCTCGGACAGGGCCAGGACGCGGTGCAGGTCCTCGGGGACCTGGCGGCCCGCGGCGGTGCGCTCGGCGGCGTAGTCGCCGAGCATGCGGGCGAGTTCGGTGTCGCCGCGGGCGCGGCGGCCCAGGTCCGCGACGCTGTCCACGGGCACGCCGGTGAACAGGCACTTCAGCACGGCGTGCCGCCATGCGTGAGCAGCCAGGTGCCCGGCGGCGTACGGGCCCACGGCGGCGGCGAGCAGCCGGGTGTCGTTGGTGCGCAGCGCGTCCTCGACGAGCGGAAGGGCGTCGGGGCCGGCCACGAGGTGGGGCAGGGCGCGCAGGACGGCGCGGCGTTCGTCGGCGGTGCCCTGGCGGTAGACCCGGGTGAGGGCGTCGAGGTCGGCGCGGGCCGCGTGCAGGATGAGGACGCGGGCGGCGTCGGCGTGGGCGGGGCCGCAGCGGCGGCCCGCCTCGGCCAGGCGCAGCTCCCACACGGAGATCGGCCCGTGGGTTCCGGGGTGGGCGGCGGCCTCGTCGAGCGCCTGGTCGAGCCAGGCCCGTGCGGCCGGTGTGAGGCCGGTGTCCGTACGGGCGCGCAGCTCGTCCGTCGAGGTCGGAGCGGGGTCGGTGCCGGCCGCGGGGGTGCCCGCGGTGCCGGTGCCGTGCGGGTGGGTCATCGGGTGCTCCCTTCTGGGGTGACCGGATGCTCGGGGGCTGGAGGCGCGGAGGCGGGAGGCGCGGAGGCCGCGGGAGCCGGGGGCTCGCCCGTGGACGCGGCGTCGGCGGCCGCTCGGCGGAGGAAGGGCAGGGAGAGCTCGGCGTGGTGCGGGCCGGCGTGGGAGTGCCGGGGCAGTTCCACGACGGTCAGGCCCTGATAGCCGGTGGCGGCCAGGGCCGCGAGGACGGGCGGGAAGTCGATCTCGCCGTCCCCGAACGGGAGGTGTTCGTGCACGCCGCGGCGCATGTCCTCGATCTGGACGTGCCGCAGCCAGGGCGCGGCGGCGCGGACGCACTCGGCCGGAGGGAGGGGTTCGAGGCACTGACAGTGGCCGATGTCGAGGGTGAGGCCCAGGTTCTCCGGGTCGCCGAGGGTGCGGCGCAGGTGGTGGAAGTCGGCGAGGGTGGCGAGGAGGTGGCCGGGTTCGGGCTCCACGGCGAGGGGGACGCCGGCGGCGGTGGCGGCCTCCAGGACGGGGCCCAGGGACTCGGCGAGCCGCTTCCACGCCGTGTCCCGGTCGGTGCCGGGCGGGGTGATGCCGCTGAAGCAGTGCACGGCGTGGGCGCCGAGGTCGGCGGCCACCCGCACGGCCCGCAGCAGCAGGTCGGCGCGGCGGGCGCGGTCCGCCGGGTCCGCGTCCAGGAGGGAGGGGCCGTGCTTGCGGCGCGGGTCGAGCACATAACGGGCGCCCGTCTCCACCGTCACCCCGAGGCCCAGCGCGTCCAGCCGGTGCGCGACCCGGCGGGTGCGGGCGGCCAGGTCGGGGGCGAGCGGGTCGAGGTGCATGTGGTCGAGGGTCAGTCCCACGCCGTCGTAACCGAGGTCGGCGAGCAGGCCGAGGGCGTCGTCGAGGCGCAGGTCCGCGAGGCCGTTGGTGCCGTAGCCGAAGCGCGGGGCCGCGGCGGGGTCGGGGCTCATGTCACGCTCACCTTCCTCGCGAACCTTCGGGCCAGGGGGGCCAGAGCGGCCGTGCACAGGGCGGTGAGCGGTGCGCCCGCGCGGGCGGACAGCGCGGCCTGGAGCGGGATCATGGCGCGGATGCCGCCACCGACGGCCCTCTGGGTGAGCGGGGGCGAGGAGTTGAGGACGGCGTGGGCGAGGGGGCGGGCGACGGTGGCGGCGTAGCCGAGCGCGAGGGCCGCACGGAGCGCACCGACCGGTGCGGGGGTGAGGCCCGGCGGACCGAGGGGGGCTGCTCCACCTCGGTCCGCCGGGAGTCTGAGGGCCACGGCGGGCGGGGTCAGTGCGTACGCGACGCCGGAGGTGACCGCGAGGGCCGCGAGCGGGACGGCGGTGGAGCCGCCCTGGGTCTCGCGGCGCGATACGGCGGTGACGGCCAGGGTGTGGGCGCCGAGGGCGGCGGCGGACGGTACGGCGTCGCGAACCCGGCCGCCGCTCGCGGCGGCGCCGAGCACGAGGTCGAGGCTCCGGGCCGCCGCCATCACCGGCGGGCCCGCCCAGTTCCGCTTCAGACCGAGGTCGTACGCCCAGACCGTGGCGGCGAGCGGTACGGCGACGGTGAGCGCGGGCCGCCCGGCGCGGGCGGCGAGCGCGAGGCCCAGGGCGGTGAGCGCGCCGGCCGCGGCGAGCGCGGCGCCGGGGGCGATCCGCCCGGACGGGAGCGGCCGGTGCGGGCGCTCCACGGCGTCCTCGGCGCGGTCCGCCCAGTCGTTGAGCGCCATGCCCGCCTGGTAGAGGCACAGGGACGAGCCGATGGCCAGGAGGGTACGGGTCCCGGGGGCCCGCCCGGCCACCGCGGCCCCTGCGAGGGCGTCGCCGGGGACGGTGAACAGGGCGGGCAGCCGCAGCAGTTCGACCCAGTCGGCGGGGGTGCCGAGAGCTGGGCGGCGGGGTGGGAGCGGGGTGGAGGTGGGCGCGAGGGCCGGGTCCGTGGCGGTGGAGGCGACGGGATCGCCATCCGCCCGCGCCGGCCGGGGACCCCCCTCCGACGGCCCGGCCCCCGCCGGCTGTCCGGCGCAAGCCACGGGCGCGGCGGGGGTTGCCGTGGGGTTCTCCCCCGCCGGGCCGGTCGGATCCGCGGATCCGGCGGGTCTTGCGTCCGACCGCGTCCCCTGCTCCGCCTGCGGCGGTGGTGACGCGTGCTCCTCCTCCCGGCGCGGGCGGCCGCGGGACGCGGATCCGCGCGCTCCGACGACGGCGGCGACGGTCACCGCCAGGGCGACGGCCACCAGACCGTGGCGGGTCGTCACTGGTCCCCCAGCCGTCGGCCGAAGTCCAGGAGCGCCGCGTACTGCTCCCCCAGCGCGGCGGGGGCGCCCGGGTCGGGATCCTTGAAGTAGAAGCCGAGTTCGGGGCGCGGCCCGGTCAGTCCGCGTTCGTGGGCGCGGGCCAGCAGCCGGGCCAGGTCGAGGACCAGGGGCGCGGCGAGCGCCGAGTCGCAGCCCTGCCAGGTGGTCTGGAGGGTCATCCGGGAGCCGAGGAAGCCGTCGAAGGCGATGTGGTCCCAGGCGGTCTTCCAGTCGCCGAGCGCGGGCACGTCGTCGATGTGCACCTCTCCCTGGGGAACCGTGCCCAGGGTGTCGGCGAGGACCCGTTCCTTGCCGGAGTTCTTCGCCGCGGCGGCGGCGGGGTCGGCGAGGGCGGCGCCGTCACCGCCGCCGAGGAGGTTCGTTCCGGACCAGGCCAGCACTCGCAGCGCCCGCTGCGTGAACATCGGGCCGAGCACGGACCGCAGCAGGGTCTGCCCGGTCTTGCCGTCGCGGCCCGCGTACGGCAGGGCGGCCGTCTCGGCCTCGGCGGCGAGCGCGGGGTGGTGCAGCCCGGTCGACGGGGTGAAGTTGACGTACGGGCAGCCTGCCCGCAGGGCCGCTGCCGCGTAGAGCGAGCTGGCGGGCAGGGCGGTGCCCTCGGGGGCCGGTTCGGTGGAGGCGACGTTGACGACGACGGTGCGGGCGAGGTTGTGGCTGCGGGTGAAGTCTCGGATGTCATCGGCGAGGGCGTCGATGAGAACGTCCTCGCTCCGGGTGTCTCCGGGCAGCGGACCGCCTGGCCTGATCTCCCCGTCGGCGGTGGCGAGTTCACTGTGGACGGCGGACGGCAGGCCGTGCGGCAGGACACCGCCGGCGGCGAGGCTCTCGGCCCGTTTGGGCAGCGGGCAGTCCACGGTGTCGTGCCCGCCGAAGACGAGGGAGGACAGGGCGGGCAGGCCGCTCGCGGCGAAGGGCTCCGTCTCGGTGACGAGGCCGGCGGCGGGATGCAGTCCGGCGGCGACGGCGGCGCATCCGGTGATGGCGGTGGTGGCGACGGAGCCTCTCGCGCCGATCAGCCAGACGCCGGTGCGGGAGGGGGAAGCGGAAGGTTCGGCGGACATGGGCAGCCTCCTTGTCGTACGCGAACCGGAAGCCGGACGGGTGGTCGGGCGCCGGGCGGCCTGCGGGATACCGCCGCGGGTACCTGCGCCGGGTCTCCGGCCGGGCAAGGTCCCGACCTGAGCCGAAACCAAGCCCGGGACCGGATCCAGGACCTGGTCCCTGGGCCGGAGCCGGGACCGGATCCCGGACCGGCCCCGGAGCCCGGAGCGGACTCGCGGCCCGGACCGGACCCGGAGCCCGGAGCGGACTCGCGGCCGGAATCGGGATCCGGAACCGGAACCGGGATCCGAGACCGGAGTTGGAGCAGGGGTCCGGCGCCGCCGGCTCCGCCTTCCCGCCCCAGGTCGGGTTTCGGCCTGGGCCGGGGGCGGGGTGCCGGCGAGGGTGGGCCGGGGTCGTCGCGCCCCCGGTCGGGGGCCCGGGCCGGCCCGGTTGGGTTGGGGACGGCGGGCGGGAGTCCGGCGTCTCCCGCCCGCCGCCGTCTCAGGCACCCTCGGCGGGCGGCTCTCCTTGGATCAGGCGGTGCGCGGCTTGCAGTCGGCCTTCTCCTGGCCGGTGACGTACTTCAGCCCACCGAGCAGGTGACTGCGGAAGCCGTCCTCGGCGTAGGACTCCTTCGTGTGGCCGAGGCCGGTGTAGAAGGAGCGCCCGCCCTGGTAGGCCTGGCACCAGGCGATCGGGTGGTCGCCGTTCATCGTGCCGCCCTGGTAGGTGCTCTCGTCCAGGGTGGCCAGGACGCGGGCGTGGTCACGCGGGTTGGAGCGGTAGTTGTACCACTCGTCCGTGCGGTCCCACGCGTCGTCGAGGCCCTTGGTGGCCGGGTGGTCGTGCTCGGGGACCCGGACGGTGGCCTTCTGGATCTGCGGGTGCGAGTCGAAGTACGCGCCGACCAGGCCGCCGTAGAACGGCCACTCGTACTCGGTGTCGGCGGCCGCGTGGATGCCCATGTAACCGCCGCCGCCGGCGATGTACTTCTCGAACGCCTGCTTCTGGTCGGCGTTCAGGACGGTGCCGGTGGTGGAGAGGAAGACGACGGCGTCGTAGCGGGCGAGGTTGGCGGTGGTGAACTGCTTGGCCTCCTCGGTGGAGTCGACGGTGATGCCGCTCGGCCCGCCGAGGTCCTTCAGGGCCTGGACGCCGGTCTCGATGGAGTCGTGGCGGAAGCCGGCCGTCTTGGAGAAGACGAGGACCCGCTTGGCGTTCTTCGCCGGCTTCTTGTCCGAGATCATGAAGTCGTCGACGTCGTAGAGCGCTCCGTCACCGCCCTTGAAGACCAGGTACAGCTCGGTGGTCTTCTTCGGCAGCTTGCTGAGCGGGATGTCGATGTTCTGGAAGGTCTCCCAGCCGCCGGTCACGGGGACGACCCCGGAGCCGTGCAGGGTGCCGTTCGGCCCTCCGGTGCGGACCTCCAGGTACCCGCCGGCGCCACCGGAGGAGACCCGGGCGGTGAGCGTCTGGGCGCCTTCGAGGTTGTACGGCTTGAACGAGATCCAGTCACCGTTGTCGATGTCGCCGACGGTCTTGCCGCCGTGCGCCTCGGTCTTGTCGTAGGTGCGGATGCCGCTCTGGGCGTTGAAGTGCTCGGCCTGCCGGTGGCGGGGCTGGAGCACGATCCGGGCGTGGGTGGTCAGTGCTTCCTGGCCACCACCGCCGTTGTCGGTGTACTCGGCGTCGAGGACCCCGAAGATGTTGGCGTTGGGGTCGTGCTCGCCGTCGGCCGGCACGGCGAGGGTGCCCTCGCAGCCGTTGGCCGAGGTGATCGGGTGACCGTGGCTGTCGTGGCCGAGGATGTAGCGGACGGTGACCTTGGAGCAGTCGATCTTCTTGTCCTCGGCGTCGGTGACCTTCACCTTGAACGGGATGGTGTCACCGAACTCGAACAGGGCGCCGTCCGCCGGGTTCTGGAAGGTGACGATGGGCGCGGTGTTGCCGACGACCACGTGGACGTTGGCGGTGGCGGTGTAGCCGCTCGGGTCCGTCACGGTGACGGTGGCGGTGTACGTGCCGTTGGCGCGGTAGGTGTGCTGGGGCTTCGCGCCGGTGCCGGTGGTGCCGTCACCGAAGTCCCAGCTGTAGGTGAGCGCGTCGCCGTCGGCGTCCTCGCCGGTCGCGGAGAAGGACACCTTCAGGGGCGCCTTGCCGGAGGTCTTGTCCGACGTGGCGGTCACGGTCGGCGCGTGGCCGTTGGTGACGTTCTCGATGCGGTAGAGCGCGGAGTTCTCGTCGCCGCCGAACCAGGACAGGCCGTAGTCCAGGACGTAGAGGGCGCCGTCCGGGCCGAAGGCCATGTCCATCACCTGGGTGCCGGACCAGGGGAAGGGGTTGATGGACTTGACGGTGCCGTCGTCGTCCTGCTCGATCCGCTTGATCCACCGGCGGCCGAACTCACCGGCGAAGAAGTCCCCGTCGTAGGCCTCGGGGAACTTCGCGGCGGAGTTCAGGTCGGGGTCGTAGCGGTAGACCGGGCCGCCCATCGGGGACTCGGAGCCGGTGCCGAACTCGGGAATGGAGCCGCCGTCGTAGTCGATCCAGGCCGGCTGGGCCGGCGGGAGGTCGACCAGGCCGGTGTTGTTCGGCGAGGTGTTCTTCGGCGCCGAGCAGTCGAAGGCCGCGCCGGACTGCTTGGTGGCGAAGTCGTACTTGATGTACGCCTCGTTCTTGCCGACGCAGTAGGGCCAGCCGTAGTTGCCGGGCTTGGTCACGCGGTTGAACTCGACCATGCCGGAGGGGCCGCGGTTGGCGTTGGCGGAGCCGGCGTCCGGGCCGTACTCGCCGATGTAGATGGCGCCGGTGGGCTTGTCGATGCTGAACCGGAACGGGTTGCGGAATCCCATCGCGTAGATCTCGGGACGGGTCTTCGAGGTGCCCGGGGCGAAGAGGTTGCCCTCGGGGATGTCGTAGGAGCCGTCCGGCTTGACCTTGATCCGCAGGATCTTGCCCCGCAGGTCGTTGGTGTTGCCCGAGGTGCGCTGGGCGTCGAACGCCGGGTTCCGGGTCGACCGCTCGTCGATCGGGGTGTAGCCGTCGGAGGCGAACGGGTTGGAGTCGTCGCCGGTCGACAGGTAGAGGTTGCCGTCCTTGTCGAAGTCGATGTCACCGCCGACGTGGCAGCACATGCCGCGGGACGTCTTGACCTCGAGGACGTTCTTCTCGCTGGCCGTGTCGAGGGTGCCGTCCTGCTTCAGGACGAAGCGGGAGAGCCGGTTGACGCCGTCGAAGGGGGCGAAGTCGGCGGCGGTGCCGTTCTCGGGGGCGTCGCCGGGCGGGGTGTTCAGCGGCGGCGCGTAGTAGAGGTAGACGAAGCGGTTCTCGGCGAAGTCGGGGTCGATCCCGATGCCCTGGAGCCCTTCCTCGTCGTGGTCGTAGACGGCCAGCTTGCCCGCGACGGACGTGCTGCCCTGCGCGTCGGTCAGGCGCAGGGTGCCGTCGCGGGAGGTGTGCAGCACGCTGCGGTCCGGGAGGACGGCCAGCGACATCGGCTCGCCGACCTCGGGGGCGCCCTTGGCGAGGGTGACCTGCTGGAAGTCCTCGGCGGCCGCGGCGGCCGGCTTGGCGGCGCCGGGGTCGGCGGCGCTCGCCGGCGGCGCGGCGAGCGCGAGCGAGCTGCCCGCGAGGAGTGAACCGGTAAGAAGTGCGAGTGCCTTGTGGAATCTGGGACGTTTCCTGTGCACGAAGATCCCTCCGGGAGGGTGGGGGTCGTACGGGGCGGTTGCGATGTGTCGGGGTGCGCCGTCACCCCGGAGATGTGCGTGACCTGTACAACTCCGGGACCGTAGCTGGCTTTGTCGGAGTCGGATAGCCCTTGCACAACAGAGAAGTTGAACTTTTTCCAGCATCAGGACAAAGCGGTTTTCGGGCATGCCGAACCGACGGGTGGCGCCCCGCGCCACCCCCGAGGGGGCGCGGGGAACTGCGCGACCAGCCACAACGGACCCGCAGCCGCCGACGGACAAAGCCCGAAACGGCGCTCCGCTCCGCCGGCCGGCGGAGCTACTCGCTGCCGAAAGCCGCGTCGAACGACGCGCTCGGCGGGTCGAAGTCGAACTCCCTGAGCCTCCGCAGCGCCTCGGGGGCGCCCTGGAGCCGGTCCATGCCGGCGTCCTCCCACTCCACCGAGACGGGGCCGGTGTAGTCGATGGACCGGAGCATGCGGAAGACGTCCTCCCACGGGACGTCACCGTGCCCGGCGGAGACGAAGTCCCAGCCGCGCCGGGGGTCGCCCCACGGCAGGTGCGAGCCGAGGCGGCCGTTGCGCCCGTCGAGGCGCTTGCGGGCCTCCTTGCAGTCCACGTGGTAGATCCGGTCCCGGAAGTCGTACAGGAAGCCGACGGGGTCGAGGTCCTGCCAGACGAAGTGGCTCGGGTCGAAGTTCAGCCCGAACGCGGGCCGGTTGTCCACCGCGTCCAGGGCCTGCCGGGTGGTCCAGTAGTCGTACGCGATCTCGCCGGGGTGCACCTCGTGCGCGAAGCGGACGCCCTCGGCGTCGAACACGTCGAGGATCGGGTTCCACCGGTCGGCGAAGTCCTGGTAGCCGCGTTCGATCATGCCCGGCGGCACCGGCGGGAACATCGCGACCAGGTGCCAGATCGAGGAGCCGGTGAACCCGATGACGGTGTCGACGCCGAACGCCGCCGCCGCCCGCGCCGTGTCCTTGAGCTCGGCGGCGGCCCGCTGCCGTACGCCCTCGGGCTCCCCGTCGCCCCAGATCCGGGCCGGCAGGATGCCCCGGTGGCGCTCGTCGATCGGGTGGTCGCAGACCCCCTGGCCGACCAGGTGGTTGGAGATGGCCCAGCACTTGAGGCCGTACTTGTCGAGCAGCGCGCGCCGCCCGTCGAGGTAGGCCGGGTCGGCCAGCGCCTTGTCGACTTCGAAGTGGTCTCCCCAGCAGGCCAGTTCGAGTCCGTCGTAGCCGAAGTCGCGGGCCAGCCGGCAGACCTCCTCCAGCGGGAGGTCGGCCCACTGGCCGGTGAACAGGGTGAACGAGCGTGACATGACCGGGCCTCCCTAGACCGGGACGGGCGTGTAGAGGGAATTCTTCGCCGCGCTCTCCTCGACGGCGGCCAGGACCCGCTGGACCTGGAGCCCGTCGGCGAAGGACGGTTCGGGCGCGGTGCCCGCGGCGATCGCGAGCACCAGGTCGCGGGCCTGGTGGACGAAGCTGTGCTCGTAGCCGAGTCCGTGGCCCGGCGGCCACCAGGCCTCGAGGTAGGGGTGGTCGGGTTCGGTGACGAGGATCCGCCGGAAGCCGGCGCTGACCCCGGGTTCGGTGTGGTCGTGGTACGAGAGCTCGTTGAGCCGTTCCAGGTCGAACGCGAGCGAGCCGTCGGCCCCGTTGAGTTCGATGCGCAGCGCGTTCTTGCGGCCGGAGGCGAACCGGGTCGCCTCGAAGGAGGCGAGCGCGCCCGAGCCGAACCGGGCGGTGAACAGGGCCGCGTCGTCGACGGTGACCTCCCCCCGGCCGCTGCCGCCGATGCCGCTGAGCCCGGCCGCCGCCCCGGCCGGCAGCGGACGCTCCCGGACGAAGGTCTCGGTGACCGCGGACACCCCGGTGATCGGCTCGCCCGCGAGGTACTGGGCGAGGTCGACGATGTGGGCGCCCAGGTCGCCGAGGGCGCCGGAGCCCGCCGAGTCCTTGCGCAGCCGCCAGGTCAGCGGGAACTCCGGGTCGACGAGCCAGTCCTGGAGGTAACTGACCCGTACGTGCCGCAGGGTGCCGAGGCGGCCCTCGGCGACCATGCGGCGGGCCAGGGCGGTCGCGGGCAGCCGCCGGTAGTTGAAGCCGACCATGGCGACCTGACCGCGGGCCCGCGCCCGCTCGGCCGCCTCGGTCATCTCCCGTGCCTCCTCGACCGAGTTGGCGAGGGGCTTCTCGCAGAGCACGTGCTTGCCCGCCTCCAGGGCGGCCACGGCGATCTCCGCGTGGCTGTCGCCCGGGGTGCAGATGTCGACGATGTCGACGTCGTCGCGGGCGATCAGAGCGCGCCAGTCGGTCTCGGCGTCGGCCCAGCCGAGCCGGGCGGCCGCGCCCCGCACGGCCGCCCCGTCACGTCCGGCGACGACGGCCAGTACGGGCCGGTGCGGCAGGTCGAAGACGCGGCCCACGGTGCGCCATCCCTGGGAGTGGGCGGCGCCCATGAAGGCGTAGCCGACCATGCCGACACGCAGCGGAGGCTTTCCGGCCGCGGGCTCGCTCTCGGCCTGCTCCGACTGTCCCTTCAGGCCCATACCGATAACTCCTTCTCGTAAACGTTCGCAGCGGCGTTCCCGACGCCGTGATTGCGATGTGGGGGGTTGGCAGCGCCCATCACTTGAAGCCGGTGGGCATGTACTGGTCGATGTTGGTCTTGTCGACCACGGCCGAGTACAACGTGATGGACGCCGGGATCTCGAACTCCGCCATGCCGGACACGCCCTTGCCCTGGCCCAGCGCCCGGGCCAGGTCGATCGCGGACGCGGCCATGGTGGGCGGGTACAGCACGGTGGCCTTCAGAACGCCCTTGTCCTGCTTGATCTCTTCGAACGCGGAGAGCGCGCCGGCGCCGCCGACCATGAGGAACTCGTCGCGCCCGGCCTGCTCGATGGCGCGCAGCGCGCCGACGCCCTGGTCGTCGTCGTGGTTCCACAGCGCGTCGATCTGCTTCTGCGCCTGCAGGAGCTGGGCCATCTTCGACTGGCCGGACTCGACGGTGAACTCGGCGGCCTGGCGGGCCACCTTGGTGATGTTGGAGTAGTTCTTCAGCGCGTCGTCGAAGCCCTGGGTGCGCTGCTTGGTCAGCTCCAGGTTGTCGAGGCCGGCGAGTTCGACGACCTTCGCGTTCGACTTGCCCTTGAGCTTCTCGCCGATGTACTGCCCGGCGTTGAAGCCCATCCCGTAGTTGTCGCCGCCGATCCAGCAGCGGTACGCCTGCGGGGAGTTGAAGACCCGGTCGAGGTTGACGACGGGGATGCCCGCGCGCATCGCCTTCAGACCGACCTGGGTGAGTGCCTTGCCGTCGGCGGGCAGGATCACCAGGACGTCGACCTTCTTGTTGATGAGGGTCTCGATCTGCCCGATCTGCGCGGCGGTGTCGTTGGAGCCCTCGGTGATCTCCAGGGTGACGTCGGAGTACGTCTTGGCGCGGCTCTTGGCGTTCTCGTTGATCGCGTTGAGCCAGCCGTGGTCGGCCTGCGGGCCGGCGAAGCCGATGGTGACGGCCTTGCCGGGGGTGTTGTCGGCGGCGGGCTTGTCGTTCACCGCGGGCTTGTCGTTCTTGGGCTCGTTGCTGGTGCAGGCGGCGAGGAAGGCGGTGGCGCCGACGGCGGCGCCGCCGAAGAGCAGACCTCTGCGGCTCGGTATCTGAGGCATGGCGATGGCCTTTCCGTTGAGGGCCGTACGGAGCGGGCGGTTCGACTGGGCTACGTGGTGGAGGCGGTGCGCCGCTGCACGAGGACGGCGGCGACGATGATGGCGCCCTTGGCGATCTGCTGGACGTCGCTCTGGAGGTTGTTCAGGGCGAAGATGTTGCTGATCGTGATGAAGATGAGGACGCCGAGGACGGAGCCGACGATGGTGCCCCGGCCGCCGCTCAGCAGGGTCCCGCCGATGATCGCGGCGGCGATGGCGTCGAGTTCGTACAGGTTGCCGTTGGTGTTCTGGCCGGAGCCGGCCAGGACGATCAGCAGGAAGGCCGCGATGCCGCAGCACAGTCCGGACAGCAGGTAGAGGTAGAGGCGCTGGCGGCGGACGTCGATGCCCGCCAGGCGGGCCGCCTCCGCGTTGCCGCCGACGGCGACGGTGCGCCGCCCGAACGTGGTGCGGTTGAGCACGAGCCAGCCGATGACGGTGACGGCGGCGAAGACGAGGACCAGCGGCGGCACGCCGAGGACGTAGGAGTCGCGTTCGCCGAGGCTCAGGATGCCGTCGATGGTGACGATCTGGGTCTTGCCACCGGTGATCTGCAGGGCGAGTCCGCGCGCGGAGGCGAGCATGGCGAGGGTGGCGATGAACGGGACCATGCCGCCGTACGCGATGAGGACGCCGTTGACGAGTCCGCAGCCGACGCCGACGAGCACCGCCGTGAACAGCACGCCCACGAAGCCGTACTCCTGGGTGGCGACGGTGGTGGCCCACACGGAGGCGAGGCCGACGATCGCGCCGACGGACAGGTCGATGCCGCCGCTCATGATGACGAAGGTCATCCCGACGGTGACGACGCCGATGATGGACGCCTGGGTGAGCACCAGTTGCAGGTTGCGGGTGTCCAGGAACTGGTCGGGTTTGGTGATGCCGCCGATGAGGACGAGGACGGCGAGCACGCCGAGCAGCGACAGGGTGCGCACGTCGGCGCGCGCCCACAGGACGCGCAGCGGGCCGGCGCCGCCGGCCGGGGCGTCCGCGCGGGCGGTGGGGGGCGGCCCGGCGTCGGGTCCGCCCTGCTGGGCCGGGGTGGCGGGCTGCGTCATGACGTCGCGCTCCCTTCCTCGGTTACGGACTGCGTGGACACGGGGCTTCCTTCCATGACCAGGTCGAGTACGCGGTGTTCGTCCAGTTCCCGGGCGGGTGCCGTGTGGACGACGCGCCCTTCGCGGAGCACCAGGACGCGGTCGGCGAGGCCGAGCACCTCGGGCACCTCGCTGGAGACCAGGAGGACGGCCAGGCCCTCGTCGGCGAGTCGGCGCACCACCGCGTACAGCTCGGCGCGGGCGCCGACGTCGACGCCGCGGGTGGGTTCGTCGAGGAGCAGGACGCGGCAGCCGCGCAGCAACCAGCGGGCGAGGACCGCCTTCTGCTGGTTGCCGCCGGAGAGGGTGCGCACCGGGGCGTCGGGGTTGTCGGGGCGCAGGGAGAGTTCGCGGGTGGCCTGCCGGGCCGCGTTCCGTTCGGCGCGCCGGTCGAGCCAGCCGCCGCGGGCGAAGCGCGACAGCGTGGAGACGCTGACGTTGCGGGTGACGGACTCCAGCATCAGCAGGGCCTGGGCCTTGCGTTCCTCGGGGGCGAGCCCGAGTCCGGCGCGGACGGCGGAGCGCACGCTGCCGGGACGCAGCGGTGTGCCGTCGACGAGGACGCGGCCCGCGCTGGGCTTGCGGGCGCCGTAGATGGTCTCCAGGATCTCGGAGCGGCCGGAGCCGACGAGTCCGGCGAGACCGACGATCTCGCCGGGCCGCAGTTCGAGGTCGAGGGGGGCGAACTCGCCGTCACGTGCGAGACCTTCGACGGTGAGGACGGGCGCGGGGTACTCGGTGGAGAACGCGGGACGCGGCGGGAAGACGTACTCGACGTTGCGGCCCGTCATCAGGGAGACGATCTCGCGGGTCGGGGTGGATTCGGCGGGCAGGCCGCCGGCGACGGCGCGGCCGTCCTTGAGGACGGTGACCCGGTCGCCGATGCGGCGGATCTCCTCCAGGCGGTGGGAGATGTAGACGACGGCGACACCGTCGGCGGTGAGGTCGCCGACGATGCGGAAGAGGTTGTCGACCTCGTCCGGGTCGAGGGCGGCGGACGGTTCGTCCATCACGATGAGCCGGACGTCGTGGGAGAGCGCCCGGGCCATGGAGACGACCTGCTGCTGGGCCGCGGAAAGGTCGCCGACGAGCCGGGCCGGGTCGATCTCGGGGTGGCCGAGCCGCTTGAGGAGGCCGGCGGTGGCGGAGCGGGCCTCGCGGCCGCGGACGACGAAGCCGGCGGTGACGGGTTCGTGGCCGAGGAAGACGTTCTCGGCCACGGACAGGTGTCCCACCAGGTCGAGTTCCTGGTAGATGGTGGCGATGCCCAGGCTCATGGCCGCGATCGGGGACTTCAGGGTGATGGGCTCGCCCCGCCAGGTGATCTTCCCGTCGTCGGGCTGGTGGGCCCCGGCGAGGACCTTGATGAGGGTGGACTTCCCGGCGCCGTTCTGGCCGAGCAGGCAGTGGACCTCTCCGGCCAGGACCTCCAGGTCGACTCCGTCCAGGGCACGGACTCCGGGGAACGACTTGGTGATGCCGGACATGCTGAGCAGGGGTGGTTCTGGGGCCATGGTGGTTCCCCTCGGCGGATACGGCCGGTCTCAGGGCAGGGCTGACGTACGCGGGGCGTACCGGTGCCGGTGCGCGGTACGCGGCGTGTGCTGGGGTGTCGGGGTACGGAGAGGTGCGGGTACTCGGGGGTGTGCGGGGCTGGGGTACGCGGGGTGCGGGCGCGCCGATCGACGTGATGCGTGCCGGTGCTCGGAACGCGCTGGTGGTGTGCGGACGTAATGGTGCGCGGACGTGCTGTCCGCGGGACGTGTCGGTGGTGCCGAGGTGCGTGCTCTGGTGGTGCGGGACGTGCCGGTGGTGCCGTGCTGTGTGCCGGTGGTGCGGGACGTGCCGGTGGTGCGGGGTGGTGCGCGCCGGTCAGGCCGGCGAGAACAGGTGGTCGCTGATGAGCCGGGCCGCGCCGATGACTCCGGCGGCGGGCCCCAACTCGCCCAGGACGATGGGCAGGTTGCCGGTCGCCAGGGGCAGCGACTGGCGGTAGACCTGGGTGCGGATCGCGGCGAGCAGGGTGTGACCGAGGCCGGTGACCCCACCGCCGATCACCACCAGGCCGGGGTTGAAGAAGGAGACCAGTCCGGCGATGACCTGGCCGGTGCGGGTGCCGCCCTCCCGGATCAGGCCGAGCGAGGTGGCGTCGCCCGCGGCGGCCGCGGCGGCCACGTCGGCGGCGCTGAGGGTGCCGTTCGTCTCCAGCCGGGCCGCCAGTTCGGCCGACAGGCCCTGCTGGGCCGCCTCCAGCGCGTCACGGGCCAGGGCCGCCCCGCTGAAGTGGGCCTCCAGGCAGCCCCGGTTGCCGCAGACACAGGGGCGTCCGTCGGGCACGGCCTGGATGTGCCCGATGTCGCCCGCGCTGCCGGTCGTTCCGCGGTGGACCTCGCCGCCGACGACGATGCCGCAGCCGATGCCGGTGCCGATCTTGACGCAGAGGAAGTCGCCCACGGAGCGGGCGACGCCCGCGTGCTGCTCCCCCATCGCCATGAGGTTCACGTCGTTGTCGACCATGACCGGGCAGCCGAGTTCCTGGCTGAGCGCCTCCCGTACGGGGAAGCCGTCCCAGCCCGGCATGATCGGGGGTGCCACGGGGACGCCCTGGGGGAAGCGGACGGGACCGGGGACGCCGATGCCGGCGCCGTCGTAGCCCTCCGCGAGCCCCGACATCCGCAACTTCGCCGCCATGGCGAGGACTTGCTCGAAGACCGCGACGGGCCCCTCGCGTACGTCCAGCGGCTGGTTGAGGTGTCCGAGCACTTCCAGTTCGGCGTTGGTGACCGCGACGTCGACCGAGGTCGCGCCGATGTCGACGCCCAGGAACCGCAGTTCGGGGGCGAGCCGGACGTTGTGGGAACGGCGGCCGCCGCGCGAGGCGGCGAGTCCGTCGGCGACGACCAGTCCTGTCTCCAGGAGCCGGTCCACCTCCACGGCCAGCTTCGACCGGGACAGCTCGACGCGGTCGCCGAGCTGTGCCCGGGAGCTGGGTCCCCCGTCGCGCAGCAGCTTCAGCAGCCGGGCCTGGTGTGTGTTGGCGGGTCGTGCCGTCATACGTCTCACATGCCCCTCCCCGCCTCAATTCGGCCTGTGCGCAAGGGATTCCGGCCACTTGGCCGCTTGCTTGAGAGAGGAACGTAGCAGCGACTGCCAGAACTGGGAAGAAGTTGCGCATGGATTGCCGCCAACTTTCCCCACCGACAGGACAAAGTTGGCGGCGTCGAGCGGGACCCCGGGCCGGCCCTCATGAGGTCGGGGCGGGGCTCGTCGGGGCAGGGCGCGGCCCGTGGGATCAGGGCTCGACGGGTGGGGTCAGGGCTTGGCCTGGCCGTGGTACGAGCTGCGGGTGTGCTCCGTGTGCTCACGCATCAGACGGGTCGCGCGCTGCTCGTCGCGATCGGCGATCGCCTCGATGAGCTCGCGGTGCTCGACCCAGGACTGGCGGCCGCGCTGCCGGGCCACCGGCGTGTAGTACCAGCGCACCCGGCGGTCGACCTGGGCGGCCAGCTCGGCGAGCACCGCGTTGCCGGCCAGCTCCACGATCTTGGCGTGGAAGCGGGCGTTCAGGGCGACGGCCGTGTCCACGTCGTCGGCGGCGACGGCCTCGAACCCCTGCGCCACCAGCTCCTCCAGGGCGGTGACGCCGTCGCGGTCCGCGTTCGCGGCGGCGAGGCGGGCCGCCTCGGCCTCCAGGAGCATGCGCACACCGAGGAGCTGGTCGGCCTCCTCCTCCGTCGGCTCGTGCACGAAGGCGCCCTGGGCGGGCCGCAGATCGACCCACCCCTCGGTGTTCAGCCGCTGGAGCGCCTCGCGCACCGGCTGCCGGGAGACACCGAGGTGCCCGGCGAGTTCGCTCTCGACGAGGTGCCGGCCCGGCTGGAGGGCGCGGGTGGTGATGAGCTCCAGCAGGGCTTCGTAGACGCGCTCACGCAGTGGGCCGGGGCGCTCGAGCCTGGGCACCGCCCCCTGCGGCAGTCCTGTCGACACCATCGCGGTCCCCTCCTCGGCCGGGCGCGCGCAGCGGGCGGACACCCGGGTCCTTGACACTCGGGCGGAGCATCGATCGCCGTTCGTCTACAGTCTACGATGCACAGTCGCCACGGTCGGCGGATGTCGCGCGCGTCACCCCCACGCGCGACGCACACACGCGCGTGAGGCCCGCGCGCGTGAACCCCTCCCACCCACCGGGCGAGGACGGGGTCGCCGTTCACGGGCAGCGCACGACCTGCCCGGCGTAGGACAGATTGCCGCCGAAGCCGAACAGCAGCACCGGGTCGCCGGTGGTCACCTCGCCCCGTTCGACGAGCTTGGACAGGGCCAGCGGGATGCTCGCGGCCGAGGTGTTGCCGGACTCGCTGACGTCGCGGGCGACGACGGCGTTGACGGCCCCCAGCTTCGCGGCGAGCGGCTCGATGATGCGCAGGTTGGCCTGGTGCAGGACGACCGCGGCGAGTTCCTCGGGCGCGAATCCGGCCCGCTCGCAGGCCTGCCGGGCCAGTGGCGGCAGCTGCGTGGTGGCCCACCGGTAGACGCTCTGCCCCTCCTGCGCGAACCGCGGGGGCGTGCCCTCGATCCGCACCGCGTGCCCCATCTCGGGCACCGAGCCCCACAGCACCGGCCCGATCCCGGCCTCCTCGCCCGGCCGGCAGGCCTCGACGACGACGGCCCCGGCCCCGTCGCCGACGAGCACGCAGGTCGTGCGGTCGGTCCAGTCGGTCACATCGGTCATCTTGTCGGCGCCGATGACCAGGGCGCGGGTCGCGGCACCGGCGCGCACGGTGTGGTCGGCGGTGGCCAGGGCGTGGGTGAAGCCCGCGCACACGACGTTGACGTCCATCGCGGCCGGCCGCGGCACGCCGAGCCGCGCGGCGACGCGGGCGGCGGTGTTCGGGGAGCGGTCCGTGGCCGTGGAGGTGGCGACCAGCACCAGGTCGATGTCGGCGGGCGCGAGGCCGGCCGCCGCGAGCGCCTTGGCGGCGGCGTGCGCGGCGAGCTCGTCGACCGGCTCGTCGGGCGCGGCGATGTGCCGGGTACGGATGCCCACCCGGCTCCTGATCCAATCGTCGCTGGTCGCCACGATGCCCTCCAGGTCCTCGTTGGTGAGCACCTTGGCGGGCTGGTAGTGACCGACGGCGGTGATGCGCGAGCCGTTCATGGGTGATCCCCCTCGTGGCCGTGGGTAGCGGGATTCACCAGTCTGATCAGTGACTCACGGGTAACGCGGCAGGTGAAGTCACAGGATTGACGGTCCCCGCTTGTCGGCTTCTGTCAGAGGGACGCCCGCCCTCACGGCCGGGGGCCCTTGCCCCGGTGGCCACGTGCGGCAGACAATACATCGTCGACAGTATTCAGGCGGCTCTTTGGAGAGGTCACGGCCGCCATGGGCGGGGGCGGGGTTCTCCCGCCGAGATCCCCTGCCGCGCGTGCAGGACAATGAGATCGTCGGGGCCGCTTCGGCCGGAGAGCGCACAGAACCGGGGCTGATCAGGACATGGGACGAGTCACGGAACGACGCAAGGTGATCCGCATCCGGGACGGAGCCGTCTCGTCCCGTCCCGACACGCTGGTCGCCGAGGAGCCGCTGGAGATCCGGCTGAACGGCAAGCCGCTCGCGATCACCATGCGCACACCGGGCGACGACTTCGCGCTGGCGGCCGGTTTCCTGGTGAGCGAGGGCGTGCTGGCCGCCACGTCCGACCTGGTGAACATCGTGTACTGCGCGGGTGCGACGGCGGACGGCTCGAACACGTACAACGTGGTGGACGTGAAGACCGCGCCGGACGTCGTCCTGCCCGACATCACCCTCGAACGCAACGTGTACACGACCTCGTCGTGCGGCCTGTGCGGCAAGGCGAGCCTGGACGCGGTCCGTACGACGGCCCGCTGGCCGATCTCCGACACGCCTCCGCTGCGGGTCGGGCCCGAGCTGCTGGCGAGCCTGCCCGACCGGCTGCGGGCCGCCCAGCGCGTCTTCGACCGCACCGGCGGACTGCACGCGGCGGCCCTGTTCACCGAGGACGGCGAACTGCTGGACATACGGGAGGACGTGGGCCGGCACAACGCGGTCGACAAGCTGATTGGCCGCGCCCTGCAGAACGGCGACCTGCCCCTGTCCCGCAGGATCCTGCTGGTCTCCGGTCGCGCCTCCTTCGAGCTGGCCCAGAAGGCCGTCATGGCCGGTATCCCGGTGCTGGCGGCCGTCTCGGCGCCGTCGTCCCTGGCGGTGGACCTGGCCGCGGAGACGGGACTGACGCTGGTGGGCTTCCTGCGGGGCAGCTCCATGAACGTGTACGCGGGCGCGGAGAGGATAGCCCTGCGGGAGGCGGCCGCCCACGGCTGAGCCGCCCCGCGGTCGACAACGGAGACCTGTCAACGGGAACCTGTCAACGAGGACCTGTCAACGAGGACGGGTCGCCGTGCCGACCGCGGTGCGTGACGCCGCCGACGGCGCCCGCTCGGCGCCCTCCTGCCGCGCCTCGGGGTCCCGCGCCCGGCGCTTGGCGATCACCGCGCACACCATGAGCTGCATCTGGTGGAAGAGCATCAGCGGCAGCACGGCGAGCGAGGCATGGGCCCCGAACAGGACGCTCGCCATGGGCAGCCCGGAGGCCAGCGACTTCTTCGAGCCCGCGAACTGCACCGCGATGCGGTCCTCGCGGGAGAAGCCCAGCGCCCGTGTGCCGTACCAGGTCAGGGCGAGCATCACGGCGAGCAGCAGGGCCTCGACGACGAGCAGCCCGCCGAGCCGTACGGGACTGACCTGGTGCCAGATGCCGCGCACCATGCCCTCGCTGAACGCGGTGTAGACGACGAGCAGGATCGAGCCGCGGTCGACCAGCCCGAGGACCTTCTTGTGCCGGGCGACGAAGCCTCCGATCCACGGCCTGAGGACCTGCCCGGCGACGAACGGCACGAGCAGTTGCACCACGATCGTGACCAGCGAGTGCCCGGAGAAGCCACCGCCGCTGTTGCCGAGCAGCGCCGCCGCGAGCAGCGGGGTCAGGATGATGCCGACCAGGGAGGAGAAGGAGCCGGCGCAGATCGCGGCGGGCACGTTGCCGCGGGCGATGGAGGTGAACGCGATCGACGACTGGATGGTCGACGGGACCAGGGTGAGGAAGAGCAGGCCCTGGTAGAGCGGCTGGTTCAGCAGCACCGGGACGAGTCCGCCGGCGGCGAGGCCGAGCAGCGGGAAGATCAGGAAGGTGCAGGCCAGGACCGTGACATGCAGCCGCCAGTGCTTCAGGCCGTCCAGCGCCTCACGGGTGGACAGCCGGACGCCGTAGAGGAAGAACAGCAGGGCGATCGCGGCGGTCGAGGCGCCCGAGGCCGCATGGGCGGCCGTGCCGCGGGCCGGGAGGAGTGCCGCGATGCCCACCGTCGCCAGCAACAGGACGATGTACGGGTCGATCGGCAGCCGGTTCGTCCTGCGCAGGCGTTTCACGGTGCTCCACTTGCTCGTGCTGTTCGGTTCGGTACGGGCGCCGTCGCGCCCGTGCGGCCCGTTTCACAGGCCGACGGATCCCCTCTCCATCGTGCTCCCTCCGAGATCGATCGGGAATCCGTCATACCGCTCTGACTGTCATCGCGTTGTGCGATAACCGCGATAACCTGTGCCTCGTGTACGACCCCGCCCAGCTGCGCACCTTCCTGACCGTGGCCCAGACCCTCAGCTTCACGGGGGCGGCCCGGCGGCTCGGGCTGCGCCAGTCGACCGTCAGCCAGCACGTGCGCCGTCTCGAGGACGCGACCGGCAGGCTGCTGTTCACCCGCGACACCCACTCGGTGGAGCTGACCGAGGACGGCGAGGCCATGCTGGGCTTCGCGCGCCGGATCCTCCAGGTGCACGAGCAGGCGACGGCGTTCTTCACCGGCGCCCGGGTGCGCGGCCGGCTGCGGTTCGGCGCGTCGGAGGACTTCGTGCTGACCCGGCTGCCGGAGATCCTGGAGGGCTTCCGCTACGAGCATCCCGAGGTCGACCTGGAGTTGACGGTGGAGCTGTCGGGCACCCTGCACGAGCAGCTCGCCGCCGGAAAGCTCGACCTGGTGCTGGCCAAGCGGCGCCCCGAGGACCCGCACGGCGAGCCGGTCTGGCGCGACCGCCTGGTCTGGATCGGCGCCGAGCGGCTGCGCCTGGACCCCGACCGCCCGGTGCCGCTCATCGTCTACCCGCCGCCGGGCATCTCCCGGGCCCTCGCCCTGGAGGCCCTGGAGCGCCAGGGCCGGCCGTGGCGCGTCGCCTGCACCAGCGGCAGCCTCAACGGGCTGGTCGCCGCCGCCCGCGCGGGCCTCGGTGTGATGGCCCACTCCCGTGGCCTGATCCCGCCGGGCCTGGCGCGCGTCCCGGACCGCGCGGGCCTGCCGGAACTGGGCGGAGTCGACTTCGTCCTCGTCCACGGCCGCCGTCACGACACGCCCCACCACGCGGCCGACGCCCTGGCCACGGCCATCCTGACCAGCGGCGACCGCCTCCACCGGCGCGGAGTCGGCTAGTGCTGTGACCGGAAAGGTTCACCGGCTCGCGACGCCCGGCACGGCACTCCCCCAGCCTTCGGCCGGGGGTACCCCCACGCCGCGTTGTCGCATCACCCGAGTACATCCAGTACGCGGGCAATGCTCCGCCTCGCGAGGCTCCCCCACAGCCTGAACGGCGTGGGAGGTGCCCCCAGCACCGGACGCCGCGAGCTTCCCGGCAAACCTTCCCGGCCACAGCACTAGACCGCGATCGGTCCGGGTCGGCGACGGCCGTCGCCGCGACCGGCGCCTGGCTTGTTCACGGCGGTCGCCGCGGCCGTCGGGCCGGCCGGTTCCGAGGGCCGTAATCGGGCCGTACAGATTCGGTGGAGATAACGGCACCGAAACTTACTGTTCCGTAGGAAATCCTGTCCGACCCTTCCCCTTGTGAGCGCATTTTCCGGCGTCCCCCGAGGCGCTGCCCGCCTTCGCGGGCCCTCCCGTCCCCCGCCGCGCTGGGGTAGCTTTCACGGCGCTGTGCGGAGCGTCACAAGGAACGGGAGCGGGGTTTGCGCGAGTTCACCAGCCCTCCGTCGACGTTGCCACCGCCGGTGGGCGGACTGGCCGACGTCGTCTTCCAGCATGCGCTGGACGACCCGCTCCACATCGCGCTCGGCCGCAAGGACGAGTTCGGCAGGTGGCGGGATGTGACCTGCGCTGAGTTCCGCGACGAGGTGCTCGCCCTCGCCAAAGGCCTGCTCGCCCAGGGCATCCGCTTCGGCGACCGCGTCGCGATCATGTCCCGTACCCGCTACGAGTGGACGCTGTTCGACTTCGCGCTGTGGACGATCGGCGCCCAGGTGGTGCCGCTCTACCCCACCTCCTCGGCCGAGCAGTGCTTCTGGATGCTGTACGACGCGGAGGTCACGGCGGCGGTCGTGGAGCACGAGGAGCACGCGATGACGATCGCCACCGTCATCGACCGGCTCCCGCGGCTGCGCCAGCTGTGGCAGCTGGACACCGGCGTCGTGCAGCAGCTGTACGACGCGGGCGGGCACATCGACGACGACGTGGTGCACCGGCACCGGGAGGCGGTGACCCCGGACTCGGTCGCGACCGTCATCTACACCTCCGGCACCACCGGCCGGCCCAAGGGCTGCGTGCTGTCGCACGGCAACTTCATGTACGAGTCGGACACGGTGATCGAGCGCTGGGAGCCGGTGTTCCACAGCAGGAAGGGCGACGAGGCGGCGACGCTGCTGTTCCTGCCGCTCGCCCACGTCTTCGGCCGGATGGTGGAGGTCGCCGCGATCCGCGGCAAGGTCCGTTTCGGCCATCAGCCGCAGCTGAGCGCCTCCGCGCTGCTGCCCGACCTCCAGGCGTTCCGGCCGACGTTCATCCTGGCGGTGCCGTACATCTTCGAGAAGGTGTTCGGCGCCGCCCGCCGCAAGGCGGAGAAGGAGGGCAGGGACGGTCCGTTCGAGAAGGCCGTCGAGGTCGCCGTGAAGTACGCGGACGCCGTCGAGGCCAAGGCGTGGGGCATCGGCCCCGGCCCCTCGGCCGGACTGCGGATGCAGCACCAGTTCTTCGACAAGTTCGTGTACTCCAAGGTGCGCGCCGCCATGGGCGGCAGGATCCGCAACGCGATGTCCGGCGGCTCGGCGATGGACCGCCGGCTCGGCCTGTTCTTCGCGGGCGCCGGAGTGCAGATCTACGAGGGCTACGGGCTGACCGAGTCCACCGCGGCGGCCACCGCCAACCCGCCCGAGCGCACCCGCTACGGCACGGTGGGGCAGCCCATCCCGGGCAGCACCGTGCACATCGCCGACGACGGTGAGATCTGGCTGCACGGCGACAACGTCTTCCAGGGCTACCTCCACAACAAGAAGGCCACCGACGCGACCCTGCACGACGGCTGGCTGGCCACCGGCGACCTCGGCTCCCTCGACGAGGACGGCTATCTGACGATCACCGGCCGCAAGAAGGAGATCCTGGTGACCTCCGGCGGCAAGAGCGTGGCGCCGGGCGTGCTGGAGGAGCGGGTGCGCGACCACCCGCTGGTCTCCCAGTGCATCGTCGTCGGCAACGACCGCCCCTATGTCGCCGCGCTGGTCACCCTCGACACGGAGGCCGTCGAGCACTGGCTCCAGATGCGCGGCAAGCCGCGGATGCCGGCGGCCCGGCTGGTGCACGACCCCGACCTGGAGACGGAGGTCCGCCGAGCGGTGGTCGCCGCCAACACGCTGGTCTCCCAGGCCGAGTCGATCCGCACCTTCCGTATCCTCGCCCAGCCGTTCACCGAGGAGCACGGCCTGCTGACCCCGTCCCTGAAGCTCAAGCGCAAGGCCATCGAGAACGCGTACGCCGACGAGGTGGAGGCGCTGTACCGGATCTGAGCGGGACCGCACCGCCCCAGCCGCCCGGCCGTTTCCAGCAGGTTCCGGCAGGTTCCAGACGGTTCCGGCCGGAACGGCCGCTCAGGAATGCGATCAGGCTCGTGATCGTTGACGATGGGACCGACACACGACGACAAGCGAAGGATCGAGAAGCTCGTGAGCAGCAAGGTCCCCCCGATCATCCTCAACAACGGCGTCGAGATGCCCCAGCTGGGCTTCGGCGTCTGGCAGGTGCCGGACGACGAGGCGGAGCGGGCCGTCGCCACCGCGCTGGAGGCCGGGTACCGCAGCGTCGACACAGCGGCGATCTACGGCAACGAAGAGGGCACCGGCAAGGCCATCGCCGCATCCGGCATCCCGCGCGAGGAGGTCTTCGTCACCACCAAGCTCTGGAACAGCGACCAGGGATACGAGTCCACGCTGCGCGCCTTCGACGCGTCGCTGTCCAAGCTCGGCCTGGAGTACGTGGACCTCTACCTGATCCACTGGCCGACGCCGGCCCGGGGGAAGTTCGTCGACTCCTACAAGGCGTTCGAGAAGCTGCACGCGGCTGGGCGCATCCGCGCGATCGGCACCTCCAACTTCCTTCCGGAGCATCTGGAGCGCCTGATCGCCGAGACCTCGGTGATCCCGGCGGTCAACCAGATCGAGCTGCACCCGCACCTCCAGCAGCACGCCGCCCGCGAGTACCACGCGGAGCAGGGCATCGCCACCGAGGCCTGGTCGCCGCTCGGCCAGGGCAAGGGCCTCCTGGAGGTCCCGGCGATCGTGGCGATCGCACAGAAGCACAACCGCACACCCGCCCAGATCGTGCTGCGCTGGCACCTCCAGCTCGGCAACGTCGTGATCCCGAAGTCCGTGACGCCCTCCCGGATCCGGGAGAACATCGAGGTCTTCGACTTCAGCCTGGACGACGAGGACCTCGCGGCGATCAGCGCCCTGAACGAGGACCGGCGCCTGGGCCCGGACCCGGCGAAGTTCGACATGGCCTGACCCGGCCGGCCCACGGCGCGCCTCGGACCACTGCCCGGCGGTTCCGGGGCGCGCCGCGCTTCGTCGCTGTTGGAACGCACCTCCCGGTAAGGAAACTTTCCTGACAGAAGGAGCCCGCAGTGCACGTACGAAGACCGCCCCTCGCCACCGCCCTGAGCGCGGCCCTGCTCACCACTGGAATGCTCCCCGCGCACGCCGCCGGCGCCACCGGACCCCGGTCCGTACGGGAGGGCTCGGTCGGCGCCGCCGACCTGCTCGCCAAGGTGAGGACCTGCCGGCAGATATCCAACGGCAAGTACCGCACGGACGCGGGCGCTTCGGCCACGGTCCCCGTGTGCGGCAAGAACGGTGCGGTGTTCTGGAAGGCCGACATGGACATCGACTGCGACGGCCAGCGCACCACCCACTGCAATGAGAAGATCGACCCCTGGTTCCAGAACGACACGGCCTTCCACCAGTCCGACGGCCGGCCGCTCAAGTCCGAGTCGCTGCCGTACGTCGTGGTCCCGAGCCCGAGCGGCATCTGGAACTACGCCGGATCCGGCATCAGGGGCGGCAGCGTCGTGGCCGTGATCCACAACAACAGGGTCGAGTACGCGGTCGTCGGCGACACCGGCCCCTCGAAGATCATCGGTGAGGCCTCGTACGCCACGGCCAAGGCCCTCGGCATCAACCCGGACCCGGTCACCGGCGGCGTCGACTCCGGCGTGACGTACATCCTGTTCAGGAACTCCCGGGCCTCGCCGATCGAGAGCCACAGCGCGGCGGTCGCGCTCGGCGAGCGGCTGGCGAGGGAGTTCATCGCCGCCAACTGAGCCAGGAGGGCCGGAGGGGCGGCTGAGTCGGGCCGGCCTCGGGGTCACCACCCCCACGCCCCTGCCGGCCGGCACGATCCGCCCCGGCGAAGTCACGGAGCCGCCGCTCGCCGCGTCCGGCGACGGCCCCTCGGTGCCCGGCGCCGAGCAACTGCCGTGCCCCTGCGGCTCAGCCGGTCCGCACCCCCGTGTACACCGTGTACGCCTTGAGCACGAAGAGGTCGCTCCTGCGGTGCACACTGGCCTCGTCCTCGGGGTCGAGGAGCCGGTCGAGGGTGGCACGGTCCTCGTCGTCGATGCCGCTCTCCAGGGACTCGCGGAGCCGGTTCAGATCGGCGGCGACATAGGCGCGGGCCGGATCGGAGACCGGGGCGGGCAGGTCGAGCAGGAAGCTGCGGGTGCCGCTGGGCCTCAGTCCCGCGGACGCCAGCAGCGCCGGCCAGTCCTCGGTCTCGGCGACCGAGCCCGGCAACTCCGCCCGCATGCGCGCGAACCAGTCCTCCTGCACCACGTCGAGACGCGCCTGGAGGCCCGGTCGGCCGATGCCGAGGTCGCGGGGCAGGAACCGGGCGGGCAGACCGCCCTCCAGCAGGGCGAGCGTGCCGCCGGGCGCCAGCCGCTCGGCGAACACGGCGAGGGCGGCCCGTTGGTCGCCCAGGTGGTGCAGGCTGTTGCCGGCCCACAACAGATCCGCCGGGTACTCCAACTCGTCCAGTACGTCGGGGAGTTCACCGGTGAGAGTGCCGAGGCGATCGGCCAGGCCGAGGCGGGCGGCCCGGGCCCGGGCCCGCTCCAGCAGCGGCTCGGAACCGTCCACCGCGACGACCCGCGCACTCGGGAACGCCTCGGCGAAGAGGCCGGAGATCACACCCGGCCCGCTGCCGGCGTCGACGACCAGGCCGGGCTCGGGCGCCTGCTCCCCCAGCCACGCCATGACCTTCCCGTACAGGGGCGCGAACAGCTCCGCCTGGGCTTCGAGCAGCGGAGCCATGACGGCCCAGTCGATGTCGGTGTGACCGTGGCCGTGGCCGTGGTGGTCGTGCCGGCCGGGGTGAGCCCCCTCGTGATCGTGGTGTCCGCGGGGTTGGTGCGCCATGTGATCAGCCTCTCTTGTCCGGTGCGGCCAGCCTGCGCCGCCGCACCGGGAGAGGGCCACTCCTGTTGCCGAGGCGGCAAAACGGCCGGGGGCAGGTGCCCCCCGGCCGCGGGGAGGAGCCGTTCACCGCCCGCCGGGGCCGCCCGGCAGGGCCGGCCCCGGCGGATCGCCTCAGATCACAGAGCCGGGTACGCGTTCTTCATCAGCTCCTGGAACTGGGCGGAGAACCAGTGCCCGGAGACCGGAGCGTTCGGCAGCGCGCCCGACGCGCTGTTGCCGTTGCGGGCGTTGCCACCGTAGGTCGGGTCGCACATGCGGTCGAAGCCCTTGCCCTCGTCGTTCGAGATGGCCGAGCTGGAACCGTCGGACTCCCCCGGGGGCTTCATCCACACGTAGGCGTCGATGCCGGCGGCCGGGGCCGCCTTCGGACGCTCACCGAGACCGGCGCCCGCCTGGTTGCACCAGTTGCCCATGTGCACGCGGCGGTCGTAGCGCCCGCCGTCGACATAGGTGTCCACGCTCGTCTTGGCGCCCGGACCGGCCGGACGCGCCGATCCGCCCCAGCCGTTCCTGGAGGTGTCGATCAGCATGCCGATGTTGGAGTTGAAGCCGACCGAGACGAGCTTGTTGCGGAAGGCCTGCGCGAACGACAGCTCGTCGACGTACTGGTTCCAGTCCACCCACTTGGACTGGCGCACCGAGACGCCGTTCACCTGGTCGGTGATCGAGAAGTTGTTCTCCTTCAGGGCACTGTAGTTGGCCGTGTTGGTGATGAAGCCGGCCACGTCGTTGACGGACGCGCCCTCACTGGTGGCCGCCTGCTTGAAGATGTCGGCCGACGGGCCGAAGTTGTCGTCCCAGCCGATCCAGCCGTGGTGTCCGGCGTCGATGTAGTTGTAGACGTTCGGGATCTTGCCGAGCTTGGCCAGTGCGTAGCCGACGCCCTTGACGTAGTTGCCGTTGGCCTTCATGGTGTCGCACTGCGGTGTGGCGGTGGCGCGGCCGCTGGTGTTGGTGACCAGGTTCGGCAGCGAGTCGATCTCGATGGTGGTGACGATCCGCAGCGAGGAGTACTTGGAGTCGCCGAGGATGGCCGCGATCGGGTCGATGAACTGCGTCTTGTACTTGTCGATCTCCGTCGGGCCGAGCTCGCCGTTGGAGGCGAGGGCCGCGCAGTCGCGTCCCGGCAGGTCGTAGACGACGACCTGGACGACCTCCTCGCCGGTGCCCTTCTGCTTCAGGGCCTCGTCGAGGTGGGCGCGCAGGCCCATGCCGCCGTTCACGCCGTTGATCGCGGCGATGCGGTCGAGCCAGACGCCGGTCGGCTGGTTGGACACCCTGGTGCCGCCGGGCTCGGCGGCGGCCTTCTTGGACCACTCCGGGTTCACGTACACCTTGGCGCCGACGTACGGGTTGTCGACCCGGCTTCCGTTGCCGCCGCCGGGGTCGCCGCCGCCCGGGTCACCGCCGCCGGGGTCGCCGCCGCCGCTGTCGACGTTGCAGGTGACACCGTCGAGGGTGAAGGCGGCGGGGATCGCGTTGGTGCCGCTGTAGGTGCCCTGGAAGCCGAAGTTGACGGAACCGCCCGTCGGGAGGCTGGCGTTGTAGGTCTCGTTGGCCGCGGTGACGTTGGCACCGCTCTGGCTGACCTTCGCGTTCCAGCCGCTGGTGACCTTCTGGTTACCGGCGTAGGTCCACTTCAGCGACCAACTCGACTTGGCGGCGCCGTTGTTCTTGACGGTGACATCGGCGGTGAAGCCGCTGTCCCACTGGTTGACCTTGTAGTCGACGGTACAGGGGACGGCGGCACTGGCGGGTGCGGCGGTCAGCGCCGTCCCCGTGGCCCCGGCCACCAGGGCCATGGCGGCGAGTATCGATGTTCTGGTGCGGCTCATGAGTGCGAAGTGCTCCTTCTTTCGAACGTGACTTGCGGATGGGGGGCTTTCGGACTTTCGGCCTTTCGGACTCTCGGAAAGAGACGTGCGGACTCGGGGTTGTGGACGTGGAGTTGCGGACTCGGACGTGCGAGGAGAGACTCAGGGGGTGAGGGCGCGCAGGTGGTCGCGCAGCCCGGCACCGAACGCCGTGGGCGTACCGTCGTAGGCGGAGATCAGGGACGGCCCGGAGGAGCAGTCCCAGGTGTTCCAGGTCCAGCCCAGGTAGGACAGGCCACGGTCGTCGAACCACTTCATGACCTGGTCGATGAATCCGTGCGAGCAGGTGTTCTCGCCGATCTCCCCGGCCACCAGCGGCACCTGGGCCGCGACCGGGGCGAGGGTGGAGTTCCAGCAGCTCGCGCTGGAGCAGGTGTTGAAGTTGTAGACGTGGTAGGAGGCGCCCAGATTGCCGGTCGGGTCGCTGGGCCGGTAGGTGAGCCACTGGCCGAGGTCGTTGGAGTACGCGAGACCACCGGCGAGGATGACGTTCTTGGCCCCGGCACCGCGGATCGAGTCGACGAGGCTCTGCATGCCGGCGACCTGGTACCCGATGCCCGGACAGGTGCCGCCGTCGCGCCAGCACTTCCAGGCGTCGGTGAGACTGGAGGTCGCCCGGTCCGGATAGGGCTCGTTGAACAGGTCGAAGACGACGGCCTGGTCACCCTTGAAGGTGCCGGCGACCGAGGACCAGAACGACGGGGTGTACTGGGCGTCGGGCATCGGCTTCTGGCAGGCGGCGTGGACGTCGGAGCAGCCCGCCGAGTTGCCGGTGTACTGGCCGTAGGTCCAGTGCAGTTCGACGATCGGGGTCATGCCGTGCGCCTCGACCCGGGCCACCAGCTCCTTGACCGCGTTGATGTAGTTGGCGCCCGCGTACTGCGGTTTGATGTTGGAAAGACCCAGCCAGCACTCCTCGTTGAGGGGGATACGGACGGCGTTCGCCTTCCAGTCGGCGATCGCCTTGATCGCGGCGTCGTCCACGGGGCCGTCCCAGATGCCGTAGCCCTGGACGCACATGAACTCGCCGCCGGAGCGGTTGACCCCGAGCAGCCGGCGGTTCTTCCCGGCGGCGTCGACCAGCTTGCTGCCGGAGACGTGCAGGGCGGGTGCCTTGCCGTCACCGGTCGGCGGCGGATCCGTCGGAGGTGTGGACGGCTCCGAGTCGACGTTGCAGGTGGTGCCGTTGAGCTTGAAGGCCGTCGGCACGGGATTGCTCCCCGACCTGGAGCCGAGGAAACCCGCGCTGACACTCGCGCCGGTGCCGAGCGAACCGTTGTAGCTCTCGTTGGCGGCGGTCACCGTCGTACCGGACTGGGACCACTTCGCATTCCAGCCCTGGGTGACCTTCTGACCGCCCGCGAAGTCGAAGGTGAGACTCCAACTGCTCATCGGAGCCTGGTTGTTGGTTATCTTCACGTCGCCCTGGAAGCCGGCGTCCCACTGATTGGTGACGGTGTACTCCACCGTGCACGCGGGTGCGGCTCCGTGCGCCGTGACGGCCGGCACGACCACGCTCCCGACGAGCGCGACCGCACCGGCGATGGCTAAAAGGACTGAACGCGGGGGGTGTCGCATGAGCGACTCCTTGCAGCTCTGGCGCGCCGTGACGGCCGCGTCGACTGATGGAATCGCTCCCACTGGTTCGAGTGAAGGTAGCGGCAAGTGACGGCGAAGGACAGAGGGGGCGCGAACTTTTGTCGAACTTCCTCAACTCAACACCTTTTAAAGGAGGTTGACCGGCGTCGAATCTTTTCGACTCTTCAAGGACCTTGACCCCCTGGACACCCGTCCGCACTATGGGAGCGCTCCCACTGGTTCACGGCTTGACGCTCCTCCCCCACCTCCCCCGAGCCGCAAGGAGGAACCAGCACATGCATCCCCGACGCAGACGCCGCGGCGTGCGGCGGCTGTGGACCGCCATCGTGGCGGCCCTCGCGCTTCCGCTCACCATGCTGTCGACGGGGTCGACCACCGCGCACGCGGCGGCCCTGCAGTGCAGCGTGGACTACAAGACCAACGACTGGGGCTCCGGCTTCACCGCGGATCTGACCATCACCAACCGCGGTACGGACGTCATCAACGGCTGGACCCTGACCTACGGCTACTCGGGCAACCAGAAGCTCAGCAACGGCTGGAACGGCATCTGGTCGCAGTCCGGCCAGACGATCACCGTGAAGAACGAGTCGTACAACGGGACGATCGCCGCCGGAAGCGCCGTGAACACCGGTGCCCAGTTCAGCTACAGCGGCACCAACACCGCGCCGACGAGCTTCGCGGTCAACGGCACCACCTGCGCCGGCGCGCATCAGCCCCCGGTGACGGTGCTGACCAGCCCGTCCGCGGGCGCGGTCTACAGCCAGGGCGCCGCCGTACCGCTCGCGGCGACCGCGGCGGCGGCCGACAACGCGAGCATCACCAAGATCGAGTTCTACGACGACAAGACCCTGCTGGGCACGGACACGAGCGCGCCCTACTCGCTCTCGGTCTCCAATTTGAGCGTGGGCAGTCATTCGCTGGTGGCGAAGGCGTACGACAGCCTCGGCGCCTCCGCGGAGTCCACGCCGGTCGGCATCACGGTCGCCTCCGGTCCCGCGGTGGTCGCCTCGCCCACCCAGCTGGGTGTCCAGCAGGGCAAGTCGGGGACCTTCGACGTCAAGCTGTCGGGCCAGCCCAGTTCCAATGTGACGGTCGGGGTGACCCGTACGTCCGGCAACACGGGCCTGTCGGTGACCGGCGGTTCCTCGCTCACCTTCACACCGGCCAACTGGAACACCGCGCAGAAGGTGACCATCACCGCGGACTCCTCGGGCACCGGTTCGGCGGTCTTCACGGCCTCGGCGACCGGCTACACCAAGGCCACGGTCACCGTGACGGAGTTGGCCGCCTCGAAGACGTACGACGCCCGCTTCCTGGACCTGTACGGGAAGATCACCAACCCGGCGAACGGGTACTTCTCCCCCGACGGCATCCCCTACCACTCGGTGGAGACGCTGATCGTGGAGGCGCCCGACCACGGCCACGAGACCACGTCGGAGGCGTACAGCTACCTCCTGTGGCTCCAGGCCATGTACGGCAAGGTGACGGGCGACTGGTCCAAGTTCAACGGCGCCTGGTCGATCATGGAGAAGTTCATGATCCCCACCCACGCCGACCAGCCGACCAACTCCTTCTACACCGCCTCCAAGCCGGCGACGTACGCGCCCGAGCTGGACACGCCCAACCAGTACCCGGCGAAGCTCGACTCCGGGGTGTCGGTGGGTCCTGACCCGATCGCGTCCGAGCTGAAGTCCGCCTACGGCACGGACGACATCTACGGCATGCACTGGATCGAGGACGTCGACAACGTCTACGGCTACGGCAACACGCCGGGCGGTCAGTGCGAGGCCGGCCCCACGGCCAAGGGACCGTCGTACATCAACACCTTCCAGCGCGGCGCCGAGGAGTCGGTCTGGGAGACGGTGCCGCAGACCACCTGCGACGCCTTCAAGTACGGCGGCAAGAACGGCTATCTGGACCTGTTCACCGGTGACGACTCCTACGCCAAGCAGTGGAAGTACACCGACGCCCCCGACGCCGACGCGCGCGCCGTCCAGGCCGCGTACTGGGCCGATCTGTGGGCCAAGGCGCAGGGCAAGGGAGCCGATGTGTCGGCCACCGTCTCCAAGGCGGCGAAGATGGGCGACTACCTGCGGTACTCGATGTACGACAAGTACTTCAAGAAGATCGGCAACTGTGTCGGGCCCTCCTCCTGCCCCGCCGGCACCGGCAAGGACGCCTCGCACTACCTGCTCTCCTGGTACTACGCCTGGGGCGGGGCGACCGACACCTCGGCGGGCTGGGCCTGGCGCATCGGCTCCAGCCACGTACACGGCGGCTACCAGAACCCGCTCGCCGCGTACGCGCTGAGCAGCAACGCCGCCCTGAAGCCCAAGTCGGCGACGGGCGTGGCGGACTGGAGCAAGTCGCTCCAGCGGCAACTGGAGTTCTACCGGTGGCTCCAGTCCTCCGAGGGCGCCATCGCGGGCGGCGCGACCAACAGCTGGCAGGGCCGCTACGCCACCCCGCCGGCCGGTACCTCGACCTTCTACGGCATGTACTACGACTGGCAGCCGGTCTACCACGACCCGCCGTCCAACCAGTGGTTCGGCTTCCAGGCCTGGTCGATGGAGCGGGTCGCCGAGTACTACCAGCAGACGGGTGACGCCGCCGCGAAGACGGTGCTCGACAAGTGGGTCAAGTGGGCGCTGTCCAAGACCACGGTCAACCCCAACGGCACCTTCCAGATCCCCTCCACGCTCCAGTGGTCGGGTCAGCCGGACACCTGGAACGCGTCCTCCCCCGGCTCCAACAGCGGGCTGCACGTCACCGTCGCCGACTACACCAACGACGTCGGTGTGGCCGCCGCGTACGCCAAGACCCTGACGTACTACGCCGCCAGGTCCGGGGACGCGCAGGCCAAGTCGACGGCGAAGGCGCTGCTGGACGGCATGTGGAGCAACAACCAGGACAGCCTGGGCATCGCCGTCCCGGAGACCCGCACCGACTACAGCCGGTTCGGCGACAAGGTGTACGTGCCCAACGGCTGGACCGGCACGATGCCGAACGGCGACAAGATCGACTCCTCGTCGACGTTCGCCTCGATCCGTTCCTTCTACAAGAACGACCCGGCCTGGTCGAAGATCGAGTCCTACCTCAAGGGCGGCGCGGCCCCGGTCTTCACCTACCACCGGTTCTGGGCGCAGGCGGACATCGCCCTCGCCATGGGTTCGTACGCGGAGCTCCTCGAATAAGTCCCCGCTGAACGCTCCGTGTACCGGGGCCCGTCATCCGCCGACGGGACCCCGACCGGGCGGCTCCCTCACGGGGGGAGTCGCCCGGTCGTCACGTCCTTCCCGCTCCTGTCTCCTGTCTCCTGTCTCCTGTCTCCTGTCTCCTGTCTCCTGTCTCCTGCCTGCTTCTCCCCCTGCCTCCTGCCCTCCGTCGAGAGGAGCCCCACCGTGCGAAGAACCCCCCGCACCGCCCGTGTCCTGACGGCCGTGTTCGCACTCGCCGCCGGACTGCTCGCCGGCGCCCCGTCCGCGGTGGCCCGGCCCGCCGCACCGACCGCGGTCGCGGCGGACACGTACACCTGGAAGAACGCCCGCATCGACGGGGGCGGCTTCGTCCCCGGCATCGTCTTCAACCGCAGTGAGAAGAACCTGGCCTACGCCCGCACCGACATCGGCGGCGCCTACCGCTGGCAGCAGTCGACGAAGACCTGGACCCCGCTGCTGGACTCGGTCGGCTGGGACGACTGGGGCCACACCGGCGTCGTCTCGCTCGCCTCCGACTCCGCCGCCCCCGACCGGGTGTACGCCGCCGTCGGCACGTACACGAACAGCTGGGACCCGGGCAACGGCGCCGTGCTGCGCTCCACCGACCGGGGCGCGAGCTGGAAGAAGGCCGACCTGCCGTTCAAGCTCGGCGGCAACATGCCGGGCCGCGGGATGGGCGAGCGGCTGGCGGTCGACCCGAACAAGAACAGCGTGCTGTACCTGGGCGCGCCCAGCGGCAAGGGCCTGTGGCGGTCGACGGACTCGGGGGTGACCTGGTCGCGGGTCACGAGCTTCACCAACCCGGGCAACTACGCGCAGGACCCGAGCGACACGTCCGGCTACGCCAGCGACAACCAGGGCGTCGTCTGGGTCACCTTCGACGAGTCCACCGGCACCTCGGGCAACGCGACGAAGACCGTCTACGCCGGGGTCGCCGACAAGGACAACGCGGTGTACCGCTCGACGGACGCGGGCGCGACCTGGCAGCGGCTGCCGGGGCAGCCGACCGGGTACCTGGCCCACAAGGGCGTCCTGGACGCGAAGAACGGCTACCTGTACCTCGCCTACAGCGACACGGGCGGACCGTACGACGGCGGCAAGGGCCAGTTGTGGCGGTACGCGACCGCGACCGGCACCTGGACCAACATCAGCCCCGTCGCGGTGGCCGACACCTACTACGGCTTCAGCGGTCTGACGCTCGACCGGCAGCACCCCGGCACGGTCATGGCGACGGCCTACAGTTCCTGGTGGCCGGACACGCAGATCTTCCGCTCCACCAACAGCGGCGCGACCTGGACGCAGGCCTGGGACTACACGTCGTACCCGAACCGCTCCAACCGCTACACGATGGACGTGTCGTCCACGCCCTGGCTGACCTTCGGCACGAACCCCTCACCGCCCGAACAGGCCCCGAAACTCGGGTGGATGACGGAGGCGCTGGAGATCGACCCGTTCGACTCCAACCGGATGATGTACGGCACGGGCGCGACGATCTACGGCACCGAGAACCTCACCAAGTGGGACAGCGGCGGCCAGTTCGCGGTGCGCCCCATGGTGCAGGGCCTGGAGGAGACGGCGGTGAACGACCTGGCCTCCCCGCCCTCCGGAGCACCGCTGCTCAGCGCGCTGGGCGACCTCGGCGGTTTCCGGCACACGGATCTGGCGAAGGTCCCGTCGATGATGTTCACCTCCCCCACCTTCACCACGAGCACCAGTCTGGACGTCGCCGAGACGAACCCGAACACGGTGGTGCGGGTGGGCGACACGGACTCGGGCGCGCACATCGGGTTCTCGACCGACAACGGCGCCAACTGGTTCGCCGGCACCGACCCGTCGGGCGTGAGCGGCGGCGGGACGGTCGCGGCCGCCGCGGACGGCAGCCGGTTCGTGTGGAGCCCGGCGGGCACGGGCGTGCGGTACACGACGGGCTTCGGGTCCTCGTGGTCGGCGTCGGCCGGGATCCCGGCGGGCGCCGTCGTGGAGTCGGACCGGGTGGATCCGAAGACCTTCTACGGCTTCAAGTCGGGCAAGTTCTACGTGAGTTCGGACGGCGGCGCCACCTTCACCGCCTCGTCGGCCACGGGTCTGCCCAGCGGTGACAGCGTGCGCTTCAAGGCGCTGCCGGGCACGAAGGGCGACATCTGGCTGGCGGGCGGCGCGAGCGACGGCGCGTACGGGCTGTGGCACTCGACCAACAGCGGCGCGTCCTTCACCAAGCTGGCGGGCGTCGAGCAGGCCGACACCATCGGCTTCGGCAAGGCGGCGAGCGGCGCCTCGTACCAGACGCTGTACACGAGCGCGAAGATCGGCGGGGTGCGGGGCATCTTCCGCTCCACCGACAAGGGCGCGAGCTGGACCCGGATCAACGACGACGCCCACCAGTGGGGTTGGACCGGCGCGGCGATCACGGGCGACCCCCGGGTCTACGGCCGCGTGTACGTCTCCACCAACGGCCGCGGCGTGATCTACGGCGACACCTCCGGCACCGGCGGCGGGGACACGGGCGGAGGAGACACGGGCGGTGGGGACTCGGGCGGAGGCACGACACCGCCGCCGGCCGGCCCCTGCGCGGTGACGTACAAGGTCACCAACCAGTGGACCGACGGCTTCCAGGCCGACGTCCAGCTGGCCAACACCGGCTCCACGACCTGGAACGACTGGTCGCTCACCTGGTCCTTCCCGAACGGGCAGAAGGTGACCCAGCTGTGGAACGCCGACTACTCCCAGTCGGGCGCGTCGGTGACGGCGCGGAACGTGAGCTGGAACGGCACCGTGGCGGCCGGTTCCTCGGTGGGCTTCGGCTTCACGGGGAGCTGGTCGGGGACCAACGGCAGACCGGCCGCCTTCACGGTCGGCGGCCAGGCCTGCACGGTCTCCTGACGGGGGGAGGGGCGCGTGCCGGACGCGGCACGCGCCCCTTCGTGCGGGCCCGCCGGCTCACTGCTCCTTGCTTCCCCTCGTAGACACTCCCCCTCGCGCCCCTCCCCCTCCCTTACTCCTCCTTGCGGAACGCCCGCAGGGTGAAGACCGGGTCCGGGCGGCGGCGGTCCTGCTCGGGCAGGGCCGCCAGCCGTGCGGCGAAGGCGTCGGCGAGGGGTTCGCCAGGCGGCAGCGTGACGAACCAGCCGCGGCGCAGGTCGGCGATGGTGCTGCGGGGGCTGCGGCCCTGGTCGCGGCCCGGGAAGAGGGCCTGTCCGGCCGGGACCAGGCCGTACGCGATGGCGTACTCGGTGACGAGGCCGGCGTCGTCGCGGGCCGGGCGGCGGGGCCGGGAGGCGAGTACGGCGTCGATGTCGCTGCCGACGTTGTGCGCGGCGGCCTTGTCGACCGTGGTGACGTACATCCCGCCGGGCCGGAGCACCCGGGCGCACTCGGCGACGATCGCCCGCGCGTCCTCGGGGCCGGGCGCCAGGTGCAGCAGCCACACGCTGGTGACGGCGTCGAACCGACCGTCGGGGAAGGGCAGGCTGCGGCTGTCGGCGAGCACGACGGCACCGGGCAGGCGTGCCCCGGCCTGCCGGGCCATCGCGGGTGCCCGGTCGACTCCGGTCACCCGCAGGCCGACGCGGGCGGCGGCGAGGCGGCGGGTCACGATGCCGGTGCCGCAGCCCGCGTCGAGCAGTTCGCGCGTCTGCCGCGGCACGAAGCCGAGGACGGCCTCCGCCGCGGCCTGCGCTCTCGGTTCGCCGCCGCGCGAGGCGTCGTAGCGCTCGGCTTCCTCGTCGTAGTCCAGCACGCGGATCCCCCCACCCCGTCCCGGCGGCGGCTCAGCTCGCCCCGTGTCCCGGTGCGAGGTCCTGCACCCGGTGGGCGAGTTCGAAGTCCTTCTCGGTGACGACGCCGCCCGCGCTGTGGGTGTTCACGCTGAGCGAGACCGTGTTGTACCCCAGGGTCAGGTCGGAGTGGTGGTTGAGCTCCTCCTGCACCTGGGCGACGTGCACGACCATCGCCGTCGCCGCGAAGTGCGAACCGAGCCGGAAGGAGCGGGTGAGGCGGTCCCCGTCGACGGACCAGCCGGGCAGTTCGGCCAGCCGGTCCTCGATCTCCTTGGGCGACAGCGGTGCGACGGGCATGGGACCGGCTCCCTTCCTGGACCTCTCCTGGACCTCGCGCTCCCGTTCAGACTGCCACAGGAGGGCCGCCGCGTCCCGGGCCGGAACCGGCCCTCGGCTCAGCCGGCCACGCACTCGGCCGCGAGGTCGTCCGCCAGGGCGGCGATCCTGGCGCGGCCCTCGACGTGTTCCACCCAGGCGTGCGGCAGGCCGTGGTCGCCGTGCCGGGCGCCGAGGATGTTTCCGCAGATGGAGCCGGTGGAGTCGCTGTCACCCGAGTGGTTGACGGCGAGCAGCAGGGCGTCCTCGACGGTCGGGGCGGCCAGGGCGCTGTAGACGCCGATGGCGAGGGCCTCCTCGGCGACCCATCCGGCGCCGAGCCGCTGAAGTCTCTCGGGCGTCGGAGTGCCCTGCGCGGCCAGGTCCAGGGCCTGCTCCAGGGCGGCACTGGTCTCCTCGTGCCCGGGGTTGGAGGTCCCCCCTGTCCGTGCGGAGCCGTGAGCTTCGGGGCGGGCGAGCAGCCGCAGCGCGCGCAGGACCGCGCCCTCGACGGAGTCCCCGGACACGAGGTACGCGACGATCGCGGCGAGCGCGCCGGCCGCGTAGTAACCGGTGGGGTGGCCGTGGGTCGTCTGGGCGCACCGGGCGGCCATGCCGAAGGCGGTGGCGGGGTCGGTGCGGGTCAGCCCGAAGGGCGCCGAGCGCATCACGGCGCCGCAGCCCTTGGAGTCGGAGTTGACCGGGCCGGGCGGGCCGAGTTCGGCCGCCGGATCGGGCACGAAGTCCTGGGCGAGCCCGGACAGGCAGGCGTTTCCGGGGGCACGGCGGGCGTACAGCCACCGTTCGGTGATCAGTCCGCCGCGCGGACCCTCGTAGGAACCCCCGGAGAGCCCGGCCATCTCGCTGTCCTCGGGGCCCTGCCTGCGCTGGGTCTCCAGCCAGCGCTCGTAGGCCCAGCGCACCAGGCGGGGCCAGCCGCCGCCGATGCCCCGCAGCCGCTCGCGCTCGTGGGCCTGGCGCAGGCCCTCCACGGTGAACAGGGTCATCTGGGTGTCGTCGGTGATACGACCCACCACGCCGTCCCCGTCGGGCACCAGGCCGGTCACGCCGCGCGGGCCGTGCACGGCGCGGATCCGGTCCAGGGAGTCGAACTCCACCGGATTGCCGAGGGCGTCCCCGACGGCGCCGCCCAGCAGGCAGCCGCGCACTCTGGCGCGGTACACCGCCGTCGCCTCCCAGGACGGCTTCCACGGCTCGGTCATACGCCCCCTCCTCGACTACGGTCGTGCGTATGGCCATTGTCGCGTCCGGCACCACCGCGTCCCCCACCGCCCCCGCGGCCCGGGGCGTGGGCCCGCTGCTGCGGTCCTGGCGGGAGCGGCGGCGGATCAGCCAGCTCGAACTGGCGCTGCGCGCCGACTCCTCGGCCCGGCACATCAGCTTCGTCGAGACCGGACGGTCCCGGCCGAGCGAGGAGATGGTGCTGCGGCTGGCGGAGCACCTGGAGGTGCCGGTGCGGGAGCGCAACGCCCTGCTGCTGGCCGCCGGTTACGCCCCGAGGTACCGGCAGACCCCGCTGGACGACCCGGCGCTCGGCCCGCTGCACGAGGGCCTGGAGCGGCTGATCCGGGGATACGAGCCGTATCCGGCGCTGGTGGTCGACGCGACGTACGACGTGGTGAGCGCGAACCGGGGCATCACGATGCTGCTGGAGGGCATCCCGGAGCGGCTGCTCGCCGCGCCGCTGAACGCGATGCGGCTGACCCTGCACCCGGACGGTCTGGCGCCGCGCATCCGCAATCTGCGCGAGTGGCGCGCGCATCTGCTCGCCCAGATGGAGCGGCAGGTCGCGCTGCACCGCTCGGCCGCGCTGTGCGAACTGTACGACGAGGTGGCGGCCTACCCGGTGCCGCGGAGCGCTCCGGAGACGGCGGAGCCGTCCGGGCGGGCACCGTACTTCGCGCTGCCGATGCGGATCGAGCACGACGGGCGGGTACTGTCGTTCGTCTCCTCCATCTCCACCTTCAACACGCCCATGGACGTGACGGTGGCGGAACTGGCGATCGAGACGTTCCTGCCCGCCGATCCGGACACCGTCGAGTACCTTCACTCGTCGTGGGCGGGAAAGAGCCGGGAGGCGTGGCGTGAGTGAGCGGCGGGCGGCGCCCACCGTGGGCCAGGTGGTGCTCGGCAGACGGCTTCAGGAGCTGCGGGAGAAGGCCGGGCTGGGACGCGAGGCGGCCGCGCGCGTCCTGCGGGTGGCCCCCGCGACGGTACGGCGGATGGAGACGGCCGAGGTCGCCCTGAAGATCCCGTACGTGCAGATGCTGCTGAGCGCCTACGGGGTGGGCGACGAGGCGGCCGCCGCGTTCGTCGCGCTGGCCGAGGAGGCCAACGCGCCGGGCTGGTGGCAGCGGTTCCACGACGTGCTGCCGGAGTGGTTCAGCCTGTATGTGAGCCTGGAGGGCGCCGCCCGGCTGATCCGCTCCTACGAGCCGCACTTCGTGCCGGGACTGCTCCAGACGGAGGGCTACGCGCGGGCGGTGCTGGAGGCGGGGACGGTCGGGCAGCGCAGCCCGGACGCGGTCGAGCGGCACGTGTCCCTGCGGATGGCCCGGCAGCAGCTGCTGGAGCGGGCCGATCCGCCGCACCTGTGGGTGATCATCGACGAGACGGTGCTGCGGCGGCCGGTGAGCGACCGCCCCGAGGTGATGCGCGAGCAGCTCGACAAGCTGCTCCACTACACCGAGCGGGACCGGGTGACGGTGCAGGTCGCCGAGTTCGCGCGGGGACCGCACGCGGGGACGTACGCGCCGTTCTCGCTGTTCCGCTTCGCCGAGCCGGAGCTGCCCGACCTGGTCTACACCGAGTACCTGACCGGCGCCCTGTACCTGGACTCCCGCACGGAGATCTCCGCGCACCTGGAGGTCCTGGACCGCATGACGGCCGCCGCCGCCACGGCCGAGCAGACCCGCGAGCTGCTGCGGAAGTACCGCGAGAACCTGTGAACCGCGCCGCCGTCGACCCGTATTCCTAAGCGGCTCCGCCCCTGGTGTCGCGTTCGTCGTCGACGATCTCCGCGTCCACCACCGTGTCCTCGTCGGGCGGTGCCGTCTGCTGTCCGGTGCTCTCCGTGCCGCTCTGCTGGGCCTGGGCGTACATCGCCTGGCCCATCCGCTGGCTGACGGAGGCCAGTTTGTCGATGGCCGTGCGCAGCGCGGGGGTCTCCGCCTGCTGCTCCAGGAGGGCCTTCACCTCGGCGGCGGCGGCCTCGACCTCCGATTTGGTGTCGGCGGGCACGCGGTCGCCGTTGTCGCGGAGGAAGTTCTCCGTCTGGTAGACGAGCTGCTCGGCCTGATTGCGGGTCTCGGCGGTCTCCCGGCGCTTGCGGTCCTCCTCGGCGTACTGCTCGGCCTCCCGCATCATGCGGTCGATGTCGTCCTTGGGCAGCGCGGAGCCGCCGGTCACGGTCATCTTCTGCTCGCGGCCGGTGGCGAGGTCCTTGGCCGAGACGTGCATGATCCCGTTGGCGTCGATGTCGAAGGCGACCTCGATCTGCGGCACTCCGCGCGGGGCGGGCGGCAGACCGGTGAGGTCGAAGACGCCGAGCTTCTTGTTGTACGCGGCGATCTCACGTTCGCCCTGGTAGACCTGGATGCCGACCGAGGGCTGGTTGTCGGTGGCGGTGGTGAAGATCTCCGAACGCCGGGTCGGGATCGTGGTGTTGCGCTCGATGAGCTTGGTCATGATGCCGCCCTTGGTCTCGATGCCGAGGGACAGCGGGGTGACGTCGAGGAGGAGGACGTCCTTGACGTCGCCGCGGATCACGCCCGCCTGGAGGGCGGCGCCCACGGCCACCACCTCGTCGGGGTTGACGCCCTTGTGCGGGTCCTTGCCGGTCAGCTCCCGCACCAGGTCGGTCACGGCCGGCATCCGGGTGGAGCCGCCGACGAGGATCACGTGGTCGACGGCCGGGAGCTTGATGCCCGCGTCCTTGACGGCCTGGTGGAAGGGCTTGCGGCAGCGGTCCAGCAGATCGGCGGTGAGCTCCTGGAACTGGGCCCGGGTCAGCTTCTCGTCCAGGTGCAGCGGGCCCTCGGCGGAGGCCGTGATGTAGGGCAGGTTGATCGTCGTCTCGGAGGACGACGACAGCTCGATCTTGGCCTTCTCGGCGGCCTCGCGCAGCCGCTGCACCGCCATCTTGTCCTTGCCGAGGTCGACGCCGTACTGGCCCTTGAACCGCTTGACCAGGTGCTCGACGACCCGTTGGTCCCAGTCGTCGCCGCCGAGGTGGGTGTCGCCATTGGTGGCCTTGACCTCGATGACGCCGTCGCCGATCTCCAGCAGGGAGACGTCGAAGGTGCCGCCGCCGAGGTCGAAGACGAGCACGGTCTGCTCCTCGCCCCGGTCCAGGCCGTAGGCGAGCGCGGCGGCCGTCGGCTCGTTGATGATCCTCAGGACCTTCAGTCCCGCGATCTCCCCGGCCTCCTTCGTGGCCTGCCGCTGGGCGTCGTCGAAGTACGCCGGCACGGTGATCACCGCGTCCGTGACGTCCTCGCCGAGGTAGGCCTCCGCGTCCCGCTTCAGCTTCTGCAGGACGCGCGCGGACAGCTCCTGCGCCCGGTAGCGGGTGCCGTCGACGGAGCCCTGGTCCGGGAAGCGCCAGTTCGCGTCCCCCATGTGGCGCTTGACCGAGCGTGCGGTGCGCTCCACGTTCGTCACCGCCTGCCGCTTGGCCACCTCGCCGACGAGTACCTCGCCGTTCTTGGCGAACGCCACGACCGACGGCGTGGTGCGCGCGCCCTCGGCGTTGGCGACGACGGTGGGGTCGCCGCCTTCCAGCAGGGCCACCACCGAGTTCGTCGTCCCGAGATCGATCCCGACCGCACGTGCCATCTTCGTCCCCTTCCGGGCGCCTCCTGCTCTCCAGCACAAAACTTGAGTGCGCCGTTGTCAATGCCGCGTACCCGCCGGCTGCCGCTCTACCCGGGAACACCGATGCCGCGCCCGGGACGAGGGGCGCGGCACCGTCGGACGTGGGTCTCGCCTCAGGCGAGCTTCGCGTCCAGGGTGATCGTCGTACCGGTCAGGGCCTGGCTGACCGGGCAGTTCTTCTTGGCTTCCTCGGCCGCGGCGACGAACGCGTCGTTGTCGATGCCGGGGACCGAGCCCTCGACGCTGAGGTGAATGCCCGTGATGCCCTCGCCCGGCTGGAAGGTGACGTCCGCCTTCGTCCGCAGGGTGGTGGGCGGGGTGCCGGCGCCGGCGAGGCCGTGCGACAGCGCCATGGAGAAGCAGCTGGAGTGGGCGGCTGCGATCAGCTCCTCGGGGCTGGTCTTCCCGTTCGCCTGCTCGGCGCGCGACGGCCAGGACACCGGCTGCTGGCCGATGCCGGAGGAGTCGAAGGTGACGACGCCGTTGCCCTCGAGCAGGTTGCCTTCCCAGACGGTGTGAGCGGTGCGCGTGGTTGCCACGGTTGGTTCCATACCTTTCGCCAGGGTTCCCGTTGCCGGGGTTCCGTAACCGCCATCCGATCACATCCGCGCCGCGCACAACCACCGAGCGGGCCGCGACCTGCCGGAGAAGGTGTGTGAATCGCCTGCCGGACGGCGGGGGTAGGCCCTACAGTCCGTTTCATGGTCGAACTCTTCCAAGTCCTCGGGGGAATCGCGGGATTTGGTGGGGTCGCTCTCGGTGTCCTGTACCTGCTCTACCGGGACCTCGTGCGCGACATCATCCGCAGGCGGATGTTCCGGACGCTCACGTCGGCGCAGGCGACCGCCCTGTTCGGGGCCGTGGTCGTGCTGGCCTTCGCCGTGGCGATCCTCGGGATCTTCGCCACCCTCGCCGAAAGCACGGGTGTCCGGCAGTTCCTGGTCCTCGTGGGCATGCTGCTGCTGTTCCTGCTGGCGGTGCTGTTCCTCGCGGTGCGCGTGGTCACCGGCCCGGCCGCCCGCGCGAAAGCCGGCGGCGGCAGCGGTGCGGAGCGCAGGCTCACCACGGTGCGCCGGTACGTCGAGAGCGGGGAGGCCGACCAGGCGGAGCGCGCCCTGGAGGCGTCCCGGCTGGACCGCGAGTCGTCCGTGTTCTGGTACTGGAAGGCCAGGATCGCGCTGGTCCGGTCCAACCTCGACGTGGCGTACGGCTATGTCGAGGAGGCGCTGAAGCTGGACGGCCGGGACCCGTACTGCATCGCGCTGAAGATAGAGCTGCTTCTGCTGGCGGGCGACCCCGACCGGCGTGACCGGGCCGCGCGGCTGTCGGTGGAGAGCACCGGCTTGAGCCGCGAACTCGACGCGTGGCTGCGTCAGTTGCGGGCCGAGGGAATGTTCGACGGTGGGGTGCGCACCCGCACGGAGCTCGAGGCGCGGTGCCCGCTTCCCACCCGTACCACGGAGGATGCCCATGCGGAGTGAGCGGAGCAGGCACGGGGAGCGGCGGAAGGCGGTCCTCTTCCTCCCGCGGACCACCGCCGCCGGCGGGGACGCCGAGGGTGGGGGCGCCGGCGGTGGGGGCGCCGGCGGTGGGTCGTATGGGCCGTACCACGAACCGGAGGAGGCGCTGAGGGAGGCGCTGACCGCCGCGGCCGAGGCGGACCTGCTCCCGGTTTCTCCGCCGACCCGCTCGGCGGAGGAGGCCGACGCGCTCCTCGCCCGGCACCCGGACGCGGTGCTCCTGATCCACCCCGGCGGTCGTATCCCGCGCGACGCGCGCCCCCGGCCGGGCGGCGCGCTGTGGCAACTCCTGCGCTGTGGAGCAGGACTTCGGCTGTGCGAACCGGCCACGGCGGCGGAGGCCTCTTTACCGGAAGGCTCGTTGCGCCCCGACGGGGCCTCTCGCGTGGAGGGTGCCTCGTCGGCGGCGGGGACGTCGTCCTCGGAGGAGTCGTCGCTCCCACCGGGTGCCCCGCTTCCGGGCGGCCCGGCCGCGCCGGGGCCCATGGGCCCGGACGACGAGGACCGGCTGGCGCTGCTGGTGGTGGAGCTGCCACGGGAGGGGGCTCCGGCCGCGGCCGGGCGGGCGGTACAGGCCGAGCGTGCGCCGCTGTGCCGGGACTTCGCGGCCCGCATCGGACTGCCGGCCGGGCCGGTGCTCGGGGAGAGCGCCGAGGACTGGGCGGTGGAGCTGCACAGGGCCGTGCTCCGGAACCTGACACTGACGGCGGTCGTGCACCCCGGGATCGTCCCGCCCGCCCCGGACGGCCCGGACGCCCTGTTGTGGGGATGGCTGCGGGCGGGTCGCGAGATCCGGTCGGCGTTCGCCCCGCTCGACGGGCGGTTCTCCCTGCGGCGGTCGGGGGCGGCGTCCTACCGGGAACTCGGCAGCACCTACCTCGGCCGTCTGAGCGCTCCGCCTCCGGACGCGGACGAGGCCGACCGGCTCTTCCCCGCCTCCCTCGACAGGGAGATCCGAGCACCCGGGCAGCACGCCGCGCAACCTCCGCCGGGCTCCCGCGAGCCCACCGGGCCACCGCCGTCCGGCGAGGACCACACGTTCGTCCACCATCCCGGCCCCTTCCAGACGGGCCCCGAATCGGCGGCGGCCGATTTTCTCGGTACCGCCGCGCAACGGCGCACCATCAGCCATGACGCCCAGCCGGCCGGCCGTCGCCCGCCCCTGTTCCGCCGCACCGGCCGGCCCCTCCCCCACGACGGACTCTTCATCCGCCGCAACAGCGCCTTCGGCACCCGTTCCCCCCTCGGCGTGCGGGATCTCATCGAGCAGGGCCTGATCATCGGGCAGGAGCAGATCCGGTTCGACGACTTCGTGGCGGCCCGCACCGAGCAGGTGCCCGGTCCCCCGCCCGGCCGGGCCGTCGGCGTCAGCCACGGGCTGGCGGCCGCGCAGGGCGAGTTCAGGGCCGACGAGGCGACGACCCACTTCCTGGAGATCACCCTCAAGGCGGGCGAGGCACCCCCGGAGGACGCCCCCGCCGAGCCGCTTCCGGTGAACTTCGTCTTCGTGGTGGACACCAGCGGCTCGATGCACGGCGAGAAGCTCGACTGCGTCAAGGCGGCCCTGCAGACCCTCTACGACCGACTGCGGCCGACGGACTGCCTGGGCGTCATCACCTTCGAGCACCACGTCCGCACGGTGCTGCCCGCCACCGCCAAGCGGGAGCTGCCGCGCGAGCGCTTCGCCCAGGTGGTGGCCGGGCTGAGAGCCGGCGGCGGCACGGACATCAACCTCGGTGTGCAGTACGGCATCGACGAGATCGGCCGGAACGCCCTCGGCGGGCGCACGGTCAACTGCCTGTACCTCTTCTCCGACGGCGGCCCGACCTCCGGCGAACGGGACTGGGTCCGGATCCGCACGAACATCGCGGCCAAGCTCCGCGGCGACCTCACCGTGTCGTGCTTCGGCTTCGGCTCCGACGCCCGGATGCCCGAACTGGCGGCGCTGGCCGGGCTGGCCGGCGGTCACGCGACGTTCGTCACCCGTCCGGAGCAGGTGGGCGCGGACCTGCTCGCCGACCTGAAGCGACGCGACCATCTGGCCGCCATCGACATCCAGCTCCGCCTCGACATCGCCCCGGACGTGGAGATCCGCCATCTGTACGGCCACGACCTGATCACCGACCCGCGCGCCCGGGCGGCGGTGCTGCGGGAGGCGGCCCAGGCGGCCGAGCGCGCACGGCAGGACTACGGCGCCGAGGCCCTCCCGGACCTCATCGCCGAGGAGACCGGCATCCGCATCTTCGCGCCCGACCTCGCGTTCGGGGAGACGTACTGGATCGTCCTCGAACTGACCGTGCCGCCGGGCCGCGAGCCGCACCCCCTGGGCACCGGGGCCGTGCAGTACGTCGACACCGTCACGCGCGAGGGGCACCGGCACGCACTCGGGCTGGCCGCGGACCTCACCCTCACCGAGGAGACCGTGGCCGTGCACGCGATGGGCCTGTGGACCAGCGAGGTCACCTTCCACGCGCTGGACGACCTGTACGACCGCGACCGCGACGCGGCGACGAAGCGCCTGAAGCAGCACATCCAGGTGCTGCGGGCCGCGCACAGCCGGCTGCCGGCGCGGGAGTTCCGCGACGACCAGGTCACCCTCCAGAAGCTGATCACGCTGACCGGCTCGCTGGACACGGTGGTGTCGTTCAGCGACCAGCCGCACGGACCGAGCGGCATGGCGCCCGCGGTCATGATGATGAGCGACTTCGGCCGGGTCCGCTCGGGCTTCTGGCCGCACCACTGACCGGCGGCACCGGGGGTCAGGCGGCCCGTTCCTCCGGTTCCGCGGTGAGCGGCGCCCCGGTCCCTGCGGCCTCGTGCAGCCAGCGCCGCAGCACGCGGTGGACGTGCTCGGCGCCGACGAGGTCCTCGCCCTCTCGGACCGGCGGGGAGCAGTCGAGCGGCGACAGCAGGAACGGGCGACCCTGCGCGCCGCCGAGGCCGCCGTGGGAGCCGATCTGCTCCTCGAAGGCGAGGACCTCTCCGTCGGCCGGGTCGTGGCTGGAGTTGACCATGATGTCGGCGGTGTGCGGGAAGGAGTGGGTGCGGCGTACGGCGTCGGCGGCGCCGGGACCGAAGAGCGCCAGCGGGCCGGGGTCGGTGTCGAGTTCGGCCAGCGGTATCCGTACGCCGCGCGCGCCGAGCACGACACCGCCGTGCTCCTCGCTGCGCACGAGCAGGAAGCCGACGCCCGGGTGGTCGGCGAGCGTGGACAGCAGCGCGGGGTGGCGGGCGTCGATCTCCTCCTGGCTCATGCGGTGCGGCACGTCCGGGAAGGAGACCAGGCCGAGGTTGCCGGAGGCCAGCACGACGGGCTCCGAGCGGCGGGAGGGGCGCCGGTCCTCACCGCTCTCCTCGACCGGGCGGCCGAGCGCGGCCCGTACGGCGGCCCGCGCCTCGGCGCCACTGCGCGTCCTTCCCGCCCGGCGCGGCACGGGCAGGCCGCAGCCGGCCCGGACCAGGTCGCCCAGGGTCAGACCGTAGCGGGAGCGGAAGGTCTCGCCGGGGCTCTGTCCGTGGTCGGACAGGAGGACGAAGCGGTACGCGCGCGGGGCGTGCTCGGCGACCTTCTCGATCAGCGCCAGCGAGCGGTCCAGACGCCGCAGCACCTGCGCCGCGTCACGGCTGTGCGGCCCGGAGTGGTGGGCCACCTCGTCGTACGCCACCAGGTCGGCGTAGACGGCGGTGCGCCCGGCGAGCAGGTCGCCCATCACCGCGGCCACGACGACGTCCCGTTCGACGACCGTCGCGAAGGCGCGGATCAGCGGGTACAGGCCGCCGCGCGAGACACGCGGGCGCTCCTCGCGGAGCCGGGCCCGCAGGGACTGGCCGATCTCGCGGCCGGCGTCGGCGACGAAGGACAGGAAGGTGCGGACGGCGTTGGCGGGGTCGGAGAAGTAGGCGAAGTAGCCCGCGCGGGAGCGGCTGGCGCGGTCGCGACGGGCCGCGACCGACAGGACGAGCGCGAGTTCGCCCGCGCCGCCGCCGAAGAGGTTGCCGCGGCTGGCCCCGTCGGCGGTGAGCAGCCCGCCGTCACCGGTGCGCCGTACGGCGCGGCGCTGGAGTTCGACGGCGCTGCTCGGGCGGTTGCAGACCATCACCTCTCCGGTGTCCTTCTCGTACCAGCGGAAGGCGGGGACGTCGTGGTTGGTTCCGTGCAGGATGCCGAGCTGGCTGGCGCCGGTCTGGCTGGACCAGTCGGTGCGCCAGGGGGTGAGCCGGTGGGTGGCCTGCCCCTCGTCGGCGCCGAGCCATCGGGCGACGGTCGGCATCAGACCCTCGTCCACCGCGTCCCGCAGCACGTCGTGACCGACGCCGTCGAGTTGGACGACGACGGTGCCGGGGGTCGACGAGCAGGGTGCCAGCCGTCTGCGGCGGCGGTCGGCGAGCCGGTGGAGCCGTCGCCGGTAGGCGTCGTCGTCGCGCACGGCGAGGGCTGCGCCGGTGGCGGAGGCGACCGCGGACATCACCGCGGCCACGATGACGGCGGTCTCGGGGGCCGCCTCGGCCTGGCCGGAGGGGGTGATGCGCAGGGCCAGCAGGAGCAGTGAGCCGTTGAGGAAGAACACCAGCAGCCCGAGGACCAGCGCGGGCACGAGCAGCAGCAGCCGGACGAGCAGCGGCCACACCACGGCGGACAGCACACCGAAGGCTCCCGCGCCGAGCGCGGCGGTCACGGCGACGGTGGTGGCGCTGTCGCCGTCGGGCGACTGCAACCGGAAGTCCGGCAGGATCCCGGCGAGCACGAGCAGGGTGACCGTGGAGACGGCCCACACCGCGACACTGCGCCCGACCTGACTGGCGACCCGCCGCCACCGCCGCCCGCCACCCATGCCGGCACATCCTCCGTTCCCGCCCCCGCCCCGCGCCTCCACGCGGACCGACTCCAGCTTGTCATACACCCCCACAAACCCCCGTGACCTGCGGTAACACCCATCAGTACGGACCCGCCGCCGGTGTTCGCCGACGCACCCGCCCTCGGCCCCGCCGCGCCGACGGCGCCGAGCGGTCGGACGCGCCGGATCCCCAGCCCGCCGGAGCCTGCCACTCCCCCTTCGCCGCCCTGGCCCGCACCGCACGACCGCCCCGCTCGCACGACCGCCCCGCTCACGGCACCGGCGTACGACGGAGCCGACCGGCTGGTGCGCGGCCATCGGCCCGTGTGGCCGGGCCGTCGTCGGTGGACGGTGGGGGCCGGGGGGCTTGGTCAGCGGCCGTCGTAGCCGGCGGTCGGCATGGAGAGGCGGCGGTGCACGTGGGCCTTCATCTGGGCGTCGTACGCCGGCTCGGCCTGGCCCACCGTCTCCACCCGGACCCCGCGTCGCGCGCACTCTTCGGTGAACTCCTCCACGGAGGACAGCGCCCGCTCCAGCACCCGCCGGCTGGGCGCGACGAACAGGTCCACACCCGGGCGCACTCCCTCCCACAGGGCGCAGTGGTCGGCCCGCAGCCCCCGGACGAGCAGTTCCCGTGCGATCACGTAGCCGCGCTCGGCCGCCCAGCGGGCGCACATCGCGTGCTGGCTGCGCGAGTCCACCAGGAAGGGGTCGTCGTTCAGCTCCTCCAGGGGTGTCAGGCTCGCGATCGCCGTGACGCGGACGGCCGCCGGAGCGCCCCCGCCGAGGGCATCCCGCACTTCTCCCATGGCGTCCCCCTCACCTCCGGGTTTCCGCCGCCGACCCTACTCCTGCCCGTAGGCTCAGGGGGAGTCGCACGAAGGAGGCAAAGGAGTGCCGGTGGAGATCACCTGGTGGGGTCACGCCACCTGCACGGTCGAGGACTCGGACGTCCGCGTGCTGACCGATCCCCTGTTCGCCCGCCGGCTCGCGCACCTGCGCCGCCGCCGCGGCGCGCCGCCGCCGCCCACCGCCTGGCACGCGGACGTGGCCCTGGTCTCCCATCTGCACGCCGACCATCTGCACGTACCCTCGCTGGCCCGGCTGGAGCCGGGCACGCGCCTGCTGGTACCCCGGGGCGCACTCGGGGCGGTCGCGAGTCTGCGCCGGCTCGCCCACCTGCGGATCACCGAGGTGACGCCCGGTGACCGGGTCGAGGTCGGCGGTGTCGTCGTACGGGCGGTGCCGGCCCGGCACGACGGGCGGCGGCTGCCGGTCGGGCGGCACCGCTCGCCGGCGCTCGGCTACGTCGTCGAGGGCGAGGCGCGGACTTACTTCGCCGGGGACACCGGCCTGTTCGAGACGATGGCCGAGGAGGTCGGCCCGGTCGACGCGGCGCTGCTGCCGGTGGGCGGCTGGGGACCGTACCTCGGCGCGGGGCATCTGGACGCGGGACGGGCGGCGCAGGCGCTGGCCCGGCTGGCGCCGGGGAGCGCAGTGCCGGTGCACTACGGCACGTACTGGCCGATCGGGATGGACGCCGTGCGCCCCCATGAGTTCCATGCGCCGGGTGACGAATTCGCGCGCCTCGCCGCCGAGCGTGCGCCGGGGGTCGCGGTGCACCGGCTCGGGCACGGGGAGAGCGTGCGCCTGGAGGGCGCCCGGTGATACGGATCGCCGCCGCCGTGACCTCGGTGGTGCCGCCGGAGTCCACCCAGCAGGCGCTCGGGTATCCCTCGCTGTTCCTGCTGGTGCTGATCGGGGCGCTGGTGCCGGTGGTGCCGACGGGCGCGCTGGTCAGTTCGGCGGCGGTGGTCGCCCTGCACCAGACGGCGCCGTTCTCGCTGGCGCTGGTGTTCCTGACGGCGTCGCTGGCCGCGTTCCTCGGGGACGCGTCGCTGTACTGGCTGGGGCGGCGCGGACTGGGATCGAGGAACGGATCGCGCTGGCTGGAGGCGATCCGCACGCGCGCCCCGGAGGACCGGCTGGCGCAGGCGCAGCGCAAACTGACCGAGCACGGGGTCGCGGTGCTGGTCCTGTCCCGTCTCGTCCCGGCGGGCCGCATACCGGTGATGCTGGCCTGCCTGCTGGCGAAGTGGCCGCTGCGCCGCTTCTCCCGCGGCAACCTCCCCGCGTGCCTGGCCTGGGCGGTGACGTACCAGCTGATCGGCATCCTCGGCGGCTCCCTGTTCGCGGAGCCCTGGGAAGGCGTGGTCAGCGCGATCGCGCTGACCTTCCTGCTGGGCGCCGCACCCTCCGTCTGGCGGCGCCTGCGCCGGCTGATCCCGGTCCACCGCTCGCACTGACCTCGGCGGGGGCCGCGAGCCGCCCCCGCCCCGCCGCTACTCCAGGACCCGGGAGGCGCCCACCGGCAGGTCCCACAGCCGTTCCCGGGGAAGGCCGGCCTCCTGCCAGGCTCTGCGGACCCGGGTCAGGGGTTCCAGGAGGGGTTCGGCGGAGAGGACGAAGGTGCCCCAGTGCATGGGCGCCATGTGCCGGGCGCCGAGGTCCTGCACGGCCTGGACGGCTTCCTCCGGGTCGCAGTGGACGTCGCTGAGCCACCAGCGGGGGTCGTAGGCGCCGATGGGGAGCAGGGCCAGGTCGATGCCGGGGTAGCGGCGGCCGATGCGGGAGAACCAGTGGCCGTAGCCCGTGTCGCCGGCGAAGTACACGCGCTGCCCGTCGGGGTCGGTGAGCACCCAGCCGCCCCACAGACTGCGGCAGGTGTCGGTGAGGGTGCGCTTGGACCAGTGGTGGGCGGGGACGAAGTCGAGGCGGACTCCGGACAGTTCGGCCGCCTCCCACCAGTCCAGTTCGGTGACGTTGGTGAACCGGCGCCGCTGGAACCAGCGGCCGAGTCCGGCCGGCACGAACACCGGGGTGTCGCGCGGGAGTCGGCGCACGGTGGGCGCGTCCAGATGGTCGTAGTGGTTGTGGCTGACGACGACCGCGTCGACGGGCGGCAGCGCCTCCCAGGCCACGCCGACGGGCGTGACCCGGGCCGGGGTGCCGATGATGCGGCGGGACCACACCGGGTCGGTCAGCACGGTCAGCCCGCCGATCCGGACCACCCAGCTCGCGTGCCCCGCCCAGGTGACGGCGACGGTACGGGTGTCCACGCGGGGCAGCTCGGCGGGCCGGTACGGCAGCAGCGGGATGTCGGCGAGGGCCTCCTTGTCCGGCCGCAGGGCGCCCTCTCGGGCGAACCGGGCGAAGGCCTTCAGGTCGGGCAGCGGGGCGGTGAGCCGGTCGTGGAAGGTGCGCGGCCACACCCGCCGCTCCCCCAGCCGCCGAGGTTCGGCCAGCGGCGGGAACGGGGCGGGCGGGGAGGTCAGGAGGGACGGGACCGCGGGATCGTCGGTCTCCTGGGTGGTGGTGCTCGTGGACGTGGTCGACTCGGACTGCTGCGTCATCGAGGAGGCTCCCATCGCTGAGCGTCGTCGCGGAGATCGTCGAGTACCGACCTCAAGGAGAGCAATGCGCGTTGCACGTGTGGCAGTTCCAACGGCTCGGGGGACAGGAGGCATTCCGCGCGTTCCTCGTCGGTGCGGCCGAGGAGTTCCGCGGTGGACAGCCGCACGCGCAGCGCGCCGAGGTCGTCGCCGAAGCGGTGGCCGCCGTGCACGGGCAGTTCCAGGCGGGTGGTGAGGAAGTCCTCCAACTCCTGTGCGTCGCCGACCGCGTGGGCGTCCAGCGCGGAGCGCAGCGGGCCGAGGTCGGCGTACAGGTGGCGGCCGGCCTGCGGCGGCCGGACGAGCGCGCCCGCGGCGACCACGGCCGCGTGGACGGCCCGCGCCAGGCGCGCGTGCAGGCGTACCGAGGCCGCCAGGCGCGCGGTGACCGGCCCGGGTTCGCCGAGGACGTGGGCGGCCGCGGCGGCGACCGGTTCGGCGACGCGGGCGTCCAGTGCGGTGAGGACGTCGAGCACGCGCGCGTGCAGGGCCTCGCCGGGGGCGCCTGCGGGGAAGCGGGCGATCGCGGCGGGCCAGCCGGCGGGCAGGAAGGCGCCGGCGAGGTCGGTGACGACGGTGACCCGGTCGGGCAGCATCTCGGCCGGGCTGAGCAGCACCGTCTCGTGCGGCGCGTGCACGGTGTCGCGCCAGGTCTCGTCGCTGACCAGGTGGAGTCCCTCGGCCGTGGCGGCCTCGACGGTCTCGTGCAGCACCTCCGGCGGTGCCACGGTGGCGGTGGGGTCGTCGGCGACGGACAGCACGAGCAGCCGGGGGTCGCCGCCCTCGGCGCGGACTCTGCGGACGGTCTCCAGGAGGGCGTACGGGTCGGGGACGCCCCCGCACTCGGCCGGCGTCGCCACGGGGAAGGCGGGGGTGCCCAGCAGGCGCGCGTACGGCGCCCACCAGGCCGCGCAGGGCCGGGGCACCAGGACGTCGCCGCCGAGCGTGGCGGTCAGCGCGAGCAGCAGGGCGGGCGCGCCGGGTGCGGCCGCCACCCGGCCGGGCCGGGTGGGCAGCCCGCGTCGCAGCCAGTACCCGCAGGCGGCGTCCAGCAGTTCGGTGCCGCCGCCGATCGGTCCGCGCCGGGTCCGGTTCGCGGCCCCGGCGAGCGCGGCGGACACCTCCGGCAGCACCGGGAGTCCGTCGTCGGGGAGGGCCGACGGACCGTAGCGGACGGGGCCGTGGCCTTCCGGGTCCGTCCGCCGCATGGGTACCTCCGCGAAGTCCCTGATGCCGTGTGGCGCCGCCGAGTCGTGCCGTCGCCGGTCCGTCCCGGCCGCGGGCGCCCGGCCCGGCCGCCCGGTGTCCGGGGGCGGGTCCGTCCGCACGGCGCCGGCCGTGCCTTCGGGGCTCCGTGTACCCAGGGCGGCGCCCTCCCAAGGCCACCCGGCCGGGTCGGGCAGGTCACGCGGGCCCGCGTCCCCTCAGGGCGTCCGGCTGCACGGTCAGCCGTCGGCCCGCGAACGCCGCCACACCCGGTGGACCGCCCCGCCGAGCGCCGCCGCGATCAGCGCGCCGCCGCCGATCAGGGCCGGCAGGGAGGCGGTGAACGAGCCACCCGCACCGGCCTGCACACCGTGCTGCGCCGCCTCGCGGGAGGGGTCGCGGCCCGCGACCGGGCCGCGGCCCGGGCCGGTGCCGGACTGACCGCGGGAGGCGTCCCACGAACCTTCGCCCCGGGACGGGCCGCTGGAGTCCGGACCTCGGGACGGGGCGTGGGACGGGTCCCGGGCGGGGTCCCGGGAGCCCTGCGGGCGGGAAGGGGCGTAGGAGGTGTTGGGGCCCGGCATGACCTGGAGTCCGGACGAGTCCTGCGGGCGGGAGGGATCGTAGGAGGCGTTGGGACCCGGCATGACCTGGAGTCCGGACGAGTCCTGCGACCGGGAAGGATCGAAGGAACCGTTGGGACCCGGCATGACCTGGAGTCCGGACGAGTCCTGCGACCGGGAAGGATCGAAGGAACCGTCGAGGTCCGGCCGGACCTGGAGTCCGAACGAGTCCTGCGACCGGGAAGGATCGAAGGAACCGTCGAGGTCCGGCGCGACCTGGGTGCGGGAAGGGTCGTAGGTGGGTACGTCGCGGAACGTCCCGCGGGCCGGACTGCCCGAAACCTGGCCGGAAGCCGGGTCGCGGGGCGGGGTCTGCGCGGACTGACCCGAGGCCGGGTCACCGGGCGCGGACCCCCTGAACCGACCCGAACCCGGGTCACCAGGCCCGGACCCCCCGAACCGACCCGAACCCGGGTCACCAGGCCCGGACTCCCCGAACCGACCCGAACCCGGGTCACCAGGCCCGGACTCCCCGGACCCGGGGCGGAACGGGTCGTTGGCCGGCGTGTCCTGGAGGACCGGGTCCCGCGACGCGTCCGCCGGGGCCCGGGCCGGCGCCGCGGCCTCCGTGTCGCCGACGGCGCCCCCGGACGGCCTGGCGCGGGCAGTGTCCGTCGGGACCGCGTTCCCGGACGGTCCGGCCCGGTCCGTACCGGACGCGACCACGGACGGCCCGCCGCGCCTGCCCGCGCCGGATCCGGATGCCGGCGCGCAGGCCTCGGCCTCGGCGCGCGAGGCGTCACCGCCGTCCGGGCCGCACACGACGGTGACCGCGGCGCCCTCGCCGGCCCGCGGGACGTGGGCGGTGCGCGCCGCCTGCCGCAGGGCGGGGGGACGGGCGTGCGAGCCGGCGGCCGGGCTCGCGAGGGCGGCCGACGCGGCGCCGCCCGCCATGACTCCGGCCAGGACGGCGACGGGCAGGGCGCGGGGGACGGTACGGCGCATGAGCGGGACTCCTTGGAACCGACGACGTCTGACGGCACGGGTTCGTGCCCTTCGCTGCCATCACAGCCGCTGGTACCGCGGGTCGCGCGCGGCCGAGCCTCATTGGCGGGACACCAACGACCTATCGGGTGACGCCGGCGGCCCGCCCCTGAGGAGCTCCCCGGAAGCGGGCCGCCCCTACACGCCCTCCCGCATCACCTGCTCCCGCAGCCGGTCGCAGCACCGGCTGATCAGCCGGGACACGTGCATCTGCGAGATGCCCAACTGCTCGGCGATCCGGCTCTGCGTCATGTCGCCGAAGAACCGCATGTACAGGATGGCCCGCTCCCGTTCGGACAGCGCCGCCAGCCGCGGCCTGACCGACTCGCGGTCCACCACGGTGTCCAGGGCCGGGTCGGGCGAGCCCAGGCTGTCGCCCAGGGAGTAGCCGTCCTCGCTGCCGGACAGTTCCGCGTCGAGCGAGAGGGCGGTGAAGCTCTCCAGCGCCTCCTGTCCGATCCGCACCTCCTCCTCGCTGAGGTGGGCGTGCTCGGCGACCTCAGCGACGGTGGGGCCGCGGCCGGAGATCGTCCGGGCGAGGTCCTGGGAGGCGAAGCGGACCCGGTTGCGCAGTTCCTGCACCCGGCGCGGGACGTGCACCGTCCACATGTGGTCGCGGAAGTGCCGCTTGATCTCACCGGTGATGGTGGGCACGGCGTAGCTCTCGAAGGCGTTGCCCCGCTCGGGGTCGTAGCGGTCGACCGCCTTGATCAGGCCGAGCGCGGCGACCTGGCGCAGGTCCTCGGAACTCTCGCCGCGGCTGCGGAACCGGCCGGCGAGCCGTTCGGCCATCGGCAGCCAGGCCTGAACGATCTCGTCGCGGACCTCGTTCCGCCGTCGCCCCGGGGGGAGTGCGGCGAGCCGGCGGAAGGCTTCCGCGGTGTCGGGGGCGTCGTCGTGGGGGTGGTGCCTGGCGCTCGCTCGCGTTGGCATGGTGCGTCGCAGCTCCCTCGGGGTCCTCTCGGGCGGACGGTCACCGTGGGAGCGCGGGCGCGTGAACCGGACGGCCGCACGTGGCGGCGTGTCGCGCCGCTTCCACGGGCGTGCCTCCGGTCCGAAGCACTGGCTCCGCGCCTGCCCCCGGTCCCGGGCGCCCAAACACGCCGCCGCGGCGGGGCGGGATTCCGGCCGCCCCTCGGGTGTCATCCCGTCCCGGAAAACCGGTGTCGGCTTCCCCCGCACGGGTACGCGGTGGCCACCCCCGACGATCTGGAGGGAGACATGCAGCGAGGCAGTGACCGGCTGAGTGTCCACCGTGACGACGAGATGAAGCACGAGTTGCAGGGACTGCTCAGGTCCGGCCATCCCACGCGGAGCGAGGAGTGGCACGACCCGGAGCCGACCGCCGAGGACGATCCGGAGGTGTGGGGCGGACCGGTGGCGCCGGGCGGCTCCCGGGCGTCCCTGGAGAGCGTCCGCCTGGAGCTGGCCAGGATTCTGGGCCGCAGTGCCTTTCCCGCGGGTCCGGGCGAGCTGACCCGCCTGCTCCGGCGCAAGAACGCGCCCGACACGCTGATCGAGGCGCTCCAGCGACTGCCGCACAAGGCGCGCTACGCCAATGTGCAGGAGCTGGCCCGGGAACTGACGCACACCGAGACGCCCGCGCGGGAGGAGCGCGCGTAGGCCCGTGCCCGGGGGCGCCGCGGCCGGCGCCGGGAGAAAAGCGCCCCGGGGACGGCAGGGCCCGTCCCCGGGGCGCCGAAAGGACGTTGAGGCATCATGCGCATCGCATTTCTGACCGCGCCCGAGGGCGTGGAACAGGTCGAACTCACCGAACCGTGGAAGGCGGCGAAGGACGCCGGTCACGAGACCGTGCTCGTGTCGACCGAGTCCGGGGAGATCCAGGCCTTCGACCACCTGGACAAGGCGGACAGGTTCCCCGTGGACGCGGTCGTCGGCGAGGCCTCCCCTGACTCCTTCGACGCGCTGGTCCTGCCGGGCGGCGTCGCCAACCCGGACTTCCTGCGGACGGACGAGAAGGCGGTGGCGTTCGTGGGGGCGTTCTTCGCGCAGGGCCGTCCGGTGGCCGCGATCTGCCACGCGCCGTGGACGCTGGTCGAGGCGGATGTCGTACGGGGCCGGGTGCTGACCTCGTGGCCGAGTCTGCGGACGGACATCCGCAACGCGGGCGGCATCTGGGTCGACGAGCAGGTGAAGATCTGCGACCACGGCCCGAACAAGCTGATCACCAGCCGCAAGCCGGACGATCTGAAGGCGTTCTGCGAGGCCTTCCTCGACGTCCTCGCCGAGAAGGCCGGCTGACCCCCCGGCGCCGGGACGTCCTTCAGACGCGGGGAGTCGCCGACTCCCCGCATCCGCGTTCCCGGGCCCCCTCGCGGGTGCGGCCGGCGGCGACCGGGCGGCGCGGGTTGCGGCGCAGGTACTCGCCCTCGAGCTGCGCCATGCGTTCGTTGTGGGCGCGCAGCGCGTCGTTCGAGCCGTACAGCAGCGTGTCGTGGCGCGTGCGGTGGATCGTCTCCAGCTCCTTCATCAGCTGCTGGTCGTCCAGCCGTCCCGGGTCGACTCCGGTCATGGTGGTGCCCCGTTCGTCGTGTTCGTACCTGCGGTCCGGGTACCCGCCCGGCGTGCGGCGCCACCGAACGGTCTCCGGGAGGGAGCCATGGATCTCGCCTTTCTGCATCCACTGTACGAACACCCGGGCCCCTGGGCCTCCGTGTACGTCGACACCTCGCGGCACACGGAGGACACGGCCCACCAGCTGGAGCTGACGGCCCGGGCCATGGGGCGCGAGCTGGCGCGGCAAGGCGCGGACGAGGCCACCTGCCGAGCGGTGGAGGCGGCCGTACGGGAGCTTCGCCATGTCCCCGATCCGCAGGGGCGGGTGCTGTTCGCGCGGGACGGCGCGGTCGTGCTCGACCCGCTGCTGGCCCGTCCGCCGCGGGGCGGCAGCCGGGCGGAGTGGGCGGCGCTGCCGCGCGTGGCGCCGCTGCTGGAGCTGGCGGGTGAGGATCCGGTCGCGATCGTCGCGTACGTCGACCGCAGGGGCGCGGACTTCGAGCTGCGCAGCTCGCTGGGCCCGGAGGACGCCGGGACGGTGGTGGCGCTGGAGTGGCCCATCCACCGGACGGCGAGCGCGGACTGGTCGGAACGGCACTTCCAGCTGAAGGTGGAGAACACCTGGGAGCACAACGCGGCGGAGATCGCGGACGCGCTCAGCGTCTGCCAGGAGGAGACGGACGCCGACCTGCTGATCCTGGTCGGCGACGACCGGGAGCGGCGCGAGGTGCGCGGGCGGCTGCCGAAACGGCTGCACGACCGCGTGGCGGAGGCCGCCGACGGCACCGGCAGCCGGCTGCTGGACGAGGACGTGGAGCGGATCCGCGCCGCGCACGTGCACCAGCGTGTCGAGTCCGAGCTGGACCGGTTCCGGGCGGCCCGGACACCGGACGACGAGGGACGCTCGGGGGCCGCCGAGGGGGTGTCGGCGCTGGTCGAGGCGGCCCGCGAGCACCGTCTTGAGGAACTGCTGATCAGCCCGGACGGCGCCGACGCCCACCGCGAGGTGTGGATCGGCGAGGACGCCGACCAGCTGGCCGTGCGCCGTACGGAGCTGGAGGCCCTCGGCGAGCGGCACTCCTGGCCGGCCCGGGCCGACGACGCCCTGCTCCGCTCGGCGGTCTGCCAGGACGCCACGGCCCTGTCGCTGGACCCGGCCGCCGCCGGCGAGGACGTGCCGGCGGGCGGGCTGGGCGCCGTCCTGCGCCGGCGGTGAGCGGCCCGGCGGCGGCAGACGTGCGTTACCGCGCCCGCTGTACCCGCCGTTCGTCCCACACCGGCTCCGGGGTCTCGCGGACCCGGCCGTCGCTGCCGAAGACCAGGAACCGGTCGAAGGAGCGGGCGAACCAGCGGTCGTGGGTGACCGCGAGGACCGTGCCCTCGAAGGCCTCCAGGCCTTCCTGGAGGGCCTCGGCGGAATCCAGGTCGAGGTTGTCGGTCGGCTCGTCCAGGAGCAGCGCGGTGGCGCCCGCCAGCTCCAGCAGCAGGATCTGGAACCGGGCCTGCTGACCGCCGGAGAGCCGGTCGAAGGTCTGTTCGGCCTGGCCGGTCAGTTCGTAGCGGCGCAGCCGGGACATCGCGGCGCCGCGGTCCTGGGAGTGCTCCTTCCACAGGATGTCCAGCAGGGTGCGGCCCACCAGCTCGGGGTGTGCGTGGGTCTGGGCGAAGTGCCCGGGGACCACCCGCGCGCCGAGCTTCCACGCGCCGGTGTGCGCCACGTCCTCGCCGGCCAGCAACCGCAGGAAGTGCGACTTGCCGGAGCCGTTGGAGCCGAGCACCGCGACGCGTTCGCCGTAGAAGACCTCCAGGTCGCAGGGCTGCATCAGGCCGGTCAGCTCCAGGCCCTGGCAGGTGACGGCCCGGACGCCGGTGCGACCGCCCTTCAGGCGCATCCGGATGTCCTGCTCACGCGGCGGCTCCGGCGGCGGACCGGCCTCCTCGAACTTGCGCAGCCGGGTCTGGGCGGCCTGGTAGCGGGAGGCCAGTTCATGGCTGACGGTGGCGGCCTGCCGCAGGTTCAGCACCAGCTTCTTCAGCTGCGCGTGCTTCTCGTCCCAGCGCCTGCGCAACTCCTCGAAGCGGGCGAAGCGCTGGCGCCGGGCCTCGTGGTAGGTGGCGAAACCGCCGCCGTGCACCCAGGCGTCGGCGCCGGCCGGGCCGGGTTCGAGGGAGACGATCCGGTCGGCCGCGCGGGCGAGGAGTTCACGGTCGTGGGAGACGAAGAGCACCGTCTTGCGGGTCTCCTTCAGACGCTCCTCCAGCCAGCGCTTGCCGGGCACGTCGAGGTAGTTGTCCGGCTCGTCGAGCAGCAGCACCTCGTCCGTGCCGCGCAGCAGCGCCTCCAGCACCAGCCGCTTCTGCTCGCCGCCGGACAGCGTGCGCACCTCCCGCCACTGCGCCTTGTCGTAGGGCATGCCGAGAGCGGCCGTGGTGCACATGTCCCACAGCGTCTCGGCCTCGTAGCCGCGTGCCTCCGCCCAGTCGGCCAGCGCCTGCGCGTACTGGAGCTGGGCGGCCTCGTCGTCGACGGTCATGATGGCGTGCTCGGCCGTGTCGACGGCCCGCGCGGCCTCCCTCACCCGCGGCGGCGCGACCGACACGAGCAGGTCGCGCACGGTCGTCTCGTCCCGCACCGACCCCACGAACTGCCGCATCACGCCGAGACCGCCGCCGACGGTCACGGTGCCGCCGTGCGGCTTCAGCTCGCCGGAGACCATGCGGAGCAGGGTGGTCTTGCCGGCGCCGTTCGGTCCGACGAGGGCCACGGCGGCCCCCTCTCCCACCCGGAAGGACACATCGCCGAGCAGCGTCCTCCCGTCGGGGAGGTTGTACTCCAGGTGCGCGGCTTCCAGATGTCCCATGGTCAGGCATTCTGGTCGCGGCCGTACGGGACGGGCAAACGCTTATCCGAAGTCCACGGGCCGTCCGGTCGGGCCGCTCTCCCGCGCCGGGGTGACGACCGCGTCCGCCCACGTCAAGGCCGTCCATCCGGCGTCGGCCGAGCCCTGGAGGACCACCACGCCGGTGTTCTCCAGGGGGTGGGTGGCGGCGAACTCCGCGTCGAGGTTGCGGGCGCGGACCGCGGTCCACAGGCGGATGGCCGCGCCGTGACTGACCATGGCGACGGTTCCGGCACCGTCCGCGGTGGCCTCGGCGACGACCGCGTCGTAGCGGGCCAGCACCTCGGTGCCGCTCTCGCCGCCGGGCATGCGCGTCCGGGTGTCACCGGCGGCCCAGCCCAGCAGCGTGCGCATGTAGACCTGTCCGCGCTCGGAGTCGCCCGGCTCCGTCTCCAGGTCGCCCGCCGACACCTCGCGGATGCCGTCGCGGACGATCACGTCGAGTCCGCGGACGGCGGCCAGGGGCCCGGCGGTGAGCTGGGTGCGGATCAGCGTGGAGGCGTAGAGCGCTTCGATGTCCTCGCCGGCGAGTGCCCGCGGCAGCGCGGCCGCCTGCCGTTCGCCGAGCCCGGTCAGGCCCGGCCCGGGGATCCGCGTGTCCAGCAGGTGGCCCACGTTGGAGGGGGTCTGGGCATGGCGGATGAGGAGCAGACGCATGCAAGGGTCCCTGAAGACGGCCGGTGCCGCCCCTCACACACAAGAAACGGCGACTTCAGGGTAACGGTCCCCGTATGAGCCCAGACGTCGACCTCACCGTCCCGAAGACCGGCGCCCGCGCCGTCCTGAAGCGCCTGACGGCCCTGGACGGCCGGCTGTTCGAGTTCGCGGCCGAGCGCCGCTGGCCCGGTGCCGGACCCGTGCTGCCGAGGCTGAGCCGGGCCGCGAACCACGGCGTGCTGTGGTGCGCGGCGGCGGCCGCCATCAGCGCGAGCCGTACCCCGAGGGCCCGCCGGGCCGCCGTCCGCGGCCTGGCCTCCCTGAGCCTGGCGTCCCTGACCGTCAACACCCTGGGCAAACGCTCGGTGCGCCGCGACCGGCCGGTCCTGGACCCCGTCCCGATCATGCGGCGGCTCAAGCGGCAGCCGTTCACCACGTCCTTCCCGTCCGGGCACGCGGCGTCCGCGGCCGCCTTCGCGACCGGCGTCGCCCTGGAGTCCCCGGCCTGGGGCGCGGCGGTGGCCCCGGTCGCCGCGTCGGTGGCGCTCTCGCGCGTCTACACCGGCGTCCACTTCCCGAGCGACGTGCTGGCGGGTGCCGCACTGGGCGCGGGCGTCGCGTTCGCGGTACGCGCCCTGGTGCCCACCCGCGCCCAGACCGGCCCGGCGCCCCACCCCCGCGCCGACCTGCCGGCGCTGCCCGGCGGCGCGGGCCTGGTACTGGTGGCCAACCGGGCCTCCGGCACCGCGGACCGCGCCGGCGCGCTGCGGGACGTACTGCCGGAGGCGGACGTCGTCGAGTGCGAGCCGGAAGAGGTCCAGGCGGAGCTGGAGAAGGCGGCGGACCGCGCCCGGGTGCTCGGGGTGTGCGGCGGCGACGGCACCGTGAACGCGGCCGCCGAGATCGCCCTGCGCCGCGGCCTGCCGCTCGCGGTGCTGCCCGGCGGCACGCTCAACCACTTCGCCTACGACCTCGGCGTGGAGGACGCCCGGGCCCTCGGCCGGGCTCTGGAGCACGGTCACGGCGTGCGCGTGGACGTGGGCCGCTTCCGCTCCGGGAGCAAGCGGGGCGTCTTCCTCAACACCTTCAGCCTCGGCCTGTACCCGGAGCTGGTGCGCGAGCGCGAGCGCTGGTCCGGCCGGATCGGCAGCTGGCCGGCCGGGGTGCTGGCGACGCTGAAGGTGCTGCGCGCCGACCGCCATCCGCTGCGGGCGGTGGTGCGGGGCCGCTCCCACCCGCTGTGGCTGCTGTTCGCCGGAAACGGCACGTACCACCGCATGGGGCTCGCGCCGGGCCGCCGACTCGACCTGACGGACGGGAAGCTCGACGTCCGGGTGGTGCACGGGGGCCGCAGGCCGGCGCTGCGCCTGCTGTCCGCGGCCCTGGCCGGCCCGCTGACGCGGTCCCCCGCCCACGCCGCGGTCCAGGTGGCCCGGCTGCGCCTGACCGGTGTCGCGCCCGGCACGCTGCTCGCCCACGACGGCGAGGTGATGGAGGCGGAGGACGAGCTGTGGCTGGAGAAGCTGCCCGAGGCGCTGGCGGTGTACCGACCGCTGCCAGGAGACTGACCACCCACCCGCCTTCTGTCCGGATGCTGAAATCGGGGTCTCACCATCCGGCACGGAGGCGTACCGTGATCCGTACCGCCCGGGGCCGCGGGCCCACGGGGTCAGGGGACGAGAAGGGGTACAGCCATGCCGAAGCGGGAGACGGCCGTCTACACGCACGGGCACCACGAGTCCGTGCTGCGTTCGCACACCTGGCGCACCGCCGCCAACTCCGCGGCCTACCTGCTCGGCTCGCTCCGGCCGCACATGAAGATCCTCGACATCGGCTGCGGTCCCGGCACCATCACCGCCGACCTGGCGGCCCTCGTCCCCCAAGGGCACGTCACGGGTGTCGACCGGGCGCCCGGCGTCCTGGAGCAGGCGCGCGCCACGGCCGCCGGGCGGGGCCTGGCCAACGTCGACTTCGCGGTGGCCGACGTCCACGCCCTCGACCATCCCGACGACACGTTCTGCGTCGTCCACGCCCACCAGGTGCTCCAGCACGTGGGCGACCCCGTGCAGGCGCTGCGCGAGATGCGGCGGGTGACGAAGCCGGGCGGGTACGTCGCCGTCCGCGACGCGGACTACGCGGCGATGACCTGGCACCCGCGGGTGCCGGGGCTGGACGACTGGCTGGACCTGTACCGGCGGGTCGCCCGCGCCAACGGAGGCGAGCCGGACGCCGGACGCCGGCTGCGGTCCTGGGCGCTGGCGGCCGGCTTCACCGACGTCACGGCCACCTCCAGCACCTGGACCTACGCCACCGAGGACGAGCGCGCCTGGTGGAGCGGGCTCTGGGCCGACCGCACCGTGGCGTCGGCGTACGCCGAGCGCGCCGTCGCGGGCGGACACGCGACCGAGGAGCGGTTGCGGGCCGTGTCGGCGGCGTGGCGGGAGTGGGGTGAGCGGCACGACGGCTGGTTCGCGGTCCTGCACGGGGAGATCCTGTGCCGCAAGGAAGGCTGATTCCGCAGCTCTCCCCGGGACCTCTCCCCCGTTCCCTGCCGTTCGTGAAGCGTCACTCCCGGGGAAGCAGGGGTCCCAGCGGTCCGAGGTCCAGATTCAGGTCCTCGGGCCGCAGCCCGTAGCGGTCGCGCAGTTCGGCCATGCGGTCCTCCAGGAGCATGAGCGTGAGACCGATCCGCTCCTCCTGGTCCTCGCTCAGGTCCCCCTCGTCGAAGCGGCGCAGCGCCTGCCGCTCCATGAGCTGGCGCAGCAGTTCCACAACGGTGAGCACGAGTTTCACCAGGTCCCGCTCGACCGTGTCGGGCTCCAGATCCAGTCGCTTGCGCGGGGGCACGGCTACTCCTCGAAGGGCGACGGCACTTGGACGTTCACCGAGCTGATCAGCGCGTTCAGGTCGATGCGGACGAGGTCCACGTCGGCGATGCGCAGGGTGATGTCCCCGGTGATGACGACACCGCCGGCCAGCAGCCGGTCGAGCAGGTCGACCAGGGCGATCTCACGGCGTTCGACGACCGTCATGCCTCCTCCCCCGCGAAGGAGTACGCCGCCCAGGGCCCGGTGAGCTCCACGCGCAGCCCCGGCACGTCGTCCTTCGTGCGGTCCACGAGTTCCACGAACTCCTCGGAGTCGCCGCGCGGCACCAGGTAGGCGGCGTTGAGCACGTTCCGACCCGCCGTGCCGCCGGAGAGAGCGGGGTGCTGCGGGGCGTGCAGCCGGGACTCCTCGGCGAAGGCGGAGAGCTGCTCGTGCAGCCGGGTCGCGAAGGTCTCCGCCTTCTGCCACAGGTCCTCGCCCGCCCGGGTCTGCTGCCGCCGCTGCCGCAGGTAGTCCCGGCCCGAGGCGGCCTTGGGCACGGGCTGCGCGGCCTGCTGGGGCTGCTCGGTCTCGGCGTAGATCTTCACGCCCCACTCCACACGCCCCTCCAGCCGGTCCAGGGTGTGGCGGATGTGGTCCTCGCGGGCCTCGATCATCGTGCGCACGGCGCTGTCGTCCCGGAAGACGGTGGCGAGCCTGAGCGGCAGCGGTGTGGTGACGACGGTCAGCGCGTCGATGACGCCCTGGTGTGCGCGGGCGGTGGCGGCGAGCCAGTCGAGGTCCTCCAGATGGGAGCGCAACGGCTCCTCGGCGAAGTCCCGCTCGGGCACCTCGCTGACGACGGCGACCAGGCCGTGGTGGTTGAGCTGCTTGGCCGGAGCGCCCGCCACCCCGGTCAGCTCCGCCTGGAGGGGCGCGCCGAGGGGCCGGCAGACGGCGTAGACGTACCGCAGTCCGGTCATGGTGCCTCCTTGCGGGCACGGTCCTGGTCCACGCGGCCCCGCTCCAGGCGGTCCGGCTCCGGTCGGCCGCGGTCCAGCTCCAGTTCCTCCAGCCGCGCCAGCCGCTCGCGCAGCTCCGCGTTCTCCCGGGCGAGTTCGTCGCGGCGGGCGCGGGACGAGAGCGCCGGGTCGGTCTCCCACCAGTCGATACCCATCTCCTTGGCCTTGTCGACCGAGGCGACGACGAGCCGGAGCTTGACGGTGAGCAGTTCGATGTCGAGCAGGTTGATGCGGATGTCGCCCGCGATGACGATGCCCTTGTCGAGCACGCGCTCAAGAATGTCGGCGAGGTTGGCCCCGCTGCTCGGGCCGTACGGTTCGGGCAGTCGGCTGGGCGTCGTCATCGGCGGCCCCCGCCCTCGGCGTACTCGTACTCGGGCTCCTCTTCTTCCTCGTCCTCGTAGTACTCGGGCTCTTCACCGTCCCCGGGCTCGTACTCCTCGTCTTCCTCCGCCTCGGGCTCCTCCTCGTTCTCCTCCTCTTCGTACTCGCCGTTCCCCTCCTCGGCGTACGGGCCCTCCTCCTCGTTCTCCTCGTACGGCTGCTCCTCTTCCTGGTTCTCGTCCTCGTAGCCGTTCTCCTCCTCGGCCTCCTGCTCCTCCTCGGAGACCGCGTCCTCGTGGCTGCGCACGACCTCGCCGTCGCGGATCTCGCCGCGCCAGCCCTCGTCGGCCTCTCCCTTGAGGGTGATGAAGCGGACGTAGTTCTTCAGGTCCAGCCGGGCGCGGCGGCCCTGGGCCCGCCAGATGTTCCCGGTCTTCTCGAACAATCCGCTCGGGTAGTACTCCATGACCAGCAGGACCCGGGTGAGGTTCTCTTCGAGACGGTGGAAGGAGACGACGCCCTTCGTGGTGCCCTTCGCGCCCTCCGACGTCCACTGGATGCGCTGGTCGGCCACCTGCTCGGTGGTGTGGGCCTTCCAGCTTCGGCTGGACCAGAACACCTTCAACTGCCAGTCGGAGGAGGTGTCGTCGGCGCGGCTCGCGCTCTTGACGCCCTTGGCGAAGGTGCTGAAGTCCTGGAACTGGGTCCACTGGTCGTAGGCGGTGCGCAGCGGCACGCCGACATCGACGGACTCGATGATGACGGTGGGCTTGTTGCCCCCGCCGCGCTTGCGCTTGCCCCCGCCGCCACCGAGGTTCCTCAGCACGCCCATGACGCTGTCCTTGGCGCGGGAGGCGCCCAGCTCCAGGACCGAGCGCACCGGGCCCTTGCCCTCGGCGGCCTTGCGTCCGGCGTCGAGGGCGAGCTTGACGAAGCCCGGGCTGTTGCCCTCGGCGATGTCGTTGAGCATGCCGGTGGTCTCGCCGAGCTTACGGCCGAAACCGACCAGGAGCCGCTGGGCCTGGGCGCCGAGGTAGTCCTGCACCTCGGCCTTGAGCCGGTCGGCGGCCTCGCTGTGGGCGAGGCCGCTCAGCGGACTTTCCTTCGCCGCGCCGCGCGCCGCGCCGCCGGCTGCGGAGGTCGCGGATCCGAGGGCCTCGGTCATCGGTCACCACCACCCTTCGGCCGCCGGGAGCGGGCGGCGCCGGTCGCGCCGCCGGCCGTGGCCGTCCTCTTCGCGGCCGTCCTTCCGGTCGCGGTCTGCTTCGCCGCCGTCTTCCTTGCGGGAGCCTTCTTCGCGGCGGCCCTCTTCGCGGGGGCCTTCTTGGCAGGAGCCTTCTTCGCCGCTTCCTTCCGGGCCGGTGCACCCGCCGGCGCCTTCCTGGCGGCCTTCTTCGGGGGCGCCTTCTTCACCGGCCCCTTCTTCGCGGGGGCCTTCCCGGCGGCTTCCTCGCGGGCCGGTCCGCCGCGGTCCTCGTCCTCGCCCCGGGGCTCCCCCTCGGCCTCGCGGCCCTCCCCCCGGTCCTCGTACTCGTCCTCGTACTCGTCGTACTCGTCCGTGTACGTGTCCTCCCCCTCGGGCTCCTCGTCTCCGCCGGGCTGCGGTGCGACGCCGGCGAGCTCGTCGCGGATCTGGGCGGTCCGCCCGTGCAGCCGGTCGGCGAGCGCGGTCATCTGTCGTTCGGCCATGGCCCCCGAAGCCGCCTTGCCCACCCCCTTCAGGTCCTCGCGCAGCTGGTCGCCGATCTCCTTGAGCTGCGGGTTGTTCATCAGCTGCTGGTTGACCAGCTGCGCGATCCCGCTCGGACCGAGGTTCAGCTTCTTGCCGGCCACCAGGCTGCCCAGCGTGAGGGCGAGTTTCGCCTTCTTCGTCCGTCCCAGGAGGTAGCCGGCCCCTATCGCGAGGCCGAGTCCCACTTTGTTCATCGTGCCGTCCCCTCGCCTGTTCCCTCACCTGTCCCCGTGCCTGAGCGCAGGCCGGTCTCCAGCCGGTCGAGAAGCTCGTCCTCCCTGCGGTCGAACTCCTCGGCGCTGATCTCGCCGGCCTCCAACTGCTCTTCCAGTCGGGCGAGTTCGGCCTGCACCGTGGCCGGGTCGTAGTAGATCCGCTCGGCCTCGCGCAGTACCTGCCGGATCGCCCAGGCGCTTCCGCGCGCCGGCGCGAACGGCAGCAGCAGCACTTCGGAGATGAGTCCCATGACGTCACTCCGCTCCTGTGTCGGCTCCGGCCGTGGTGCTGGCGGGTTCGGCGGGGCCGGGTTCGACGAAGCTGTACGGCGGCAGGGGGCCGTTGACCCGCAGTTCGAGGTGGGGCAGGTCCGTGCGGGCCTGTTCGACGGCGGTCACGAACTCCTCGGCCGCTTCCCGGTCGACCAGGAACGAGGCGTTGACCAGCCAGCCGGTGGAGGGCGGGCCGTCGCTGACCGCGGCGGCGTACGGCTCCAGCGCGTGCACGATCTCGCGGGCGTCGTCGGCCTCACGGGCCTGCACGGCGGCCGCGACCAGCTCACCGAGCCGGAGCTTGTCCTGGTAACCCCCGCCGCCGGAGCGCCGGTTGGCCTCCGCCAGGGAGCGGATCTCGGGGTTCTCGGCCATCACGCGGTGCAGCACGGCTTCCTCGTCGTGGCTGGCCTTGACGTTGTACTCGACCCTGCCCGCCAGGGCGCGCAGCCGCTCGCGGTAGTGCTCGGCGCGCTCGGTGAGGACACCGGTGACGGTGTCGTCGTCGGGGGCGACGCTGCCGAACCGCATCGGCAGCACACAGCCGGCCTCGCCGGCCTCGCTGAGCACGGCCTGGTGGGCGAGCAGATCCCTGCGTTTGGGGCGCAGTCCCTCGGGTGCGTCGCTGACGACCGCGGCGAGCCCGCCCGCCGTCAGCACGCGCACCGGGCGGGCCGGCTCGCCCACACCGCCCATGCCCCGCGGCAGGCCGGGGTGGGAGGCGGTGGTGATCGCGTAGACGTACGTGCTCACTCCTGCTCCTCCTTCCGGCGGGCCGGCGCGGCCTTACGTGCCCGCGGCCGCTGCCCGCTCTCGTCCGAGTGCTCCTGGCGGCCCTGCTGGAAGGCGTCGGAGACGGTCTGGGCGGCGCCGGACAGCGCCCCCTTGGCCTTGCCGCGCGCGCCGGACTCGGTGACCTCGCCGACCAGGTCGGGCAGGCCGGGGGTCCGGTGCGGGCCGGCTTCCAGGTCGAGCCGGTTGCAGGCCTCGGCGAAGCGCAGGTAGGTGTCGACGCTGGCGACGACGACCCGTACGTCGATCTTCAGGATCTCGATGCCGACCAGGGAGACCCGCACGAACGCGTCGATCACCAGCCCCCGGTCGAGGACGAGTTCCAGTACGTCGTACAGGCCGCTGCTGCCGCCTCCGCCACCGGACGTCTGTGCCGGGACAACGGTCATGCCAACCGCGCCTCCTTGTCTGTATCTGCTGCGTACTTGTCTGTGTCCGCTGCGTGGTCTGCCGCGTGCGTATACGGTCCTCGGGCGTGAGCCGCCCGGGGCCGGCCTAGCCGCCGCCGGAGCGGCGGGCGTCGGCGCGCCCGCGTTCGTATCGGCGCAGCCGCCGGTAGCCGGTCAGCTGCCCCCGCGGGTCGAGTTCCACCTGATAGCTCGCCATCAGGCTCATGGTGTCGGGCACCCGGGCCAGTTCCAGGACCTCGACCTCCAGCGACCAGCCGTCCTCCGACTGCTCGAAGGTCGTCACGGACTCCGCGGTCAGACCCGTCAGCTCGGCGAACTGGGCACGCGCCTCACGCAGCACCTCCACCGGCCTCGGCCGGGACGCCGACTCTCCTGAACCCTGCGACTCCGCGGTGTTTTCTCTCTTCACCATGGCCACCTCTTCTCCTCCGGGTGGCCGAAGGTTCCATGGCCAAACCTGCGCGGGTGCGGGTGTCCCTCACACACGGGGTCGAACCGCCGCAGGACCGCCGGTGCGCACCGTGCGCGCCTCGTCACTCACCGCACGACCGCTTCCTCCACCAGCAGCCGCGCGGCGGTCGCGATCGACTCGGCGTCGATGCCCGCGGCGTGCAGCTGCTCGGCGGGCGAGGCCGAGCCCGGCATCTCCCGGACGGCGAGCCGCACCAGGCGCGGCACCGGGCGTCCGTCGGTGAAGGCGTCGAGCACGGCGTCGCCGATGCCGCCCTCGGCGTGGTGGTCCTCCACGGTGAGCAGGCAGCCCGTGTCCTCGGCGGCCTCCCGGAGCGTGTCCCGGTCGACCGGCTTGACCGAGTACAGGTCGAGCACCCGGACCGCGATGCCGTCCCGGCCGAGGGCATCGGCGGCGGCGAGCGCCTCGTGCAGGGTGACGCCCGCGGCGACGACGGTCAGCCGGTCCCGTGCGGAGGAGCGCAGCACCTTGCTGCCGCCGACGGGGAACTCCTCCTCGGGCCCGTAGAGCACCGGGCTGGCCCCGCGCGAGGTCCGCAGATAGCGGACGCCGTCCAGGTCGGCCATCCGTGCGACGAGCTCGGCGGCCTGGTTGGCGTCGCACGGGTAGAGCACGGTCGAGCCGTGGACGGCGCGCATCATCGCCAGGTCCTCCAGGCCCATCTGGCTGGGCCCGTCCTGTCCGATCGCCGTGCCCGCGTGGGAGCCGTTGAGGTTGATGCCGGAGCCGCTGACGGAGGCCATCCGTACGAAGTCGTGCGCGCGGGTCAGGAAGGCCGCGAACGTCGAGGCGTACGGCACCCAGCCGCGCCGGGCCATCCCGACGGCGGCGGCGACCATCTGCTGTTCGGCGATGTAGCACTCGAAGTAGCGCTCGGGGTGTTCCTTGGCGAAGAACTCCGAGCGGGTGGAGTCGCCGACCTCGCCGTCGAGGGCCACGACGTCGCCGCGCGCGGTGCCGAGCGCGGCGAGCGCCTGGCCGTAGGCGTCGCGGGTGGCGACCTTTTCGCCCTTGTCCCAGCGGGGCAGTTCGAGGTTGCCGTCGCCCACGGCGTGCAGCGAACGGGCCGAGCGCGGCTCGTGCACGCGGACGCGGATGTCGCGGACGCCGCCCAGCTCCTCGACCGCCTCGTCGGGGTCCTTCAGCGGCTTGCCGTGCAGGCCCTCACGGTCCTCGGCGTCCTTGACGCCCCTGCCCTTGAAGGTGCGGGCGATGATCGCGGTGGGCCGGCCCCGCATGGAGACCGCCTCGCCGAAGGCGCGGTCGACGGCGTCCACGTCGTGACCCTCGATCTCGATCGTGTGCCAGTCGAAGGCGCGGAAGCGGCGGGCGTAGGCGTCCAGGTCGTGGCCGTGCCGGGTGGGGCCGCGCTGGCCGAGCCGGTTGACGTCGACGATCACGGTCAGGTTGTCCAGGTGCTCGTACCCGGCGTGCTCGGCGGCCTCCCAGATCGAGCCCTCGGCCATCTCGCTGTCCCCGCACAGCACCCACACGCGGTAGTCGGCGTGGTCCAGCCGTTTGCCGGTGAGCGCGATCCCGACGCCGATGGGCAGGCCCTGTCCGAGGGATCCGGTGGCGGTCTCCACCCACGGCAGCCGTTGCGGGGTGGGGTGCCCTTCCAGGCGGCTGCCCAGCTTGCGGAAGGTGAGCAGTTCCGCGTCGTCGATGGCGCCCGCCGCCTTGTAGGCGGAGTACAGCAGCGGGGAGGCGTGTCCCTTGGACAGGACGAGGCGGTCGTTGCCGGGGTGCTCGGGCCGGTCGAAGTCGTAGCGGAGATGGTTCGCCAGCAGGACCGCCATGATGTCGGCGGCGGACATGGAGGACGTGGGGTGCCCGGAGCCCGCCGCGGCGGCGGCGCGCACGCTGTCGACGCGCAGCTGCTGGCCGAGTTCGACGAGTTCGTCGGTGTTCATGAGTCTCCTTCCGCGGGTATGTCGTCTCGCTTGACCGGGCCCGGGGCGGGGTGGGCTCCGCCGTGCGCGGCGTCGGCCGGCTCTCCCGGGCCGGAGCCGGCCGTCGTCCTCGCCTGCCGCTCGGGCCCGCCCGGTACCCGGGCCAGCTCCGGGGAGGCCGTGTCCAGGGGCACGGACCAGGACCGTACGAGGCCCAACTGGACGGACTGGCGCGGCAGTACGGCGTCCAGCAGCCAGTCCGCGGCCACCCGGACGCGATTGCCGGGCATCGCCGCGAGGTGGTAGGCGCGGGTGACCGCTCCGGCCACCGGCCCGGACAGCGGGATGCCGAGCGGGTCGGCGGCGGCCTGCGCACCGCCCAGGTCCACGACGAAGCCGAGGTCGCGGTGGCGGTAGGGGCGGGCCTCGCCGACGCCGAGCGAGGCGGCGACGTTGACCGCGGCGGTCCTGCCCTGCCGCCAGGCGTGCTGGGCGGTCATCGGGGTGTAGCGGCCGGGGCGGTCCAGGTCGGGTACGGCGGCCGCGTCCCCGCACGCGAACACCTCCGGCCGCCCCGGCACCTGGAGGAAGGGGTCGACGACGAGCCGTCCCCGCTCCAGCGGGTGCCCGGTGCTCTCCACGAGCGGGTCGGGCCGTACGCCGACGCACCACACGAGCGTGCGGCTGCGGACGAACTCGCCGTCCGTCAGCAGCACCCCCTCGTGCGTGGCCTCCTTCACGGAGGTGCCCATGCGCACCTCGACGCCCCGCCTCCGCAACACGCGGTCGGCGGTGGCCGAGAGCCGTTCGTCCAGCTCGGGCAGCACGCGGGACGCGATGTCCAGCAGCAGCCAGCGGGGCCGGATGCCCTGCCGGAGCGGGTGCCCGCGCACCAGCGAGTCGGTGAACATCTTCCCGTGCGCGGCGACCTCGGTCCCGGTGTAGCCGGCGCCCACGACGACGAAGGTGCAGCGGGCCGAGCACGTCTCGGGGTCGTCCTCGCTGCTCGCCAGTTCGATCTGGCGGGTCACGTGGTCCCGCAGGTACAGGGCCTCCGGCAGGCCGCGGAAACCGTGCGCGTGCTCGGCGACGCCGGGGATCGGCAGCAGCTTGTTGACGCTGCCGACGGCGAGCACCAGCCGGTCGTAGGCCAGCGTGCCCTCGCCGCCCTCGGGGTCGGTGTAGCGCACGGTGCGCGCGTCCATGTCGATGCCGTGGGCCTCGCCGAGGACCAGCCGTACGTGGCGCAGCGTGCCAGTGAGGGAGACGGCGGTCCGGCGCGGCTCCAGGAGGCCCACGGCGACCTGGGGCAGCAGGGGCAGGTACAGGAAGTAGTCGGTCGGGTTCAGCAGGGTGATGTCGGCCTTGCCCCGGGACATCCTGGACAGCGTCCGGGCCGTGCGGTAGCCGGCGAAGCCGGAACCGACGATCACAATGCGGGGTCGACTCACGGTTCGCCTCCGGCGCGGTCGCGTACCTGGGTGCGGAACTCTCCGCGTCCCCCTGGCCGGGGCACCCAAACTTCTCCCGGCACCGGCCCGGCCGCCCGCGGCCGCCTCGGTGGGGACACGGACGGGCGCCCGCAGGCCGGAGGGCGAGCGGGCGCCCGGTGCATGTCACGCTCCAACAGGTTCGGACGCGGGTCCGAACGCAGGTGGGAACGCAGGTGGGAACGCGGGTTGGAGCGCGGGTCGGAACAGGACGGGAAACCCGGCGGGGAACCCGACGGGGTGTCAGGCCCGGTGGTCCGTTCCCGGGTCGGTCTCGCCGGGGCGTTCCGGCCGGATCGCTCCGGACGGAGGCGCGGGTGGCACCGGCGGCACGGGCGGGTGCGCCGCACCCGCCGCCCTGCCGGCCGTGCCCGCCGCGCCACCGGCCGTGTCCGCCCCGCCACCGGTGCCGCCCGCGGGCGGAGCGCCCAAGTCGTGTCCGGCCGTGAGGTCCGCGGCGCGATCCGGGGTGCGATCCGCGGCGGGCCACGCCGCCGACGGCCGGGCGGCCTCGCGCAGCGCGTAGGCCGCCGCGCCCAGGATCGCCGCGGTGATCAGTGCGGCGGCCCAGCCGGGCAGCCCGATCGCGAGGGCCAGCCCCACGGCGAGCGCGAGAGCCGCGCCCGCGTACAGGGCGACGGCGCCGGACGCGGCGTACAGCGTGGCGGTGCGACGCCGCCTGCGGGTCTGCTCGCGCAGTTCGTCGCGCACCGTCTCACGCGCCACCTGCGCCAGTTCGTCGACCAGTTGCTTGTCCAAGTGCTCCAGGTGATCCAAGCCCTTCATGGACCGCGAGTACCCGCACAGGGGTACGTATAACGCCGTCCGGGGATGTGGCGGAGGGGGCGGGCGTTCCGGGCGATCCGGTGAAACGATCACCTCCCCGGCCACCCCCAACTACGCTCGTGCGCATGGAGATTCTGGGAACCAGCCTGCGCGTCTGCGTCAACGATCTGGACACCGCCGTCCCGTTCTACGAGGGTCTCGCGGGCGCCAGAGCTCTCCGCTTCGAACAGGGCGGCGTCCAGGTGGCCGCGGTCGGCTGCTTCCTGCTGATGAGCGGACCCGAGTCGCAGCTGGAGGTGCTGCGCAAGGTGACGGCGACGATAGCCGTGGAGGACGTCGACGAGGCCCACCGGGTGCTGACCGGGCTCGGCGCGCACATCGTGGCCGGGCCGGTCCCGACACCGGTGGGGCGCAACCTGATCGCCCTGCACCCGGACGGGTCGGTGTACGAGTACATGGACCGCCGGGGCTGAGCGGACGCGGGGATATTCCGTGGTCGGCGCGTCGCGGGCGCCGTAGAGTCGGCCGGTCGACCCTCATGGCCCATGGCCGGGCGTGGAGAAGTACGGAGATCCGATGAGCGAGCAGCACACCTACCGGGTGATCGTCCGGGGCACCTGGGACGCACTGACCGACGAGGCCCGGGAACGGCTGCGCGCGGAGGCGGACGAGCACGGCATGCTCAGCATGCGGTTCACCGAGGAGGGCTCGCTGTCGTACGAGCCGTCCCCGCTGAAGCACTTCTCGATGCGCTACGTCGTGGTGTGCGACGCGGAGGACGGCGAGGAGATGGCGGCCGCCATCGCGGAGGACCGCGCGGAGACCGCCCTGCGCGGCCTCGGATACGGCTTTCGTGACCTGCGGTCGACCGTCACGGACCTGGACACCATGAAGGTCAACTTCAAGCGCGCATCTCGGCGGTGAGCGCCCACCGCTCGTGATCGCGCCAGGCCCCGTCGATGAAGAGCATGTCCGGCGAGAAGCCCTCCAGGCGGAAGCCGCAGGCGCGGGCCAGCGCGATCGAGGCGGTGTTGAGCGGCTGCACGTTGATCTCCAGCCGGTGCAGCCGCATCGGGCCGAAGGCGTACCCGATGACGAGGTCGAGGCCCTCGCGCATCAGGCCCCGCCCGGCGGCGTGCGCGAAGGCGCCGTAGCCGAGCGCTCCGGACCGGAAGGCGCCGTGCACGATGTTGTTGATGTTGACGAAACCGGCGAGGGCGCCCGCGTCCTTCTCGCAGACCAGGAAGCCGGCCCTCGCCGGATCCTCGATCAGCCGCCGGGCGTAGGCGGCGTACGCCTCGGCGGTGGCCGGCGGGAAGAGCCACGGGCGGTGCAGGTCCTCGCTCTCCCGGACCCGGGCGGTGAACTCGGCGCCGTCCTCCTGGGTGAAGGGACGGATGCCCACGTGGGGCCCCTCGGCGAGGAAGCGGGCTGCGGTGTGTGGCATGCCGTCACCCTACGCGCGGCACGCGCCCGGCCGCGGCGCGGTCAGCGCAGGGCGGGCGCGTCGAGCGTCAACGTGCCCTCGTCGGCGTCGAGTTCGGCCGCGACACCGAAGGGAACCGTCAACGCGCCCTCGCAGTGCCCGAAGCCGAACTCCTCGGCGACGGGCACCCCGAGTCCGCCGAGCCGGTCGGCGAGCAGGGCCCGCACCCGGTCCGGGGTCTCGCAGTCCTTCCAGGAGCCGAGCAGCACCCCGCGCACCCCGTCGAGCCAGCCGGCCCGCAGCAGCTGGGTGAGGTAGCGGTCCAGGCGGTAGGCCTCCTCGCCCACGTCCTCCAGGCACAGCAGGCCGCCGGCCGCGCCGGGCCGCGCGTGCGGTGTGCCGAGGTCGGCGGCGAGCAGGGCCAGACAGCCGCCGAGGGTGACGCCCCGGGCCCGCCCGGGAACCAGGGCTGGTCCGCCGGAGGCGATCGTGCGGACCGTCTCGGGCGCGAACAGGGTCGCTCGCAGATGCCGCTGCGCCCGGTCGTTCTTGACGAAGTCGACACCGGCGGCCATCGGCCCGTGCAGCGTGACCAGGCCCAGGCGGGTGGCGAACGCCTCGTGCAGCGCGGTGATGTCGCTGAAGCCGACGAACACCTTCGGGCCGGCCGCCCGCATGGCCTCCCAGTCGAGCAGGTCCACCATGCGCTGCACGCCGTAGCCGCCGCGGGCGCACAGCACCGCGTCCACGGACGGATCGCACCAGGCGCCCTGGAGGTCGGCGGCGCGGTCGCGGTCCGTACCCGCCAGGTAGTCGAACGTGCCGTGCCGGGCCGTCACGTGCGGCGCCACCACCGGATCCAGGTCCCAGCCGCGCAGCACGTCCAGGCCCGCCTGCAACCGCTCCTCGGGCACGGGCCCGCTGGGCGCGACGACGGCCACGCGGGCGCCGGGGGCGAGCCGGGTGGGGCGGACGAGTTCCTTCACGTGCCGAGCTCCAGGGTGGGGATGCCGGCCGGGTCCAGGCCGAAGACCTGAGCGTACAGCGACAGCTCCGCCTCCAGTGCCCGCACCAGGGTGTCGGCCCGGCGGAAGCCGTGCCCCTCGCCCTCGAACGCCAGGTACGCGTGCGGCACCCGCCCGCCGGCCAGCCGGGCGAGGAACCGCTCGCACTGGGTCGGCGGGCAGATCACGTCGTCCAGGCCCTGGAGCAGCAGGAAGGGCGCCGTGATCCGGTGGGCGTGCTCGGCGGGCGAGCGCTCGGTGTACCGGCCGGGCACCTCGGCGAGCGGCCCGACCAGGGACTCCAGGTACTGCGACTCGAAGTCGTGGGTCTCCCCTGTGCCCCAGCCGGTCAGGTCGAGGATCGGGTAGCTGATCGTGCCGCAGGCGTACACGTCGGTCGTGGTCAGGGAGGCCGCCGTGGTCCAGCCGCCCGCACTGCCGCCCCGGATCGCCAGCCGGGCGCGGTCGGCGGTGCCCTCGTCGGCGAGGGCGAGCGCGACGGCCGCGCAGTCCTCGACGTCGACGACGCCCCACTGCCCGCGCAGCCGGTTGCGGTACTCGCGGCCGTGCCCGGTGGATCCGCCGTAGTTGACCTCGGCGACCCCGATGCCGCGCGAGGTGAAGTAGGCGATCTCCAGGTCGAGCACGAGAGGCGCTCGGCTGGTGGGTCCGCCGTGCGCCCACACGACGTACGGGGGCAGCTCACCGGCGGGCGCCACGCACTCGGGGTGGTGCGGCGGATAGATGTGGGCGTGGACCTCCCGGCCGTCCGGCCCGGTGAAGGTGCGGATCCGCGGCTCGGGGTAGTAGGCGGGGTCGACCGGGTCGTCGTGGGCGGCGCCGATCACCCGCGCCCGGCCCGTGCGGGTGTCCAGCTCGACGACCTCGTACGCGCTGCGGGGGCCGGCGGCGACCGCGACGACCCGGTCGCCGTGGACCACCGGCGCCGCGTCGAACTCCGTCCAGGGGCCCGCCGTGTCGACGACCTCGCCCGTCTCCGGGTCGAGCACGCCGAGGGCGGTGGCGCCGCGACCGTGCACGACCGCGATCAGACCGCACTCCAGCGGCGCGAACCAGCGCTGGCCCAGCTTCCACAGCGGGCCGCCGAACTCCTCCTCGCGGACGCACAGGGGCTCACCGTCGCGGTAGAGGTTCCACCAGCCGCTGCGGTCGCTCGCGTACAGCAGTGAGCCGTCGGCGGCCCAGTCCGCCTGGGCGATGGACTCCTCAGGGCCGCCCGCCACCGTGCGGGGCGCGCCGAACGAGCCGTCGGCGCGCACCTGAGCCACCAGCAGCTCCGTGCCGTCCCACGGCATCCGCGGGTGGTCCCAGGCCAGCCAGGCCGCCCGCCGCCCGTCGGGCGAGAGCCGGGGGCCGGTCACGAACCGGTGCCGGCCGTCGGAGAGTTCACGCACCGCGGCCCGGTCCCCGGCCGCCGAGCCGTCCAGCGGTACGGCGGCCAGGACGCGCCGTACGTCGCTCGGCGCCTCCCCGGTGAACTCCTCCAGCACGCACCACACCTCGCCGTGTTCCAGGCGCAGTTGGGGTTCGGCCCAGCGCAGTCCGCCGCCCACCGCCGAGAGCGGGGTGAGCGGGCGCGGCTCGCCGCCGGGCTCGTACCGGTACAGCCGCTGGTCGGCGAAGTTCACGAACACCAGCAGCGGCACACCGTCCACGACGGCTCCCGCCCAGGGCCGGCCGCCGTACTCGATGACGCGGCTGCGCACGTTCCACGGCTCGGGCAGCACCGTGGACTGCGAGCCGTCGGCGTGCCGCCGCACCAGCGCCCGGCGTCCGCCCTCGGCGGGCCGCGGCTCTGTCCACCACACCTCGTCGCCGACGAATCCCGGGAACTCCGGCCTGCCGTCGTGCGCGGCGGCGAGGGCCGCGTCGACGGGCGAGGGCCAGGAACCGCAGGGCAGGGTGCGCATGTTTTCCCCCATGGGCTCAGGCGGTCCGCAGGAAGCGGTCCAGGACGCGGACGCCGAAGTGCAGCGCCTCGACGGGGACGCGCTCGTCGACTCCGTGGAACAGGGCGTTGTAGTCGAATCCCTCGGGCAGCTTCAGCGGCGAGAACCCGTACCCGGTGATGCCCAGCCGGGAGAACTGCTTGGCGTCGGTGCCGCCGGGCATGCAGAACGGCACGACATGGCCCTCGGGCGCGAACTCCTCGACGGCGGCCCGCATCGCCGCGAAGGCCGGCGAGCCGACCGGCGACTGGAGCGCCACCTCGCGGTGCAGGAACTCCCAGTCCACGTCCGGGCCGGTCAGTTCGTCGAGGGTGGCACGGAACTCCTCCTCGCCGCCGGGCAGATACCGCCCGTCGACGTGGGCGACGGCCTCCCCCGGGATCACGTTGACCTTGTAACCCGCTTCGAACATGGTGGGGTTGGCGCTGTTGCGCAGCGTCGCCTCGACCAGCCGGGCGGCCGGGCCCAGCTTGTCCACCAGCGCGTCCACGTCCCGCAGGTCCGCCTCGATGCCGTACAGGGCGGCGAGTTCGGTGAGGGCCGCGCGCACGGTCGGGGTGAGCCGCACGGGCCACTTGTGGGCACCGATCCGGGCGATCGCCGCGGCGAGCCGGGTCACCGCGTTCTCCCCGTTGACCCGGGAGCCGTGGCCCGCCCGTCCGCGTGCGGAGAGCCGCAGCCAGGCGGTGCCGCGCTCACCGGCGGCGATCGGGTAGATCTGCCGTCCGGTGCCGTCGTGGAAGGTGTACGCCCCCGACTCGCTGACGCCCTCGGTGCAGCCCTCGAACAGCTCCGCGTGCCGGTCGGCGAGGAACCCGGCGCCGTCCTCGGCGCTCGCCTCCTCGTCGGCGGTGAAGGCGATCACCACGTCCCGTCGCGGCCGCAGCCCCTGCCGGGCCCAGGCGCGGACCACGGCGAGGATCATCGCGTCCATGTTCTTCATGTCGATCGCGCCCCGGCCCCACACGACCCCGTCGCGGACCTCGCCGGAGAACGGGTGCACGCTCCAGTCCTCGGCGCGGGCCGGGACCACGTCCAGGTGACCGTGCACGAGCAGCGCGTCCGCCGACGGGTCGGTGCCCTCGATCCGGGCCACGACGTTGGTCCGGCCCGGGGTGCGCTCCAGGAGCACCGGTTCCAGGCCCGCCCCGGCGAGCCGCTCGGCGGCATACTCGGCCGCCGGGCGCTCCCGGCAGTCGCCGCCGCCCCGGTTGGTGGTGTCGATGCGGATCAGGTCGGACGTGAAACCGACGACCTCGTCCAGCGCCTGCGCGTCAGCCATACTGCTCCTCGATCGCGGACGAGGCGATCGTGGTGACCGCCTTGAAGGTGCGGATTGCCTCGTGCATGGTGGCGCTGGTGTAGGCCACCTTGCGCTCCCCGATCCGGCTCACTCCCGGCACGACGGTGCAGGCCATGGCGAGATGCTCGGCATCGAACTCGACCGCGACGGTGAACGGGCCTCCCTCGACCGGTTCGTGACGGACCGCCAGCCCGGCCGCCTGCTGGGCCGCCGCGCGGATGTCGGCGGCAGTGCGGGCCGGCGTGCGGCACACGGCCGCGTACCGCGACACATGGTCCTTCACCGCGACCTTGAGCGCCTCGGGCGCATACCCGAGGGCGTCCTCGCAGGCCACGTCGTCCCCGGTGACCAGCACCACCGGCACCCCGTACTCGGCGACCACATGGGCGTTGAGCAGCCCCTCGCTGGCCCGTACGTCGTTCAGCCACACCCCCGTGATGGAGTTGGCGAGATAGGTGTGGGCGAGGACGCCCTCCATGCCGGCGCCCGCGTGATAGCCGACGAAGGCGATGCCGTCCACGTCACCGTGCTGCACGCCCTCCACCATGGACAGCGACTTGTGCCGTCCGGTGAGCATCTGCGCCCGCTCGTCCAGCCGCTCGAGGAGCAGGTTGCGCATGGTCCAGTGCGCCTCGTTCACGAGGACCTCGTCGGCGCCCCCGTCGAAGAAGCCGCGTACGGCGGCGTCGACGTCCGAGGTGAACATCGCCCGGCACCGCTCCCACTGCGGCGTTCCCGGCAGCACGTCGGCAGGCCAGGTGACCCCGGTGGCGCCCTCCATGTCGGCGCTGATGAGGATCTTCATGGAGCGTCACGTTACGCGCCGATCAGCGAACCGGCTACGGAGAGACGGTGAAAGTCGGCGGGTGGGCGAACGGCGGGACACACCCCTCTCGCCTCCGGCGCCCCGGGCAGCGGGGGATGCCGGCGGCGGGCGTGACCGGCGGTGCGGTCCTCAGCGTTCCAGGAAGTCGAAGAGGTCTTCCCAGCTCTGGGTGATGACGTCCGGGTCGAACCGGTGGGCGCTGCGCAGGGCCTCGTCGCCCATCGTGTCGCGCAGCCGCTCGTCGGCCATCAGGCGCACAAGGTGACGGGCGAGTTCGGAGGTGTTGCCGGGGCGGGCGAGCAGGCCGTTCTCCTCGTGGGCGACGATCTCGCGGACGCCGGGCGCACAGTCGAACGCCACGCACGGCACGCCGGTCGCCATGGCCTCCAGCAGGACCAGCGGGAAGCCCTCGCCGCGGGAGGCCTGGACGAAGACGGAGGAGGCGCGCAGCGCGCCGGGGACGTCGTCGGTCTGCCCGGCGAAGTCGACGGAGTCCTCCAGGCCGAGTTCCGCGCACTGCCGCTTGAGCTCCGCCTCGGCCTCTCCGCTGCCGTAGACGCGCAGGGTCCAGCCGGGCTGCTTCGGCACGGCCTCGGCCCAGGCGTCCAGGAGCATGTCCACGCCTTTCTCGTGGGAGAGCCGGCCCACGTTCACGACGACCTTCCCGGTGCGTGGCGAGGGGGCGTCGGGCACGATGGACAGCGGGTTGGGCATGAAGCCGACGTTGTTCATGCCCTCGACCCCCCAGCGGTCGGCGTCCTCCCGGGTGAGTGCCAGCAGCCGGTCGACGTCCTTGAAGTACTTCTTCACGCGCGCGAATCGGGACGACTTGCGGGACGTCTCGTAGGACTCGTGGGTCATGCCGATGACGCGGTGCCCCGCGGTGTCCGCGAGGGCCACCCACTCCATCGCCCACACCTGGGGGACGATGATCATCGCGCCGGGCCGGGCGTCCTGGAACAGCGACGAGAGCCGGCTCGCGGCGGTCCGCATGTGGGTCTCGTGACGGCGCAGCGCCGGGTCGAAGCGGCCGAGCAGGCGGCGTGGCCTGGGCCGGCCCGGCGGACGCCGGGCGTACAGCGTCACGGTCCGGAACGGCGGCTGGTCGCCGAGGGCCATCGGATGGTTGGGCGGGGCGACGCCGACGACGGTGACCCGGTGTCCGCGCTCGGCCAGCAGTCCGGCCATCTGGATCTGCCAACGGCACACACCGCCGAGTTCGTTGACCTCGTTGGCCACGAAGAAGATGTCGCGCTGGGTCATCGGGTCTCTCCTGCGGGGCCGAAGAACCGGTCCACGATCTGCGCCGCGGCGTCCCCGCGGTCGTACTCGCCGTACTTGTCGACGAACTCCTTCAGCCGTGCCTCGTACTTCGACTGCACGGTGCTCAGGTCGCCGATCACCGCGAACAGTTCGTCGTCGGTGCGCGGGACGGGGCCCGGTGCCTCGGCGAGCAGGTCGAAGTAGGTGCCGCGGGTGTCCTGGGCGTACTCCTCCCAGTCGTGGGCGTGGAACACGATGGGGCGCCGGAGCAGCGCGTAGTCGAACATCACCGACGAATAGTCGGTGATCAGGCAGTCGGCGAGCAGCAGCAGCGGGGTGATGTCCGGTTCGGCGCTGACGTTGATCACGCGTCCGGCGACCGACGGCGGCAGGGTGAGCCGGTTCAGGTAGTGCGCGCGGACGAGGAGGGTGTGGTCGTCGCCGAAGCGGGCGGCGAATTCCTCGATGTCGAAGGGGAACTCGAAGTCCCTTACGCGGCCGTCGGGATGAGTGCGGAACGTCGGCGCGTACAGCAGCACCCGCCGGTCCGGGGCGAGACCCAGCCGCTCGGCCAGCCGCTGTGCGTCGGCGGGCAGCGGTGCCCCCTCGCGGACCCGCACCAGGGCGTCGTTGCGCGGGTAGCCGGTGCGCAGCAGCTTCTCCTCGGGGATGCGGTAGGCGCGGGCGAGGGTGCGCACGTCGTGCTCGCCGCGGACCACGAAGTGGTCGAAGCGGTCCAGCGCCTGCTGGTAGGAGCGCTGCTCCGGCTCGGACAGCATCCGGTAGGTGGGCTCGTCGAAACCCATCCGCTTCAGCGCCGAGCCGTGCCAGGTCTGGATGTACGTGGTCTCCGGGCGTTTGGCGAGCCGCAGCGGGTAGCCCTGGTTGTCGATCCAGAACTCCGCCTGGGCGATCGCCTTGAGGTAGCGCCAGGACCAGCGGCGCACCAGCTCCACGTCCTGCGGGAAGCCCGTGGGGCGCTCGCCGGCGTACGACCAGATCGGGGTGATCGGCGTCTTGCGGCGGCGCAGTTCCTCGAAGATGGCGCGCGGGCTGTCGCTGTACTGCTTGCCGAGGTGGCTCTCGAAGACGACCGTGCCCTTGCGGACGGGCAGCCTGCGCAGCATGCGGTCGTAGACCTGGAGCTTGCGGTTGCCGGAGTTCAGGTCGCGGCGCACGGCCCGCAGCGTGCGGTAGGCGCGCTTGGCGGCCCGCGCGGGGCGCCCGTGCAGATTGCGCTCCACGGCGGCGCGGCCGGTGCGGGCGAGCCGGCCCTGCTGGGTGAGCCGGAAGGCCAGGTGGCCCTTGGCGGACACCTGCGCCTCGAGCCGGTCGGCCATGAGCCGGGTCAGGCGGGGCCGGACGGGCAGGGACCCGGCGTTCTCCAGGTCGACGGCGCCGACGGTGAGCCGGCTGGTGGTGCGCTTGCCGCCGGCGGTCAGGTGCAGCCGGACGTCCCACACGTCGTCGATGACGCCGAGTGGTCTGAGCCGCCGGGCCAGCGGCACCTGGGCCCGCCAGGCGATCACGTCGCCCTCGTGGCGCGGGGCGGGCACCGGGAAGCGGAAGGTCTGGAGGCTGCGGCGGCGGGCCCGGAACTCCAACTCGGCGCCGAGCTCGGCGCCGGGGTCGATGGTGTGCAGCGGGTTGACGATCTCGCCGGCGAGCACCACGTCGCCGCCGTGGACCGCGTACTCGGTGAGCCGGTTGCGCAGGGCCATCCGGTTCAGCGGCTTGGCGTGGTAGCCGAGGGTCGTGACGTCCAGGACGGCGCGCATGTCGGGGTCGTCGAAATAGCGGTCGGTCCAGTAGACACGGCCGCCCCGCTCGGCCAGCGGTGCGGAGATCTTGTGCCGGTTGATGAGGGTGTCGATGGCCGGCATCAGGTCGGTCCAGTCCTCGCGCAGCAGCAGCTGGGCGCAGATGGCGTGGACGCGGTCGAGCTCGGCGTAGGCGGCCTCGGGGAAGTCCTGGACGTAGCCGCGGGCCAGTTCGGCGAAGCGGTGGCGGTAGTCGTCGTCGAGGAAGGGCAGATCCCGCAGGTACAGCACCAGGTCGTGCTTGAGGAACTTGATGTCCTTGCGCAGCTTCAGCTCGTCCTGGCCCTGGCGGTCCAGGATGGCGTCGATACGGCGGTGGATCTCGACCCGGTCGGCGAAGTTGCTGATCTCGCCGCGCCGGTTGCTGATCGACTTGACGGCGGTCTTCTGGACGACGTTCCAGTGGTAGACCGTGTTGGGGATGAGGGTGATCCGCTGCGCGGCCAGATAGGCCTGCGCGGAGAAGAGCAGGTCCTCGTAGTGGATGCCCCGGGGGAAGGCGAGCTCGTTGTCGATCAGGAACAGGCGCCGGTAGCACTTGTTGGTCGACAGGGTGTCGAAGACGAACAGGTCCGGCAGCTCGGCGACGGAGTCGAGCGTGCGGGTGCTCTGGTACAGCCAGGGGTACCAGAGCACGCGCTTGTCGTGCCGGCTGTCGGTGTGAACCCGGACACACAGGCCGGAGACGAGGTCGGCGCCGGTGCGGTCGGCGGCCTCGATCATGTTGCGGCAGGCGTTCCGCTCCAGGGTGTCGTCGCTGTCCAGGAACATCACGTACCGGCCGCGGGCCACCTTGACACCCTGGTTGCGGGGCTCTCCGCAGCCGCCGCTGTTCTCCGGGAGCCGGATCGCCCGCACCCGGTCGGGGTGGGCCGCGGCGAGCGCCTGCGCCACCTCGTGGGAGCCGTCCGTCGAGCAGTCGTCGGCGATGATCACCTCGACATTGCGAAGTGTTTGCTCGAGGACGGAACCCACGGCTGTCGGAAGTCGCTCTTCGTCGTTGTAGACGATGACGACGACACTGACGTCCGGCTCCGGCGCGACGATCGACACGGCCACCTCTCGTCTTTGTTCCGTTCGGTCTGCGGGGGGTAGGCATAACCCTACAGCGTGTAGGGACAACTTCGGCTCCCACCCCCTTCAAACTACGCCAATGCGACAATACGCCGTCCCACTGACACGCAGAGCACGACCGCCGAGCCGGTCAGTGGGCGCGGCCCGCCACGAACCACCTCGACGGCAGCTCGATACGGGTCCCGTCGGAGGTGAACTCGGTGGTGACCAGGGGCATTTCGCCGCGCGCCAGGACGGTGAGGCCGGCCGAGCGGAGGTACTCCGGCACGGCGGCGTCGGCGACTTCGCCGGGCGCGATGCCGTGCCGCAGGACCGGGGCGAGCTTGGGCGGCGGACCCGCGGGGTCCCGAGCGAGGCCGCCCAGGACCAGGCGGGCGGACTCGGACGGTTCGACGAGGAAGACCCGGCCGCGCGTGCCGAGGAGGGCGGCGATGCCGTCGGCGAGTGCCTGCCGGTCGTCCGGATCACACTGGTGCAGCACGCCCCGCACATACACGTTCACATCACCCAGCTCGGCGTGCAGCGTCTCCGCCTCGCTCTTGTCGGTGGCGTCCAGCACCCGGTACACGGCCCGGCCCGTGCGGTCGCCGCGCCGGGCGCGCTCGACGGCCGCCGCGGCGATGTCGACGCCGACGACGTGCCCGAAGCGCTCGGCGAGGAAACGGGTCTGCGTGCCGTTGCCGCACCCCAGGTCGACCAGGGACAGCGCCGGTTCGGCCAAGTGCGGTCGGAGCAGCGGCAGATGGAGACCGGCGGTCACCTCGGGCCCGGCGTCCCAGAACACCGACCCCGGCTCCTCGGACGCCTCGCTCCAGAACCCCTCCCAGGCCTGCCGGTACCGGCTCGTCGCACTCATGCCCAACTCCCTTGCGAGACAGCCTTGTTCCGCCGCAATCGACGGGTTCCTCCGGTCTACCGGCCAACGCCCGGCCCCCACAACCACCGGGTGCGGGGGCGGGACCGGCGGTACGGGACCCTCGGACGGTGGCGTGCCGGGGGCGGGTCAGCGGCGGGGCAGGGCGAGTTCGCACCAGACCGTCTTGCCGGTGTTCGTACGGCTCGTGCCCCACTCCCGGGCGAGGGTGCTGACCACCCGCAGGCCCCGGCCGGACGCGTCGGCCGGCCCGGCGCTCAGCAGGGTGGGCAGGTCGTGGTCGTCGTCCTCCACCTCGCACAGCAGGGTGTCGCCACGGACGAGGCGCAGTTCGACGGGCCGGCCGCGGGAGTGCCGTACGGCGTTGGTGACCAGCTCGCTGACCATCAGCTCGGTGGGGTCGGTGAGCCGGACCAGGCCCCACTCGCGCAGCTGCTCACGGACCACGGCGCGGGCCCGGCCCACCTCGGCGGGATCGCGGGCCAGACGCCACTCGGCGACGTCGTCCGGCTCGATGCCGTTCAGGCGGGCCATCAGCAGCGCCACGTCGTCCTTGCGGCCCCCGCGCGTGTTCAGGGCGCGGATGATCGTGTCGCAGGCGTCGTCCATGGACGCGGCCGGGTGGGCGGCGGACTCGCACAGTGTGGCGAGACCCACACCGATGTCCTCGCCGCGCACCTCGACCAGCCCGTCGGTGCACATCACGAGCCGGTCGCCGGGCCGCACGGGGACGCGTACCGCCTCGAAGGGCACCCCGCCGACGCCGATGGGCGCCCCCGTGGGCAGATCCAGCAGCTCGCTGCGGCCGTCGCCCGCGCGCACCAGGACGGGCGGGATGTGGCCGGCGTTGGCGAGGTGCACCTCGCCCGCGATCGGGTCGTACACGGCGTACAGGCACGTCGCCAGGTAGGTGTCGCCGAGCCGCTGCGCGAGGTCGTCCAGGTTGCGCAGCAGTTGGGCGGGCGGCAGGTCGAGCGCGGCCATGGTCTGCACGGCCGTACGCAACTGCCCCATCATCGCGGCCGAGTTCAGTCCGTGCCCCATGACGTCGCCGACGACCAGGGCGGTGCGGGCCCCGGGCAGCTTGACCGAGTCGAACCAGTCGCCGCCGACCCGGCCGAGCAGCGTGCCGGGCAGATAGCGGGTGGCGATGTCGCAGCCCGCCATCCGCGCCGGGATGCTCGGCAGCATGCTGTCCTGGAGGGTCTCGGCGACGCTCTCCTGGTACGTGTACATGCGCGCGTTGTCGAGCACGAGGCCGGCGCGGGCGGCGAGTTCGGCGCCGGTGACCCGGTCCATGTCGTTGAACTCGGCGCGCTCCGGGTGACGCAGCAGGATCATGAAGCCGAGGACGACGTCGCGCGCCTTCAGCGGTACGACGAGCATCGAGCGGTGGGTGATCAGCGGCCGGATGTCGCGCTTCTCGAACTGCGAGGCGATGGCATGGCCCGTCTCCTCGCTGATGCGCGGCACGAGCACGGGCTCGCCGGAGGTCATGCACTGGAAGAACGGCGTGTGCGCCGGGAACGGCATGGCCTCGCCGACCGGCACGACGTCGTCCCAGCGGCCCGGTTCGTCGTTGTGCTCGACGGCCACCCGGTGCCACATGGTCCTGGTGTCCGGCACGCCCTCCGGGAACCCCTCCCCGGCGACGACCTGTTCGCGCAGATAGGTACCGGCGACGTCGGTGAAGCGCGGGACGACGGCCCGGCTGACCTCGACGATGGTCCGCGCGAGGTCGAGCGAGGTGCCGATCCTGCCGCTGACCTCGTTGAGGAACTCCAGGCGCTCGCGCACGGCGGCGTACTCGAGGTCCTCGCCCTCGTCGTCGGACGCTTCCTCCGGTAAGAGCGGTCCCCGGGCCGCCGCCCGCGCTGCCCGCTCGCGGCGCGCCCTGCGCTCGACCCGCCGCGGCACACCCCAGTCGGGGGTGACGGGCACCCGGTCGTTCTGGCTGAACTCCAGTACGGGATATCCCAGTTCGAGCACCTGTGCGACGATGCGGGCGCTCTCGCCGACGCTCATGCTGGGCAGGATCTCGGGCAGCCGGCGCGCGAGTTCGTCGGCGCCGGGGAAGTCGGTGTGCAGGGCGAAGGCCGGCGCGACGCGCTCGAACGCGCCCGCCTCCCCGGCAGCCCGGTCCGCGTGCCCGTGCCCGTCGCCGTGGCGCAGCCCGTCCGCGTCGGTGGCGAGGACGAGGAGCCGCTCCCGCCCCGGGCCGACCAGCGGGTACGCCCACCACAGGACGTCCACCCGGCCCCTTTCCGGCCCGGCGAGCCGGGCCCGGCCTGCGGCCGGGTAGGACAGCCGCCCGTCCAGTGAGGACTCCAGACCGGGCCCGAGCCCGTCATAGCCGCCGTGGGACCGGTAGGGAGCGTCGTCGGGCAGGGCGCCGGAGACGGGCAGCAGGTCGGACGCCGGCCTGCCGATCACCTCTTCCCTGGCTCTGCCGAGCAGCCGCCCCGCGCCCCTGCTCCAGTGCGACACCAGGCCGTCGTGGTCGACCACGACCACGGCCAGTGGGACCCGTCCGGCCGGGATGTCCGCCACCACCGCGCGGCTCCCGGTTCCGCGGCCCGGAGATACGTCCTTTTCGGTGCCACGGTCCATGACCCCAGGCCCCTCTCCCCACGGCTCCCCAAGATCTGTTCCCCCGGGGACCACGGTACGGGGACGGCCCGTCACGATGTGCGGCAACAAGCGAATTGGCGTCAGGGGGAGCGCACCGGTGCGCGGTGCGCTCCCCCTGACGAGTTGCTCAGTCCTCGTGCCCGAGCTGGAGATCCCGTTCCGTGCGTCCTCCGCCCGCCACCTGGAGCACCGTGGCGACGGGCGGGTAGCCGGCCGCGATCACGGTGTACTCGCCGGAGGACAGATCGACGAACCGGAACGTCCCGTCGGGTCCGGTGGTGAGCGTGTCGACGACGTTGCCCGCGGCGTCGAGGAGGGTGACGCGCGCGTCCTCGACGGGCCGCCCGCCACTGGCCCGGACGGTGCCGCGCAGCACGGCCCCGCCCGCGAGCTCGACGTCCTGGCGGGTCTCCCGCGCGGCCTGCACGCTGACCGGCAGCGCGGCCGGCCGGAATGCGGGGGCGCTGGCGGCGAGGGTGTACTCCCCGGCGACGAGTTCGGTGATGGCGTAGCCGCCCTCGCGCCCGCTGCGGGTGCTGGCAACGACCTCGCCGTGCACATTGGTCAGGGTGACGGTGGCGTCGCGCACGGGGCTGCCGTCGGCGGTGCGCACGGTGCCGGTGAGGCGTCCCGCGCCGCCGAGGACGACGTCGAGTTCGACGGGCCGCTCGCCGACGGTCACGGAGACGGCCTGAGGCTGGTGCCCGCCGGCCGCGGCGATCAGGACGTACGAGCCGGTGCCCGGCGTGGACAGCGCGTACCGCCCGTCGTCGCCGCTCGCGCCCCGGCCGATCTGCTGTCCCGCGACGTCGATCAGGGTGAGCGCCGCGCGGGGCACGACCGTGCCGTCCGGATGCTGCACGGTGCCGCAGACGGGCACTCCGGCGGCGAAGGGTGAACGGGCCTGCGGCACGGTGGGGTTCGGCGGCGGGGGCTCCGGGGCGGTCACATGGGCGTTGTGGGACACCAGTGGTCTCTCCTTGAGGAAGAAGGCGATGAGCAGGCCGAGGACGAGCACCGGCACCAGGTAGAGGAAGATCCGCGGCATGGCGTCCGCGTACGCCCCCACGTAGGCGTCGCGCAGGGCCGGCGGCAGTGTCCGCACGGCCTGCGGGGTGATCGACTCGGGGTCGGGGAGGGCGGCACCCGCGCGCGTGGGGACGCGGTCGCGCAGGGCGTCGGTGAGCCGGCCGGCGAACAGGGTGCCGAAGACGGCCGCGCCCACGCTGCCGCCGATCTGCCGGAAGTAGTTGTTGGCGCTGGTCGCCGTGCCGAGGTCGGCGGGGCGCACCGAGTTCTGCACGGCGAGCACCAGCACCGGCATCACCAGGCCGATCCCGGCGCCGAGTACGGCCATCCAGACGCTGTACTGGAGCCGCGACGTGTCGACTTCGAGCCGGGACAGCAGCCACATGCCGAGGGCGGACAGGGCGCTGCCGAGGATGGGGTAGATCCGGTAGCGGCCGGTGTGGCTGATGAGCTGCCCGGAGACGATGGACGCCCCCACGATGCCGCCCATCATGGGCAGCATCAGCAGTCCGGACTCGGTGGCCGAGGCGCCGTCGACCATCTGGAGGAAGGTGGGCAGGTAGCTGGCCGCCCCGAACAGCGCGACGCCGACGACGAGTCCGACCAGGCCGCTGACGTTGAAGACGGAGTCGCGGAACAGCCTGAGCGGGATGAGGGGTTCGGCGGCGAAGCGCTCGGCGACGAGGAAGAGCGCGGTGGCGGCGACGGCGCCCGCGCCCAGCCCCAGGATGACCCGTGAGCCCCAGGCGTACTCGGTGCCGCCCCAGCTGGTCAGCAGCACCAGGCAGGTGGAGGCGGCGGCCAGCAGCAGCGCGCCCGGCACGTCGAAGCGGGCCTTGACCCGTGGCCTGGGCAGCTTCAGCACCACGGTGATCACGGCCAGGGTGACCAGGCCGAACGGCACGTTGATGTAGAAGCACCACCGCCAGGACAGGTGGTCGGTGAAGTAGCCGCCGAGCAGCGGCCCGGCGACGGAGGCGAGGCCGAAGGCCGCGCCGATCAGTCCCATGAACCGGCCGCGCTGCCGGGGCGGCACGATGTCCGCGATGATGGCCTGCACACCGATCATCAGTCCGCCCGCGCCGATGCCCTGCACGGCGCGGAAGGCGATGAGCTGGTCCATGGTCTGCGCCCGTCCGGCGAGCGCGGAGCCGGCGACGAAGACGGCGATCGCGAACTGGAAGACGCCCTTGCGGCCGATCAGGTCGCCGAGCTTGCCGTAGACGGGCAGGCCAACGGTGGCGGTGAGCAGGTAGGCGGTGATCGCCCAGGACATCCGGTCCAGGCCGTGCAGCTCGCCGACGATCTTCGGCAGCGCGGTGGCGACGATCATCTGGTCGAGCGCGGCCAGCAGCAGCGCGAGCATCAGCCCGACGAAGACCAGCCGCACCCGGCGGGGGGCGAGCCGCGGGGCGGGGGCCGGCGGCGGGGCGGGGATTCTGGGGGGCGCCGCGACCGGCTCGTCCTGCACCAGAGTGATCCCGCCCACGTACCGCTCCCTCGTCGCACCTGCCGCACGATTGCCGCGCAATGCGACAACTGCGGACAAGGCGACGAGTTACGGCGGGCCTCCGGTCCGAGGGGAGATCCACTCGAACCGGTGAGGAGCCAACGGGGCCCGTTGGCAGAGGAGTTGCCCCGGAAGGGCTACTTCTCGACCTCGGTGGCGAGCTTGGCGAGCATCGCGTCGTAGATCCGGGCGAGGCCCTTGGGGGCGAACGTCCTCTCGAAGAAGCCGCCGATGCCCCCGGCGCCCTTCCAGGTGGTGGTGACCACGACGCGGGACTTGCCCTCGCCGGCCGGGGTGACGCGCCAGACGGTGACCATGGTGGAGTTGCGGTCCTTCTCGACCAGCTCGCCGTCGGTGGGCTCGGACACCTCCATCAGGCAGTCGCGGACCCGCTTGCTCGTGGCCTGGAGCTTCCAGTGGACGAGGGTGCCCTCGCCGTCACCGCCCTCGCGCACCTCGTACTCGCTGAAGTGCTCGGGCAGCACCTTCGGGCGGGTGCCGCTGTAGTCGGCGATCGCGTCGAACACCGTCTCCGCGTCGGCGGCGACGACCCGCTCCGTAGTGGCCTCGACCTGCGCCATGGCTTCCTCCAGGACATCCGTTCTCAGGCTTGGGCCAAGCCAATCACCCCGCCGCCCGGGGCCCCAAATCGGGGCCCGGCAAATGATCGAACACGGCACAGGGAGTGATCGGGAACGGCGTCCGTACGGTCACCCGCACGATCAAGGGAACATGTGTTCTATTCTGTGGTGAGCACTACCGAGGAGGCGCCATGCGCTGGGACAACCTCACCGCGGCCCCGGGGAACCCCGGGGACTCCGGTCACAGCCGGGCCGACGCCGCGCTCTTCGGGGCGGACGCGGTCACCACACGTACCTTCGACACTCCCGAGTTCCGCGGGATCACCTTCCACGAGATCCGGGCCCGCTCGATCATCAACCGGGTGCCGGGCGCCTCGCGCATGCCCTTCGAGTGGACGGTCAACCCGTACCGCGGCTGTACGCACGCGTGCGTGTACTGCTTCGCGCGCAAGACGCACAGCTATCTGGACCTCGACACGGGCATCGGCTTCGACACGCAGATCGTGGTCAAGGTGAACGCCCCGGAACTGCTGCGCCGCCAGCTGGCCTCGCGCCGCTGGCACGGCGAGCACATCGCCATGGGCACGAACGTGGACTGCTACCAGCGGGCCGAGGGCCGCTACCGGCTGATGCCGGGCATCCTGAGCGCGCTGCGCGACCACGCGAACCCCTTCTCGATCCTGACCAAGGGCACGCTGATCCTGCGCGACCTGGACCTGCTCACCCAGGCGGCCGAGGTCACCGACGTGGGCGTCTGCGTCTCGGTGGGCTTCACCGACACCGAGCTGTGGCGCACCGTCGAGCCGGGCACCCCCGCGCCCGAACGGCGCCTGGACGTCGTACGCACCCTCGGGGAGCACGGCATCGGCTGCGGAGTGCTGATGGCGCCGGTGATCCCGTTCCTGAGCGACGGGCCGGCCCAACTGCGGGACACCGTAAGGGAGATCGCGGCAGCCGGGGCCACCTCCGTCACCCCGCTGGTGCTGCATCTGCGGCCCGGCGCCCGCGAGTGGTTCATGGCCTGGCTCGAACAGCACCACCCGCACCTCGTGCGCCACTACGAGCAGCTGTACGCCGAGGGCGCCTACGCCCCCAAGTGGTACCAGCGCCGGATCACCCGTCAGGTGCACGAGCTGGCACGGGAGTACGGGATCGGGCCGGCGCGCGCGGGAGCGGCCCGCCACATCCAGCCGGCCGAGCCGACGCCACGCCCGATGCCCGAACCGACTCAACTCACGCTCATTTGAGATCGTTCGAGCGCATCACCCGGCCCAATTGGGTCAAGAATTGTCAGAACGCGTTCTTCCGCTAGTTCTTTCCGGGACGATGCGGCGAGCACCGCGAGACCGCGGTGCGCAGCCTCTCCGTCCTGGGAGGACTTATGAGAAGAAGCGCCGCCGTGCTGTGCGGTGCCGCCGTCGTCATGGCCGGATCCCTCACGGCCGTCCCCGCCGACGCGAGCACGCCGCATCCCGCCGCCGCATCCGCCGCATCCGCCGCCAAGGTCACCTGGAAGAAGTGCGGCACCGCCAGTTATCCGACCCTCCAGTGCGGGTCCTTGAAGGTGCCGCTCGACTACAGACATCCGTCCGGGAAGAAGATCACGCTGGCGCTGTCCCGCGTCCCCCACACCGCCAAGACCTACCAGGGCCCCCTGCTGGTCAACCCCGGCGGTCCCGGCGGCAGCGGCCTCTCGCTCGCCGGTTTCGTCGCCTCCTCCCTGCCCAAGGAGGTCGCGGCCCAGTACGACGTCATCGGCTTCGACCCGCGCGGCGTGGGCAGGAGTTCCCCGGCGCTCGACTGCAAGCCGGGTTCCTTCAACCCCGTGCGCCCGGACTCGGTGCCGAACACGCCCAAGATCGAGAACGCCAACCTCGCGCGCGCGAAGTCCTTCGCCGCCGCCTGCGGCAAGAAGTACGCGAGCGTGCTGCCGCACATCAACACGGTCAACGCGGCGACCGACATGGACTCGATCCGCCGGGCCCTCGGCGCGAAGAAGATCAATTACTTCGGTTACTCCTACGGCACCTATCTCGGCGCGGTGTACGCCAAGCTCTTCCCCGAGCGGGTACGCCGGCTGGTCCTCGACTCGATCGTGGACCCGACGGGCGTCTGGTACGAGGACAACATCCAGCAGGACTACGCCTTCGAGGGCCGTCAGCAGGCCTTCATGGCGTGGATCGCGAAGCATGACTCGACCTACAGGCTGGGCACGGACCCGGCGAAGATCGAGGCCAAGTGGTACGCGATGCGGGCGGCGCTCGCCAAGAAGCCCGCGGGCGGCAAGGTCGGCGCCTCCGAACTGGAGGACACCTTCATCCCGGGCGGCTACTACAACGGCTACTGGCCCTACCTCGCCCAGGCGTTCGCGGCGTACGCGAACGACAAGAAGACCGCGCCGCTGGTCGAGGCGTACGAGAACTTCGCCACCGTGGACGCCTCCGGCGACAACGGCTACAGCGTCTACACCTCCGTGCAGTGCCGTGACACCTCGTGGCCACGAGACTGGCGGCAGTGGCGCAAGGACAACTGGGCCGTGTACGCCAAGGCGCCGTTCATGACCTGGAACAACGCCTGGTACAACGCGCCCTGCGCCTTCTGGCCGGTCTCCTCCAAGCGCCCGGCGAACGTCGCCAACAGCAAGCTGCCGCCGGTGCTGCTGTTCCAGGCGACCGACGACGCGGCCACCCCGTACGAGGGCGGTGTCACGGTGCACCGGCTGCTGCGGAACTCCAGCCTGGTGGTGGAGCAGGGCGGCGGCAACCACGGCATCACGCTGAGCGGGAACGCCTGCCTGGACAAGTACCTGGCGACGTACCTGACCAAGGGCAAGGTGCCGCGCGGGCACGGTGTCGCGGACGCGGTGTGCCGGCGGCTGCCCGACCCGAAGCCGCTGAGCGCGGCGGCGTCCGCCGCGACCGCCTCCCCGTCCGGTGCCTCGCGCGGGGCGGCGCTGCACGACCTCGTCCGCTTCCGCGGCTGAGCGGCCGAACCGGCTACGCCGGGCCGCCGCAAGCGGTCTGACGGTCCGTCGGGGGCGGTGACCGGTTCGTGGTTGCCGGACGCATGGTCCACCATGGACGCATGAGCGAGCCAACCAGGATTCCCGCCCCCGACGGGGTCGCCCCCGCCGCGCACTACTCCCATGTCGTCATGGGCACCGGCCGTTTCGTCGCGATCTCCGGCCAGGTCGCCCTGGACGAGAACGGCGAGCTCGTGGGCGAGGGCGACCCGGACGCGCAGGCCCGGCAGATCTTCGAGAACCTCCGCCGCTGCCTGGCCGCCGCCGGCGCGACCTTCGACAACGTCGTCAAGTTCACCTACTTCCTCACGGACACGGCCCACCTCCCGGCGATCCGCGCCGCCCGCACGGCCCACCTGGCCGACGACCGCCTGCCCGCCTCCTCGGCCGTCCAGGTCGCGGCCCTGGTCCGCCCCGAGTTCCTGATGGAGGTCGAGGCGTTCGCCGTACTGCCCGAGTGAGGTGTTCGCGTCGCCTTTCCGGCTGAGGTGTTCCCGTCGCACCGCCCGAGTGACCCGGGTGAGGTGTCAACGCGCGGGCGGGCCCGGCCGTCGGGGCCCACGTGCGGCCGCCGGAGCCGTCCGCGTGCTCCCGCGGGTCCCGGCCGCTCACCCGGACTTCGGGATGCGGGCCAGGGCGTCGGCCGCCGCCTGTGCCAGGGCCGGATGAGCGAGGGCCTCGGTGAGGACGGGGCGGGCCCGGGCGTCGCCCAGCGTGCCCAGGCCCTCCACACAGGCCAGTGCCACCCGGCGGTAGGGGTCGTCGGGGCGGAGCCGGCGTTCCAGTGTGGTGATCAGGGCGGGCACGGACTCGGGGGCCCGCAGCTCCACCAGCAGCCGTACCGGATGCAGCGCGTAGGCGACCCGCAGCTCGTTGGTGGCCAGGGCCGCCGCGGCGCGGGCGGTACGGGGATCGCCGAGCCGGGCCAGCGCGTACGCGGCACCGACGCAGCGCGGCGGGTCGCGGTGGTTCAGCAGCAGCACCAGGGACTCGAAGGCCCGCCGGTCCCCCGCGAGGCCGAGGCGGAACGCGGCCAGCTCCCGGGCCCACAGGGGCTGCCCGGGCGCCGTGAGCACCTCGGCCAGCTCGCCCGGGTCCCGGGTGGCCACCAGATGCTCGTACGCCGCCGATCCGCCCGTCTCCTGCCGTATGCGCTCCGTGAGCGATCGCAACTCTTCGTCCACGAAGGCCAGCCTAGGATCGTGGCCCGCCACGCGGGACGTACATCACAAACTCGAGGAGACTCAGGGGGGTGGCGCGCTCGTTACCCACCGGTTAAGCTCATACGAGCGAGACACCCTCTCGCACCCTCTCGCAGTGGCCTGGTGACGCAGCCACCGCGAGTGTTGTCGGTTCGGTACCCCGAGTACCGCAGTACGACCCGGCTTCGGGACAGAGCCGGTCGGCTCCGCCGGCTGCCGGGCGCACAGGCGCCCGCGGCGAATGGCACCGGGCGTGTGCGCATTCGGCCCGGCAGCACCCGCAACCCCTTCCTTCCGCACCCGCTGCGCCCGTCGGCGCATCCGGGGCGCGTTCCCAGTCGTCACTCTCATTCCTGGAGTCCCGCGATGGCCACTCCCCTCTCCGACATCTCCCTGTCCCCGCTGAAGACGATCGCCGTCGTCGGCCTCGGCACCATGGGCACCGGCATCACCGAGGTCCTGGCCCGCGCCGGCCGCGAGATCGTCGGCATCGACATCAGCGAGGCGGCGGCCGCCAGGTGCGTCGCCGCCCTGGAGAACTCCACCGCCCGCGCCGTCGAACGCGGGCGCCTGACCGACCGGGAGCGCACGGACGCGCTCGCCCGCGTGCGCACCTCCACCGACCTGGCCGCGGCGGCCGACGCCGACCTGGTCATCGAGGTGGCGCCGGAGTCGTACGAGACCAAGCAGCAGATCCTCCGGGAACTGGACGGCATCGTGCGGCCGGGGGCGATCCTGGCCACCGGCACCAACGCCCTGTCGGTGACCCGCCTGGCCGCCGACTCGGCCCACCCGGAGCGGGTGCTCGGCCTGCACTTCTTCAACCCCGCGCAGGCCATGAGGCTGGTCGAGATCGTCTCCTCGGTGCTGACCGCCCCGCAGGCCGTCGAGGCGGTCACCGACCTCGCCCTGGAACTGGGCAAGGAGCCCGTCGCGGTCGGCGACCGGCCCGGATTCGTCGCCGACGGGCTGCTGTTCGGCTACCTCAACCAGGCCGCGGCGATGTACGAGGGGAGGTACGCCACCCGCGAGGACATCGACGCCGCGATGCGGCTCGGCTGCGGACTGCCGATGGGCCCGCTGGCGCTGCTCGACCTGATCGGCGTCGACACCGCGCGCACGGTCCTGGAGGCCATGTACGCCGAGTCGCGCGACCGGCTGCACGCCCCGGCGCCGATCCTGAAGCAGCTCAGCGAGGCCGGTCTGACAGGCCGCAAGGCGGGCCGCGGCTTCTACACCTACGAGGCCCCGGGCAGCGGCACCGTCGTGCGGGACGCGCTGACCCCGCCGGCCGGTGACGTCCTCGCCCCCGGCCGCCCCGTGCGCTCCGTCGGCGTCGCCGGCTCGGGCACCATGGCCTCCGGCATCGCCGAGGTGTTCGCGAAGGCCGGGTACGAGGTCGTGCTGGCCGCCCGCAGCGCGGAGAAGGCGCAGGCCGCCAAGGCCCGTATCGGCAAGTCGCTTTCACGCTCTGTCGACAAGGGCCGGCTGACCGCCGAGGCCGCCGCCCAGACCCTGGACCGGATCACGGCGACCGGCACCCTCGACGGCTTCGCGGAGGTGGACCTCGCCGTCGAGGCCGTCGCCGAGGACCTGCCGGTCAAGCAGCAGCTGTTCGCGGCGCTGGACAAGGTCTGCAAGCCGGGCGCGATCCTGGCCACCACCACCTCCTCGCTTCCCGTGGTCGCCTGCGCCCGCGCCACCTCGCGCCCGCACGAGGTGATCGGCATGCACTTCTTCAACCCGGCGCCCGCGATGAAGCTGGTCGAGGTCGTCCGCACGGTGCTGACGGAGGACGACGTCCACGCGACGGTCCGCGAGGTCTGCGTCAGGATCAAGAAGCACGCCGTCGACTGCGGGGACCGCGCGGGCTTCATCGTCAACGCCCTGCTGTTCCCGTACCTCAACAACGCGGTCAAGATGGTGCAGGAGCACTACGCGTCCCTGGACGACATCGACGCGGCGATGAAGCTCGGCGGTGGCTACCCCATGGGCCCGTTCGAACTGCTCGACGTCGTCGGCCTGGACGTCTCGCTGGCCATCGAGAAGGTCCTGCACCGCGAGTTCCGCGACCCGGGCCTGGCCCCGGCACCGCTCCTGGAGCATCTGGTGGCCGCGGGCTGCCTCGGCCGCAAGACCGGCCGCGGCTTCCGCGAACATGCCCGGCGCTGACCGGCCCGTCGACCGGTTCGCGGACGGGCGGGAGTGGGGCGGCCTGCTGGAACCGGCGGCCGCTCCCCCGCCCACCGAGGACGGAGGAACCCGGGGACGTGCGCGCCGGGCTGCGCGGATGCAGTACGTTCGGGTCATGCCCCAGCCCGCCAAGTCCACACGTACACCCGCCACGCCCGACGCGCCGGAGAGCGCCGCCGGCTCCCGCGCGGCCGCCCAACGGCTCAAGATGCGCCGGGAGCTGGCGGCCGCCGCGATGGAGCTGTTCGCGACCAAGGGGTACGAGGCGACCACGGTCGACGAGATCGCCGCGGCGGCCGGGGTCGCCCGCCGCACCTTCTTCCGGCACTTCCGTTCCAAGGAAGAGGCCATCTTCCCCGACCACGACGACACCCTGATCCGCGCCGAGGCGGTCCTCAACGCGGCCCCCGCGCACGAGCACCCGCTCGACACGGTGTGCCGGGGCATCAAGGAAGTCATGAAGATGTACGCGGCGCAGCCGGAGATCTCGGTCGCCCGCTACAGGCTGACCCGCGAGGTGCCCACGCTGCGCGAGGCGGAGATCGCCTCGGTGGCCCGCTACGAGCGCCTGTTCACGCGTTATCTGCTGGGCCACTTCGACGAGCGCGTGCACGCCGACGACGCCAACGACGACCCGCTGCTCGCGGAGGTCGCCGCCTCGGCCGTGGTCACCGCGCACAACCACGTGCTGCGGCGCTGGCTGCGGGCCGACGGCCAGGGAGACGTGGAGGCGCAGCTCGACCACGCCTTCGCGATCGTGCGCAAGACGTTCGGCACCGGGATCGGGGCCGGCCGCGCCGCGGCGCCCGCGTCCGGCGCCGCGCCCTCGGCGACGGCGTCCCAGCAGGGCGAGGTGCTGGTGGCGGTCGCCCGCACCGACGCCCCGCTGGAAGAGGTCATGCGCACCATCGAGGAGGCGCTGAAAGAGCGCTGAAGAGCCTCGCGGCCACGAGAGAGCCGCGTACCGCCTCACGACCGCGAGAGCCGCGTACCGCCTCGCGGCCACGAGTGCCACGTCACCGACGGCCACCCCACGGGGTGGCCGTTTTTGCATGTCGGAGCCCCTTTTCACCCGTCTCGGCGCCGCCATTCGATCGATCATCGCTCATTTGTTGCGTAAAGTTTTCGTCTGAGCGAGAATTCTGGCACTCAGTGCCTTGCACGGTGACACGCGGTGTCATACGTTGAAGGTGTCCGGGCGGCCGGCGCGCGGAGAACCGCACGCACGCCGGCTGTCCCAGCAAGCCGATGGCGGCTCGCACGCCCGGACGCCTGCGTCACAGGCAACCTCCCGCGCCACAAAGCGCTGCCGAAGCCCCACCCGCCGAACCGACGGCACCCGGCCGGACCGACGGCCCCCCTCACCGCCCCTCAGCAGCACCGACGTAACCCTCAGCGCCCCTCCCTCAGGGCGCTCGACGCCGGAGGCAACACCGTGACCGTGAAGGACATCCTGGACGCGATCCAGTCGCCGGACTCCACGCCCGCCGACTTCGCCGCCATGCCACTGCCCGAGTCGTACCGCGCGATCACCGTGCACAAGGACGAGACGGAGATGTTCGACGGGCTCTCCACCCGCGACAAGGACCCGCGCAAGTCCCTGCACCTGGACGAGGTGCCGCTGCCCGAGCTCGGCCCGGGCGAGGCCCTGGTGGCTGTCATGGCCTCCTCGGTCAACTACAACTCGGTGTGGACCTCGATCTTCGAGCCGCTGTCGACGTTCGGCTTCCTGGAGCGATACGGCCGCACCAACGAGCTGGCCAAGCGGCACGACCTGCCGTACCACATCATCGGCTCCGACCTGGCCGGCGTCGTCCTGCGCACCGGCCCCGGCGTCAACGCCTGGCAGCCCGGTGACGAGGTCGTCGCGCACTGCCTGTCCGTCGAACTGGAGTCGAGCGACGGCCACAACGACACGATGCTCGACCCGGAGCAGCGCATCTGGGGCTTCGAGACCAACTTCGGCGGCCTCGCCGAGATCGCGCTCGTCAAGTCCAACCAGCTGATGCCCAAGCCCGGCCATCTGAGCTGGGAGGAGGCCGCCGCCCCCGGCCTGGTCAACTCCACCGCCTACCGCCAGCTGGTCTCCCGCAACGGCGCCGGCATGAAGCAGGGCGACAACGTGCTCATCTGGGGCGCGAGCGGCGGACTCGGCAGCTACGCCACGCAGTTCGCCCTCGCCGGCGGCGCGACCCCCGTCTGCGTCGTCTCCAGCGACCAGAAGGCGGACATCTGCCGCGCCATGGGCGCCGAGGCGATCATCGACCGCACCGCCGAGAACTACAGGTTCTGGAAGGACGAGCACACCCAGGACCCCAAGGAGTGGAAGCGCTTCGGCAAGCGCATCCGCGAACTCACTGGCGGCGAGGACGTCGACATCGTCTTCGAGCACCCCGGCCGCGAGACCTTCGGCGCGAGCGTGTACGTCACCCGCAAGGGCGGGACCATCGTCACCTGCGCCTCCACCTCGGGCTACACCCACGAGTACGACAACCGCTACCTGTGGATGTCCCTGAAGCGCATCATCGGCTCCCACTTCGCCAACTACCGCGAGGCCTGGGAGGCCAACCGCCTGATCGCCAAGGGCAAGATCCACCCGACGCTGTCCCGGGTCTACTCCCTGGAGGACACCGGGCAGGCGGCGTACGACGTGCACCGCAACCTGCACCAGGGCAAGGTCGGCGTGCTGTGCCTGGCGCCCGAGGAGGGCCTGGGCGTGCGCGACGAGGAGATGCGCGCCCGGCACATCGACGCCATCAACCGCTTCCGGAACATCTGAGAGGCGCACATGAGTGAGCGTCAGACACCGCGGGCGCACGCGGACAGAGACCGGCCGTGGCTCATGCGCACCTACGCCGGCCACTCCACGGCCGAGGCCTCCAACGAGCTGTACCGGCGCAACCTCGCCAAGGGCCAGACCGGTCTGTCGGTGGCGTTCGACCTGCCGACGCAGACCGGCTACGACGCCGACCACGTCCTCGCCCGCGGCGAGGTCGGCCGGGTCGGCGTGCCGGTCGCGCACCTCGGCGACATGCGCCGGCTGTTCCAGGACATCCCCCTGGAGCAGACGAACACCTCGATGACGATCAACGCCACGGCCATGTGGCTGCTGGCGCTCTACCAGGTCGTCGCGGAGGAGCAGGGCGCGGACATCACCAAGCTCCAGGGCACGACCCAGAACGACATCGTCAAGGAGTACCTGTCCCGCGGCACCCATGTCTTCCCGCCGGGCCCGAGCCTCCGGCTCACCACGGACATGATCGCGTACACGGTCTCCCACATGCCCAAGTGGAACCCGATCAACATCTGCAGCTACCACCTCCAGGAAGCCGGCGCCACGCCGGTGCAGGAGATCGCGTACGCGATGTCCACCGCGATCGCCGTCCTGGACGCGGTGCGCGACAGCGGCCAGGTGCCGCGGGAGCGCATGGGCGATGTCGTCGGCCGCATCTCCTTCTTCGTGAACGCGGGCGTCCGCTTCGTCGAGGAGATGTGCAAAATGCGGGCGTTCGGCCGCGTCTGGGACCGGATCACCCGCGAGCGGTACGGCATCGAGGACCCCAGGCACCGCCGCTTCCGCTACGGCGTCCAGGTCAACTCCCTCGGCCTGACCGAGGCGCAGCCGGAGAACAACGTCCAGCGGATCGTCCTGGAGATGCTGGCCGTCACCCTCTCCAAGGACGCACGCGCGCGTGCCGTGCAGCTGCCGGCCTGGAACGAGGCCCTCGGCCTGCCCCGGCCCTGGGACCAGCAGTGGTCACTGCGCATCCAGCAGGTGCTGGCGTACGAGTCCGACCTGCTGGAGTACGAGGACATCTTCGAGGGCTCGAAGGTGATCGAGGCGAAGGTGGCGGAGCTGGTCGAGACGGTCCTCGCCGAGATCGAGCACATCCAGGAGCTGGGCGGCGCGATGGCCGCCGTGGAGTCCGGTTACCTGAAGTCGCAGCTGGTCGCCTCGCACGCCGAGCGCCGGGCCCGGATCGAGTCGGGCCGGGAGAAGATCGTCGGCGTCAACATATTCGAGGGCACCGAGCCGAACCCGCTCACCGCCGATCTGGACACCGCGATCCAGACGGTCGACCCGGCGGTCGAGGCCCGCGTGACCGACTCGCTCCGGCACTGGCGCGACACCCGCTACCAGCCGCCGTTCAACCACCCGCGCCCCTGCAAGGCGCTGGAGCGGCTGAAGGAGGCGGCCAAGGGCGCCGGCAACCTCATGGAGGCCACGCTGGAGTGCGCCCGCTCGGGTGTCACGACCGGCGAGTGGGCCGGGGCCCTGCGCGAGGTGTTCGGCGAGTTCCGGGCGCCGACCGGGGTGTCCTCCGCTCCGGTGGCCGTGACCGCCGAGGAGGGCTCGGCCCTGTCGGAGGTGCGGCGCAAGGTGGACGCCACCGCCCGAGACCTCGGCGTCGGCAAGCTGCGCTTCCTGGTCGGCAAGCCGGGCCTGGACGGACACTCCAACGGCGCCGAGCAGATCGCCGTACGGGCCCGCGACGCCGGGTTCGAGGTGGTCTACCAGGGCATCCGGCTCACCCCCGAGCAGATCGTGGACGCGGCCCTCGCCGAGGACGTGCACGCGGTCGGCCTGTCCATCCTGTCCGGCTCGCACGCCCAGCTGGTGCCGGACGTGCTGGAGCGGCTGCGCGAGGCCGGCGCGGCCGACATCCCGGTGATCGCCGGCGGGATCATTCCGAACGGTGACGCCGAGCAGCTCAGGGCCGCGGGAGTGGCCGCGGTCTTCACCCCGAAGGACTTCGACATCACCGGGATCATCGGCCGTATCGTCGACGAGATCAGGAAAGCCAACAAGCTCGACCCCTTGGAGGTCCCCGCATGACCAGCCCCGCTCCCCAGGTCGACCGCCTGCGTCCGCGGCGCTCCTGCCTGGCCGTACCGGGCTCCAACCCCCGTTTCCTGGAGAAGGCGCAGGGCCTGCCCGCCGACCAGGTGTTCCTGGACCTGGAGGACGCGTGCGCGCCGCTGGCCAAGCCGGAGGCGCGGCACACCATCGTCAAGTTCCTCAACGAGGGCGACTGGACGGGCAAGACCAGGGTGGTCCGGGTCAACGACTGGACGACCGAGTGGACGTACCGGGACGTCGTGACGGTGGTCGAGGGCGCGGGCCAGAACCTGGACTGCATCATGCTGCCGAAGGTGCAGGACGCCCAGCAGGTCGTGGCGCTCGACCTGCTGCTGACGCAGATCGAGAAGACCATGGGCTTCGAGGTGGGCCGCATCGGCATCGAGGCGCAGATCGAGAACGCGCGGGGCCTGAACAACGTCAACGAGATCGCGCAGGCCTCCGAGCGCGTCGAGACGATCGTCTTCGGCCCCGCCGACTTCATGGCGTCGATCAACATGAAGTCGCTCGTCGTGGGCGAGCAGCCGCCCGGCTACCCGGCGGACGCCTACCACTACATCCTGATGAAGATCCTGATGGCCGCGCGCGCCAACGACCTCCAGGCGATCGACGGCCCCTACCTTCAGATCCGCAACGTCGACGGCTTCCGGGAGGTGGCGGGGCGGGCCGCCGCCCTCGGCTTCGACGGCAAGTGGGTGCTGCACCCCGGCCAGGTGGAGGCCGCGAACGAGGTCTTCTCGCCGTCCCAGGAGGACTACGACCACGCGGAGCTGATCCTGGACGCGTACGAGTACTGCACGTCCGAGGCGGGCGGCAAGAAGGGCTCGGCGATGCTCGGCGACGAGATGATCGACGAGGCCAGCCGCAAGATGGCGCTGGTCGTCGCGGGCAAGGGCCGCGCGGCGGGCATGCGGCGCACCAGCACGTTCGAGATCCCGGAGGGCTGAGCGGCATGCAGTTCGGACGAACTTTCGAGGAGTTCGAGGTCGGGGCGGTCTACAAGCACTGGCCGGGCAAGACGGTCACGGAGTACGACGACCACCTGTTCTGCCTCCTGACCATGAATCACCACCCGCTCCACATGGACGCCAACTACGCCGAGACGACGACCGACTTCGGCAAGAACGTCGTCGTGGGCAACTACATCTACTCCCTCCTGCTCGGCATGTCCGTCCCGGACGTCTCCGGCAAGGCGATCGCCAACCTGGAGATCGAGTCGCTCAGGCACGTGGCGCCGACCTTCCACGGCGACACGATCTACGGCGAGACGACCGTGCTCGACAAGCGGCCGTCGGCGTCGAAGAGCGACCGCGGCATCGTCCACGTCGAGACCAGGGGCTACAAGCAGGACGGCACGCTGGTGTGCACCTTCCGGCGCAAGGTGATGGTGCCGACCGAGACGTACACCAAGGAGCGCGGCGGCGAACAGCCGGGCCGCCCGGAGCCGAACGTCCCTTCGGAAAAGACGGAGAAGTAGGCCATGGCCCGACTCGCCCAGACCGCCGGTCTGACGGACGTGCAGCAGGAGATCGTCTCCACCGTCCGTGACTTTGTCGACAAGGAGATCATCCCGGTCGCGACCGAGCTGGAGCACCGCGACGAGTACCCGCAAGCGATCGTGGACGGCCTCAGGGAACTGGGCCTGTTCGGCCTGATGATCCCCGAGGAGTACGGAGGCCTGGGCGAGTCGCTGCTGACGTACGCGCTGTGCGTGGAGGAGATCGCCCGCGGCTGGATGTCGGTGTCCGGCATCATCAACACGCACTTCATCGTCGCGTACATGCTCAAGCAGCACGGCACGCGGGAGCAGAAGGACCACTTCCTGCCCCGAATGGCGGCCGGCGACATCCGCGGCGCCTTCTCGATGTCGGAGCCGGGCCTGGGCTCCGACGTGTCGGCGATCACGTCGAAGGCGGTGAAGGACGGCGACGAGTACGTCCTGACCGGCCAGAAGATGTGGCTGACGAACGGCGGTACGTCGTCACTCGTGGCGGTCCTGGTCAGAAGTGACGAGGGCCACCCCGAGGGCACCGCGCCCCACAAGTCCATGACGACCTTCCTGGTGGAGAAGGAGCCCGGCTTCGGCGAGGTCCGCCCCGGACTGACCATCCCCGGCAAGATCGACAAGATGGGCTACAAGGGCGTCGACACCACCGAGCTGATCATGGACGGGCTGCGCGTCCCGGCCGACCGGGTGCTCGGCGGCGTCACCGGCCGCGGCTTCTACCAGATGATGGACGGCGTCGAGGTCGGCCGCGTGAACGTGGCGGCCCGGGGCTGCGGCGTCGCCCAGCGCGCCTTCGAGCTCGGCGTGGCCTACGCCCAGCAGCGCCACACCTTCGGCAAACCGATCGCCCAGCACCAGGCCATCCAGTTCAAGCTGGCGGAGATGGCCACCAAGGTCGAGGCCGCCCATGCCATGATGGTGAACGCGGCCCGCAAGAAGGACTCGGGCGAGCGCAATGACCTCGAGGCCGGCATGGCGAAGTACCTGGCCTCCGAGTACTGCAAGGAGGTCGTGGAGGACGCCTTCCGCATCCACGGCGGCTACGGCTTCTCCAAGGAGTACGAGATCGAGCGCCTGTACCGTGAGGCACCCATGCTGCTCATCGGTGAAGGCACCGCCGAGATCCAGAAAATGATCATCGGCCGCAGGCTGCTCGAAGAGTATCGGTTCCAGGGCTGAATGTCCGGCTACGGGGTGTTTTCTTCGAGAAGAAGATCACACCCCGTCAGCGGTGTTCGGCTGCCGACTCGGCAGCTCGACTTACCCAGTTGTGGCCCTTAACCGCTACGATCGCGGAAAGCCGCCGTCCCCCGTCGAAAGCGCGGCATCATCCGCTACGAAGGTCATCCATGCCCCACAGCCAAACCTCTGCACATCGTGACAGCCTGGCCGGCGTACGCCTTGCGCGCGGAGCATCGCCGTGGCTTCTTCCGACCGTCGCCACCGCAGCCGTCAGCCTTCTCCGCGCCCGCCGCTCGGGTGCAGCCAAGGCCGTAGCCGTTCCCGCCACCGCGCTGGCGGCGGGGATGCTGTGGTTCTTCCGCGACCCCGAGCGCGAGATCGCCCAGGGCCGGGTCATCTCGCCCGCCGACGGTGTGGTGCAGAGCATCATGCCGTGGAAGGACGGCCGCACCCGCGTCGCGATCTTCATGAGCCCGCTGAACGTCCATGTCAACCGCGCCCCGCTCTCCGGCACGGTCACCTCGGTCGAGCACGTCCCCGGCGGGTTCGTTCCGGCTTTCAACAAGGAGAGCGAGAACAACGAGCGGGTCGTCTGGCACTTCGACACCGAGCTCGGCGACATCGAGATGGTCCAGATCGCCGGCGCGGTGGCCCGCCGCATCGTCCCCTACATCCCGTCCGGCACCAAGGTCGAGCAGGGCGAGCGGATCGGTCTGATCCGTTTCGGTTCGCGCGTCGACCTGTACCTGCCCGAGGGTGTGGACGTCGCGGTCGAGGTCGGCCAGAAGACCGTGGCTGGGGTGACTCGCATTGACCGTGATTGATCCCGAGACCCAGGCCGGCTGGGTGCCGGAGGCGGACGAGGTGGACGAAGAGGAGGAGATGCCCCTCTCGTTGCGCCTGTCGATAGCGGACACCCTCACCCTGGGCAACGCGACCTGCGGCTTCATGGCGGTGTACTTCACCACCACCGGCATCCTGATCCCGCACCTGACCGGCAACGACGAGTCGGCGGGCATGGCCCGGCACAGCGCCGCCACGGCGGTCATCCTGATGCTGTGCGCGGCGGTCTTCGACCTGTTCGACGGCCTGGTCGCGAGGAAGCTGCGCTCCTCCCCCATGGGCGCGGAGCTGGACAACCTCTCCGACCTGATCAGCTTCGGCCTGGCCCCGGCGTACTTCGTCCTCGTCTACGGCATGGTCGCGGACGACGCCCACCAGAGGGTGGCGGCCCTCGGCGCGATCGTGGTGCTGCTGGCGGTGGTCCTCCGGCTCGCGAGATTCTCCTGCGTGACGCTGAAGGACGGCATGTTCCAGGGCATGCCCTCCCCCTTCGGCGCGTTGACGGTGGTCTCGATCGTCCTCCTCGAGCTGCCCTTCGTGGCCACGCTGCTGGCCATCCTCGGCACCGCGTGGCTGATGGTGAGCCGCGTGGAGTACCCGAAGCCGAGGGGCCGCCTGGCGGTGGCCATGCTGTCCTGGATCGTCCTGTCCATGGGCCTCCTGGCAGCCTGGGCCTTCGACGCCCCGAGCGGCCAGCTCCTCCTCCAGACCGGTTGCGCCCTGCAACTGGTCATGGGCGCGGTGATTCCCCTGTTCGCCACGGCCCGCCGAGTGAACAACTTCCGCGACAACCGCCGCGAGGCACGGGCGGCCCAGCCGTAGCGCTCCGCTGCGGCCGCCGCATGGGAAGGGCCCCGAACCGTGAGGTTCGGGGCCCTTCCCATGTTCTTGTTACGGGTGTTCTTGTTACGGGACACGGCCGGGCATCCGGGGGGCGGGACCGTGGGGCGGAGGGGGGCACGAGGGCGGGGGGAGGTGTCGAGTAGCCCGGTGGGGGTGTGGGTGCAGGGGCAGGGGGCGCATCCCAGCCGGGGCCGCTGGACGGCTGGGCCACTGGACGGCTGGACGGCTGGGCCGCTGGGCCGCTGGGCCGCTGGGCCGCTGGGCCGCTGGGGAACGTCTCAGCCGGGGCCGCAGGGCGGCCGCCTGGGTGGGGCGGGACGCTGGGGCGAAAGGGGAGGAGCCCCGGCGGGGTGCAGGGGCAGAGCCCCGCTGGGGTGCAGGGGCGGAGCCCCGCCGGGGACTGGGGCGAAGCCCCAGGGAACGGACACCTGAGCCCCACCGAGCCGGGCAGGCGGGCAGACAAAGCACCCGGGGCGGAGCCCCGCCGGGGCGCAGGGGCAGAGCCCCGCCAGGGTCTGGGGCGAAGCCCCAGGGGACGGACACCTGAGCCCCACCGAGCCGGGCGGGCGAGCAAAGCACCCGGGGCGGAGCCCCGCCGGGGCGCAGGGGCAGAGCCCCGCCAGGGTCTGGGGCGAAGCCCCAGGGGACGGACACCTGAGCCCCACCG
>NZ_JBIVTV010000003.1:0-613548 GCF_044756885.1 Streptomyces sp. NPDC091412 | reverse complement strand
ACCGAGCCGGGCGGGCGAGCAAAGCACCCGGGGCGCAGCCCCGGCAGGGCGCAGCCCCGGCAGGGCGCAGGGGCAGAGCCCCAGGGAACGCCCCCGTCACACCGACCCAGCCGGGCGGGCCCCCGCCCCGTCACCCCAGACAGTCACGCCCGATCTGCTCAGCCACGTGCTCAAGGATCCGCCCCGCATCCGCAATGCACGTGGCCACGTCCGGCTCGACCTCGGTCAGGGCATACGCCCGCCGGATCCCCGCACGCTCCAGAACCTCCGGCTCCAGCGCCAGCCGCCCACAGACCGCGACGACATCCTTCCCCGCCGCCCGCGCCGCCGCCGCGACCCCGGCCGGAGCCTTCCCGTGCAGCGTCTGCTCGTCCAGAGAGCCCTCACCGGTGATCACCAGCGAGGCCCGCTCCAGCGCGGGGGCGAACCCCAGCACATCGAGCATGACCTCGATCCCCGCCCGGAACCGCGCCCCGAGCAGCATCGCCCCGAACCCGATACCACCCGCCGCACCCGCCCCCGGCGACGCCGCGTACTCGGCCGCCCGGTTCCCGACCCCGCCCACTCCCTCCAGCACCTTCGCGAAGTGTGCGAGCGCAGCGTCCAGCGTCGACACGTCCTCCGCCGAGGCGCCCTTCTGCGGCCCGTAGACCGCCGGCGCGCCCTTCGGCCCGGTCAGCGGATTGTCGACGTCGCTCGCGAGCACCAGCTCCACCGCGGCGAGCCGCGGGTCGAGCCCGGACAGGTCCGCCCGGACGAGTTCCGCCAGCCCCCCGCCACCGGGCGGAATCGGCTCCCCGTCCGCGTCCAGGAACCGCGCCCCGAGCGCGGCCAGCATCCCCGCGCCCCCGTCCGTCGTCGCGCTCCCGCCGACGCCGAACACGATCGTGCGCGCCCCCGCGTCCAGCGCGGCCCGCAGCAGCTCCCCGGAGCCGTACGTGGACGCCGTGAGCGGCGCGAACACACCGGCCGGCAGCCGCTGCAGCCCGCTGGCCTCGGCCATCTCCACGACCGCCGTGTCGCCGCGCAGCGCGAACGCGGCCGTCACCTCGTCCCCGAGGGGACCCGCGACCCGTACCTCCCGGCGCTCGAACCCGGCCGCGACCGCCGCGTCCACGGTCCCGTCGCCGCCGTCGGCGACGGGCAGCGCCTCCACCTCCACGTCCGGCACGACCCGGCGCAGCCCGGCCGTCACGCGCTCGGCAACCTGCACGGCCGTCAGCGAGCCCTTGAACTTGTCCGCGGCAACCAGCACACTCCGGGTGCCTCGCACTGCAGCGTCCGCCACCTTGACATCCCCTTGCTCTCCGGGGCCCCGCACGTCAGGGCCAGTCGCGCCGCTGCGACCTTAACCGGCGACCGCCCCCGCCGTCATGCCCCGCCCGGACCCTGAGAAGCCCCTGACGTGCTGGTGAACCCCGAGGGCGTGCCCGTGAACCCCGAGCGGCCGCACCCGGAATCCGGTAGACCGGTTCCCATGACCGCTGTGGACACCGCCGTGGACACCGGACCAGCGCTCGCCGACCGCATCCTCGGCGGCTGGTTGGGCCGGATCGCCGGCAACATGCTCGGCAAGCCGGTGGAGCAGGGCGACGTGTGGACGCGCGACCGCATCGACCGCTACCTGCGCGCCGCCGACGCGCTGCCGCTGACCGACTACCTGCCCGAGCCGGCCGGCGACGACGACCCGCCGCTGCGCCCCGAGTGGCGGAGCTGCGTCCGCGGCCGCATCCACGGCAGCTGCCGCGACGACGACGTCGACTACGCGATCCTGGGCCTCGACCTCCTGGAGACGCACGGCTTCGGCTTCACCACGGAGCAGGTCGGCGAGCTGTGGCTGCGGCGCCTGCCGTACCTTCAGACGTTCACCGCGGAGCGGGCCGCGTACCGCAATCTCGCGAACGGGCTCAAGCCGCCCGTGACGGCCACGTACGACAACCCGTACCAGGAGTGGATCGGCGCCCTGATCCGCGCCGACATCCACGGCTGGACCAGCCCCGGCGACCCGCGCCGCGCCGCCTCGCTGGCCCGCCGCGACGCGGTGCTGTCGCACACCGGCAACGGCGTCTACGGCGCCATGTGGGCGGCGGCACTGATCGCGGCGGCCTTCACCGCGCCCACCGTCCGCGCCGCCGTCGACACCGCGCTCACGGTGATCCCGGCCGGCAGCCGTCTGGCCCGCACGGTGCGCCGGGCCCTCGCCCTGCACGAGGCCGGCCTGCCCTGGGAGGACGCGCTCGACACGCTTGCGGAGGAGACCGCCGGTCTCGGCTGGATCCACACGGTGCCGAACGCCGCCGTCATCACGTCCGGCCTGCTCTACGGCGGGGGCGACTTCACCCGCACCATCGCGCTGACCGTCCGCGGCGGCCTGGACACCGACTCCAACGGCGCGACGGCCGGCTCGGTGGCCGGCGTCATGACGGGTGCGGCGGCCGTCCCGGCCCAGTGGAAGGACCCCCTCGAGGACACGGTCCGCAGCGCGGTCTTCGGCTTCGACGGCGTCAGCATCGGCGAACTCGCCGAGCGCACCCTGTGTCTGGCCCGCCTCGACGCCTGACAGGACCGCACCCGCAGGACCCGCTTCCCGCCCGCTCCTGCAACGGCATGGTGCGTTCCGTCCGCCCTCATCGCACTTCTCCACAACATGGACACACAGCGGTCACCAATCCGCACCACACGCGGACTCTCGCCCCGCGGGCCGGGATCCTGGTCCGGCAACGGCTCCATCAGCCCTGACGGTCGGCAGAAACCAGGAGAACACCATGACTCTCATCCGTGTGCGCCGAGGCTCGGCGCTGCTGTCCACAACCCTGCTCGCGGTCCTCGGCCTGGCCGGCTGCGGCGGCTCCGGCGAGAAGGCGCCCGCCGCCGGCTCCGCGCCTTCCGCGACCGCCTCACAGGGGGGAGCCGCCCCCTCCGCTCCGTCGAAGAAGGCCCCGGCGGACCCGTGCGCGCTCATCTCCCTTCAGGAGGCCCAGGAGCTGGGAGGCACGTCCGTCGAGGGGCAGAAGAGCGAGGACACCGCGGGCGGCTGCAGATACACCCACGAGGGGGTACCGATCGCGTCCACCATCCAGGGGGACGAGGCCCGGCAGTTCATGGACGACATGCTCCGGGCAGCCGACCGCAAGCCGCTCACCGGCATCGGCGACGAGGCGACCGCCTACGACGACAAGGACCACGGAACGTTCGGGCTCCTGTTCCGCACGTCGGGCACCTGGGTCGCGATGACCGTGGTGGCGGACCGGGCCGACAACGACCGGCGCCTGGAGGAGCTGGCCCGCAAGGTCGCCGCCCGGATGTGACCACGCCGGACGCCGGTCCCGGTGCCCCGGGCGCGGGACCGGCGACACGGTGCGTCGCACCGGCCGCCACGCGGCTCGTTACCCTTCTTGGATGACCACCGCGGACTACGCCACGTACATCGCCGGCCTTCCCCGGGTCCTCGCCGCTGCCGCCTGCGTCTTCCGTGACGCGGAGGGCCAGGTGCTTCTCGTCGAGCCGAACTACCGGGACGGGTGGACGCTGCCCGGCGGCACCGTCGAGTCCGACGACGGGGAGACTCCGCGCCAGGGCGCGCGCCGCGAGACGCTGGAGGAGATCGGGCTCGACCGCGAGCCGGGGCGGCTGCTCGTCGTGGACTGGGTGCCCGGCACCGCACGGCCGCCGCTGGTGGCGTACCTCTACGACGGCGGGTTCCTCACCGACGACGACCTCAAGGCGATCCGCCTCCAGGAGGAGGAACTGCTGTCCTGGCGCCTGGTCGCCCGCGACGAACTCGCCGCCCACCTCCCGGGCGCCCTGGGCCGCCGCGTCCTGACCGCCCTCGACGTCCTGACCGACGGCACGGGCACGGCGGAACTGGAGAACGGCCACCGCCCCGGATGACCACCGGATGACTCCCGTCCGGCCCCGGGCGAATATCCGTTCGCCCGTGCCGCCCCTCCGCCCTACCCTCGGCCCCATGACCAAACCCCTCGTCGCCATCCTCAGCGGAGCCGGTATCTCCACCGAACAGAGCATTGGCGGAAGTAACCTCGCGCCATGACCGATGACCTGGTTCAGCGAGCGCACTGGGGTGACCTGGAAGGACAGAACTGGGCGGCGTTGGTCCGGCTCTCCCTCGAAGCGGAGGACGAGGAGTTATCCGCGTCCTCTGCCAGAAGGCAGCCGAATCGCGTGTCCGACAACGGCACGAAGTGGCGTCCGGCCACGGGTCGGGACATCAAGAGCCGGGAAGAGCAGGAGAAGGACGCCCGCCGGTTCGTCGAGAGCCGCGGAGGCCGGCACGTCTACACGTACGAGGAACCCGACACGTCGGCGTGGAAGCGCAAGAGGGTGCGGCAGCCGGACGGAACGATCTCCTACCGCGTGATACGCCCAGTGTTCGAGGGGGCGCTGGAAGATCTGAAGCGCGGAACGACGCCCGACGGCCAGCGACTGGACGGCCTGATCGTCTACGACATCGATCGTCTGACGCGCGACAACCGGCATCTTGAAGACGCCATCGAGGTGGTGGAGAACTTCCGCCGCCCGATCATCGACATCACCGGCACCCTCGACCTTCTCACCGACAACGGCCGGACGGTCGCGCGTCTGCTGGTGACCGTGGCCAACAAGTCGAGCGCCGACACAGCCCGACGCGTTCGAAGCAAGCACCAAGCGTTGCAGCAGGCAGGAATCCCGACGGGCAGCACCCGCCCGTTCGGCTACAAGGACGACAAGCGGAAGCTTGATCCCAAGGAAGCCGCTGTACTCCGTAAGGCCGTCGCGCGCATTCTCACCGGAGCGTCCCCCAGGGCGATCGCAGCCGATTGGAACAAGCAGGGCATCACCACGACGCGGGGCAACGGGTGGAGCAAGGAGACCGTGAAACAGGTGCTCCGCAACCCCCGGATCTGCGGTTACCGCTCAAGGAAGGTTCGGGAGTTCAACCCGGAGACTGGGACCGAGAGCGTGAGGGTTGAGCCCGTCCTCGATGACGACGGGGAACCGGTCAGGGGCCAGTGGGACCCGATCATCTCGGTGGCCGACTGGGAGGCCGTCACCGAAATCATCGGCAAGTCCCCTGAGCCCGGCGACGCGTACAACGCCCGGAAGTACCTGGGTACAGGCACTCTGCGGTGTGACAAGAACGGGTGCGGAGGCCGCTTGCGCGCGATGAAGGCGCCAGTGAGCCGGAACAAGCCCGAAGGGTTCTTCTACTACACCTGCCCCGACAAGCGGAGCGGTTACGGATGCGGCGGGATCCGTGTCTCCGGGCCGGAGACCGACCGTGCGCTCAAGATGCTTGTGATCGCCAAGTACGAGGAGGAGGCCCAGGAGCGGGAAGCCACGTCGGTGCCCGAAGAGTGGGGCGGCGAAGAAGAGCTTGCCCGAATCCGGGAAGACATTGCCGACTGGACAGAGCAGCGCGAACAGCGGCTCGTCAGCAAAGAGCGCTTCTTCGCGTTCCTGGCGAAGGCGGAGGCGACGGAACGTCGATTAGTGAACGAGCGTAACGAGTGGCGCCGCCGTGTAATGCGCGCGACAGGACAGCCGGTCGACCTACGCCGTGTGTGGGACGATCTCGACTTCGTGGAGCAGCACGCGTACGTGGAAAAGACACTCCTGACCGTCCTGGTCAGTCCAGCGGTCAGACCCGGTGGCCCGGTCTGGAATCGACTCACGCCCATCTACCGGGGCGAGGACTAGCGGACTGTTTGAAAGCACTTCTTTGGGCTCCACCGCACGGATGAGAAGTGGCTCCATCGCAGCAGGTATGGCATGGGCGAGACGGCAGGGCTCGACATAACCGATCGACACCCTGATCTGGTTCGGGTTGGCTGGGTGGCATGCCAGAGCTGCGAACCGATCGTCTTCTGCTCCGCCGGTGGCGGGAGTCCGACCTCGAACCGTGGGCGGCTATGAATGCCGATCCCGAAGTCCGAAAACACCTGGGGGAACTGCTCACACGGGAGCGAAGCGATGCCGCGGTGGCACTCATGCAGGCCGAGTTCGACGAGCGAGGCTTTGGGTGGTGGGCGCTCGAAGCACGGGAGACTGGTGAGTTCATCGGCCGTGCCGGCTTCGACGAGGTGGGCGAGGACATGCCGTTCGCGGGGGTGGATATTGGTTGGCGGTTGAAGCGTTCGGCATGGGGTCACGGTTACGCCACCGAGGCTGCCCTAGCCTGCCTGGCATTCGGCTTCGAGACCCTCGGACTGCCGGAAGTGGTTGCGTCGACGACAGTCAACAACCTTCGCTCCCAGGCTGTAATGCGCCGGATCGGCATGACCCGGGATCCGGCCGACGACTTCGAGGATCCAAGCGTGCCCGAGGGACCGCTTCGCCAGTGTGTGCTGTACCGGATCGCCCGCAGAGGCACCTCTGGTTGATCGCGCAACTGTCTGGGTAACGAAGAGCGAACCTGGTGATTTTCAAGAATTCCCATCATCGGGCCCGTTACGGCATGCGCTTGCCGGAACGGGCCCGAGTCGTTCTCACCTCAAGACCAAGGATCGCGTTCACTTGCCGCCATCGGGCATCCGACCACTTGGGAGCCTTGCGCGCGTGCTCTCTGGCCCACTCCCATCCTGCGGCTTCTGTCCTCTCACGTCTCGCCGTCAGCGGTCCGCCTCCCCCAGTGCAGCCGACCGCTCTTCTCGGATAACTTCGTGCAACTGAGCAAGGTCGTCGGCAATTCCGGCGGCGATAAGTGCGGCGCCGGAGGTGTGTCCGGAACCGACGTAACGCCAGTGCCCTTCGGTGACCACGTCGGGCACGTCGGCGTGACCCATGTGGTGGGCGCGTTCGGCGCGGAGTGCCGCGTAGGTAGTCGAGTAGGCGCGGGATTTGGTGAGGATGTGGCCCCGGTAGCCGAGGGTGTGAGCCCAGGCCCGGAGCCGGAGCGGTGCGTACTCGGGCAGGCTGCCCAGGCGCCAGCATCGGCGCATGAGGGCACGGACGTGTCCACTCACGGGCGCCAACTCGATGTCGCCCCAGGTCGAGAGCGCGTGGTCGAGGCCGGCACCTGTCTCACTTGCACCCTTGGTCACGTACTTGGCCACGTATGCGGCGACCGCGTCATCGTCGGGTCCGTCGCCGTCGGCGCGTAGTGGCCGGGCGTCGACCTGAGCGCCCCAGCGCAAGGCCAGCTCGCCTACGGCCGGGCTGTAGGGGGTGCGGACCACGACCCGCCGGGCGGAGGCGCACACGGCGTCGATGAGCAGGTCTGGAGTGGCCCAGGACGGGGGTTCCTCGTCAGGTCCGTTCGGTCCGTCGAGGCGGACGACGGCGTGCACGTGGACAGCCGCCCGCTTCTGATACTCCGCGACGCGGGCGAAGGACAGCCGGGCATGTTTGGCGAAGTGGGACTGTACGAGGCCGACGGATGAGGCGAGGCGCCGCCGGACGTCGATGACGAACCGGTCCCACAGTTTGGATGCGTGTGCGTGCCAGAGCACATGCGCCGTGTAGTCGTAGCAGCCGGGACAGAGGGGTTGGCCGACGGCGGGTGCGTCCGGTGCGTGGACGGCGCCGCAGCCGAGGGAGCATCCGTGTTCGCAAGTACCGCCGTCGCGACGGGGACGGCACAGCTCCCCAGCCCGGTGGACGGGGCCGAAGGACGGGGCGGTGAGGGTGACGAAGAGGCAGGGGCGGTTGCGCACGGTGGCGGGGATGTTCTTGCCGCCGAGGAGGCCGGCGCGGACGAGGTGGTAGGTGTCTCCGGCGTGGAGGCGGGAGCAGGCCGGGCAGACGGTGGCGCGTCGGTTGCGGCAGCGGACGAGGAGCCGTTCACCGGGCTCGGTGCGGGTGTCGTAGTGGTGGAGGATCTCGCCAGTCGCACCGTCCAGAGTGGTGGTCGAGCCGGTGAGGTGGACTGGGTGGGCACAGCCGCCGGTGGCGGTGATCTGCTCCAGCCAGCGGGCGAACTTGGGGTCTTGGGCGAGGCGGATGGCGTCGCGGTCTGCTTCGGGGAGCTGACGCAGGCGCGCCGCGCGGTCGAGGGCGGCGCGCCGGTCAGCCGGGGTGATCTGCGGGGTGATGGTGGTGACCTTCCGGGGTGGGCCGCCGTAGCGGCCGGGAGGGTGGTGGGTAGTGCGCTGTGGGTCATGGGGATCGCCTCCGTTGCGGGTCGGATGGGGTGCGAAGTCAGCGGATGGTTCCGGTTCCGCGGCAGACGCGGCAGCGCCGCTGCCGTCCGGTCCAGGTCTTGCGGGCTCCGTCGCCCTTGCACTGGGGGCACCTCACGCGGGGCATGGGCATGCGGTTCTGTCCTTTCAGCTCAAGGGTGGGAAAAGCCGTTGATCAGCCAGGTGACGAGGCCGTGGATCGTGAAGACCACGGGGGTCTGGCCGAGGTAGAGGCCGAAGAGGCCGACGCAGACCGCTTCCCAGGCGCGGACGTCGCGGGAGCGGACGAGGAGGACGGTGATGATCCCGAAGATCACCGCGAACGTGAACGCCGTACCTTCGCCGATCACTTCTCGTCTCCTTCCAGCGCCTCAAGGGCCCTTGTCAGGCCGGGCAGTTCGGGAGTGGTCGCGGCGTACTTCCTCGCGGCCGCCACGGCCTCTTGCGTCGGGGTGAGGTGGGATCGGGCGCGGCTCCAGCCGCCGTCCGGCCCGGTGCACACGGCCACCCCACGTTCCTTCGCCGTGATCGACTGGGCGACGGCCACGGCGTCCTTGTTCAGGTCGCCGAGGGTCATCTCGGCGGTGCTGGGGTCGTTGACGCGGTGGCAGATACGGCCGCCGAGCTGGGCCCGCAGGGCGGTGACGCCGGGGCCGAGGTCGGAGCCGACGCGTTGGCCGGCGACGACCAGGTGCAGGCCGAGCGCGGCCCCGAGCTGGGCCAGCCTGAGCAGCAGCGTGGAGCACTGGTCTGCTTCCGCCTTGCTCTCGCGGGTGCCGTCGGACAAGTACAGTTCCGCGATCTCGTCGACGATCACGACGACCGGCACCGGCCGCAGTTTCTCGGGCAGCTCCCAGATCGAGCGGACACCGGCGGACCGGCAGGCGCTCATCCGGTCCTGCATGTCGACCACCAGCGCGGAGAGCACGGCGACCGCTTCCCTGCGGCAGGTCGCCAGCGCGCTGAGCCGTCCGGCGAACAGGCCGAGTTCCATGCCGCCCTTGCAGTCGATGCCGACCAGGGCCACCGGCTGGCCAGCGAGCTGGGTGATCAGCCGGGCCAGCAGCGTGGATTTGCCCGAGCGGGTGGCCCCGGCGATAAGCCAGTGCGGCACGAGCCGCAGGTTCATCACCCACGCCCCGCCGGACTCCAGCACGCCTATCAGCGCGGAGAGGAGTTCGGCCGGAGCCGTGGCTAAGCCAGGCCGCTGCAGCGGATCCGTGGCCGTCGCCGTCAGCAGGACGAGTCCGCGTTCCGGCGAGGTGACCCGCACGGCGTGCACCTTCCACGCGTGCACGAACGCGTCCGCCGCCTTCAGGTACGTCGCCGGGGTCTGCCCCGCGTGCAGCCGCACGATCACGGTCAGGCCCATGCGGGTGGCGCGCGGGAAGGAGACCCGCGGAGCCACCGGCCGCAGTGGATCGCCCTTGACCACCAGGTCCCCGAGTAGTCCGCGCGGCGGGCGGCGGGAGACGGCGAGGTCGTTGAGCATGGCGACCTTGCGCCAGGTGAACACCACCCGGCACGCGGCAGCCGGGTAGCCCACCAGGTACCAGTGCCAGGCCGGACGGCGCCGGCGCACCAGGTCACCGACGACGAGCACCCAGGCCAGCACGGCCAGGGCGAAGGCGAGCAGGATCGGTCCCATCAGGCGCCACCGCCCTTGGCATGCGCCGTCGCGCCGGGCACGGGCGTGATGGCATCGGCGCGGAAGCTGACGCCATGCCGCTCGCCCATCGACCAGACGAACGCCGTCAGCCCGGTGACCTTGACGATCTGCCCTTCCTCGATGCCCTTCGGCTCACCGGTCACGGCGATCTCGATGACGGAGATCCGCCGCCGGTCCTGCCGCACGGTGACCGCGACGGTGTAGACGGGGTTGCCGTCCCGGTCCTTCTTCACCTCCTGTGTCTCGGGGTTGCTGATCTTCACTTCGGGCGCGATGGCGCACCGCAGTACGCCCAGCCGCGCCGTGTCCACGGGAATGGACTGCATTTCTTTGGCCTCCCTGGCCAGTCGGGACGTCAGCGATGTACTGACGTCACTTGTCCTTACGAGTTACGACTATGGAGTCCTGTACGACAGGGATGCAACTACTTATGCTGACGAGTGATGTCGCGCGTGCGACGTGCCTACGACCTCACCCGGAGAAGCCGAGATGACCGAGATCCAGCGCCCCGGAGCCCTCTACCAGCAGGTGGCCGCAGCGATCAGGGAAGCAATCCTCACGGGCGAGTTCGCCCCCGACTCCCTGCTTCCGTCCGAGGCCCAACTCATGGCCCGCTACGGCGTCTCCCGCCCCACGGTCCGCAACGCCATCGCCGCACTGAGGGCCGAAGGGCTGATCGATGTCCGGCACGGCAAGGGCAGCTTCGTACGCTCCGACGGCCAACCGGCCCTGACCCTGGAGCGGCGCATCAGCCGCACCACCGAAGGCAAGTTCGTCATGCCCAACGGCGACGTATGGCAGGAGACCGAGGAGCCGAACACCTACCGCACCCACACCGCCAAGGACACCGGCCGACTGCTTCAACTCGGCGAGGAAGAAGCACTGTTCGGCTGCGACCGACTGCTCACCGACCCCAGCACCGGGACGCGCGCCATGCACCGCACACTGATCCCCTTCGAGATCGCCGAGGCCGTCCCGCTGCTCGGCAAGGAGCCGTGCAAGCCTCCGGCAGCGATCTACTGGGTACTCACCCAGGCCGGACACAAGCTGTCGTGGACCGAGACGGTACGCGCCCGCATGCCGCTGCCGGACGAGCGCACCACGCTCCAGCTCCCCGACGCGACCCCGATCCTGCACATGGCCCGCGTCACCCACGGCACCGACGACCGCCCCCTGATCCTCGAAGAGCTGCGCATCGGCGCGGACCGTGCCGAACTCGCCTACCGGATCACCGCCGACAAACAGCCCGCCCGATGCACCCGCACCTGACCGGCAACCGGCATCGGTCGAAACCGCCTTCACTTCCTCAAGGGCGCGCCTGCGGCGCGCCGGGCCGCCCGGCCGCCCCGGCCGGGCGTGCGGCGTGGACGCCGGTCCCGTCCGGTCACCGGACGCCCCACGCCACAGCCAGCCAGAGAAGTCGAGGCGTGGACCGGCCGTCGCACCCCGGGGCGTGGGTGGCTGAGGGTCGCCGGCCTCCGAGACTTTACGCAGCTCCCATGGGGCGAGCCTCGAAGAACAGGGGGCCCATCGGGCACAACCGCGGGCAGGTCCAGTACCTGCCCGATTCGCCGGGCCAGCGTAAGGCCCCCTGTTCACTCGCCCCATGGCAGCTACTGCCCAAAGTCTCTCCAGCCGACGACGTGCCCACGAACCGCGGTCACCAGCGAACACGCCCCTCACGCCGCACCGCCGCCACCGCCGGCGAGCCCCTCCAGGAGCCCGGCAAGCCGCTCCACCGCCTCCGGCCAACCCGCCAGCCGCACGAGCCCGCGCCCGCCCTCACCCGTCGAGGCGACCGCCCGCACGGCGGACAACTCAAAGCCCGCACCGAGCAGCGCTCGGTTCAACTGGTCGGCAACCTCCCGAGCCTCCCGCCAGCCCCCCACGTAGTCGACCCCCCGCACCCACAAGCCGTGGTCGACGCCCATCGCGTCATCGAGGCCATCACTCAGCCAGCTCTCACCCGAGCCAGTCACCTTGCCCACCTCTGCCCTGATCTAGGTAACGGATCATCAACTCTGTTTGTCCCAGGGCAGACGAGCAGCACGACGGCCCCGGTACCATCAGGCACCGGGAACCGCCGTGTTCCCAGCCGGGCCACCCTTCGCTTTCCAGGGCTGATGGGGTGGCCCGGTCTCGGTATGTGGTTGTGAGGCGCGGCCCCCAGCCGAGAGGGGAGCTCCCGCGACCCGAGGGGCCGCGCCCGGTGACCGGAGTAGGTCGAGCTCCGATCGGTGTCCGGTCCGCCGCCTGCTCCCGATCGCGAGGGAGAACCGCAGGCGGCGGATCGGAGATCATCAGCGCGGTCTGTGCTCAGCCCCGCCGTCCAGATCGAAGCGGCACCAGACCGTCTTGCCGCCACCGTCCCCCGGCGTCCACCACACGGCCGTGGCCAGTCGCTGAGCGATGAGCAGCCCACGCCCGCTGTCCGGCAACACCGCCTCGGACAGTTCCGCCACCAGGCCCGGCGAGAAGATCTCGCCCACCGGGAGCAGGGGAGGCGTCGAGTCCTCATCGGCAACGCCGATGAACAGCCACTTCGGCCACACCTTGACGATCACGTCGATGCGCCGACAGCCACCCGGCCGAGCCAGATCCCGATCCGGCACCGCGTGGTTCACCACGTTTCCGACCAGCTCTGAGACGACCAACCGGGCATCGTCCACCACGTCACAGGCGCCCGCGCCCCGAAGGAACTCGGCCGTCTGATCCCGCGCGACACGTGCCGAGTTGCCGCACTCGGCAAAGAGCGTCAGCGTCAGGAAGTGTCCAGCGGAGGACGGGTTCGGCGCCACGAACCAGTGGACGTACGCGTCCAACTCGCTCGACAGGCGCTTGGCTTTCCCTGCATCCATCGTGTCCCCTTCCGAGCCTTCGACGGCTCTGCCGACACCGCTTGCTGCACGCAAGCCAGTACACGGCGAAAGGCCCCTGACCGGGAGCGTTCACCAGGGGGTTCACGTGAACACCGGCAAACGCAAAGGGGGTTCACTAATGAACCCCCCAGCGAGAGACTGCTGTGACACGATGAACACTCGCCGTCATTCTCGGGTTGGCAGGGGAGCATGAACCGAGAGCCGAACGCGCAGTTGATCGCCGTCATGGACGAGGTCAAGGTCTCGAACAAGGGTCTGGCGAAGCGGATGCAGGACGCCGCCGCACAACGCGGAGTGAGCCTCGGAACTACACACGTTTCCGTGAAGCGATGGCGCGAGGGTTCAGGCATCCAGCCGCAGGCAGCAGCGATCATGGCTGATGTCCTTGGCGGCAAACTGGGCCGACCCATCACGCCGAGCGATCTCGGCTTCTTCGACCTTGCACGGCCGGCCACCCCTCAGCCGGTCGGATACCCCAGCACAGTGCCAGAGGCGCTCTCCATGCTCGGAGGCCTTGCCGATGAGCGCGCCGAAGCCCCGGCCGCCGATCAGCTGACCGTCGCAGACGGCGATCTCAGCTCGGCGGTCCTGTCATGGATGATCGCGCGCCCAGACGGCATCCAGGCCGACCGACCCGCACACCAACGAGTCGGCATGCGCGATGTCCGCGCCATTAGGGACGCCGCCAGCATGTTCATGCAACTCGACTTCAAGTACGGCGGAGGCCAGGGGCACAAAGCCTTACGCCACTACTTTCGCCACGAGGTCCTGCCCCTGCTGGATGCCAGCTACAGCGAGAAGACGGGAACCGCGCTATTCAGCGCCGCTGCAGAGGTCTCGCAGCTGCTCGCATGGACCGCGTACGACACCGGAAACCACCGGCTCGCCCACCGTTACCTGACCTCCACTCTGCGCCTGACCCAGGTCATCGACGACCGCATGTTCGGCGCCCGCATCCTCGGCAACCTCAGCCACCAGGCCAACTACCTCGGTCGCCACCCCCAGGCAATCCAACTGGCCCGAGCCGCGGTAGAGGGAGCCAAGGGCCGCGCCACTCCGCGCGCCATGGCGAACTACTCGGCGATGGAGGCCCGCGCCCTGTCCAACGCAGGCGACCGCATCGCGGCTGGCCGCGCGATGAACGAGGCAGAACGCCACTTCGAGCACGCCGACACAGCCGAAGACCCCGTATGGCTCGCCTACTTCGACGCCGCGGAACTCATGGGCGAGCTCTGCCACTGCTTCCGCGACCTCAAGATGCGCCGAGAGACAGTCGAACAGGCACAACGCGCCGTGGACAGCACCGACCCGAAGTACGCCCGAACCCTCGGGTTCTGCCGCATGGTGCTTGCGCAGAGCCAGCTATTAAACGACGAGTTGGAGGCCGCCGTCACCACCGCGAGCCTCGCAGTCGATGGCGGCGACTCCCTTCAGTCCACCCGTTTCCAGCGCTACGTCACCGACTTCCAGGCCGAGGTGAGCGCCCACGCGACGAACCCGATCGTGGCCGCCTTCAACGACCAGGTGCGGGACGCACTTGCCCGACTCGACGACGAGTAGCAGCTACCAGGGCCGCCAGTCGCGCGGAGCATCGTCATTGCGCAGGCCAGCGATGCGCCGGCGGTACTCGGCCGCCGTCCTCTCGTCCTCCTGCACGTTCTGCATGAGCCACGTCGTCATGCCGAACTCTTGCAGCCCTCGCAGCGTCTCGTACCCGGGCCAGTCATACAGGTCACGCCCGTACGCGGTCACGAAGTCGGCGTACTGCTCATCGGTCTGCCACCCAAGGCTGTGATGTTCAACGGCCGTGACCATGAGATCCCACTCGGGATGATCGAAGCAGAAGGCTTCGAAGTCGATCAGGATGACCTGCCCCTGATCGTCCACCATGAGGTTCTGCACGTGCGCGTCCCCGTGCACCGGCCCCTTGGGCGTCTCGAAGCGCAGTTCGGCGTACTTGTCTTGCAGTTCGCGCCAGCGCTTCCGAAGGAACACCTTGTCGTCTTCCGGGATCACGGCCCGGTCGAGCCGGCGCTCTTGTTTGTCGAAGGGATCGAACGAGGGCAGCTCAAGCCCGTCCGGCACCTTCAAAGCGTGGAGATCCCGCAGGGTGGCCCCCAGCTCCCCATACGTCGCCTTCCGGTCCCCCTCAACAATCAGATGCCAGAAGGTCACGGGGTGACCGTCGACCACGAGCGGCTGCTCAAGATCCTCAACGATCCGAGCAGCCGGAAACCCCTCACCCGCCAACCACCGCGAGACAGCGACCTCTTTACGAGCCGTGGTCAACCACTCCCGCCCACGAGCCACACGCACGACCACCGGCACCGAAGCCAGCCGGAACAACGCGTTCTCCCCGAGCCGGATCAACTCCGCGCCCCTGCCATCAAGCCCCGCAGCCCGGCACGCGGCAACCATCACCCGTGTAGCCGCCGTCGACGTGAACCCCTCTTTCGACCTAGCAACGTCAACCGCCATGCCCGTACCAGCTCCCCTAGTCGCGCGCGATCAACCGGCGCACGCCAAAGGGTGACCATCCCGGCGTACACCAGACCCGACCACGACCGTATCGAGCGGGCCACTGCGAAACGAGGGCAGGAGCGTCACAGTCATCCTGGACCATCCCCCACCGAGCATGTTGTGGTCACACTGAGTGAACCAGCTGACGCATGGAGCCTGTTGTCATGCCTCGAAGGGCATACATAAGCGCGTCTCCGCAGTCATGATGGAGGCATGACGCGTAGGCAACGGATAGTCCTGGTGACCTCTGGCCTGGCCATCGGCGTACTCGCAGGGGTGACCTCCTTACTAAGTTGGGACCGAGCCAATCAGGTCGCTGGGATAGTCTCCGCTTTCGTCGGCATTGCATCGCTTGGGGTTGCTCTCTGGGCCACGACAGCGACCGCCCCGGCCCACTCCGGTATCCACATCCAAGTTTCCGACACTGGCAAGGCCACTGCCCGTGGTGGAGGTAGAGCGAACACCGGGGCGATTATCCCTACCGGCCTCGCCGAGCCAACAAAGGTGGAAGTCAAGGGAACCGGGGATGCCGACGCGGATGGCGGACAGGCCAATACGGGCATCATCCCTCAGTGAAACGTAAGCGTGCGTAAGCCCAATAAAAGTGGGGGAACCTTGGTTGGCTCCAGCCGAGTGTCGTTGAGAGGAACGGGGGACGGTCATGTGGAAGGCCCAGGCGCCTTTGTCAACACAGGCCATATTGACGGCAACGTTGTGCTACCACGGGTGCGGCCGGCCGTTTCCGGTTACCTGCATCAGGTCCGCCGACTAGCTGCACCACGCTTCCAGGGCCGCGAAGAGGAATTGGCCTCAATGGTTGAATTCTGCACGGCTCCACTCCCAACCTTATCCGGAGCATGGTGGCGATGGTTCGCGCCGGCATGGGCGGGTAAGACTGCACTGATGGCTCAATTCGTCCTGAATCCACCAACTGAAATAGTCGTTGTTTCTTTCTTTATCACGGCACGTTTGGCGGGACAGAACAATCGCGCTGCCTTCTGCGAAGTTGTCCAGCGTCAGTTGTACGCACTTCTGGACGAGGAAGAACCTGCCGTCACTGAGTACACGAGGGATGAGTCACTCTTGCACGCCCTCGAGCGGGCAGCGAGGCACTGCGCCGATCGGGGCCGACGGTTGGTCCTGGTCGTCGACGGCCTTGATGAAGACCACAGCAACGACGCAGCAGTTGGGGGGCATAGTATTGCCGCTCTCCTCCCAGCGAATCCGCCCCACGGCATCCGAATTTTGGTTGCAGGACGCCCGCACCCTCCCATCCCCCATGACGTCCCGACTGGCCACCCGCTACGAACAGACGCTATCAACCATCGTTTGACGAGATCCCCGCACGCGGCAACTGTCCGTGCCGAAGCCGAGAACGCCCTCGACGAGTTGGTGGAAAAAGGCGGGCTGGGTTACCAATTACTCGGCCTAGTTGCGGCCGCCGGTGGCGGACTCAGCGCTGAAGATCTGGCACATCTTCTTGGAACTCGCCCTCTACGAATACGTAGAACGCTCGTAGGTGTGATCGGACGACTGTTTCTTACAAGCCCGCGCACCTGGGCACCAGAGGGAGAGGTTTACATCCTCGGCCACGAGGAACTCCACAACACTGCACTGGAGATGCTCACCGATGATGAAATCATTGCGCATCGCGCACTAATCCACGCATGGGCAGATCTCTTCCGCGAAAGAGCCTGGCCATCCAACACTCCAGAATACTTGTTACGAGGATATCCTCAGCTATTGCACTCCCAGGCAGATGCGGATGGTCTCGTCAAATTGGCCTGTGATACGGCTCGACATGAGCGCTTGTGGCAAACAACAGGGTCCGACCTTGAAGCTCTAAGCGAGATCGACACGGCAGTTAGCCTTCATCAGACTAGAGCAGGCCGCACTGGCCCTGACATCCGCACCTCCCTCGTTCTAGCTATCTATCGAGAGAGCCTTCACGAGCACAGCGATAACGTCCCTGATGATCTGATCATCACACGGGGCCTGCTCGGGCATGCCGATCGCGCCATGAATCTAGCCCTTTCCTGTCCGGAACGCGAGCGGCAGGTAAACATCCTCATAACCACGGGACGTGCCCTAATACGTTCGGGAAGCATCGATGACGCCAGAAGCTTCATACGTCTGGCTACAGAAATCGCTGACAAGCTACCTACCGCTCAAAGTAAGGCGAGGAACTGGGCCAAGATCTCTGGCGCGATGGCCGAAGCTGGACTAAATGAAGAGATGAGGCTATATGCGCTTAAGGCGATCGACATAACAAACATGATCCGGAACGCCGAGAATCGGTCACGGATACTTGCGGAAATTTCCAGTTTCCTGGGGCACTCCAGTCAAGAAGAAGTCGCTTTTAAGATTGCCGACGATGCCGCCGAGATGGCTCGCGCAATTACCGACTCTTTTGTTCAAGCGCGAGAGCTTGCGGCAGTTGCTCGGGCCCAGTCAATGCTTCGCCGACATGAGGTGGCAACCGAGATCGCCTTCGAGGCGCGAGATGTTGCGCGCCTAATCGCAGATCCCTCCATGCGGGCACGAGCGCTGTCTGCTGTTGCTGACGTCATGGCTGATTTCGACGAGCGGCACGCAGCAAGCGAAACCATGACCCTGGCAGTCGAAGCAGTTAGCGCCATCCTTAATACCGAAAGCCGAACGCTAGTTCAAGGTGAGATCCTCGACTCGTTAGTACGAGCTGGCAAGGCCGAGCAAGCGCTGAGAATCGCAGCGAACTTTACCGACAAAAGAACCAGCATGCGCGCTTTGACCACTGTCGCCAGCACCTTGGCCAAGGAGGGCAAACACGCGCAAGCGATCGAGCTGGCGCACGCCATCACCGACTCCACCTTGCAAGCTCGAACCCATGCCGAGGCCGCTAGCGCGCTGGCTAGAGCAGGCCAACACGCGCAAGCGATCGAGTTGGCGCGCACCATCACCGACACCACCTTGCAGGCTCGAACCCTCGCCGAGATCGCCAAAAGTGAGGCTTTGTCAGGTAATTTTGATCAGGCCAATCAAATCGCCAATGAAGCTGGCGAGATCGCCCGCTCCTCGGCTAATTCGGAAGGACGTATGCGTGCACTTATTGAGCTCGCTCAAGCTGCCACAGACGGCCACCAATCCTCAGAGGCGGTGAAGCTCGCCCAGAGAGCCGCCGGAATTGGGCGTATGCTTCCGGATCCAGGTCGGCGAGCGCGCGCTCTCGCCGCAACGGCTGACATCATGGCTGCATGCGGGGATATCCCACAGGCAGTTCTTATGGCTCGTGAGGCTGAAGAAAGCGCTTATACGGTGACTAAGACCAAGGAACGGGTGCGCGCCCTTCATGCAGTTGTGAGGCCTACCGTCAGAGCCCACCAGTTGGCACGAGCAAGCGAGATCACCGAGGACATCAAGGATGAAGGCTGGCGCACCCTAGCAATGGGAGAAGTGGCTCATGCTTACGCAGAATCGGGAGGATATAAGCATGCTCTGAAGATAGCCAGTGCCATCTCAGACGGTGGCTGGCAAGCCCGGGTTTTGGCGCAGATCGCCAGTACCATGACACGCGCTGGCAATGACACAGCTGCCGCCGCTACCGTCGAAGAGGCGCTGACATGCGCAAGCCGGGTGACTGATCCCGGTTGGCGAGCGAGGTCGTTGTCACGGATCACCGAGACCTTGGCAGAATCGACTGGGCAGGCACAGGTCATCCGAATTGCTCACGAAGCTGCCGAAACGGCCCGCCTCGTTTCTGGCCCAGAGAGGCGTGCCCAAGCCCTTGCTGAGGCCGCCAATGCCATGGCGAGTGCCGGCCAACGCGCACAAGCCATCCAGATTGCGCACGAAGCCATGAGATTACCTAGTTTTAAAGCTCAGGCCCGCGTGCTAAGTGAAGTTGCCAGCGCTCTAGCACGCGTCAGTGAGCAAGAGCAGGCGATCAAGATCGCCAAACGCATCGATAAAGCGGACAGCCGAGCCCGAGCACTGCTCAAGGTCGCAAAGGAGAGCGGCGCCAGCCCCGCAGGGCGTCAGATTCTTGCTGAGGCATTACAGACGGCCTCATGGTTGATCGCCTGCGATGCGCTTCCATCGGTAGCTCCTGAGGCCATCTCAGTGGCAGCCGAGCATGTGCTCAGTCACGTACGGTGACTCAACCACTCTTCATGCCAAAGATCAATTACGGGGGCAGCCTCCAGGCCGACGCAGGCACCGTGCCGGCGGCAACATGCGGGGGCCCTACCACAGCCTGCACTGACCGAGTCTCCATGAAATTCACTGAGCTTTTTCAGAGTGACCACCGATCAGGTGACGCGGCTGAGGCGTCGCCAGTAGTCATCATGCTCGATCCTGCCCGTCGAGCGTGTGTCAACGACGGACGCACGTTCACCTTCCCGGGGTTCAGTTGAAAAAGCTCACTGATCCAACCGCCGCCCAACTTGGTCAACATCCTTGGTGCCGATTTCCCACTCAATACGCTGGAAATTTGCGATGCAACGCATCGCGACTTTCCCTAAAGCCCTTCACTTCCTGCCGTGCGTCACTGAACGACCCCACGACCGCAGACCTTCGAAGCAAGGAGTGATTGAAAGCATGAATTTGGCTAATCCTACCCTTAAAGCCGACCACGATACCGAGTTTGGCTCGCCAACTAACAGGAGTACCACCACTTGCAATCTTTAGGCGCATGAAAGCCAGCTCGTAGCCGATATAGAGCGCGAACAAGTAGATACAAGAGAGGGATCCTATCGATAGCCATATGGGCGCCAAATACAAGGAAATAACACCCTGGGGCTCAATTTCGTTCCAATTTTCTATCAAATTTCTTGCAGTGCCAATAGCGGCCCACATGAAGATAATGAACAAACTTCCCCCCAGAAGTCGACTTGCCGACTTAAACTCATCCCTAGTATCACTAAAGGACTTTAGTGTGATGAGAACCGCAAGTGCCAGCTGGAGAATAATCTCAACAGGAAGACTGAAGGTCCTTACATTCAAGAAGAGTTCGATGACTGAAGCTACTCCCACAAGTTTAACTATGCGCTTACGGAAAAACCCAGTTTCACTGCCTACATCAGTGACCTGCAGGAAATACCTCAGACCCGTAAAAAGGAACCAAAGGACGATCGTGCCAATCATGGATTTATTCCAATAGCCGAGCCTTGCCATGAACCACGTAAGGGATCCCAATGCAGCAGCATAGAGAGATAGCGCCACGGCCACGCCTGACACCAACACCTGCCTAAAGCTGCTCACGATCGATCTCCGTAGGCTGCTCTTGGTCATGCAAGCCACGAGGAATATCGTCAGCCAGAGAAGGATTGCCTGTTCACGCGTAGTCACATTGCTAGTTAAACACAGCTCTTCCAGGAATCACTAGGCTTCAGAGTAAGTTACAAGCACCGAGAGTTCACACTCTGACGTGATGGCGCACGTCCTGCGCTCCAACTTCCAGCCGAAAGTCGGAGCGCCGACGTGTTCCCCTGACTCAATCTTTCAACGACCTCTTGAAGCGACGCCATGCTTCAACCAAGGATGGCAACTGGTCAAGAAGAGCCTTGGAGGCGTAAATGAGCATAGCGATGACCCCGGACCAAGTGATGATCCAAAGGCTGACGGAGGACGCCACGGCTCGGCTTCCCTTCGAATAGAGGCCAAACCTCATGCGCGGGCGCACTCAGTCCGACCACGTACACAAGTGATCGAACTGAGTCCCATCCGACGCTGAAACTCAGGTACTACTGCAATATCTGGGTACCTGTTTGGGGGTAGTGAGCCCTGGTTTGCTCTCCCAGGGGGCCCTTCAGAGGCTGCCGTAAAGAGCAGTCGTCGGATTGCTCCCGGCAGCATGGTTGGCTGGGCGTCACGTCATCGAGCGACCGACCCAACTCACTGCGTTCCAGCGATGATAGCGCGTCTTCGAAGGCGTAGGCGTCTATCTGCATTGAGCCATGCCCTCGCGTCGGCAGCGGTCCAGAACCTCGTGCAAGTCTGGGGCCTGATCGGTGAGGACGTCGATGCCTTCGTGCAGGTAACTGTAGCCGGTGGCCTGGGAGATGCCGGCGGTCGCCTTCGCCGAGCGCTCGCTTCCGTCCACCGACCGCGACAGTTTTCCTCACCATGCGGGTCCGTCAGGTCTGGCGGATAGTGATGGAAGAACGATGTCCCCCACAGCTCCCCGTGCTTCAGGAGACTCGATGCCTTCTTCACCGTCCGACGGGTGCCGACTTGGCAGCACCCCTATGTACGCGGGGGCTGGGGACCGTCCGGTCCACCCCCTCGCCAGACATCCCGCAATTCTCGCAGTGCCTTGATGATGGGCGGGAACGCTCCCAGCAGCATCAGCAAAAGAATAAATAGGAGCGCCAAGAGGTCGAAAACATCGAGCAGAATCGATCTGACCTCGTCATGCCAGTGCACTTGGCCGTGTCCTCTTCTTGACGACATGGCCAGGCTGGACAGGCAGGCTCAGCCCGACCACGTTTGGGGTCGAGGTGAGTTCTGCCAGCGCCAGAAGGTCACAAAGGTGTGGCTAAGGGTACCGAAGATGTATGTATATCGACGGCATGCATTCACGAAATGGGATTAGGTGCATCCGTGGGACCCTCGGCTGCGCGGAGCCGAATGAACCTCGAAGGACACCCATCGCGGCCGACTTTTCAGCCTGACGCACGCGAACCCTGCCGGGCCGACCTCTTCGGTCAGACACCCGTAGCCGACCTCTTCGGTCAGACACCTTGGGTCCCTGGGGCGTGAGAGAGCCATCTTAGCCCAACACGTCAGCTCATGGGTGGCGTCTGTAAAAGCAGCCTGCAATAGCGGCTGTCTCCCTAAGGACTTGTGAGCGCGCCTTGACGTGGATCAAGCAGTCGTTCCCCATCCGGTCACCCCCTGGCACCCCGAACGGACCTACCTCCCTGACCGGACAAGCCCACCGAGCGGCCCGTGTCGCCAGGAGAGAACGATGGCTTGATCCAGCTCAGTCAGCTAGGGGTGTGCTCTGGGTCGGCCGCCTGGGCTTCGGCGAACGTGCCGTAGTCGATGGAGCGGTTGAGCAGGATGAAGTCCATGTCGCCGGCGGTGAACCGGCTGGTGTAGTAGTGCCCAGTTGCTGCCCGGGGATTTAGGCCCGTGACAGAGATGCGGCAGGCCCCTTCGTGCCGGGGGCTGCGGTGCTGATGTGCCACGCGGGGCGTGTTGTCGTAGAGGAACCCGATCTCGCCGGTGCCGGAGTTCTCGGGGGAACCGATGGTGGCGTTGCTTGAACGGGAGGCGCTCTCTTTAGTGCGGAGCGTGGCGTGCAGGCTCCAGAAGGTCTGCTCGATCGTCATGTACGTGGTGATCGGGCCCTGGTTTCCGCCTTCGGGTATGTGGCTGTCCGGGCTCGGCGACAGGATCACGCGCCAGGTGCCGGTGACCCAGGGTCGGCCGGTGAAACGGTGGATGCCGGGCCAGTGCCAGGCCCACTTGTCGAAGACGACCACGCCGTATCCGACAGCGGCCGGGATGTAGGCAAACAGGTAGCGGAACTGCGATGGGTACAGGCCCAGCACGAGCAGGATGACTGTGTAGAGAGTGGCGGCGATGGTGGCGCCAGTGCGGATGGTGGTAGCCGTGCCCATCGTCAGCCTCCGTAGCCGAGGTAATACCAGGCTTCCTCGATCAGCTCCCGTGCGTCCTTCTCAGTCCACTTCTGGCCCTCACCGAAGACCTTCTTGATTCCGTTCGGCTCCACCATGCGCTGCGAACCGAACCAGGGTCCCGTGAGCTGCCGGTAGACCTCTTGCAGGCTCGCGCGGACTGCGTCGTCAAAGTCGCCGGCGAGGAAGACGAGGTTCGGCACGTTGTAGATCAGGCACTCCGAGAAGTACGACGGGAGGGCCTTGATCACACCCTCAGTGGCGAGGTCGTTCTCCACGTTCTTCAGGACCCGCACCACGAACTTGTACCGCCGGTTCGTGCTGGTGTTCTTCGTGCGGCCGTTGACCAACTGAAGCTCGGGCCAGTTGATGATCCGCTTGCTGTTGCGGCCATAGACGGCGCTCCCCACGTACTGGCCCCCGGGCGCCGAGAAGTCATACTTCACCCACTTGAAGCACGGCACTACGTCGATGCTGGGACGGCTGCCGACAACCTCCGGGACGTAGAAGGCGATGTTGTGGTTCGGGTCCACCCACCCGAAGTGATTCGTGAGGGCGGCGTAGACCTCCTCGCGAAGCCTCGTCCTGGTCCACGCCCCCGCGTCGGCCTGTTCACCAAACCACCAGGCTGCCGCGCCGTCGGTGTGAAAGGGATCGTTGAGCTTCACCATGATGTCCACGTCGCTGTCGCCGCGGACGTTGGTCTTGTTGGGGTAGGAACCCTTCGCCGCGACCGTGATGTCGAGCCCCCGGAACGGCCCGTGCCGATCGACCGCGGCCTTGACCATGCGCTCGGCTCGCTCCAGCCGAAGCTGCTCGGAAGGGCCGGGTGGGTTCTTCCACTTTTTGATCAGAGCGAGCCGCTGCGTCACCGTCAACTGCCTTGCCATGAGCCTCTCCCTACCTCCCGCCCTACGCTGGGAGAAGCCTACGGACGGGGACTGACAAACCGATCTACGGCGGGCACACGTGACCGAAGCTGCTCGTTGGATCGAGGATGACGACGTACGACTCGGCTCTGCGGTCCGCTCCGAAAGCAGACGGGGACGTCTCGCTGGCAGCCTGCTTCAACCTGGCCGTTGTCTGAGATTCGAGGTGCAGTAGACACGCTGGCCGACTGCCTCCGGCAACATGCCTCGTTCTGGCATCCGGCGCGGCTGTGGCGCAGACGCCGCTGACGCGTCGCGAATCGGGGACAGGCAGACCGACGCGCAGGAGTCTACAAACGGCTGGATGAGGCATGTCGCTCTGTCTCATCTCTGCACCCGAACGGCCAAGACCTGCACCGTTGTTGCCCAGCTCGCAGTGTTACATCCACCAATGCCTTGCGATTCCGGCATCCCTGACTACCGCGGCCCGAACGGGCTGTGGCGACGGGATCCCGAGGCCGAGAAGCTCGTGACCTACGAGTACTACATGGGCGACCCCGAGATCCGGCGGCGGTCCTGGCAGATGCGGCGGAAGAACCGCGCGCTCACGGCCGAGCCGAACGCCGCGCACCGGGCCGTCGCCGAGCTGGAGCGGGCCGGGGTACCGGTCAGGGTGATCACACAGAACGTCGACGGCCTGCACCAGCTCGCCGGGATGCCCGCCCGCAAGGTACTGGAACTGCACGGCAGCGTACGCAGTGTGGTGTGCACGCGGTGCGGGGCGCGCGGCCCGATGGAGGACGCCCTGGAACGGGTGGCGGCCGGGGAGGACGACCCGCCGTGCCGGGAATGCGGCGGGATCCTCAAGTCGGCCACCGTGATGTTCGGCGAACGCCTCGACCCGGCGGTCCTCGGCGAGGCCGTAGCCATCACCAAGGCGTGCCAGGTGTTCATCGCTGTCGGCACCAGCCTCCAGGTCCAGCCGGCCGCCGCACTCGCAGGCGTGGCCGCCGACCACGGAGCACGGCTGGTCATCATCAACGCCGAACCGACACCGTACGACGACATCGCCGACGAGGTCGTACGCGAGCCGATCGGCACCGCCCTGCCCCGGTTGCTGTGCAGGCTGAGCGCAGAGAGCACCCAGTAGATCCCGCCAGTGCGGTGACCGGGAAGATTCGCCGGGTTGCGTACGCTGAGCCCCGCTGCTGTGGACGAGGAGAGCGGGCATGACGCGGAGACCGCTGGTGGGTGAGGCCGTGGGAGTGCTTGAGGGCGAACTGGGGGCCGGGCGACGGGCACTTGCCGGCCTGGCGACGGAAGACGTCTGGCTTGCCTTCCTCCGTTTCGGCAGACGGCTGTTCGACGTCCCGGACACACCCGACGTTGACGGCCTTCTGTTCCAGTACGGGACCTACGCGTTCGACGGTCCTCCGACGTTCACGCTGGACCTCGCCCGGCAGTTCGAGATCTCCGACAACGACGGTGATCACGGCCATTACGTCCAGGTCCACTGCGAGCTTCGATACGGACTCGCTCCCGCCCTGGAGGCCCTGGGAAGCTTCGACTCCTGGTTCTTCCACGGTGCCGGGGACGATCTCGGTGAGTGGGCCGAAAGGCTGACCGAGCGGGCAGCCTGGAAAACGATCCGCACACTCCAGCCGGCTGAGATCAGGGTGTACCAGGAGCAGGTGTAGTCGCTCAGGCGCGCTTGTAATACATCCGCCGATGCCTTGCGATTCCGGCATCCCTGACTACCGCGGCCCGAACGGGCTGTGGCGGCGGGATCCCGAGGCCGAGAAGCTCGTGACCTACGAGTACTACATGGGCGACCCCGAGATCCGGCGGCGGTCCTGGCAGATGCGGCGGAAGAACCGCGCGCTCACGGCCGAGCCGAACGCCGCCCACCGGGCCGTGACCGAGCTGGAGCGGGCCGGGGTACCGGTCAGGGTGAGCCGACACCGTACGACGACATCGCCGACGAGGTCGTGCGGGAGCCGATCGGTACGGCGCTTCCCGCGCTGCTGCGCGGGCTGCGCGACGGCTCGCACAGCGGCTAGAAGAGGGCCGTTCCCCGTTCGAAGTCCAGCAGGCGCCGCTTTCTGGGCAGGCCGCCGCCGTAGCCGGTGAGGCTGCCGCCCGCGCCGATCACGCGGTGGCAGGGGACGATGATGCCGATGGGGTTCTTGCCGTTGGCGAGGCCGACCGCGCGGGAGGCGCCCGGGTTGCCGAGGGCGGTGGCGAGTTCGCCGTAGGAGCGGGTCTCGCCGTAGGGGATCTTCCGCAGCTGGTCCCAGACCGTGCGCTGGAACGGGGTGCCGTGCAGGCGCAACGGGACGGTGAACTCCTTCAGTTCGCCCGTGAAGTAGGCCTCCAGCTGATCGACGGCCTCGCCGAAGGGGCCGTCGTCGGGCTCTCCGAAGGACTCCTCGGGCGGGCGGTGGCGCTGATCGGTCATGTACAAGCCGCACAGGACGCCGTCGTCGGCGACGAGGGTGAGCAGGTCGTAGGGGCTGTCGATCACGGTGTACTGCTTCATGGCGGAACGTCCTCAGACGGGAAGGAAGTTGATCGGGTGGCTGTCGGTCGCCCACAGGTACTGCACGGCGTACGCCCGCCAGGGCCGCCAGGCCGCCGCGCGGGCGGTGAGCGCGGCCGGGGTGGACGGCAGGCCGAGTTCCCGTGCGGCGCGCCGGATGCCGAGGTCGGTGGGGAGGAAGGCGTCCGGGTCGCCCAGGGCGCGCATGGCGATGACATCGGCGGTCCAGGGGCCGAATCCGGGGAGTGCCAGGAGACGGGCGCGAGTCTCCTCCCAGTCGCTTTCCACGCCCAAGTGGAGTGTTCCGTCCGCGAGTTGACCGGCCAGGGTGAGCAGTGTCGTACGACGGGTGCGGGGCATCGCCAGCGACTCGGGATCGAGGGCGGCCAGTGCCTCGGGGGCGGGGAAGAGGTGGGTGAGGCCGCCTTCGGGGTCGTCGACGGGCTCGCCGTGCACGGCGGCCAGGCGGCCCGCGTGGGTGCGGGCGGCGGCCGTGGAGACCTGCTGGCCGAGCACGGCCCGCAGCGCGAACTCGCCCTCGTCCACGGTGCGCGGCACGCGCCGGCCGGGGGCCTTGTCGACCAGGGGCGCGAGGAACGGGTCGGTGCGCAGTTGGTCGTCGATGGCGACCGGGTCGGCGTCCAGGTCGAGCATGCGCCGGCAGCGGCTGATGGCGACCGGAAGGTCCCGCAGGTCGCCGAGGGTGAGGCGGCAGGCGATGTGGTCCGGCTTCGGGGTCAGCGTGGCGATCCCGTGGCCGTAGGGCAGGCGCAGGGTCCTGCGGTAGGCGCCGTCGCGCCACTCCTCGACGCCGGGTACGGCGGTGGCCGCGAGGTGACCGAAGAGGTTGTCCGGGTTGAGCGGGGCGCGGAACGGCAGGCGCAGGGAGAGGGCGCCCGGGGTGCCCGGGGAGCCAGGGCTGCCCGGTGTGCCGGGAAGCGTGCCGGGCTCGGTGGGTCGCCGAGGAGCGCGGGTGCGCAGTCCGCTGGGCGACAGGGCGAACACCTCGCGCACGGTGTCGTTGAAGGTGCGGATCGAGGAGAAGCCGGCGGCGAAGGCGATCTCCGCCATGGGCAGGGCGGTCGTCTCGATCAGCAGCCGGGCGGTCTGGGCACGCTGGGCGCGGGCGAGCGCGAGCGGTCCGGCGCCGAGTTCGGCGCGGAGCTGGCGCTCGATCTGGCGGGTGCTGTAGCCGAGGCGGGCGGCGAGTCCGGGCACGCCCTCGCGGTCGACGACTCCGTCGGCGATCAGCCGCATCGCGCGGGCCACGGCGTCGGCGCGCTGGTTCCACTCCGGTGAGCCGGGGCTGGTGTCGGGGCGGCAGCGCTTGCAGGCCCGGAAGCCGGCCTGCTGGCAGGCGGCCGCGCTCGGGTAGAAGGTCATGTTCTCCGGCTTGGGCGGCACCACCGGACAGCTGGGCCGGCAGTAGATGCGGGTGGTCAGGACGGCGGTGAAGAACCAGCCGTCGAACCGCGCGTCCTTGGACTGGACGGCGCGCACACAGCGCTCCCGGTGGGTGTACATCCCTTTCTGCATGCGTCCAGCATCCGGCACCGGGCGGCCCGGGGCTGGCGGGAATCCGACATCGACCTCGTGTGTCCTGGGTCCGTGGCGATCGCGTCTTGCGTCCGTGGCGATCGCGTCCCGGGTCCGTGGTGATCGTATCGAGCCGTGGCGATCGTTCCGTGGCGATCGTGTCGACCCGTGGGGATCGCCCTCGGAGGGACGAGGCTCTCCGGCGCTCCGGAGGCATGGAGACGATCCTGGAGGCATGGAGCAGCAGCCGCTCGTCACCTTCGGGCACGGTACGGCGGACCGCGAACGCCTCACGGAGCTGATCCGGGCGGCGGGGATCGCCGCCGTGGTGGACGTCAGGACCGCGCCCGGAAGCCGCCACAACCCGGACGTGGGCCGGGAGGGGCTGCTGCGGTGGCTGCCCGAGCGCGGGATCGCCTACCGCTGGGAACCGCGACTGGGCGGATTCCGCACAGTGCCTCCGGACTCGCCGGACACCGTCTGGCGCAACGAGGCCTTCCGCGGTTACGCCGCACACACGCGCACGGGCGAGTTCCTCGACGCGATCGCCCGGCTCCTCGACGAGGCCGCGCTGCGGCGGACGGCCGTCATGTGCGCGGAGGCGGTCTGGTGGCGTTGCCACCGCCGTGTCATCGCCGACTTCGTGGTGCTCGCCCGCGGACGGCCCGTCGTGCACCTGATGCACGACGGCCGGCTCGTCCCCCATCGGCTCGGCGAGGGAGTACGTCTGCGCGAGGACGGACTGCTCGTCTACGACGGCCGGCGGTCCTCGGACCGGCCCGAAGAGGGACGTGCACAGCCCGACGACGGAACCTAGGGTGGGGGATGCAGGTCTGGGGGGTGGACAGGGACCAAGGACGGTTCTGAACCATGAGGGATGTACATCGGCTCGAGCCCGTCTCGGCGAACCTGGGCAGCGGCACCGTGCTCGCGGCGTGGGAGCGGTTCGTGCGGGGCGAGGACCACGTCCCGGACGTCCGGCCCCTGGTGGCGATCTCCTGGCACCGCTGCCGGGAGCAGTACCGGGTGGATCCCCACCTCACGCGGGCCCCGGTGGCCGTCGCGGAGCCCGACCACACGCCCGAGCACGACGTCGTGTTCGCCGAGTTGGGTTTCCGTGCCGCCTCCGTCGCCCATGAGGTGGGCGGCCTCGGTGGCGTCGTCACCGTCACCGACGCCACCGGCAGGATCCTGGCCGAGTGGGGTGACCAGGCCACGCTCGCCCGGGCCGGCGAGGCCAATCTGGCGCCCTGGTTCTGCTGGTCCGAGTGCGCGGTCGGCACGAACGGCATGGGCACGGCGCTGGAGGCGCACGGACCGGTACCGATCAGGGGCGCGGAGCACTGGTGCCAGGCGTTCCACGACTGGGTCTGCGCGGGCGTCGCGGTGCGTGACGTGGTGACCAAGGACCCGATCGCGGTCATGACCATCTGCTGCTGGCGCAGCCCGCTGCCCGCGTCCGCGAGCGGCTGGCTGGCGAACGCGGTCACCATGACCCAGTACCCGTTGAAGAGGCGCGCCCGGGACAGCGGCGCCGAGCTGGTCGCGGCCTGCACGCAGGCCAGGGCGCGCTCCGGTGCGGCGCTCGCCGCGGTGGACACCGCGGGCAAGGTGGTGATCGCCGACGACATGGCGAGCGTGCTCCTGGGCGTCCCCGCCTGCACCCCGGCGGTCGACCCCACATTGCGCTGGAAGCCCGGGCTGCCGGAGCTGATCGCGGCCGCCCGGTACGCCACGGGGCAGGCGGCCCACAATCCCGACTGGGTCGGCTCGACGCAGATCTTCGCCCATCTCGCCGACGAGCCGACGTCGATCGGCATCCGGCCCGTCTTCTCGTCGGGGCGCCTGATCGGGCACCTGGTCTCGTTCGGTGCGTCCGACGGGGCGCAGGTGCCGCAGGTGGAGGGACCCGCGCATCCTCGGGTGCCGCCGCGCCGGCTGGTCGCGGTGCGCGACAACCGGCTGGTGCTGCTGCGGCTGCCGGAAGTCTCCTTCGCCGAGTCGCGGGGCAACGACGTGTGGCTCTCCACCGATCAGGGGCGGCTGCGGGCCGCCTCCGTGAGCCTGGACAAGCTCGACAGTGAGCTGGCGGACGCCGGATTCCTGCGGGTGCACCGCCGGTATGTGGTCAACCTCGGCCGCATCCGGGAGATCGAGCGCGGGCTCAAGGGCGAGCTGTCCCTGGTCATGGACGGCCGGACCAGCGAGATGGTGCCGGTCTCCCGGCGGAACGCGCCGGCCGTGCGTCGCGCGCTGGACCTCTGAGTCCCCCGGCACCACCGCTGTTCCCGGAAGGAGGGTCCCGTGACGGACAGTCGGGACGCCGTTGCCGGCGCGATGAACCCCGGGGGCGCGTGCAACCGCGACTGGTGGCCGGGCCGGCTCGACCTGGCGGTCCTCCGGAAGCACCCCGCCATGGCCGACCCCATGGGCGAGCGCTTCGACTACGCCGCGGAGTTCCGGACGCTCGACCTCGACGCCGTGGCGCGGGACGTCGACGAGGTGCTGACGACGTCGCAAGAGTGGTGGCCGGCCGACTTCGGCCACTACGGGCCGCTCGTGATCCGGATGGTGTGGCATTGCGCCGGGACGTACCGCGTCGACGACGGCCGCGGTGGCGCGGGCGCCGGCATGCAGCGTTTCGCGCCGCTGAACAGCTGGCCGGACAACCGCAACCTCGACAAGGCGCGCCGGCTGCTGTGGCCGGTGAAGAAGAAGTACGGCCGCACGATCTCCTGGCCGGACCTGATGGTCTTCGCGGGCAACCGCGCCCTGGAGACGATGGGCTTCACGACCTTCGGCTTCGCCGGCGGCCGGGCCGAGGTCTGGGAGCCCGACGAGGACGTCTACTGGGGTCCCGAGCGCGCCTGGCTCGGCGACGAACGCCACGGGGGCGTCCGGAAGCTGGAGAGTCCGCTGGCCGCCGACCAGATGGGCCTCATCTACGTCAACCCGGAGGGTCCGAACACCGTCCCGGACCCGCTCACCGCCGCCCGGGACATCCGCGAGACGTTCCGGCGCATGGGGATGAACGACGAGGAGACCGTCGCTCTGATCGCGGGCGGCCACACGTTCGGCAAGACCCACGGCGTGGCCGACCCGGACACCTGCCTCGGCCCCGAACCCGAGCGCGCCCCGCTCGAACAGCAGGGCCTGGGCTGGAAGAGCGGGTACGGCACGGGAAAGGGAGCGGACGCCATCTCCAGCGGGCTGGAAGGCACGTGGACGCCCACCCCGACGAGGTGGGACAACGGCTTCCTGGAGACCCTGTTCGGCTACGAGTGGGAGCTGGAGCTGAGTCCCGGCGGTCTGTGGCAGTGGATCCCGAGGGACGGCGGCGGGGCCGGCACCGTGCCGGACGCCCACGACCCGTCGGCGACCCACGCCCCGACGATCCTGACGACGGACCTCGCGCTGCGGTCGGATCCGGTCTACGAGCCGATCGCGCGGCGCTTCCTGGAGCACCCGGACCAGCTCGCGGACGCGTTCGCACGCTCCTGGTTCAAGCTGACGCACCTCGACATGGGCCCGGTCCGGCGCTACCTCGGGCCGCTGGTCCCCCGGGAGACGCTGCGCTGGCAGGACCCGGTCCCCGCCGTGGACCACGAATTGGTCGGGGCGGCGGGCATCGCCGCGCTCAAGAGGCGGATCCTCGCCTCCGGGCTGTCGGTCTCCCAGCTCGTCTCGACGGCGTGGGCGTCGGCCTCGACGTTCCGCGTCAGCGACAAGCGGGGCGGGGCGAACGGTGCCCGCATCCGCCTGGAGCCGCAGCGGAACTGGGAGGTCAACGACCCCGGCACGCTGGCAGGGGTGCTGCGCACCCTGGAGGGGATCCAGGAATCCTTCAACAGCGCCCAGACCGGGGACAAGAGGATCTCGCTGGCCGACCTCATCGTGCTGGGCGGGGCCGTCGCCGTCGAGCAGGCCGCCAGGACCGCCGGCCACGACGTCCAGGTCCCCTTCGCACCGGGGCGCACGGACGCCGCCCAGGAGTGGACCGACGTGGAGTCCTTCGCCCCACTGGAGCCGGCCGCGGACGGGTTCCGCAACTACCGCGGCAAGGGCGGCCGGCTGCCGTCGGAGCACTCGCTGGTCGACCGTGCGAACCTGCTGGACCTGAGCGCGCCCGAGATGACCGTCCTCGTGGGTGGCCTGCGGGTGCTGGGCGCCAACCATCGGCAGTCGCCGCTGGGTGTCTTCACCTCGGCGCCCGGGTCGCTGACCAACGACTTCTTCGTGAATCTGCTCGACATGGGCACGGAATGGAGCCCGACGTCCGCGACCGGGGAAACCTTCGAGGGCCGCGACCGCGCCACCGGCGAGGTCAAGTGGACCGGCAGCCGCGTCGACCTCGTCTTCGGCTCGGACTCCGAGCTGCGTGCCCTCGCCGAGGTCTACGCGAGCGACGACGCGCGGGAGAGGTTCGTGCGGGACTTCGTCGCCGCGTGGGACAAGGTCATGAACCTCGATCGGTACGACCTCGCCTGATTCCTCCGCCCCTCCCGACGGCGGCACTTCGGGTACGAACGGTGGCTGGTCACGGACGAACGGCATGCGCCGCCCGGTGTGATTCCTCCGGCGTAGCGTGCTCTTTGATGACTAATTTTTTACCTTTTTCGGCGCGAATTTCATAAATTCGTGAATTCAAGGTCCCTTCGGATTCGGGTGAGGAGAGTGAAGCCCCGATGACGACCGCGCAGGAACGGTCCAGCCTCCTTGACAAGATCGGGTTGGCCGGACAGAACAAGGCAGCGCTGGGGCAAGTGCTGGGAACCGGAAGCATTGGGCAGGCCACCGTGAGGCCGGACGGCCGGATGGAGGCCACCATTCGCATCCACCCGGACGAGCTGGCCTGGGATCCCTCCATTCTGGTCATGCCCCACGGAGGCGATATCGAGCTCGAACTCGTCAATGACGACCTGAACACGCACTGTGCGCTCCTGCCCAGCAATGGCGACCGGAAGTTCATCTGGCTGGTGAACCATTCGCGAGGACGGGCGGCCCTCAACCTCGACGGACCGGGCTACTACTGGTTCGGCTCCCCCACCGGCAATGACGAGGGCCGGGGTCTGACCGGGGCCATCGTCGTCATGGGTGACGCTCCGCCGGAGGCCCGCCTCGACCGGCCCGAACAGCCGCGGCCGTAGGAAGAAGGAGGTGGAGCACATGGCCGTCGAGTACGTGGACGCGGGCTGGGCCGTCGACCAGGGAAGCCTGAGCGGCAAGGTCGCGGGCGGGGACATCGCGCCGCCCGTGGTGGCCGGCGTCGACTACGAACGCCTGCTCAACGCCCGCGAGGAGCCCCAGAACTGGCTCACCTACTACGGCGCCTACGACGGGCAGCGGTACAGCCCGCTGGGCCAGATCAACACGGAGACCGTCAAGCGCATGGTCCCCGCATGGGTCTTCCAGGCCGGCACGACCGGACTGATCGCGGGCGCGTCGACCTACTCCTTCGAGGCAGCCCCGATCGTCGTCGACGGGGTCATGTTCCTCTCCGGCTGGGACGGCTGGGTCTGGGCCCTCGACGCGAAGACGGGTGTGGAGATCTGGCGGTACAAGCACGCGGTCCCCTTCGACGTGTCCCTGTGCTGCGGGAACGTCAACCGCGGGGTCGCCGTGGCGCAGGGGAAGGTCTTCTTCGTCACCGCGAACGCCCGTGTGCTCGCGCTCGACGCCACCACCGGCAAGCGGGTCTGGGACAGGACCTACGGAGACGTCCGCGCCGGGGAGAGCGCCACCCTCGCCCCGCTGGTCGTGAAGAACCTGCTCATCGTCGGCAGTTCCGGCGGCGAGTTCGGCGTACGGGGCCACCTCGACGCGTTCGACCTCGAGACCGGCGAGCACCAGTGGCGCTGCTACACGGTGCCGAAGCCCGGGGAGCCCGGCTCGGAGACCTGGCCCGCCGACGGCGAGGCCTGGGCCCGGGGCGGGGCGAACTGCTGGGTCACCGGCACCTTCGACCCGGAGACGAACCTGCTGTACGTCGGCACCGGCAACCCGGCGCCCGACTTCGACGGAGCCGTCCGCGAGGGCGACAACCTCTTCACCGACAGCATCATCGCCGTCGACGTGGACAGCGGTCAGATCCGCTGGCACTACCAGTGCACCCCGCACGACGTGTGGGACTACGACAGCATCGCCGAGTGCATCCTGTTCGAGCGGGACGGACGCAAACTGCTCGGGCACTTCGACAAGAACGGCTACTTCTTCGTCCTCGACCGCACGAACGGCGCGAGGGTCGGGATCACCCCCTTCGTGGACCGCATCACCTGGGGAGCGATCACGAGGGACGGCCAGGTGACGGCGAAGGCGTACCCGGACGAGGAGGGAGTGCCGGTCCACTTCTACCCGGGTCCGGCCGGTGCCAAGGAATGGACGCACGCGGCTTACAGCCCGAAGACCGGGCTCTTCTACGTCCCGGTCCAGGACACCGGGGCCACGGCCACCCGGCGGCGCCGGGAGTTCAAGGAGAGCATTCCGTACTGGGGCGCGGGCGTTCAGGTGGACATCGAGGACATGGCCGGGTCCATCAGCGCGTTCGACGCGAGCGGCGAGGAGAAGTGGCGGTGGCGCAACGAACTCCCGATGTGCGCCTCGGTGCTGGCCACCGGCGGTGATCTGGTGTTCGCCGGTGAGGCCTCCGGGGAGTTCAACGCGCTCGACGCCCGTACCGGGGAACTGCTGTGGCAGTTCCAGTGCGGAAGCGGCCACCACAGCAACCCGACCACCTACATGGTCGACGGCAGGCAGTACATCGCCGTGCCCGTCGGCTGGGGCGGATGGGCCGAGGGATTCCTCCCCGGCATGCTCGGCGCGGGGCACGGAAGCGCCCTGATGGTCTTCGCCCTCCCGGAATCGCCGTAGCGCGTGACCGGAACCTGCCCCCTTCGGGCAGAGAGGATTCGGGCAGAGAGGAGGTGCATCCATGGAGTCTCAGCTCGAAGTGCTGGAAGCGCTCGAAGTGTGGGAGCCGCCCGAGTTCGAGGAGATCGCGGTCGCGGCCGAGGTGACCATGTACGTCGCCCGGATGGAGGACTAGCGGACTGGCGGACTGACGGACGTGGGACGGCGCCGGACCCGGTCCGGCGCCCTCCGAGGGTTCAGTACGGCCACGGACGACCGGGCCGGGCGACGGACCCGGACCTCTTCGACGAACGGAGTGCCGGCGTGTTGCTGCGCGTGCTGGGCTCGGCGGCGGGGGGCGGCTCCCCGCAGTGGAACTGCGGCTGCCCGGTGTGCGCCGCGGTCCGCTCCCGGGGCCTCGCGCGCACCCAGTCGTCGGTCGCGGTCAGCGCCGACGGCCGCCGGTGGTTCCTCATCAACGCCTCGCCCGACGTCCGCGCCCAGATCGAGGCCTTCCCCGCACTGCACCCGCGCGACGACCGGACGACGCCGCTGGAGGCGGTGCTCCTCACCGACGCCGAGCTGGACCACACGCTGGGCCTGCTGCTGTTGCGCGAGGCCCGCGCCCTGCGGCTGTACGCCACACCGGCGGTGCGCGAGACCCTGTGCGTCGGCTCGGGAATCCTGCGCACGCTCGAACGCTACTGCCCGGTCGAGTGGCGGGCGGTGACCCCCGGCGCCGGCCTGGCCCTCGCCCTGGCGGACGGGCTGTCCTGCCGGGCGTTCGACGTGCCCACCGGCAAACGCGACCGGTTCGGAACCGGGCAGGACCACGGCCGCGTAGTGGGCTACCGGCTGACCGACGAGCGCACCGGCGGGACGCTGGTGTACCTGCCGGGGGTGCAGTCGCTGGCGCCGGCGGTGCGCGGGGAGATCGAGGGCTGCGCATGCCTGCTGATCGACGGGACCTGCTGGAGCGACGACGAACTCGTACGGCTCGGCCTGGCCGGCAGGACGTCCAGGGAGATGGGCCATCTGCCCATCGACGGCCCGGACGGCAGCCTGGCGCAGCTCCCGTCGCTGGGCGTGCGGCGGACGGTCTTCGTGCACATGAACAACACCAACCCGATCCTTCTGGAGGACACTCCCGAACGTCGTATCGTGGAGAAGAGCGGCATGGAAGTGGCCACGGACGGCCTAGAGGTCCAGGTGTAGAGCCGTGACGACAACGACCACGAGAACCGGCGCCGACGGCTTCGTCGAGGCGTTGCGGGCCCACTCGCGGCGCTACCACGACCAGCACCCGTTCCACGTCCGGATGAACGCCGGCCGGCTGAGCCGCCGGCAGGTGCGGGGCTGGGTGGCCAACCGCTTCTACTACCAGGAGAACATCCCCCGCAAGGACGCCGCGATCCTCTCCAACTGCCCCGACCTGGAGGTCCGGCGCCGCTGGATCCGGCGGATCACCGACCACGACGGCACCGCCGCCGGCGAGGGCGGCATCGAGGCGTGGCTGCGCCTCGGCGAGGCCGCGGGGCTGACCCGCGAGGAGGTCCGGGACCACCGGCACCTGGTGCCCGGGGTGCGGTTCGCCGTCGACGCCTACGTGAACTTCGCCCGGACCCGCCCGTGGGTGGAGGCGGTGGCGTCCTCGCTCACCGAGCTGTTCGCGCCCGATCTGATGACGGCGCGGCTGGCCGCGTTCGAGCGGTGGTACCCGTGGATCGACCCCGAGGGCCTCGCCTACTTCCGTACCCGGCTGGAGCAGGCGCCCCGCGACTGCGAGCACGCCCTCGAAGTGGTCACGGCGCACTGCCTCTCCGCCGAGTCCCAGGCACGCGCCGTCGACGCGCTGTCGTTCAAGTGCGACGTCCTGTGGAGTCTGATGGACGCCGTCGACCAGGCCTATCCGGAGTGACCACCATGGACCCGACCCCCACCGGAACGACCCGGACCACATCCGGGACCCGCCCCTTCGTCGAGGTGTCCGGCACGGACCGGCCCCGCCTGGCGCGCCATGTCCGGCTGGCCTACTCCCGGACCAGGCAGCGTCCGGTCCTGCTGCACCCCGAGACGGTGGTGGTGCTGAACGGCAGCGGCGCGGAGATCCTCAAGCTGTGCGACGGGCGGCACACCGTGGCCGAGATCATGGCCGAGCTGGGCACGCGCTACGAGTCCGTCCCCGACGACCAGGTGCGGCGGTTCCTGGCCCGGCTCGTGGCCCGGCGCTGGGTGGAGCTCGCCGATGGATAGCCCGTTCGGGTTGCTCGCCGAGCTCACCTACCGCTGCCCGCTGGCCTGCCCGTACTGCTCCAACCCGCTGAACCTGGGCGACTACCGGGACGAGCTGACCACCGACGAGTGGCGGCGGGTGCTGGCCGAGGCGGGCGATCTGGGGGTGCTCCAGTGCCACCTGTCCGGCGGGGAGCCGCTGCTGCGGCGCGACCTGGTGGAGATCGTGGCAGACGCCCACGACCTGGGTCTCTACACCAACCTCATCACCAGCGCGGTCGGGTTCTCGCGTCCGAAGGCCGAGCGGCTGCGGGCCGCCGGCCTGGACCACGTGCAGGTCAGCATCCAGGCCGACGAGCCGGCCGTGTCCGACCGGATCGCCGGGATCCCGTCCTTCGAGCGCAAGGTCGAGGCGATGGGCGTGGTCAAGGAGCTGGGCTGGCCGCTCACCGTGAACGTGGTGCTGCACCGGTACAACATCGACCGCGTCGCCGACGTCCTCGGGCTGGCCGAGAAGGTGGGCGCCGACCGGGTGGAGCTGGCCAACACCCAGTACTACGGCTGGGCCTGGCGGAACCGTGACGCGCTGCTGCCGAGCCGGGCCCAGCTCCAGGCGGCCGAGGTCGTCGTACGGGCCGCCCGCGAGCGGTTGCGGGACCGGATGGACGTCATCTACGTCCTCCCCGACTACTACAGCCGCTACCCGAAGCCCTGCATGAGCGGCTGGGCCTCCCGGCAGCTGACCGTGACGCCGAACGGTGACGTCCTGCCCTGCCCGGCCGCCCAGTCCCTGCCGTTGCCGCGGGCCAGCGTGCGGGAGGACTCGCTGGCGCGGATCTGGACCGAGTCCCCGGTGATGACCGCGTTCCGGGGTACCGACTGGATGCCGGAACCGTGCCGGAGCTGTCCCCGGCGGGAGGTGGACTTCGGCGGGTGCCGCTGCCAGGCGTTCCTGCTCACCGGCGACGCCGCCCGCACCGACCCGGTCTGCCATCTGTCGCCCGACCACGACCTGGTCGCCCGGGCGGTCGAGGCCGCCAACGCCGGCTCGCGCGCCGAGGCCCTTCGGCTGATCCCCCGCTCGCACCGGGGCCGCCGGCCGGATCGAGCGGGCCGGGCCGCCTCCGGGGCCGAATGAGCGGTCGTACTAGCCACCGAACACCAACGGCAGCACCGCCGCCGCGATGATCAGGCTGACCCCGCTCACCAGGTCCGCACGGATCCGGACGAGGCGCGCCGCGGCCCGCCCGAGCTGGAGCCCGATCAGCGACATCACCGCCGTGATGAGGCCGAAGACGGGGGCCGAGAACCACGGCGAGAGCCCGAGGATGCCCAGGCTCGCGCCGGCGACCAGGTTGTCCAGGCTCAGCGTCAACGGGATGCCGAACAGCGCCCACGGCTGGTCCAGCTCGTCCGGCTCGGGGTTCCGGAGGGACGCGATGACGAGGTAGAGGCCGTACCCGCCGAGCGCGACCGCGCCCACCACATCGGCGACGCCCCCGACGACCTCCCCGATTTCGCGGCCGATGAGCAGCCCGACCAGCGGCATGACCGCGTCCCACAGTCCGAAGGTCAGCGCGACCTGCATCGCACGCTTCAGACCGAAGGGGACGGTGCCGAGCGCTATCGACACCCGGAAATTGTCCAGGCCGAGCACGAAACCCAGGCCCAGCATTTCCCAGATCATCGCGACGTCACTGCCCCGACGTCACTGCCCGATGACGACCGACGCCGGCGTGAGCGGCTGTGCCTCGGCTCCTACCCGCCATAATCAGCCATGATATAGGGCGATTTGCCGGAGTTCCGCTCCGTATGGGGGGTAGCCGGGTCAGCCGACGCGTGCGGCGAACGCCTCGTAGGCCCGGTCGTCGAAGAGGACGAAGCGGACCTCTTCGACCGAGGTGCCGGTCTCCCTCACGGTCTCCACCGCGATCCGGGCCGCGTCGTCCATCGGCCAGCGGTAGACGCCGGTGGAGATCGCCGGGAACGCCACGGTGCGGGCGCCCAGCTCGTCGGCGACGCCGAGGGACGCGCGGTAGCAGGAGGCCAGCAGGTGCGAGCGGTCCTCGGTGCGGCTGTGGACGGGGCCGACGGTGTGGATCACCCAGAGGGCGTCCAGTTCGCCGGCCGTGGTGGCGACCGCCTGGCCCGTGGGCAGGCCTTTGCCGTAGCGGGAGGCGCGCAGGGCGCGGCACTCCTGGAGGATCGCGGGGCCGCCGCGGCGGTGGATGGCGCCGTCGACGCCACCGCCCCCGAGGAGGGAGGAGTTGGCGGCGTTGACGATCGCGTCGGCGCGCTGCCTGGTGATGTCGCCCTGGACGAGCGTGATGACGGTGGTCATGTCTGCCGCAGCCTCCTCCAGACGGCCTTCGCGGCGTTGTGCCCCGACATGCCGTGCACGCCGGGGCCGGGCGGGGTGGCCGACGAGCAGATGAAGACGGCCGGGTGCGGGGTGCTGTACGGGAACAGCGACGGCTTCGGGCGCAGCAGGAGCTGGAGCCCGGAGACCGAGCCGGAGGCGATGTCGCCGCCGACGTAGTTGGCGTTGCGGGCGGCGACCTCGGGCGGGCCGGCGGTGGCGCGGGCGAGTACGCGGTCGCGGAAGCCCGGGGCGAAGCGTTCCAGCTGGCGTTCCACGGCGTCGGTGAGGTCGCCGGTCCAGCCGTTGGGGACATGGCCGTACGCCCAGAAGACCTGCTTGCCCGCGGGGGCGCGGGTGGGGTCGGCGACGCTGGGCTGGACCGTGATGAGGAAGGGCCGGTCGGGGGCGCGGCCCTCGCGGGACGCGGCGCGCAGCGCTGTGCCGATCTCGGCGCTGTCCGCGCCGATCTGCACGGTGCCGGCGCCGCGGGGCTCCCGCGCGGTCCACGGCACCGGGCCGTCCAGGGCGTAGTCGATCTTGAAGACGCCGGGGCCGTAGCGGTAGCCGTCGTAGTAGCGGCCGAGGCCGGCGATACGGGCCAGCGCGGTGGGCGAGGTGTCGAAGACGTACGCCCGCGCGGGCGGCAGGTCGTCGAGGCGCTTGACCTCGTAGTCGGTGTGCACGGCGCCGCCGAGGTCCTTGAGGTACGCGGCGAGGGCGTCGGAGATCGCCTGGGAGCCGCCGCGGGCCACCGGCCAGCCGCGGGCGTGCGCGGCGAGTGCGAAGATCAGGCCGACGGCGCCGGTGGCGAAGCCGCCGAGGGGGGCCATGACGTGGGCGACGAGACCGGCGAAGAGGGTCCTGGCCCGCTCGTCCCGGAAGCGGCGCATCAGCCACGTGGACGGGGGCAGGCCGACCAGGCCGAAGCGGGCCAGGGTGACCGGGTCGCGCGGGAGCGCGGTCAGGGGAAGCGACATGAAATCGCGGGCGAGGGTGTCCCACCTGGGCAGGAACGGCTGGACCAGCCTGCGGTAGGTGCCCGCGTCGCGCGGCCCGAAGGAGGCGGCCGTCTCGGCGACGGAACGGGCCAGCACGGCCGCGGTGCCGTCCGGGAAGGGGTGCGCCATGGGCAGCTCGGCGTGCAGCCACTCCAGGCCGTAGCGCTCCAGGGGCAGGGCGCGGAACGCGGGCGAGTTGATGCCGAGGGGGTGCGCGGCGGAGCAGGGGTCGTGCCGGAAGCCGGGCAGGGTGAGCTCCTCGGTGCGGGCACCGCCGCCCACGGTGTCCCGCGCCTCGAACACCGCCACGTCGAAGCCGCGGCGGGCGAGCTCCACGGCAGCGGTCAGTCCGTTCGGCCCCGCACCCACCACGACCGCATCGAGCATCGACGGCACCTTCGGACCCCCTAGTCAGCCGATGGCCACTCGGCCCCAGGATATGCCGCACCCCTGACACCCCGAGGGCGGGGCAGCGGGCTCGGGAACGGGGTGGTGTCGCAGGGGCTTGCCGGGATCGGGGGGCCGAGGCCCAGCGTGACCGGACTCGCGGGGGTCGGGGTCGGGGTCGGCCGTACCCGGACTCGCCGGGGTCGGGGTCGGCCGTACCCGGACTCGCCAAGGTCGGGACCGGTGCCCGCCGTACCCGGACTCGTCGGGATCAGGGCGCCGGGGGCGGGCCTTGCACGCCGGGCGAGGGGGTGTGGGCGTCCGGGGCGGTGAGGAGGCCGGTGATGTGGCGGGCCGTCGCCATGTCTCGCGCCGCTGTGAACGGGAGGGTGTTGCCGCCCGTGATGCGGAAAGGAGTGCCGGTCAGGGTCAGGTGGGTGCCGCCGGCCTCCTCGACCAGGAGGAGGCCCGCCGCGTGGTCCCAGGCCGCCTCCCAGCAGAAGGCCGTGGCGTCCAACTCGCCCCGGGCGACGGCCAGATACTCCAGCCCCGCCGACCCGCAGGGACGCGGCGCGACACCGTCCGACCACAGGCCGCGCAGGGCCCGCTTCTGTTCGTCCGTCGTGTAGTCGGGGTGGGACGTGGCGACTTCGAGCGGCCGCCCCGGCTCGGGCGCACCGCAGCGCAGGCGTACGCCGTCGAGGAAGGCGCCCTGACCCCGTACGGCCGTGGCGAGTTGGTCGTACGCCGGCGCGTACGTCCAGGAGGCCAGCACGACCCCGTGCCGGGCGAGGGCCACCAGGGTGCAGAAGCCGGGGTCGCCGTGCACGAACTGCCGTGTGCCGTCGACCGGGTCGACGATCCAGACGGGGGCGTCGCCCCGTATGGCCTCGTAGACCGCCGGATCGGCGTGCACCGCCTCCTCGCCGACCACGACCGAGCCCGGCAGCAGGGCGCCGAGCGCGTCCGTGAGGTGCCGCTCGGCCAGCCGGTCCGCGTCCGTCACCAGGTCGTGCGGTCCGGACTTCTGGTCCACCTCGTGCTCCGCCAGCCGCCGGAAGCGGGGCATGATCTCGGCCGCGGCGGCCTTGCGGACCGCCTCCTCCACGTCGGCCGAGTGACGTGCGAGAAACTCTTCGATGGTTTCCGTCTCTTCGATCATGTCTCTATGAGACCATGCCCCACTGACATTCCCCGCCGGGCCGGTGCACTCCGGATGGAATCGGCGTGAACACCCGTCATCGGACATCCCGGCACGTCCGGTGCAGGCCCGCGGCCGGCGCGCGGCGGAAGCCGGCCGGCCTCACCGGCCGACCGCGTACCCCTGCATCCCCCGCGGGTTGGCGGCCGCGGACAGGATGCCGGTCTCGGGGCAGCGGGCGACGGCACACAGGCGGCCCTCGGACCAGGGCCCGCCGACGGTCACGTCATGACCGCGGCGCCGCAGTTCCCTGACGACCTCCGCGTCCATGCGGGACTCGACGGTGACGCTGCCGGGGCGCGTCCCGCGCGGATAGAAGGAGCCGGGGAAGCTGTCGTTGTGCCAGTTCGGCGCGTCGATGGCGCCCTGGAGGTCGAGGCCCCCGCGGACGGCGGCGCGCAGCGCGACCGCGAGGAGGAAGTGCAGCTGCCACTGGTCCTGCTGGTCCCCGCCGGGCGTGCCGAACGCCATGACGGGCACCCCGTCGCGCAGCGCGATCGAGGGGGTGAGGGTGGTGCGTGGACGGCGGCCCGGCGTCAGCGAGTTGGGCAGGCCCTCCTCCAGCCACGCCATCTGGAGCCGGGTGCCGAGCGGGAAGCCCAACTCGGGCACGACGGGGTTGGACTGGAGCCAGCCACCGCTGGGGGTGGCGGCGACCATGTTGCCCCAGCGGTCGACGACGTCGATGTGGCAGGTGTCACCGCGCGTGCCGCCGTCGGCGGCCACGTCGGGTTCGCCCGGCACGGGTGACGCGGGACTCTTGGCGAACGTCGGCTCGCCGACGCCCATCGCGTCGAACTCGCCCTCGCTGGCGGCCACCGCGTGCGCGTGCGTGCTCAGCCGCGGGACGCGCCCGCCGGGACTGCCGGGCCGCAGCTCGTACGAGGCGGCGGCGCCGACCAGCCTGCGCCGCTCGATGTTGTACGGCGCCGACAGCAACTCCGTCAGCGGCACCTCGGCGGCGTCCCCGTACCAGGCCTCCCGGTCGGCCATGGCGAGCTTGCAGCCCTCGATGAGCAGGTGGACGTAGTCGGCGGAGCCGTACGGGGGCAGTTCGGACGGGAGGAGGGCCAGTTGCTGGAGGAGCACCGGGCCCTGGCTCCAGGGGCCGGCCTTGCACACGGTCCAGCCGTTCCAGTCGTACGTCGCCGGAGTCTCGTAGGTCGCGGACCAGGCGGCGAGGTCGGCGGCCGTCAGGGTGCCGGTGTGCCGTTCGCCGCTGGTGTCCAGCGTCGGCCGCCCGGCCTGCCGGACCAGCGCCTCGGCGATGAAACCGGTGCGCCACGCCTCCCGCGCGGCCTCGATCCGCGCCTCCCGGTCCCCCGCGCCGGCGCTCTCGGTGAGCACCCGCTCCCAGGTGGCGGCGAGCGCGGGGTTGCGCAGCAGCGTGCCGGGGCGCGGCGAGTGTCCGCCGGGCAGGTAGACCTCGGCGGACGAGGTCCACTCGGTCTCGAACAGCCGCCGCACGGTCTCGACGGTCTCGCCGACGCGCTCCACGGGCGCGTGCCCGTGCTCGGCGTACCCGATGGCGTACTTGAGGACGTCGTCGAGGGACTTCGTGCCGTGGTCGCGCAGCAGCACCATCCACGCGTCGAACGCGCCCGGCACGGCGGCGGCCAGCGGGCCGGTGCCGGGTACGAGGTCCAGCCCGAGCGCCCGGTAGTGCGCGACCGTGGCCCCGGCCGGGGCGACACCCTGCCCGCACAGCACCCGTACCTCGCCGCCGGCCGGGGCGAGCAGGATCGGCACCTCACCGGCGGGTCCGTTCAGGTGCGGCTCCACGACGTGCAGTACGAAGGCCCCGGCCACGGCCGCGTCGTAGGCGTTGCCACCGTCCTCCAGCACGGCCATCGCCGACTGCGAGGCGAGCCAGTGGGTGGAGGACACCATGCCGAAGGTGCCCTGGAGGGTGGGCCGGGTGGTGAACATGCGGTGTCTTACCTCGCTGTTTCCGCGCGTCGGTCGGTCCGGGCGAACGACCTCATCTCACCGCACGTCCGCCGGCAGCTCAATCCTCCCGGCGTACGCCCCCTGGTTCTCCTCACCGACATGCTGCTCGAACGTGATGTCGGCGCCGCCGTACGGGATCAGGAAGCCGAAGTCCAACCGGTGACTCCTGATCCGGTACGTCTTCGCGTCCAGGACCAGCACTTCGTCAAGGCCGGAGAGCGTCAACCGGGCATCCTCGACGGCCACTCCCGCCGTGCGGAGCTGTTCAGCCGTCGGATCGAACTCGCGCTTCGCCTTCTTCGCCCAGGCCCGGTCCGCGACGGCACTCAGCTTCCGCTTGCCGCTCGCGACGCGGAGTTCCACCGTGCCGTCGCCCGTCCCGGTCACCTTCACGTCTCCCCCGGTGGCCTTCGCGTACGTCCGGAACTCCTCGACGACCGCGACCGGGTCCTCGACCTTGTTCCGCATCTCCGGGTCGGTGACGGGTGCGTGCCTCCAGGGCGCGTCACCCTCCCTCAGGTAGGCGGTGCCGTCGGCGACGTACATCTCCTCGTTCTTCCTGGTCCCCTTGCTGCTGGTGGTGACGCCCTCGGACCGCAGCACCTCCGGCTTCATCGAGCGCCGGACCGTGGCCCGATAGGTCGCCGCGTTCTTCTGCCCCTGGAGAGTGAGCCCCTCCTCCCCCTTCACGGAGAAGGTCCAGGCGGGCTCCTCGGCCATCGCCTTCGCCGCGAGGTCGAGGAAGTCCAACGGCGACTCGGGCGTCGCGGACGGCTCGGGCGTCGCGGACGAAGGCGCCGCCACCTCGGGGCTTCCCGCCGCCCCGGCCGGCTCCCCCGCCTCAACTCCACATGCGTCCAGTGAGAACACGAGCGGGAGTACGAGCACAAGGGCACACCGGAGGCGAGTTCGCATGGACCTTTTCCTTACGTCACGGCGGAGCGGCGCGGACTGTACAGCAACACTCGGCCGCGATCATCCCGACGGTCATTCCGCGCATATCGACACACACGACGGCTCGTCCTCGACCTGATCACTCCGGAACCCGGACGCCCCGCCCCCGGTCTGCACAGAGGCGCTGCACAGCGGCGACACCATCGACGATCCAGCCCTCGTGAAGGAGTACCGCAGGTCGTACGATCTGCTCAGGGCCGCCGCACTGCCTCCGGAGGCGTCCCTCGCCCTGATCGAGGAAACGGCTGAGGATGACCGAAATGGCAAGCAGCGGGATTGACTTGACCACCGCCATCCGGCGCAGGAGCAGCTACAGCAAGGGCGACGGCGGGAGCTGCGTCGAGGTCGCCGACGGTCTCACGGGTGTCGCCCCCGTCCGCGACTCCAAGCTCTCCCGCGGCCCGGTTCTCACGGTCACGGCCCCCGCCTGGACGTCGTTCGTCACGGCTCTGAAGAACGCCCCCGCCCCACAGGCTTCGTAGGCTCCGACTGGCGCTTCAGCACGACGGCTCGGCGCCACCCGGTTGGGCGTGGTTCGTCCTCACCGCGTCTTTCTACGCGCATGGACCGGCGCCCTACGCGCATGGACCGGCGCCGAGTCTCCGTTGTATCGAGAAAGGCTCAGAATCCGTGTCGTTTCCCCCGCCGCCCCCTCCTCCTCAGCCGCCCGCGTCCGCGCCCGGCCCAGGACAGCCCTGGGGACCACAGTGGAACCCGGCGGGACAGCCGGTTCAGCCGACGCTGAACGGCTTCGCGGTCACGGCACTGGTGACGTCACTGGTGTGCCTCGCACCTCTGGGATTGATATTCGGCATCGTCGCGCTGGTGCAGATATCCAGGAAGGGACAGCGGGGCAAGGGGCTCGCGATTGCCGGGATCTCCGTCTCCGGTGCCGTTCTGCTGCTGGCCGCCCTCGTCGCGGGGACGGCCGACTTCAAGGTGTGGACGCTTCCCGGCAGAGACAGCAGCGGCGAGGTCACGAGAAGCGGGTGGACCACGATCCTCTCACTCCGCACCGGTGACTGCTTCAACCCGGGCACCGAGATAGAGCGGGACAAATCAACACTGAATGACGCGAGTGTGGAGCTGGTGCCGTGCGACACGTCGCATCGAGGGGAGGCCTACGCCTCCTTCACGCTCTCCGGACAGCGGGACTTCCCAGGCACCGACACGATCGCGGCGATCGCGATGCCGCGGTGCGCGAAACTCTTTCTCGACTACTCGCTCGACCCGGTGGCCCACGGGCCGTTGCAGACCTACTACTACTATCCGGCCGAACAGAGCTGGGCAGCCGGGAATCGCACCGTGCGGTGCTGGGTGGCCCCGAAGGGCGACGCCGAACTCGACACCACGGTCAAGCGCGACGCGTCCGATCTGGACTCCGGTCAGCTGGCCTTCCTCTCCGCCGTGAAGCCGCTGAACGCGGCAGGCGTGCTCCGTCCGGCGGAGGGCCCCCGGCAGGACCTCGCCGGCGCCAAGGCCTGGGCCGGCCAGATGGCCGAGGCGCAGGCCGAGACCATCCGGCTGCTCAAGGACGCCGACCTGCCCGGGGCTCAGCGGCCGGCCGGACAACTCGTGGCGGAGCTCGAAGCGGGGCTGCCGTTCTGGCGGCAGGCCACCAAGGCGTCCGACGCGGACACCTTCCTCGGGCATCTGCGCTCGGTGAACGAGCACAACGGAGACACGTACGTCCGCCGGATCCGAGAACTGCTGGACCTGCCCCTGCCCAGCGCACAGCCGACGCAGGCACGCCACGACGGGGCCGCCCCGGCATCCACAGCTCGAACATCCACCGCTCCGGCACCCGTGTGACCTCGCCCGCTCCCACCCGGCCCGCGGGAACACCATGGAAGCCCGCGGTGTTGGTCTGCTGCGGCAGATCGGAGGTCGGACGGTGCATGGTGAGTACAAGGTCCCGGGCGGCAAGCTCGTCGTCGTGGACGTGGAGGTCGAGGACGGCTCGCTGCGGCACGTACGCGTGGCGGGCGACTTCTTCCTGGAGCCGGACGAGGCCCTGGAGGCCGTGAACCGCGCGCTGGAGGGCGCACCCGCGGACACCGCCGCGGCGGGCCTGGCCGCCCGCATCGACGCGGCGCTGCCCGAGGGCACCGTGATGTACGGGCTGACGTCCGAGGGCGTCGGGATCGCGGTGCGCCGCGCGCTGGCGCACGCCACGGACTGGACGGACTACGACTGGCAGCTCGTCCACGAGGGCCCGCAGTCCCCCGCGCTGCACATGGCACTGGACGAGGTGCTGACGGCGGAGGTCGCCGCGGGCCGGCGTCCGCCGACCCTGCGCGTGTGGGAGTGGGCCGCGCCCGCGGTGATCATCGGCAGTTTCCAGTCGCTGCGCAACGAGGTGGACCCCGAGGGGGCGGCGCGGCACGGCGTCGAGGTGGTGCGCCGGATCTCCGGCGGCGGCGCGATGTTCGTCGAGCCGGGCAACACGATCACGTACTCGCTGTCGGTGCCGGAGGCGCTGGTGCAGGGGCTCTCCTTCCAGGACAGCTACGCCTACCTGGACGACTGGGTGCTCGGCGCCCTCGGCGACATGGGGATCCGGGCCTGGTACCAGCCGCTGAACGACATCGCCACCGACCAGGGAAAGATCGCGGGCGCCGCGCAGAAGCGGATGGTGGGGCCGGGCGGAGGTCCCGGAGCGGTGCTGCACCACGTGACCATGTCGTACGACATCGACGCCGGCAAGATGATGGAGGTGCTGCGGATCGGGCGGGAGAAGCTGTCCGACAAGGGCATCGGGAGCGCGAAGAAGCGGGTGGACCCGCTGCGCCGGCAGACCGGGCTCGCCCGCGAGGCGGTCATCGCGCGGATGGTGGAGTCCTTCCGCGCCCGGTACGGGCTGACGGACGGCAAGGCGACCGACGAGGAGCTGGCCCGCGCGCGGGAGCTGGCGCGGACGAAGTTCGGTTCGGAGCGGTGGACGGCGCGGGTGCCGTAGCGTCCAGGCACGCTGTCACCGGCCCCGACTGCTCGGCAGGGACGAGGAGTTGCTCCGCGCGGCCTCAAGGGTCCGGCTCCGTTTCGCCTCCCTCCGCCGGGACATAAACGGCAAACGGTACGTCAGGAGCGGGCGGCCGTAACCGCGCGGGCACGGAGCGGAGTACCGCTTCCGCCACACGGGGAGTCGTGTGACACTGAGGTTCCGTCCGCGGTGTGGAGTCGCTCCCCACCGCGTCCGTCCCCCACACGAGAAGTGCGCCGTGCGTGAACTTCCTCTCCCTCTCGCGCTCACCGCGCGACTGAGTCCGGTCGTCGTGCTCGCCTGCGCGGGCTGGGCGTTGACGTCCGGCCCGTTCGCCGCCTCCCCGGCCGCCGCCGGTCCCAAGGCCGCACAGCAGGAGGACCGCGGCGCCGACGACGGGGCGTCCTCCGAGCCGTCCGCTCCGTCGTCGACCGCGGTGACCAAGACGTACGCGTCCGCCCCCGCACCGTGCACCAGCGTCGCCGAGAAGACGATCACGTCCCTGGTGCCGGGCGCCAAGGCCGCGGGCAAGGAGATCCCGTCGACGGACACCAACGTGCGCCGGACCTGCTCCTGGAACGCGCTCAAGGACTACGACTACCGCTGGCTCGACGTGTCCTTCGAGATCATGGCGACGGACGAGGCGGCGCTGAAGTCGTACGAGCAGCGGACCACCGACAAGAGCGGCGGCGGAGCCGTGCCCGGTCTCGGTGACAGCGCCTACTCGGTGGTGAACCTGACCACCGAGGACAAGCAGGAGACCCGCGAGGGCGTGGTGCTGGCCCGCGCCGCCAACGCGATCGTGGTCGTCACGTACAACGGCAGCGACTTCGAGTCGAAGAAGGCGCCCAGCACGGACGAGATCAACAAGGGCGCCATCAAGGCCGCCAAGGAGGCGATGGCCGCCCTGGAGAACGGTCGCACGGGCTGACCGTCCTCCCCGGGCGGTGAAACGCTTCGGATGGTGACGCGCGTCAGACGGTGGCCCGCTGCCGGCCGCGCGCCGCCATCAGCAGCAGGTACAGCACCAGCGAGGTGCCCAGGCCCACCGCCCAGCCGTAGTCGGCGAGGGACTTCAGGGCCGGGATGGGCCGGCCGTCGATCAGCGGGTGGAAGTCCGCGCCGCCGATGGCCAGCACGCCGCCCACCACGAAGGCCACGACCGCCCGCCAGTTCCAGCCGCCCTCGTACCAGTAGCGTCCGCCCGCGCGGTACAGGTCGCCCAGGTCCAGCCGGGAGCGCCTGAGGACCCAGTAGTCGGCGATGAGGATGCCGGCGACCGTGCCGAGCAGTCCGCCGACCAGGCCGAGCCAGGTGAAGATGTAGCCCTGCGGGTCGGCGTACAGCTTCCACGGGCACATCACCACGGCGAGCACGGCGGTGACCAGGGCGCCGGTGCGGAAACTGACCTTGCGCGGCGCGACGTTGGAGAAGTCGAAGGCCGGGGAGACCATGTTGGCCGCGATGTTGACCGACAGGGTCGCCACCAGCACGGTGACCAGCGCGTACACCAGGCCCACCACGTTGTCCGTCTTCGCCGCCAACTGCACCGGGTCCCACACCGGTTCGCCGTACACGGCCTGGGAGCCGGAGGTGACCAGCACGGACAGGAACGCGAACAGGGTCATGGTCGTGGGCAGTCCGAGCGCCTGGCCCCGGGTCTGCGCCTTCTGGCTCCTGCCGTACCGGGTGAAGTCCGGGATGTTCAGCGACAGGGTGGACCAGAAGCCGATCATGCCCATCAGGGAGGGCGCGAACAGTCTCCAGAAGTCCGCTCCCCAGCCCAGTTTCGACGGCTGGTCGAAGAGCGGGCCGAGTCCGCCGGCCTTGCTGCTCATCCACCACAGCATCACGAAGGCGCCGACGAGCACGAAGGGCGCCGCCCAGTTCTCGAACCGGCGGATGGTCTCCATGCCCCGGTAGATGACGGCCACCTGGATCAGCCAGAAGATGGCGAACGACAGCCACATCGTCCAGGCGTGGCCGCCCACCTTCGCGGCGTCCGTCCAGCCGCTCCCGATCAGTTTCCCGGCGAGGAAGTAGATCGCCTCGCCGCCGATCCAGGTCTGGATGCCGAACCAGCCGCACGCCACCAACGCCCGTACGACGGCGGGCAGGTTGGCGCCGCGCACGCCGAAGGAGGCGCGGGCGAAGACCGGGAAGGGGATGCCGTACTTGGGTCCCGCGTGCCCGGTGAGCAGCATGGGGACGAGCACGATCAGATTGGCCAGGGCGATGGTGAACACCGCCTGCTTCCAGTCCATCCCGACGGCGATCAGACCGGAGGCCAGGGTCCAGGAGGCCGTGTTGTGGGCCATGCCGACCCACAGTGCGGAGAAGTTGTACGTGGTCCAGGTGCGCTGGGCGACCGGGACGGGCAGCAGGTCCGCGTTGGCGTAGGGGCCGCTGGGCGGCGGAGTGCCGGGGGCGATCTCCACCCGCCCGTCGGCGAGGGTGACCTGCGCGGACGGCGGTATGGCCGGAGGAGCGGTGTCGGTCATGGGCAGCCCAATCGATGAGACGGGTCGAAACGGGGCGGTGCGGGCGCCCGGCCCCTCCCCGGGGAGGTGGGGAGGGGGGACAGAGGGGGGATGGGAACAGCGCTCGGGGACTCAGGAGTTGACGGCCGGGATGATCTGCTGCCCGTACGCGTCGATCACGGCTTCCTGCGCGTCGTGCATGTCGTACACGGCGAACTGGTCCACGCCCAGCTCACGCAGCGCGTTCAGCTTCTCGATGTGCTTCTCGACCGGTCCGACCACGCAGAACCGGTCGACGATCTCGTCCGGCACGAACTGCGTGTCCGGGTTGCCGCTGCGCCCGTGGTGGGCGTAGTCGTAGCCCTGGCGGGCCTTGATGTAGTCGGTGAGTTCGTCGGGGACGGCGGCGGAGTGCTCGCCGTAGCGGGTGACCAGGTCGGCCACGTGGTTGCCGACCATGCCGCCGAACCACCGGCACTGGTCGCGGGCGTGGGCGAGCGCCTCGGGCGAGTCGTCGGCGGTGACGTACGCCGGGGCGGCGACGCAGATCTTCACCTCGGACGGGTCGCGCCCGGCCGCGGCCGCCGCGTCCTTCACGGCCTTCACCATGTACTCGGTCAGATAGAGGTCGGCGAGTTGGAGGATGAACCCGTCGGCCTCCTCACCGGTCATCTTCAGCGCCTTGGGGCCGTACGCGGCCATCCACACGGGCAGTTCCGCGCCCGGCTTGATCCACGGGAACCTGATCACCGTGCCGCCGAGGTCGGCCTCCTCGCCCCTGCCCAGCGCCCGGATGACCTTCATCGCCTCGCTGATCCGGGCCAGGGTGTTGGGTTTGCGGCCGGCCACCCGCATCGCGGAGTCGCCGCGGCCGATCCCGCAGACCGTGCGGTTGCCGAACATGTCGTTGAGGGTGGCGAAGGTGGAGGCCGTGACCTCCCAGGTGCGGGTGCCGGGGTTGGTGACCATGGGGCCGACGGTCAGCTTCTCGGTGTTCGCGAGGATCTGACTGTAGATCACGAACGGCTCCTGCCAGAGCACGGCGGAGTCGAAGGTCCAGCCGTAGCGGAAACCGTTGTGCTCGGCGCGCTTCATCAGGCTGACCACGCGCGAGGCCGGCGGGTCGGTCTGCAGGACGAGTCCGAAGTCCATGGGCGGCACTCCTAGTCGAGGTACTGGCAGGTGGAGCGCGGGGTGTAGACGCCGTGCCCGGCGTGCCCGGTGTACTCCCGCTCGGTGATGACGGGTTCGCCGCGGGAGAGCACGGTCTCCACCCGGCCGGTGATCCGCCTGCCCTCGTACGCCGAGTAGTCGACGTTCATGTGGTGGGTCTCGGCGGACATGACCTGCTCGGCGTGCGGGTCGTAGACGACGACGTCCGCGTCGGCGCCCGGCGCGATCGTGCCCTTCTTCGGGTACATGCCGAACATGCGGGCCGGGGTGGCGCAGGCGATCTCGATCCAGCGGCGGCGCGAGATGTGCCCGTCGACGACGGCCTGGTGGAGCAGGTCCATCCGGTTCTCCACGCCCGGCATGCCGTTGGGGATCTTGGAGAAGTCGCCACGGCCGAGTTCCTTCTGGCCGGTGAAGCAGAAGGGGCAGTGGTCGGTGGAGACCACCTGGAGGTCGTTGGTGCGCAGGCCCTTCCACAGGGCCGCCTGGTGCTCCCTGGGGCGAAGAGGCGTCGAGCACACGTACTTGGCGCCCTCGAAGCCGGGCTCGGCGAGGTTGTCGGTGGACAGGAACAGGTACTGCGGGCAGGTCTCGCCGAAGACGTGCAGTCCCTGGTCGCGTGCCCTGGCCAGTTCGGCGACCGCCTCCTGCGCCGAGACGTGCACGACGTACAGCGGCGCGCCCGCGACCTGGGCGAGCCGGATGGCGCGGTGGGTGGCCTCGGCCTCCAGCAGGGCCTTGCGGACCTCTCCGTGATAGCGCGGGTCGGTCTCGCCGCGGGCCAGGGCCTGTTCGACCAGGACGTCGATGGCGATGCCGTTCTCGGCGTGCATCATGATCAGCCCGCCGTTGTCGGCGGCACGCTGCATGGCGCGCAGGATCTGCCCGTCGTCGCTGTAGAAGACGCCCGGGTAGGCCATGAACTGCTTGAAGGAGGTCACACCCTCCTCCACCAGGAGGTCCATCTCCTTGAGCGTCTCCTGGTTCACATCGGAGACGATCATGTGGAAGCCGTAGTCGATCGCGCAGTTGCCCTCGGCCTTGGCGTGCCAGGCGTCCAGGCCCTCGCGCAGGGTTCCGCCGACGGTCTGGATGGCGAAGTCCACGATCGTGGTCGTGCCGCCCCAGGCGGCGGCCCGGGTGCCGGTCTCGAAGGTGTCCGCGGCGTAGGTGCCGCCGAAGGGCATCTCCATGTGGGTGTGGCCGTCGACGCCGCCCGGGATCACGTACTTGCCGGTGGCGTCGATGGTCCGTTCGGCGGTGAACGCCCCGGCGGCCGGGGTGCCGGAGGCGGCGAGGGCGGCGATGCGGCCGTCCTCGATCAGGACGTCGGCGTGGATCTCGTCGGCGGCGGTGATGACGAGGCCGCCGCGGATGACGGTGCGGCTCATGCTCCCTCTCCTTCCGGTCGGGTGTGCACGGTGGGTCGCGGGTCCCCGGTCAGGGCGCGGTCAGCGGCTCGTACGTGCCCGGGGCGCGGTCGCGGTAGAACTGCCAGCGGTCGCGGACCTCGCGCAGCTTGGCCAGGTCCAGGTCCCGCACCACGAGTTCGGTGTCCTTGTCGCTCGCCGGTTCGCCGACGAACTGCGCCTCCGGGTCCACGAAGTACGAGGTGCCGTAGAAGTCGTTGTCCCCGTACTCCTCGACGCCCACCCGGTTGATCGCGCCGACGAAGTACTCGTTGGCGACGGCCGCCGCCGGCTGCTCCAGCTGCCACAGGTAGCCGGACAGTCCGCGCGAGGTGGCCGACGGGTTGAAGACGATCTCGGCGCCGGCCAGGCCGAGGGCCCGCCAGCCCTCCGGGAAGTGCCGGTCGTAGCAGATGTAGACACCGATCCTGCCCGCCTTGGTGTCGAAGATCGGCCAGCCGCTGTTGCCGGGCCGGAAGTAGAACTTCTCCCAGAAGCCCTTGACCTGCGGGATGTGGGTCTTGCGGTACTTGCCGAGGTAGGAGCCGTCCGCGTCGATCACGGCGGCGGTGTTGTAGAGGACGCCGGGCTGCTCCTCCTCGTACATCGGCAGCACCAGGACGAGGCCGAGTTCCTTCGCGAGCGCCTGGAAGCGCCGGACGATCGGGCCCTCGGGGATCTGCTCGGCGTACTCGTAGAACGCGGGGTCCTGGACCTGGCAGAAGTACGGTCCGTAGAACAGTTCCTGGAAGCACAGCACCTGGGCGCCCTGCGCGGCCGCGTCGCGGGCCGCCTGCTCGTGGACCTGGATCATGGATTCCTTGTCGCCGGTCCACGCGGTCTGGAAGAGGGCGGCGCGGATCACCTTGCTCATCGGGACCTCCACTCGCTGGATGTGCGGGGAGCGTAGAAAGCCGGCGGCTCCGTTTTGAGGTGCACCGTGTCACGTCTGCGGGGGCGGTGCGTGCCACCGTGTCACTCCGGGTCCGTCCCATGTCTCACCGCCGTTCTCCCGGCCGTTCTTCCGGCTCACTCCTGTTGCGCGTCGTGCGCGAGGAGCGCGATGTGCACCGAGGCGGCCTGCTCGAAGTCGTCGAGGTCCACCCCGAGGCACGCCTGTATGGACTCCAGGCGGCGGTAGAGCGCGGGCCGGGAGACGTGGTGGAGCTGTGCGGTGCGGGACTTGTTGCGGCCCGTGGCGAGGTAGGTGCGCAGCACGGACAGCAGGTCGTCGTCGGCCCGTCGCAGCAGGCCGTCCAGTTCCCGCTCGGCGAAGGACTGCACGTGCGGGTCGTCGCGCAGCAGCCGGACCAGGCCGCGCAGGTGCACGTCCTTCAGGCGTACGACGGCCGGGAGGTCCAGGGCCGCGGCGGAGTCGGCCACGGCCCGGGCGACGTGCCGGGCCTCGCGCAGCCCGGCGGGCACGTCGTCCCAGACGGTGCGTGCGTCCGCGGCGGCGACGACCGTGCGGTCCGCGCCGGATCCGCCGCGCAGCCGGGCCGCGAAGTGCTCGGTGAGGGCGTCGGCGTCCTGGTCGCGGGCGAGGCTGAGCAGCACGGCGGTGGCGCCCTCGGTCAGCTCGGCGACCAGCCCGGGAAGGCCCAGCAGGCGCAGCAGCCGGTCGAGTCCGGCCACGTCGCCGTCCGGTACGACCAGCGGTACGAAGCTGCGCCGGTTGACCGGCAGCCCGGCGGCCCGTGCCCGGGGCAGCAGCTGCCGGGCCGGTACGGCTCCGCCCACGAGGTCGGTGAGCAGGCTCTGCGCGGACTGCTCCTCCCAGGAGCAGCCGGCGTTGCCGCCGAGCATGCGGTGCAGGACGAGGGCCTCGGCGGCGCGGTCGGCCAGCAGCCGTCCGGTGGCGCTGTCGCCGCGGTGGCCGCACAGCACGATCCGTCCCCACCGCTCCCCGCGTCCGCCCAGTTCGGCGCGGATCCAGCCGTCGCCCTGCCCGGCACCGGCCTGCCGGGCGATGCGCTCCCAGTCCCGCAGCACGTCGTCGACCGCCGACCGTTCCCCCGCCGTGGCCAGGACGCGGTGGGCGAGGTTGGTGACGACGACGGGGCAGGCGCTGTGCTGGGCGATCTCGTCGAGCAGTGCCTGGAGCGGGGCGCCTGCCGTGATCAGCGCGGTGAGGGCGGTGCGTACGGCCTCCGACAGGCTGACGGAGGCGAACTTGCGCCGCACCAGCCGGGACTGGACCTCCTCGGTCAGCTCGGCGAAGGGGAAGGGGCGGTGCAGGACGACCAGGGGCAGCTGGCACCGCTCGGCGGCCCGGCGCATCACGTCCGGCGGCGTGGGGAAGGCCCGGCCCAGGCCCAGTACGACGGCCGCGGCCTCCGCGCGGTGCAGGGAGCGGATGTACTCGGCCTGTTTCTCCTCGTCGCCGGCGAGCAGCACGCCGGTGGTGAGGACCATCTCGCCGCCGCTGAGCATCACGCCGACGTCGGCGGCCTCGGCGACGTGCACCCAGCGCACGGGCCGGTCGAGGTGGCCGGCGCCGGCCACCACCTCGGGCTCCCCCGCGAGCACCCGCTCCAGGGTGAGGACCTGGCGCACCGACAGGGCGGGTTCCGGCGGGTTCCAGGTGGTCGGGGGTGTGTCCGAGGCGGTGGTCATGTCGAGGTTCCCCTCTGCGTACGGTCCGGTTCGCCTCCGCTAGTGCTGTGACCGGAAAGGTTCACCGGCTCGCGACGCCCGGCACGGCACTCCCCCAGCCTTCGGCCGGGGGTACCCCCACGCCGCGTTGTCGCATCACCCGAGTACATCCCGTACGCGGGCAATGCTCCGCCTCGCGAGGCTCCCCCACTGCCCGAAGGGCGTGGGAGGTGCCCCCAGCACCGGACGCCGCGAGCTTCCCGGCAAACCTTCCCGGCCACAGCACTAGTAGGCGGCGCGCAGTGCGCCCTCCAGGATCGCGGCGCCCTCCTCGGCCTCCGCGACGGTCAGGGACAGCGGCGGGGCGATGCGCAGGGCGCTGGTGTTGTGTCCGCCGCCCTTGCCGATGAGCAGGCCGTCCCGCCGGGCCGCCTCCAGCACCGCGGTGGCCGCCTGCGGGTCGGCCTGGTCCGTCCCCGGCCGGGTCAGTTCGACGCCGATCATCAGCCCGCGTCCGCGGACCTCGCGCACGCCGGGCAGTTGGGCGGCGACGGCCCGCAGCCGCTCGATGAGGAGTCCGCCGACGCGCCGGGCGTTGCCCTGGAGGTCGTGTTCCAGGAGGTAGTTGAGGTTGGCGAGGCCCGCGGCCATGGTGAGCTGGGTGCCGCCGAAGGTGGAGATGCTGTTGGCGTCCAGGCAGTTCATGATCTCGGCGCGGGCGACGACCCCGCCGATGGACGTGCCGTTGCCGATGCCCTTGGCGAAGGTGACGATGTCGGGCGGTCCGCTGGATGCGTGCGCCTGCCAGCCCCAGAAGTGGTCGCCGGTGCGGCCCCAGCCGGTCTGCACCTCGTCGGAGATCCACAGGATGCCGTGCTCCTGGAGCACGTCCCGGAAGGCGGCGTACAGGCCGTCGGGCGGGGAGGTGAAGCCGCCGACGCCCTGGACGGGCTCGGCGATCAGCGCGGCGGGCGGGCGGGTGTGGCCGAGGAGGTCTCTGAGGTCCTCGACGCAGGCGGCGATGAACTCGGCGTCGCTCAGGTGGGCGAACGGGCCGCGGGTGCGTACGCCGCCATGGACGTACAGCGTCTGGAGCGGGGACAGGGAGGTCGGGGACCAGCCGCGGTTGCCGGTGATGCCGACGGCGCTGAAGGAGCGCCCGTGGTAGCTGTTGCGCATGGCCAGGACGGTGTTGGCGCGCCGGTACGTCGTCGCCAGCAGCAGGGCGGTGTCGTTGGCCTCGGTGCCGGAGGTGGTGAAGAACACCCGGGCGTCCGGGATGCCGCTCAACTGGGCGACTCGTTCGGCGAGTTCGACCATCGGGCGGTTGAGGTAGAGCGTGGAGGAGTGGATGATCCGCCCGGCCTGCTCGGTCACCGCCTTGGTGACCTCGGGCAGCGCGTGGGCGGTCATGGTGGTGAGGATTCCGCCGAAGAAGTCGAGGTAGCGCCTGCCGTCGGCGTCCCAGACGTGGCGTCCCTCGCCGTGGGTGATCTCGATCGGGTCCTCGTAGTAGAGCGCCAGCCAGTCGGGTGTGACGGCCCGGTGACGGTCGTACAGGTCGCTCACGGCTGCACCAGCCCTTCGTAGGCGTCGGGGCGGCGGTCGCGGTAGAAGGCCCACTGCTGCCGCACCTCTTCGATGACGTCGAAGTCGAGGTCGCGGACGAGGAGTTGCTCCTTGGAGTCGTCGGCGACGTCTCCGACGAACCGTCCGCGGGGGTCGACGAAGTAGCTCGTTCCGTAGAAGTCGTTGTCGCCGTACTCCTCCCGGCCGACGCGGTTGATCGCGGCGACGAAGTACTCGTTGGCGACGGCGGCGGCCGGCTGTTCCAGCTGCCACAGGTAGGCGGACAGGCCGCGGTGGGTGGCGGAGGGGTTGTAGACGAGCTGGGCGCCGTTCAGGCCGAGTTGCCGCCAGCCCTCCGGGAAGTGGCGGTCGTAGCAGATGTAGACGCCGACCCGGCCGACGGCGGTGTCGAAGACGGGCCAGCCGAGGTTGCCGGGTTTGAAGTAGTACTTCTCCCAGAAGCCCTTGACCTGCGGGATGTGGTGCTTGCGGTACTTGCCGAGGTAGCTGCCGTCGGCGTCGATCACGGCGGCGGTGTTGTAGTAGAAGCCGGACTGCTCGACCTCGAACACCGGGACGACGATCACCATGCCGGTCTCGCGGGCGAGTTCGCGCATGCGTCGCACCGTGGGCCCGTCCGGCACCGGCTCGGCCCAGCGGTAGTGCTCCGGCTCCTGGACCTGGCAGAAGTACGGCGCGTTGAAGACTTCCTGGAACCCGATGATCCGGGCACCCTGACGAGCCGCCTCGCGGGCGTGCTCCTCGTGTTTGGCGACCATGGACTCGGTGTCGCCGGTCCAGGTGGCCTGGACCAGGGCCGCACGGACGACGTTGGCCATGAGCTGCTCCTTCGACGTACGTCAGAGCCTCTACGCCCGTAGAACAGGCCTAGAGGCACGAACGTAAGCCTCTTCTCCTGGCTTGCCAAGACCATTGTCGTCAACCCGCGAAGTCAATCGTGTTTCGCACTCCTGTGGGTGAGCGCGGGGACCGGCGGCAGGGGCGTCACGACGAGGCCGGGACCGGGGCACGCGCCCTGGCCAGCAGGTCGTGGGGCGCCGCGGGGCCGACGGGATCGACCAGGAGTCCGGGAAGCAGCAGCAGCCACAGGGCGGCCAGGCGGTCCTCGATCAGCAGGCGGTCGTCGAGGACGTCGGAGAGCGTGTGCAGGCCGAAGAAGGCGGCGACCAGGGTGGGAGCGTCCCGGCCGGGCTCCGCCCCCGGGGCCAGTCCTCCCTCGCTCCGGGCGGCGGCGAGCATGCGTTCGACGGTGGCGATCCAGTCCACGAACGGCGGGGGCATCTCCACGTCGATGGACCGCCGCTCGGCCCACAGCCGCGCGCCGGCGCGTACGACGACGTCGTCACGGAACGCCCGGGCCACCGAGAAGCTCAGCCGCACCAGCCTCTCCAGGGCGGGCTCGGCCACCGACTCGTGCTGTGCGACCAGGGCCGGCCAGGCGGCGAAGTGCGCGGTGACCACGGCGAGGGCGAGCTGCTCCTTGTTGGTGTAGTGGAAATAGATGGCCCCGCTGGTACGGCCGGACCGTGCGCTGATGTCGGCGATACTGGTCCCCGCGTAACCCCGTTCGAAGAACAGGTGAGCCGCCGCCTGCAATACGGCCTTGCGGGTTTCCTCCGCCCGTTCCTGCACGCGTCTCCCTCGTCCGTAGGTGCGTCGCGAGGAAAAATCTATCGGCCTTTGCCGCCCGGCCGGGAGAGCCCAACATGCGAAACTCTTAATAGTCTTATTAGCATTTTTCCATGGACTCCGGATCGCGCACACGGGATTCCCGCACCCCGTCGACCGGGTCCGGCGACCCCACCGCCCTTTCCCGTCTTTCCCCGCCTTCCCCGCCTTCCCGGTCTTCCCCGCTCAACCGGTCCCGGACGGTCGAGCGCGAACTGGTCCACCGGACCTCCGTGGCCGAGGTGTTGCTGACCGACGTCCGCCCCCACGGTCCGCTCTCCTTCCGCGCCGCCGCCGCGTGGCCGCGCTCGCATCCCACGTTCCCCCGCGGACGCGACGACCGGCACAGCCCCTGGATGATCGTCGAGACCCTGCGCCAGCTCGGCATCTACATCCCGCTGCGGCACCTGGACGTGCCCCGCACCGCCCGCTTCCTGATCGACGACCTGTCCTACGCCCTGGATGTGGCCGCGGAGCCCACGGCACCGCACGGGGCCAGCGAGGTCACCTGCCTGGTGCGGGTGGGCGGCCTGCGCACCGACCACGACGGAAACGCGCTGACCGGGCTGCGCATGCGGGTCGACTTCCTGGCCGGCCGGCGGCCGTTCGCCCGCGCGGCGGGCGGGGCGCGGTTCCTCGACGCCGAGCGCTACGACCGGCTCCGGTCCGGCGCCGGCGCGGCCGTGCCCTCCGGAGCCGGGCCGCGGCCCGAACCCACGCTGCTGGGGCTGGCGTCGGAGTCGGACGCCGTCGTCGTCGCGGCCGGCGAGGAACTGCTGGTGTGCCCCGCCGATCCGCGTCATCCGTTCCTGTTCGACCACGGCACGGACCACGTGCCCGGGACGGCCCTGCTGGAGGCGGCGCGGCAGGCGATCGCCCTGCGCAGCGGAGGACGGCTCGTGCGGCCCGTCGCCTGCCGGATGTCGGCCCTGCGGTTCACCGAGCACGCCCCGCCCGCCGTCATTCACTGCTCCACCCAGGGCCGCACCGGCGCATTCCTTTTCCGGCAGGGCGGCACCACCACGGCCGAAGGCGTACTGCGATACCCGTGAGGTGTCACCCACACGTGCGTATTGCGGCAGTGGATATCCGCGACCGGTCAAGTGGAGCGTAACGTTCATTATGTTTCCGGTTCCGGATGAATTCCCGGAAACCACGCAGTGCGGTGCGTGTGACCGCCTCACTTCTCAACCATCCCTGTCCGCCTGCGACTTCACGCTGCCTTGAAACGCGTGACGAACAGCAGGCGCCGACGTCCACGACCGGCGGATCGCGCCGCCCTCCGGCAGGTCCGTCCCGCGCCAGAACGGCAAGAGCACATGGCCACACATCACATGTTCGACCTCGACTGGACCCCCGAAGCCGTCGTCTTCGACTGCGACGGCACACTGGTGGACTCCGAACAGCACTGGCAGCAGGCCCGGGTCAGCGTCCTGCGGGACTTCGGCTGCGAACCCGGCCCGGACTTCACGGAACGCGCGAAGGGACTGCACTACACCGAGTGCGGCGCCCTCATGGCGCGCGTCGCCGGGAGGCCGGACGCCGCCGAGGAGATGACCGAGCGGTTGCTGACGACCTTCCGCACCCTCGTCGCGCGCGAGCCCGTGGCCGCGCGCGGCGCCAAGGGTCTGGTGACGATCCTGAGCCGGGTCGCACCGCTGGCCGTGGCCAGCAACTGCCCCGCCGACGTGGTGGAGTTCTCCCTGGAGTCGGTGGGCTTACGGCACCACTTCCGGCACATCGTCGTGCCCGACGAGGAGGTCCGCCCCAAGCCGCACCCCGGCACCTACGCAGAGGCCGTGCGCCGCCTCGGGGTGACCGACGGCAACACCCTGGCCGTGGAGGACTCGGTCAACGGGTTGAAGGCCGCGGCGGACGCCGGCCTCCGGGTGGTCGGGGTGGGCCCACGACCGGGCCCCGAGGCCGCCACCCTCGCCGACCTGTGGGTGGGCGCGCTGGACAACGCGGGCCTGATGGCCTGGGCGGCCAGCCGCCCCAGAACCGTCCGACTCAGGACCGGCACCCCCGGCGCGGCGCAGGGCCGCCCCGCGGTTCCGCCACCCGGCGGCCCCAGCCGGTCCTCCGACACCACGTCCGCCCCCTGAGCCCCGTACCGCCCGCGGTGGTCCACCTCATGCCGACGGCCACCGCGGGCCGTGCGGACGGTCATACCGAGGCCAGTGCGCTCCGCTCCGCCAGCTCCTCCATGGACAGTCCCAGCACCCGGGCCAGCGCGGCGATCGTGAAGAAGGCCGGGGTCGGGGCGCGGCCCGTCTCGATCTTGCGCAGCGTCTCGGCCGAGATGCCCGCGCTCGCCGCGACCTGAGCCATGCTGCGGTCGCCGCGCGCCGCGCGCAGCAGACGGCCGAGCCGCTCACCGCGCTCGCGTTCCTCGGGGGTCAGGGGGGTGCGCACCATACGAGCATCCTACCGCGATTCAAATACCGGTATAGTAATTGGCATGGTGGAACTGAAGACGGACACGTCGATCGACGCGATGTACGAGGCCGGCCAGGTCGTGGCACGGGCCCTGACCGCGGCACGCAAGGCCGCCGGCGTGGGAGTGTCCCTGCTGGAGCTGGACGAACTGGCCCACGACGTCCTGCGGGAGGCGGGCGCGGCCTCGCCGTTCCTGGGCTATCGGCCCTCCTTCGCCCCGACCCCCTTCCCCGCCGTGCTCTGCGCCTCGGTGAACGACGCGATCGTGCACGGGATCCCCACGAAGTACCGGCTGCGCGACGGCGACCTCGTCTCCCTGGACTTCGGCGCGAAGCTCGGCGGCTGGGCAGGCGACTCGGCGATCAGCTTCGTCGTGGGCCGGCCGCGCCCCGCGGACCTGCGGCTGATCGAGACCGCCGAGCGGGCGCTGGCCGCGGGCATCGAGGCGGCCGTGGTCGGCAACCGCATCGGCGACATCGCCCACGCCATCGGCTCGGTGTGCCGCGCGGCGGGCTACGGCATCCCGGACGGGTTCGGCGGCCACGGCATCGGCCGCCAGATGCACGAGGACCCCGGCGTCCCGAACGAGGGCCGGCCTGGCCGGGGCCTGCCCCTGCGTCACGGCATGGTCCTCGCCATCGAGCCGATGCTGATCGCCGGCGGCACGGACGGCTACCACGCGGCCCCGGACGGCTGGACCCTGCGCACCGACGACGGCTCCCGCGCGGCCCACGTCGAGCACACGGTGGCGATCACGGAAACGGGCCCGCGCATCCTCACGGAACGGTAGGCCGCCCGCTCGCGGGGCGCGGAGCCGTATCGATGGGCGGCTCCGTCGCGCGGGCGCGACCAGCCGCGACGCACCCGCGGCCGCACGACGGCACCGTGCCCGCCGCCCGCGGGCGCTCCGTATGCCGTCCGCGGGAACTCGTGCCATCGTGGCATGAACGACCCCCACACCGGTTACCCGGCGGGAGCCACTGTCAGCGACGGAACGGACAGCGATGACCAGCGGCTTCAACGGCCCGGAGGGCGACCGCGACCGCGACCCCTTCGGTGAACTCTTCGCCCGCTTCTTCGGCGGACCGCGCCCCGGCCCCCGGCAGATAGACATCGGCCGGCTGCTGAGCCAGCCCGCCCGGGAGCTGGTGCGGGGCGCGGCGCAGTACGCCGCGGAGCACGGCAGCCATGATCTGGACACCGAGCACCTGCTGCGCGCCGCCCTCGCCGCCGAGCCCACCCGCAGTCTGCTCAGCCGGTCCGGTGCGGACCCCGACTCGCTCGCGACGCAGATCGACGAGCGGGCCGGCCCCGTGCAGCACCCGCCGGGCGAGGCGCCACCGCCGACCTCCCTCTCGCTCACCCCGGCGGTCAAGCGCGCCTTCCTCGACGCCCACGACATGGCACGGGCCAGCGGCGCCGGTTACATCGGTCCGGAGCACGTGCTCAGCGCGCTCGCCGCGAACCCCGACTCGGCGGCCGGGCACATCCTGAACGCGGCCCGGTACGCCTCCTCCGGCCTGCCGCCCGAGACGCCGGACGCCGCGGCGCCGCCCGGGACGGAACGGCAGCGGTCCACCTCGACACCGACCCTGGACAGGTACGGGCGCGATCTCACCGAACTGGCCCGGCAGGGGCGCATCGACCCGGTGATCGGGCGGGAGCAGGAGATCGAGCAGACCATCGAGGTGCTCTCCCGGCGGGGCAAGAACAACCCGGTGCTCATCGGCGACGCGGGCGTCGGCAAGACCGCCATCGTGGAGGGGCTGGCGCAGCGGATCGCCGACGGGGACGTGCCCGACGTCCTGACCGGCCGCCGGGTGGTGGCCCTGGACCTGACGGGCGTCGTCGCGGGCACCCGGTACCGGGGCGACTTCGAGGAGCGGCTGAACAACATCGTCACCGAGATCCGCACCAACTCCGAGCGGCTGATCGTCTTCATCGACGAGCTGCACACCGTCGTCGGCGCCGGCGCGGGCGGCGAGGGCGGCGCGATGGACGCGGGCAACATCCTCAAGCCCGCCCTCTCCCGCGGCGAGCTGCACATCGTGGGCGCGACGACGCTGGAGGAGTTCCGGCGGATCGAGAAGGACGCGGCGCTGGCCCGCCGGTTCCAGCCGATCCTGGTGCCCGAGCCGTCCGTCGCGGACGCGCTGGAGATCCTGCGCGGGCTGCGCGACCGCTACGAGGCCCACCACCAGGTGCGGTACACCGACGAGGCGCTGGTGGCCGCCGTGGAGCTGTCCGACCGCTATCTGACGGAGCGCCGTCTGCCGGACAAGGCGATCGACCTGATCGACCAGGCCGGTGCCCGGGTGAAGCTGCGGGCACGCACCAAGGGCACCGACGTACGGGCCATGGAGCGCGAGGTCGAGCAGCTCACCCTGGACAAGGACCAGGCGGTCGCGGACGAACAGTACGAGCAGGCCACGCAGTTGCGCGACCGGATCACCGAGCTGAAGCAGCGGATCGGCCAGGCCACCGGCGGCGGCGAGGCCGACGAGGGTCAGCATCTGGAGGTCACCGCGGAGGCCATCGCCGAGGTGGTGTCGCGGCAGACCGGCATCCCCGTCAGCAGCCTCACCCAGGAGGAGAAGGAGCGCCTGCTCGGCCTGGAGCTGCACCTGCACCGGCGGGTCGTCGGCCAGGAGGAGGCCGTGAGCGCGGTCTCGGAGGCGGTGCTGCGCTCCCGCGCCGGGCTGGCCAGCCCGGACCGGCCGATCGGCAGCTTCCTGTTCCTCGGCCCGACCGGCGTCGGCAAGACCGAGCTGGCCCGGGCGCTGGCCGAGGTCCTGTTCTCCAGCGAGGACCGCATGGTCCGCCTGGACATGAGCGAGTACCAGGAGCGGCACACGGTCAGCCGGCTGGTGGGCGCCCCACCCGGGTACGTCGGTCACGAGGAGGCCGGCCAGCTCACCGAGGTGGTGCGCCGGCACCCGTACTCGCTGCTTCTGCTCGACGAGGTGGAGAAGGCGCACCCGGACGTCTTCAACATCCTGCTCCAGGTGCTCGACGACGGGCGGCTCACCGACTCCCAGGGCCGCACGGTGGACTTCACCCACACCGTCATCGTGATGACCAGCAACCTCGGCTCCGAGGCGATCACCCGGCGCGGGGCCGGCATCGGGTTCGGCCCGGGCGGTGCGGAGGCGGACGAGGAGGCGCGGCGCGAGCAGATCCTCAGGCCGCTGCGCGAGCACTTCCGGCCCGAGTTCCTCAACCGGATCGACGAGATCGTCGTCTTCCGCCAGCTGACCGCCGATCAGTTGCGGCAGATCACCGACCTGCTGCTGGAGAAGACGCGCCGGCTGCTGCACGCGCAGGACGTCACCGTCGAGTTCACCGAGGCGGCCGTGGACTGGCTCGCCCGGCACGGCCACCAGCCCGAGTACGGCGCCCGTCCGCTGCGCCGCACCATCCAGCGCGAGGTCGAGAACCAGCTCTCCCGGCTGCTCCTGGCCGGCCGGGTCCGCGAGGGCGGCCGGGTCGTCGTGGACGCGAAGGACGACCGGCTCACCTTCGACCCCCAGAACAAGGAGCCCGCGCCCTCACCCACGGAGTGAACGAGCCGGGCGTGAACGGCCGGGGCCCGCCGTCCCTTCCGGGAGGCGGGCCCCGCCGTGCCGGCCGGCATGTCAGCGGCCCGGCTCACGGCGACGGATTCACCACCATCGCCGAGCCTCCGCCCCGGCGCACCTTCTCCGCGGCGGCCAGCCACCTGCCGTCCGGCAGGCTCTGGACGCCGGTGGCGGCGCCGATCTCGGGATTGAGCTTGAAGGAGTGGCCGATCGCCTCCAGCTGCTTCTTCAACACGCTGTCGTAGAGGGCCGGTTCGAGTTCGGTCTGCGCGGCGTTGCGCTGGCTGGCGCGCGGTGCGGCGATCGCGTCGACCAGGGACAGGTGCCGGTCGAGGAACCCGGTCAAGGTCTGCAGCACGGTGGTGATGATGGTCGCCCCGCCCGGCGAACCGAGCGCCACCACCGGCCGGTCGTGCCGGTCCAGCACGATCGTCGGCGAGATCGACGAGCGCGGCCGCTTGCCCGGACCGGGCAGGTTCGGGTCGTGCACGGCCGGGTTGGCCGGGGCGAAGGAGAAGTCCGTCAGCTCGTTGTTGAGCAGGAAGCCCCGGCCGGGCACGGTGATCCCGCTGCCGCCGGTCTGCTCGATGGTGAGGGTGTAGGCGACGACGTTGCCCCACCGGTCGGCGACCGTCAGGTGCGTGGTGTTCTCGCCCTCGTACGTCGTCGGCGCGGCCGTGCCGCCCCGGGAGCAGGCCGCGGGGTGGCGCGGGTCGCCGGGTGCGAGCGGGCTGGTGAGGACCGCGTCGTCCTTGATCAGGCAGGCCCGGGAGTCGGCGTACTTCTGCGACAGCAGTTGCTTCGTGGGCACGTTCTCGAAGGCGGGGTCGCCGACCCAGCGCCCGCGGTCGGCGAAGGCGATCCGGCTCGCCTCGATGAAGTGGTGCAGGTACTGGAACTCGCTCGCCGTCGAGAGCTCCGAGCGCTGCAGGATGTTGAGCGCCTCGCCGACGGTGGTGCCACCGGAGGAGGAGGGCGCGATGGAGAACACGCGCAGGCCCCGGTACGAGGTCTGCGTGGGCGCCTGGAGCTTGGCGCGGTAGGCCGCGAGGTCCTTGGCGGACAGCTTGCCCGGGCGGGCGTTCCAGCCGGACTTCGGGTCGACGGGCGGGTAGTTGACTGTCTTGATGATGTCCTTGCCGAGGTCGCCCCGGTAGATCGCGCCGACGCCCTTGGCGGCCAGCTCCTGATAGGTGCGGGCGAGGTCGGGGTTCTTCAGGGTGGAGCCGACCGCCGGCGGCTTTCCGCCGGGCAGGAACAGCTTGGCGGTGTCGGGGAAGTAGCGGAAGCGGGTCTCGTTGGCGGCGGTCTGCGAGCGGAAGGTCTCGTCGACGGTGAAGCCGTCGCGGGCCAGCTTCTCGGCCGGCTTCAGGACCGTGCCCAGTCGTCTGGTGCCCCAGTGGTCCAGCGCCGTCTGCCAGGTGGCGGGCGTGCCCGGGGTACCGACGCTCAGACCGCTGCTGACGGCGTCGTCGAAGGCGAGCGGCTTGCCGTTCTCCGTGAAGAGCGTCGAGTCGGCGGTCAGCGGGGCGGTCTCGCGGCCGTCGATGGTGTGCACCGTGCGGGAGCGGGCGTCGTAGTAGACGAAGTAGCCGCCTCCGCCGATGCCTGCGGAGTAGGGCTCGGTGACGCCGAGGGCGGCGGCGGTGGCGACCGCCGCGTCGACGGCGTTGCCGCCCTGCTTGAGCACCTCGATACCGGCGGCGGAGGCGTCCGCGTCGACGCTGGCCACGGCGCCGCCGTAGCCGGCCGCCACGGGGACCTTCTGGACCGGTCTCGGCTTCGCCTCCGGCTGGGCGGTGGGCGGCGCCGCGGCTCCCACCGTCACCACGGCGGCCGAGACCGCCAGGACCGCCAGTTTCCGTGCGACAGGGCGACGCATCCGCACCTCCACGCTGATTGTGGTTCGGTTGCCTGACCGTTCGCGCAGCTTAATTCATTGCCATGCTCCCGTCAGGCCGACAGGGCCAGTCGGGTGTCGAACAGAGGTACGCGGGACCGGCTACCATGCGCGGCCATGAACGACGACGTGCGCAACATCGTCCTGGGAGTGGCCGCGACAGGGGTCAGCGCCGCGTTCGGCTGGCTGGCCCGCACTTATCTGTGGCGGCGCAGGCTGCGCCGCAAGCAGGCGTTCTTCGGGCTGCCCGACAACGCCGAGTCGCTGCTGGTGGTCAACCGCGACCCGGCGACGGCCGAACTCGCGGTGCACCGGTTCGACGTGTTCGCCCTGCTCGAACTGGCCGCACTGATCAAGAGCTGCGGCGCGAACGTCCAGATGGTCACCCAGGACTCGGTCCATCAGGGATTCGGCGAGCGCACGGAGTTCTGCGTGGGGGGTCCGGGGTCGAACCGGCGGATGATGGCGCACATGTCCGCCATGCTGCCGGGCGTGCGGGTGAACACCGACCGGGAGCCCGGCCCGGACCGGTGCGCCTTCCGGATCGGTACCGAGCACTACCGCATGGACTCGGGCGTCACGGAGTACGTGCTGCTGGCGCGTCTCACCGCGGGCGAGCGCGGCGGCAGCCGGCCGGTGTTCCTGTTCTGCGGCCAGCGCGCGATCGACAACCAGGCCGCGACCCGCTATCTGGCCCGCAACCACGAGCGGCTGCACCGCAAGTACGGCAACGGCTCCTTCGTGCTGCTGCTGAAGGTGATCAACTCCCAGGCCTACGGCCCGGACGTGGTCGAACTCGTCGCGGACGTGACCCGCGCGGCACGGACCCCCCTGCCGGAGCCCGAGAATGATCCCTCAACAAGCGTTACCAGCACGTAACTTACGGCGGCGCCCACGGCGAGCCGTCCGGTGTGGATCCGCGTCGAGCACAACCCGTCCGGCGCGCAGCTGACCTTCCCCTCGCCGGCGGACGACCCGTCATATCGGTCCGTCCCACCGCGCGAGCAGTGATCTCCGGCTGCCGCCGGCCGGGTATGGCTCTCTGTGACCTGCTGCCCCCTACGGTCGAGGGGCCGCCGTGGGGGTGCCTCACCCGGCAGCAGCGTCCCCGTCCCGGTGGCGGTGGGCCAAGGGGCGCCATCACCACAGGGACGAGCGGAACATCGTAGTCGAGGTCGGGCGCGCCTGGCCCGGCGGTGTGAAGGAACGCCCTTCGGGGGCCGTGCGGCCACGCTCCTCCCGGCGCTCACACCTCCGCGATCTCCGCGTACAGCTGGGAGAGTTCGGGCACCCCGGAGCCGGCCCAGTCGTGGCCGGCGGTCACCACGTCGATCTCGCGTCCGGAGGCCAGCCTGACGACCGGCCGGCCGCCCGGCCCGATCTCCCAACCCGCGCCGGGCACGGTCCGCACGACGACCGTGCCCAGGTACAGCCCGGCGTCGTTGCCGAGCCAGGTCAGGGTGTCCTCGTCGTCGCGCCAGCGCGGCAGCAACTGGTCCAGTGCCTCAAGGGAGGCGGCAGAGTCGTCGAGCCGGAGGCCCGCCCCGGACACCTGGGAACGCAACAGCTCGCACTCGGAGAGGAGTTGGGCGAGGCCCGCCCGGCCCTCGGATCCCTCGGGGAACACCACGGCACCGACGGACGAGTCCTGCCTTTTGCGCCACCTGCCGAGGAAAGGGATGTCCATGGCCCCAGGGTGACATCCGCACCGCCGGTCGCACCACAGGCGCGCGGGCCCTGGCACCGCGCCCTGATCCGCCCTGATCCGGCCTGATCCGGCCTGATCCGAAGGAAAGACCCCATGCTGTGACCGGAAAGGTTCACCGGCTCGCGACGCCCGGCACGGCACTAGACGTCGAGGTCCACCACCACCGGGGCGTGGTCGGACGCGCCCTTGCCCTTGCGCTCCTCGCGGTCGACGTAGGAGTCGGTGACCGCCTTCGCGAAGGGCTCGTTGGCGTACACCAGGTCGATGCGCATGCCGCGGTTCTTGGGGAAGCAGAGCTGGCGGTAGTCCCAGTACGTGTAGGGGTGGTCGTACTTCAGGGGCCGGGGGACCACGTCCGAGAGGCCCACCTCGCGCAGGGCGGTCAGGGCGGCGCGCTCGGCCGGGGTGACGTGGGTGGCGCCCTCGAAGGCGGCGCGGTCGTAGACGTCGTCGTCCGTCGGCGCGACGTTGTAGTCGCCGAGGACGGCGAAGGGGCGGCTGCCGCCCGCGTCGCCGGCGACGGCCGCCCTGAGGGCCTCGAACCACTGGATCTTGTAGGCGTAGTGGGGGTGGTCCACCTCACGGCCGTTGGGCACGTACACCGACCAGACGCGGACCGGGCCGCAGGTCGCCGAGATGGCGCGGGGCTCCTCCACGCCCTCGTAGCCGGGGCCGCCGGGCAGGCCGCGGACCACGTCCTCGAGCCCGACGCGGGAGAGCACCGCCACGCCGTTCCACCGTCCGGTCGCGTGGACCGCCGCCTCGTAGCCCAGTTCGCGCAGCTGGTCGAAGGGGAACTGGTCCTCGGCGACCTTGGCCTCCTGGAGGCACAGCACGTCCGTGCCGCTGCTCTCCAGCCAGGCCAGCAGCCTGGGCAGACGGGCGGTGATCGAGTTCACGTTCCAGGTCGCGATGCGCATGACTCACAACCTACCGGGCACCGCTGACAACGCCCTCCGCCCGGCTCCGGGCCCGGCTCAGACCTCCGCCGACGCGCCCGGCGTCAGCCGCAGGTGCTCCGCACCGCCCAGGGCGCCGATCTGCCGGTCGTAGATCGGGCGGGCCAGATCGGTCAGGAGGGCGTCGTGGATGTCGTAGGCGCGCTGCGGCCCGACCTCGCGGACGTAGTCGATCACCTCGGAGATCTTGTTCCATGGCGCCATCACCGGCAGCATCAGCGTCTCGACCGGGACGTCCGGCACGGTGAGCGCGTCGCCCGGGTGGAAGACCCGGCCGCCGTCGACGAGGTAGCCGACGTTGGTGATGCGCGGGATGTCCGGGTGGATCACCGCGTGCAGCTCGCCGTGGACCTGCACGTCGAAGCCCGCGGCGGTGAAGGTGTCGCCGTGGCCGACGGTGTGGACGCGGCCCGGGAAGGCGGCGGCGATCTGCTCCGCGACGGACTTCAGGGTCCAGATCTCGGCGCCGGGGCGGGACTCCAGGGCGGCGCGCAGACGCCCCTCGTCGAAATGGTCGGCGTGCTCGTGGGTGACCAGGATCGCGTCCGCGCCGGACGCGGCGTCCTGCTCGCTGAACCCGCCGGGATCGATGACGAGCGTCCGCCCGTCCTTCTCCAGACGAACGCAGGCGTGCGCCTTCTTCGTGAGTCTCATGCTCCCCAGCCTGGACCACCCGCGCGTCGGGCGCGCGGGTGGTTGCCGGTGGCGGTGCCCGGCCGGAGGTCACGCCGGGGGTCACTCCGTGAGCGTCGTCTCCTCGCGTATGACCTGCTGGGCGATCCCGAAGGCGGCGCCCGCCGCGGGAATCCCGCAGTACACCGCGGTCTGCAGCAGCACCTCCTTGATCTCGTCCGGGGTCAGTCCGTTGCGCAGGGCGGCCCGGGTGTGGGCGGCGAGGTCCTGGAGGTGGCCGCCCGCGACCAGGGCGGTGAGGGCGACGCTGCTGCGGGTGCGCCGGTCCAGGCCGGGCCGGTCCCAGATCTCGCCCCAGGCGTAGCGGGTCAGGAACTCCTGGAAGTCGCCGGAGAAGTCCTCCGCCTCGGCGAGCGCCCCGTCCACGTGCGCGTCGCCCAGCACCTCGCGGCGGATCTTCAGACCGATGTCGTACCGGTCCGGCCCGCCCGCCACCTGCGCCGGTACGGGCGCCGGGGCGATCTCGGCGATGGGCGAGACCTGCGGGGGCGCGGCGAGCACCGGCTTGACCGGGGGCCCGACGATCGCCATGTGTCCCGTGGTCGAGTCGTATCCGGGGTGCCAGGCGGTGGAGAAGTGCCGGACCAGCAGGTCGGTCACGGCGACGGGCTGCTCCACCGGCACCAGGTGGGAGGCGCCGGGCACGACGGCCAGGCGCGCGTCGCGGATGCCGGCGACCAGGGTGCGTGCCTCGGCGGGGCCGGTGACCTGGTCGTCGGAGCCGACCAGGACCAGCGTGGGCACGCCGATGCGGCCGAGGTCGGCACGGGCGTCGAAGACGGCCAGCGCCTCGCAGGCGGCGATGTAGCAGCCGGGATCGGTGGTGCGCACCATCTGCACGGCCCAGTCGGTGATCGCGGGCTGCGCGGCGGCGAAACCGCTGGTGAACCAGCGTTCCGGGGAGGTGCGGGCGATCGGGTCGAGACCGTTCGTCCGCACGATCACCCCGCGCTGCCGGAACTCGTCGGGAGTGCCGAACCGCGGCGAGGTGGCGATCAGGGCGAGGGAGGCGAGGCGCTCCGGGTGGCGCAGCGCCAGTTCGACGCCGATCGCGCCGCCGAGCGCGCACCCGGCGTAGCCGAAGCGCTGTACGCCCAGTCCGTCCAGGGTGGCCAGCAGCCGGGTGACCAGGTCGGAGACCGAGTCGGCGGGGTGCGCGGGCGCTCCACCGTGTCCCGGCAGGTCGAACCGGAAGACACGCCACTGTTTCGTCAGCTCCGGGACCTGCCGGTCCCACATGTGCCAGGTCGTACCCAGTGAGGGACCCAAGATCAGGACTGGGGCGTCTTCCCGCCCGTCGAAGCGGTATTGCAGGGTGTTCGTCGGTGTGTCACTCACGCCCTGCACGCTCTCACATCACACAAATTCTCACGTGCTTGGGTCGGAGCCCCTCGCAAGCCGCCCCAGGTTGTGGTGACTTCGCGAAGATCCTCTCCTTCTCGGCTTCAGCGGGAAGTGACGGTCTCTCCCCAGAGGTGTGCAACGCCTGTCGCTTTCGCCGGCTGGCCGACGGCGCCTTCCTGCGGCCGGCCGCCGCGACCCCCGAGGAGCGGATGGGCCGGACCGTCCGGGCTGCCGCGTCCGAGTGGGGGGTGTAAGCAGGAAGCATGCGTCCAGGGCGGCGGATCTCGCACCGCTTCCACTCGTGGCAGGCCAGCGACGCTCTGCTCGCGGTGCCGCTCGGTCTGATCGCCGCCATCCTCGTCGCCGACATTCTGACCGGGCCCCACGTGCCGCTGGGGCCGCTGCTGATCGTGGCACCCGCGATCACCGCGTCCTTCGCCAGTCCCTTCGTCACCGCTCTGGTCGGCGCCATCGCCGTGGGGGCCCTGCTCGGCGTCGGCGCGGGGTTCCGCCTGCTGACCACGGAGAGCGTCGGCGCGCAGATCATCTCCCTGGTCGTGGTCTCGGTGGTCGTGACGGTGTTCCGCTATCTGCGCGAGCGGCACAACCGCGAGCTGGAGCAGGTACGCAGAGTGTCGGAGGCCGCTCAGCGAGTGGTGCTCAGGCCCTTGCCCAGGCGCATCGGGCCGCTGCGGGTGGCGTCGGTGTACCTGGCGGCTCAGGAGGAGGCGCTGATCGGCGGCGACCTGTACGCGGCCGTCCGCACCCCGACCGGCACGCGGCTGATCATCGGCGATGTGATGGGCAAGGGCCTGACCGCGATGGGCGACGCCTCGCTGCTGCTGGGCGCGTTCCGGGAGGCCGCGCACCGGAAGGCGGCCCTGCCCGAGCTGATGGCCTACCTGGAGCGCAGCGTGTGCTGGAACCTGGCCGAGCCCACCGAGCCGGGGCAGGAGGGGGAATGCTTCATCACGGCCGCGATCATCGACATCCCCGACGCGCTGCCGCAGGCGCAGATGGTGACCTGCGGGCACCCGCCGCCGTTGCTGCTGCGCGGCCGGCAGGCCGTCACGCTGCGCCCCAGCGCTCCCGCTCCGCCGCTGGGCCTGGGCGAGCTGGGCACACCGGAGTACCGGGTGGACACCTTCCAGCTGGAGCCCGGGGATCTCCTGCTGCTCTACACCGATGGTGTGGTCGAAGCACGCGACCCCGGGGGCGTCTTCTACCCGCTCGCCGCACGGGCCATCTCCTGGGCGCAGGACAGCCCGGTGGCTCTGGTCCATCACCTGCGGGCCGATCTCCTGGACCACGTCGGCGGGCGCCTGGCCGACGACGCCGCCGTGGTCGCGCTGCAACGCACCGCCGGCCCTTAGGCCACGGAAGTCCGCGGAAGCCCCGGGAAGCCCACGGAGCAGGCACGGGCCATCCACGGAGCAGGCACGGGCCGCCGACGGGATCAGGCGGGGCCTCGCCCGAGGGGCCGCCAGGTCCGCCCCTCGGGTCCGGCAAGGCCGCCCACGGGTCCGGCAGGGCGCCCACGGATCCGCCAGGCACCGGGATGCCTACGGGATGCAGGCGCGGCCTCGCCCGAGGGGCCGCCAGGTCCGCCCCTCGGGTCCGGCAAGTCCCGCGGGGTCCGGCAGGACGCCCACAGATCCGGCAGGGGGCCGTCAGAGGGCGCCCGGTGGGCCCAGGCCGGTCAGGGCGCCGACCGGGTCGAGGTCGGGGGTGCCGCGGGGCCACCAGTCGTCGCGGTCCGGCTCCGATTCGTACGCGTACCACAGGCCGTCCCGGCCCAGGCGGAGCTGGAGGTGGCCGCGGGGGTGGGTGAGCCGGTTGCGCCAGGGGCGGAAGGCCGGCAGGTCGGCGGCGAGGAGCAGCGGGCGCGCCCGGTCGAAGCGGCCGGCCGGAGGGTCCCAGGGCTCCTCCAGGACGGCGAGTCCTTCCGGGCCGCCCTGCCGCCAGGCCGCCACCGCCCGCGCCAGTTCGGCCGTGCCGCGGCCGGTGGCGGAGGCGAGCGAGGCGTACAGGGAGCGGGTGGCCGCGGTCAGTCCGGAGCCGGGGCGGGCGGCGGCGAGGCGTACCGCGTCCTGCCACAGTGTGAGCCCGCCGACCGGGTCGCGGCCGGTGGTGAGCAGGGCGTGGGCGCGGGTGGCGGCGTCCGTGGCCAGCTGGTCCAGGGCGAACGGGTCGGGGCCGCCCGGTGCCGCCGGATACACCGGGGGCTGCTCCGGGTGCGGGGGTGCGGGCAACGGAGCGGGCAGCGGCGGGCGTCGCCGCTCGGCCAGTGCCTCGCCCGCGCGCACGCCCGGGAACGGCTCCGGTTCCCGCTCCTGCGCGGCGCGGGCCGTGCGGGTGGCGTTCAGCCGGGACAGGGCGTCGAGCAGTTCCCGCTCGCCCCGGCCGCGGAGCAGCAGCAGGACGAAGGGGTCCGCGTCCAGCAGGCGTGCGGTCTGATAACAGAGGGCGGCGGCGTGTTTGCAGGGGTGGCCGTGGTCGGGGCAGCTGCAGTGCGGCTCCAGGTCTCCGGGGCCGGGGAGCAGCGGGACCCCGCAGTCGGCGAGCGACTGGGGCATCTCCTTGTCGAGGAGCGCGGCGATGTGCCCGGGGCGCTCCGCGACGGCGTCCAGGAACCGGTCCCAGTCGGCGTCGTCCAGCGTCCGCAGCCGCACCTGGACCCGGTACGGGCGCGGCCGGCTCCCCTGCACGTATGCCAGGACCAGCCCCGGGGTGACCGTGACGGCGTCCACGTGCCCCGTCCGCGCGTACCCACGCCCACGGGCCAGCCGCGCCGCGTCCAGCGCGCCCTCCTCCAGCGCGTCGACCCATGCGTCGCCCCACCAGGTCTCGGCGAACCGCTCCCCTTCCACCGCCCGCGCCGGGAACGCCGGAAAGGTACGCCGAAGTTCGCCGTCCCGGCGGGGGGAGGCCATGGTCCGGGGGACCCGGGGCGGCGCGGGGGGCTCGGCGCCGTCCCGCGCCGGTGAGAACGCGGCACTTCCGGAGCCCGCCCCGGCCGAGGACGGGGACGCCTGGCGACCGTGCGCCCGCCTCCCTGCCGAGGGGATGTCCGGGGTGCCTGCCGAGGCGGCTTCCGGGGTGTCTGTCCAGGGGGCGCCCGGGGCGCCTGTCCAGGGGGCGTCCGTTGAGACGCCGTCCCGCGTCGTGGCTGAGGGGGCGCCCGGAGTGCCAGCCGAGGCGCTGTCCCGCATCGCGGCTGAGGGGGCGTCCGGAGCGCCCGCCGAGACGCCGTCCGGGACGCCCTCCCCCGTCGCCACCGAGGGGGCGCCCGAGGTAGCCACTGACGCGCCGTGCCGCGGTGCGGCTGAGGGGTCGTCCGGGGCACGCTCCGAGGCGCCCTCACCCATCGCCGCCCAGGCGCCGTCCGGAGCGCCTGCCGGGGCCCACTCCTCCGTCCCCACCGAGAGGGCTTCGGGGTTGGCACCCAGAGTGCCGGGCTGTGGGGTGGGGTTCGGTGGACTGTCACAGGGTGCGGACGAGGTGGCCACGGTGGGGGCGACGGAGGTGCCCTTCTGCGGCGTGCGGTTCGGAGAGCCGCCGGACGGGGTGGGCGACGTGTCGGCGTGGGAGGCGACAGGGCTGTCGTCCTGGGGCGCGCGGCTCGGAGAGCCGTCGGCCGGGGCGCCCGAGGTAACGGTGGGCGTCAGGACGCCCCGCAATGCGGCAGCCCAAGCGGCGGTCGGGATGGCTGCCAGGGCGCCCGCAGTAGCAAGGTCCTCCCCCGAGGACACGGGTGTGGGCGGGAACGTCCGGGGCTCAGGGCTTCCCTGATCGGTCGGGCTGTTGCCGCCGGTGTTCGCATCGTGGCCCGGCGCAGCCGGGGGCGTCCGGAAGGGACCGGTGGGCGCGCCGGCGTGGGTGCCTGCCCCGTCGTGTGCGGCGGCGGTTCCGATCGGGGAGTCGGCGGGCGCCGGCGGCGTCGCTCGACGCGGGGCCGGGGTCCGACGGCGAGCGGCCCTGGTCTCCGCCTGCGTGGCCTCCGCACGGGCCGCCCGCCGGGCCAGGGCGCCGCGCAGCGCCTCCCGCGCGGCTTCCGAGGGACGTGCCCCCGCGGGCCGCCGTGGCGCGGCGCCGTCCACCGGAGCGCCGAAGGGCACCTCCGGCCGGGGTACCGACTCGTCCGCGTCCGCCGAGGGCACGGCCTCCGAGGGCACGGCCTCCGAGGGGCGGGCCCCAACCGACCGCCGCGACGCGGCGCCATCCGCCGGTCCGCCGGAGGCCGCCTCCGACCGGGGCACCGACTCGGCCGCGTCCACCTCCGGCACGGCCTCAGAGAAACGGGTCCCAGCCGTCCACCGCAGCGCCGCGCCGTCCACCGGACCGCCGGAGGCCGCCTCCGGCCGAGGCACCGACTCATCCGCGTCCGCGTCCTGGGCAGTGGCCCCGTCGTCCGCGGGGCCGTCGCCGCGCCGGGCGTTCACCGCGCGCCGCAAGGCGTCCCGTGCGGCGTCGCCGGGACGGTTCCCCGCACCGGCCGGATCGCCCGGAACGGGCTTGCGGTGGTCCGCGGGGCCGTCGGGGGTCCGGGTCTGCTGTTCCCGGGCGGCGCGCAGGGCCCGGCGTGCCGCGTCGGCGGGGCGCTCGTCCATCAGGCCTCCCTCGGCGGGGCGCTCGTCCATCAGGCTTCCCTCCGCAGAGAGACCAGGTCGGACAGCTCGCGGTCGGTCAGCTCCGTGAGCGCCGACTCGCCCGCGCCGAGGATCGCGTCGGCCAGGGCGCGCTTGGCGGCGAGCATCTCGGCGATACGGTCCTCCACGGTGCCCTCGGTGATCAGGCGGTGCACCTGGACCGGCTGGGTCTGGCCGATGCGATAGGCGCGGTCGGTGGCCTGCTCCTCGACCGCCGGGTTCCACCAGCGGTCGAAGTGGACGACGTGGCCCGCGCGCGTGAGGTTCAGGCCCGTGCCCGCCGCTTTCAGGGACAGTACGAGGACCGGGGTCGCGCCGCTCTGGAAACGGTCCACCATGCGCTCGCGCTCCGGGACCGGCGTACCGCCGTGCAGCAGGTCCACCGGGACCGCGCGGGTGGTGAGGTGGGAGGTGATCAGGCGGGCCATGCCGACGTACTGGGTGAAGACCAGCGCCGAGCCGTCCTCGGCGAGCAGGGTGTCCAGCAGCTCGTCCAGGAGCGCCAGCTTCCCGGAGCGCGCCGCCAACCTGTCGCCGCCACGGGCGTGCTCCTCCTTGAGGTAGAGCGCCGGGTGGTCGCAGATCTGCTTCAGCGAGGTCAGCAGTTTCAGGACCAGCCCGCGCCGGGCCATGCCCTCGGCGGTCTCGATGGCGAGCATCGACTCGCGCACCACGGCCTCGTACAGCGCGGCCTGTTCGCGGGTGAGGGGGACGGGGTGGTCCGTCTCGGTCTTGGGCGGCAGCTCGGGGACGATGCCGGGGTCGGACTTCCTGCGGCGCAGCAGGAAGGGGCGTACCAGGCGGCCCAGACGCTGCACGGCCTCCTCGTCCTCGCCGGTCTCCACCGCGCGGGCGTGCCGGGCGCGGAAGGACTTCAGCGGGCCGAGGAGCCCGGGGGTGGTCCAGTCGAGCAGCGCCCACAGTTCGGAGAGGTTGTTCTCCACGGGCGTGCCGGTGAGGGCCACGCGCGCGGGGGACGGGATCGTCCGCAGCGCCTTCGCGGTCGCCGAGTACGGGTTCTTGACGTGCTGGGCCTCGTCGGCGACGACCATGCCCCAGGGCTGCTCGGCCAGCAGGGGTGCCGCGGACCGCATCGTGCCGTACGTGGTGAGCGCGAAGCCTCCGTCGAGGCCGTCCAGGGTGCGGTCCTGGCCGTGGAAGCGGCGGACGGGGACGCCGGGGGCGAACCGGGTGATCTCCCGCTGCCAGTTGCCCAGCAGGGAGGCCGGGCAGATCACCAGGGTGGGTTCGTCGCGCGCCCGCTTGAGGTGCAGCGCGATGACGGTGACCGTCTTGCCGAGGCCCATGTCGTCGGCGAGGCAGCCGCCGAGGCCGAGCGAGGTCATGAGGTCGAGCCAGCCCAGACCGCGCAGTTGGTAGTCGCGCAGGGTGGCGTCGAGGCCCGGCGGCGGTTCGGCGGGCCGTACGCCTGCCGTGAGCCGGTCCCGCAGGGTCGCCAGCGCGCCGACGGGCACCGCCTCGACCGTCTCGCCGTCGACCTCCGCCGTGCCGGTGAGGGCGACGGAGAGCGCGTCGACCGGGTCGAGCAGACCGAGTTCGCGCTTGCGGGCCTTGCGGACGAGGGCCGGGTCGACGAGCACCCAGCGGTCCCGCAGCCGCACCACCGGGCGGTGGGCCTCGGCGAGCGCGTCCATCTCGGCGTCGCTGAGCGGATCGCCGCCGAGCGCCAACTGCCAGCGGAACCGCAGCAGTTCCTCACCCTCGAAGAAGCCGGTGCCGTCCTTGGCGGAGCCCGGCGCGGGGCGCACCACCGCGGTCGCCGTGAGGTCCTGGGCCAGGTCGCGCGGCCAGTGCACGGCGACGCCTGCCGCGGCGAGCCGGGTCGCGGCCACGCCGAGCAGTTCGCTCACCTCGCCCTCGGAGAGGGCGAGGACGTCGGGCACCTCCTGCTCGGAGAGCCGGTCCAGCGGGGGCCAGACGCGGGCCGCGCGCCGTACGGCCAGGGCGGCGTCCACGCGTGCGCGTGGGCCGAACGCCGTGTCCGCCTCGCCCGCCCACAGGGCCGCCGCGTCGGCGACGAGGGTGGGGTCGGCGAGGCTGTGCACCTGGACGATCGCCGCGCCCGCGCTGCGGGCGGCCCGGTCGCCGTTGCCGCCGTCGCCGTCGCCGTCGCCGTCGAACAGGTTGTGCGCGGACAGATCCAGGCGGAGGGAGACGCGTACGCCTGCGTCCATGCCGGCGGCGACCTCGGCCGCCCAGTCGTGGGCGTGCGGCAGGTGCTGCGGCCCGCGGGCGGCGAAGGGTTTCCCGGAGGTGTGGGGTGCGGCCGGGGTGCGGGGCAGGGTGTCGGCGACCGCGTCGAGGAAGGCGCGCAGCAGCGCCTCCGGTTCGGGCAGGCGGAGCGGGCCGGAACCGGACAGCGGGACCGCGTGGCCCTCGTAGGGCAGGGCGGCGGCGATCGCGCGCAGGTGGGCGATGTCGTCCGGGTCGAGGGGGCCCGCGCGCCAGGCGTCGTGCCCGGTGACGGTCAGGCCGGGCAGCAGCCGTCCACGGGCGACGAGCCGCAGCGCGTGCAGGGCGGCGGCGCCCCAGCATGCCGTGGCGGGATGGGCCGCCGGATCGTGCCGTGCCCGTACGAGGTGGGGAAGCGCGTCCTCGATCGGCAGCGACAGCGCGGACGCGCTCCTGCGCCGGGCCCCCGCCCCGTGCCGCCGCACGACGGTGAGCTCCGCAGGCTCCGGCCCACCGCCGCCCGGATGCGGCCCGGGCGTGCTCGTCGCTCCCTGTACGGCGCCCTCCGAGCGGGCGTCGGCCGCTCGGCCGTTGCCGTCGGCGGGGTCGCGCCCCGCCCATACGTCGCCGCTCGGGTCCCAGAAGGCGATGCGGCTGTCGCGTGGAAGGGAGGCGGGAAGGAAGACGGCGGCGAGGCGGGGGGACACGGACACCGGGTGCGTCGCGCTGTCCGTCGCTCCGACAGCCATGTCGCTCATACGTTCTGTCACCTCCCGCTCGCAGTCCGGCCCAGTCGTCTCCGACTGTACGGGCGGGGTCCGACAATCGGCTCCGGCGGCCTGGATCGGGCCACGGCCGGCATCAGGGGACGGTGCGGGAGACGACGTAGACCATCGGCAGGACCGGGTTGGACAGGTTCACGACCACGTCCTGCGTGGGGGCGGGGTTCTTCTGGCCGTGAGTGAGGCCCCACCAGGGGCCGGTGCTGGTGAAGGTCCAGCCGGTGGTCTTCTTGTCCCGGGCGCCGACGGTGACGGCGCCCTCCTTCAGGTCGCTCCGGTTGACCCCCATGGCCTCCAGGAAGGAGGTGAGGCCCGGTTCGGTGGTCCGGAACTGGACGTAGAGACGGCTGGTCTTCCAGTTGTTCGTCTCGTAGTAGGAGACCTTGTCGGCCGGGTGCGGGATCGGCACCTGGTAGAGGCGGCGCTGGACCTTGGACGGGTAGCCGGGCGCGAGGCCCTTCACCGCGTACCGGGCCTCCTTGTCCTTGCCGCTGTCGCGGCTCTGGTTGGCGGAGATCACCAGGTAACCGGCCGGGACGCCGATGAGCAGCCCGATGATCAGCAGGGTGAGGGTCCTGCGGCGGTTGCGGTGCCGGCGGTCCTCGACACGCGGCGGCCGCCCGTCCGGGGGCGCCGCCTGGCGTGGCAACGACATCGTCACAGCGCCTCCCGGGCCGCGCGCCGCGCCTGCGCGTACCGCTCGTAGCGCTCGTACCGCTCGACCCGGCGCCGCTTGGCGCGCCGGAAGCGGCGGGCGACCAGCCGGGCGAGGTCTGCGGCGCCGACCATGCCGGCCTCGGGACCGAGCTGGGCGCGGGTGATACGGGCCTCGGGACGGTAGCCGCGGCCGGTGAGGTGCCGTTTGAACGCGTCCCGCGCGGGGCCGATCAGCAGGTCGTCGGCCGCGGAGACCCCGCCGCCGATGACGAAGCAGGACGGGTCGAGGGCGGCGGCCAGGTTGGCGATACCGACGCCGAGCCACTGGCCGATGTCCTCGAGCAGTTCGATGCACATGGCGTCGCCCTCGCGGGCCAGCTCGGTGATCATCGGCCCGGTGATGTCGGCGATGTTCCCTTTGACGTGCTCGATGATCCCGTAGGCGACCGGGGAGTCGGCCGCGGCCAGCTCACGCGCCTCGCGCACCAGGGCGTTGCCCGAGCTGTACTGCTCCCAGCAGCCGCGGTTGCCGCACGGGCAGCGGTGGCCGCCGGGCACGACCTGCATGTGCCCGAACTCGCCCGCGACACCGAATTTTCCCCGCTTGACCTGGCCGTCCTCCAGGATCGCGCCGCCGATCCCGGTACCCAGCGTGATCATGACGAGGTGGTCCTCGTCGCGGCCCGCGCCGAAGCGCCACTCGGCCCAGGCGGCGGCGTTGGCGTCGTTGTCCACCAGGACCGGCACGGACAGGCGTTCGGAGAGGCGGTCGCGCAGGGGTTCGTTGCGCCAGGACAGGTGGGGGGCGAACAGCACGCGGTTGCGGTCGGCGTCGACCCAGCCGGCCGCGCCGATGCCGACCGCGTGCACGTCGTGCCGGTCGGACAGGTCGAGGACCAGTTCGACGATGGTGTCCTCGACGACCTGCGGGCTCTTGGACTTGTCCGGGGTCTCCGTGCGGAGCCGCTCCAGGATGTTGCCGTCGGCGTCGACGACGCCCGCCATCACCTTGGTGCCGCCGATGTCGATGCCCACCGTGGGGACGCGGGGTGCGGTCAGGTGGGAGCGCCGCTCCCGGGTACCGACCGTGCGCAGTACGGGGGCGCGGTGGGAGCCGATGGGGGCGGTGAGGTCGCGGTAGGTGCTCATCGGGCCCGATTCTGCCGCACGGTGGTTAAGGGTTCCGTTCGGGGCACCGAGGGGTCGGTGCCCGGTTTGTACGGGATGCGGACGTGTCGGGGTCGTCGCGTCCGCGCTGCGGAGCGGCATGATGCCACAACCCCGCGGGCCCTCAGGTCCCTTGCAGCTCATGGCGTAGATCGTCCAGGTCGGTGCCGCCCGCCATCTGCCGGGTCAGCTCGTCCAGGGTGATCCCGTCCCGAGTGTGATGACCGACCATGGCACCCCGCCTCAGCAGGACGAATCGGTCACCTACAAGGTACGCGTGATGCGGGTTGTGGGTGATCAGCACAACACCCAGACCCTGGTCGCGGGCCGCCGCCACATACCTCAGCACCACGCCCGATTGCTTCACGCCGAGCGCCGCGGTCGGCTCGTCCAGGACGAGCACCTTCGCGCCGAGGTACACCGCGCGCGCGATGGCGACGCACTGGCGCTCGCCGCCCGACAGGGTGCCGATGGGCTGGTCGACGTCGCGCAGGTCGATTCCCATCCGCAGCAGTTCGGCCCGCGCCGTCCTGCGCATGAGGTCGACGTCCAGGCGCTTGAAGGGGCCGGCCCCCTTGCGGGGCTCGGAGCCGAGGAAGAAGTTCCGCCAGACCGGCATGAGGCCCACGACCGCCAGGTCCTGGTACACCGTGGCGATGCCCCGGTCCAGGGCGTCGCGCGGTGAGGTGAGCCGGGTCTCCTCGCCGTCGACGCGCAGGACGCCTTCGTCGTGCTGGTGCAGTCCCGCGATGATCTTGATCAGGGTCGACTTGCCGGCCCCGTTGTCGCCCAGGACGCAGGTGATCTCCCCCGCGTGGACCTCCAGGCCGACGTCCTCCAGGGCGCGGACACCGCCGTAGTGCTTGCTGACGCCGGACAGCTCCACGAGTGCCGTGCGTGCTTCGGTCTGCGTCACTTGATGGCCTCCGCCCGCCTGCGGACCCAGGTGTTGAGCAGGGTCGCGAGGAGCAGCATCGCTCCGAGGAAGAACTTGAACCAGTCGGGGTTCCACTCGGCGAAGACGATGCCCTTGCTGGTCATGCCGAACAGGAGGGCGCCGACCGCCGAGCCGATGGCGCTGCCGTAGCCGCCGGTGATCAGACAGCCGCCGATGACGGCGGCGATGATGTAGATCAGCTCGTTGCCCACGCCCTCGCCGGACTGCACCGCGTCGAAGGAGAAGAGCAGGTGCTGCCCGCAGATCCAGGCGCCGAGACCCACGCCCATGTAGAGGCCGGCCTTGGTTCCGGTGACCGGTACGCCGACCGCGCGGGCCGCGTCCTTGTTGCCGCCGACCGCGAAGATCCAGTTGCCGGTGCGGGTGCGCAGCAGGATCCAGGAGGCGAGGGCGACCAGGCCGAGCCACCACAGGATGGTGACCTTGACGTCGACGCCGCCGATGGTGAGGGTCGAGGCGAACACCGCGTGCGCGCTGGAGAAGCCCTCCATGTCGCCGATCGTCTTGGTGGAGACGGTGCCGTCGATCAGCTTGGTGAAGCCGAGGTTCATCCCGGTCAGCATCAGGAAGGTGCCCAGGGTGACGATGAAGCTGGGCAGCCGGGTACGGGTCAGCATGAAGCCGTTGAAGGCGCCGATCGCCAAAGTGACCAGGAGCGATACGCCGACTCCCACCCAGACGTTCGCGGTCATCTGGTAGCTGAACATCGAGGAGACCAGCGCGGAGGACGTCACCATCACGCCCGCCGACAGGTCGAACTCGCCGCCGATCATCAGCAGCGCGACCGGAACCGCCATGATGCCGATGGTCGAGGACGCGTACAGGACGGTGCTGAGGCTGGAGGCGCGCAGGAAGCCGTCCGCGGCGCAGGCGAAGAAGACGAACACGGCGATCGCGCCGACGACCGAGCCGAGCTCGGGACGGGTGAGCAGCCTGCGCAGCGCCGAGTTCTGCGGAAACGTTTCGGCAGCGGAGGTCTCCGGGTGGGCGGCAGGACGGTTCGTGGTCGTCCCGGTCATCGGGTGCCCCGCTTCGTGTACTCCTCCAGCGTGGCCGCCTGGTCCCTGGTGACGATCTGCGGGCCGGTGAGCACCGGCCGGCCGCCGCCGAGGACGTCACCGTTGTACTTGTAGAGCCAGAGCAGGTCGACGGCCTGGTAGCCCTGGAGGTAGGGCTGCTGGTCGACGGCGAAGCCGAGCGTGCCGTCCTTGAGCTCGGCGGCGACCTTGGCGTTCAGGTCGAAGGTGTCGACCTCGGCCCTGCTGCCGGCGTCGGCCTTCGCCTTGACGGCGGTGTCCGCGTACGGGGCGCCGAGCGTGACGACCGCGTCGACGGACCTGTCCGCCTGGAGCCTGGCGCCGATCGCGGCCTGCGTGTCCGGCATGTTGGTGCCGTTGACGTAGAGGTTCTCGACCGTGCCGGAGAAGGTCTTCGCCACCCCGGCACAGCGCTGCTCGTGCCCGACGTTGCCCTGCTCGTGCAGGACGCAGAGCACCTTCTTCCTTCCGCGCTCGGTCAGCTCCTGCCCGACGGCCTCACCGGCGACGGTCTCGTCCTGGCCGACGTGCGTGAGGGCGCCGTACGCCTTGGACTGCGCGGATCCGGAGTTGACCGTGATCACCGGGATGCCGGCCTTCTCGGCGCGGGCCACGGCGGCCTTGAGCGCGTCGGGCTTGGCGAGGGTGACGATGATGCCGTCGACCTTCTTGTCCACCGCGGCGTCCACGAGCTGGGCCTGCTGCTGGGCCTCGGCGTCGTGCGAGTACAGGAAGTTGATGTTGTCCTTGACCGCGGCCTGCTTGGCGCCGCTCTGCACGATGTCCCAGAACGTGTCGCCGTCCCCGGAGTGCGTGATCATCGCGAAGGTCCAGCGGGGGGTGTTCACGGCGGCTCTGCCCTGGGCCGACGCGGCCTTGCGGGCGTCCTCCGCCCGCTTGCCGCCGGTGCTGCTGCACCCCGCCAGCGACAGGGACAGTGCCCCTGTCAGCGCGATGACTACCCAGGTTGGAAACCGTGCCACGAGGCCGTGCCCTTCTTGCTGTGCCCGAACGTACGCAAGGGGCCGATGACCATCCCACCAGCCCCGAACGTTCCATTATCGGACACCGGAACCACTGGTTCCGCGGCCGGGGAGCGGTGACCGGTCACATTGTCCGGACATGAGGAGAGTGCCTGGATCACACCGGGCGGGCGCAGGGCACGGTCAGGGGCGTACGAGGAGCTGGAACTCGAAGGAGTAACGGGAGGGCCGGTAGGTGTGCGTGCCGTACTCCACCGCGCGGCCGGTGTCGTCGAAGGTGGTGCGCTGCATGGTGAGCAGCGGGGCACCCTCGGCCTCGGTGAGCCGCTCGGCCTCGGCGGAGGAGGCGGCGCGGGCGCCGATGCACTGGCGGGCGCTGTGCAGGGTGATCCCGGCGGCGCGCATCAGCCGGTACAGGCCGGTGGACTCCAGCTGACCGGTGTCCAGGTCGAGCAGTCCGGGCGGCAGGTAGTTGGTCAGATACGCCATCGGCTCGCCGTGGGTCAGGCGCAGCCGTTCGACGCGGTGGACCTCCTCGCCCTCGGCCACCCCGAGCGCGGCGGCGACCTCGGCGGAGGCCGGGACCACCGTGTTGACCAGGACCTTCGTCGCCGGGCGCTGACCGGCCGCCTCCAGGTCGTCGTAGAGGCTGCTCAGCTCCAGCGGGCGCTTGACGCGGCTGTGCACGACCTGCGTGCCGACACCGCGGCGGCGTACCAGGAGGCCCTTGTCGACCAGCGACTGGATGGCCTGGCGGACGGTGGGCCGGGACAGGCCGAGCCGCGCGGCGAGCTCGATCTCGTTGCCCAGCAGGCTGCCGGGGGTGAGGCTGCCGTGTTCGATCGCGGCCTCGAGCTGCTGGGACAACTGGAAGTACAGCGGTACCGGGGAACTCCGGTCCACATGGAGTTCGAGTGAGACGGTGGGGTCCACTTCTGGTTTCGGCACGGCCCGAGCGTAGCTCCGCGGCCGGTTGACGGGAAGTCGTGAAGTCCGATTGTCCGGACAAGCGGATTGACACGGTCCGGGGTCCGCCCTCACTTTGTTCCCATGCGCATCGGGGTCATCGGTACGGGCCGCATAGGCACCATCCACGCGAACACACTCAGCCGCCACCGCGAGGTCGGCTCATTGATCCTCACGGACGCCGATCCGGCGCGGGCACAGTCGCTCGCCCTCCGGCTGGGTGAGACGGCGGCACCGGGGGTGGACGAGATCTTCACCTGGGGCGTGGACGCGGTCGTGATCACCACGGCGACCTCGGCCCACGCCGAACTGATCGGCCGGGCGGCACGGTCGGGGCTCCCGGTGTTCTGCGAGAAACCGATCGCCCTGGACCTGCCGGGCACGTTACAGGCGCTCGCCGAGGTCGAAGCCGCCGGCACGGTGCTCCAGATGGGCTTCCAGCGCCGCTTCGACACGGGCTACGCCGGCGCGCGCGAGGCGGTGCGCTCCGGGCGCCTCGGCCGTCTGCACACGGTCCGCGCGCTCACCTCCGACCAGGCACCGCCACCGCCCCAGTGGCTTCCGCTCTCCGGCGGGCTTTTCAGGGACACCCTGATCCACGACTTCGACATGCTGCGCTGGGTGACGGGCCGCGAGGTCCTCAGCGTCTACGCGGCCGGATCCGACGCCGGCCCCGCGATGTTCCGCGAGGCGGGCGACGTCGACACGGGCGCGGCGCTGCTCACCCTCGACGACGGCACGCTCGCCACCGCCACCGCGACCCGCCTCAACGGCGCGGGCTACGACGTCCGCATGGAACTGGCCGGGGAGCGGGACCAGATCGTGGTCGGCCTCGACGACCGCACGCCGATCGCGTCCACCGAGCCGACCGGCCCACCGGCCGCGGACAAGCCCTGGCCCGACTTCCTGGAACGCTTCGGCCCCGCCTACGAAGCCGAACTGGCCGCGTTCGTGCAGGTGCTGCACGGTGAGCGCCCCAACCCGTGCGACGGCCGCGAGGCACTCCAGGCCCTGCGCATCGCCGAGGCCTGCGAGGTCTCCCGCCGTGAACACCGCCCGGTGAGCCTGGCGGAGATCCCGGGCGGCGACCGGGCGGTCTACCGGTGACGGACCCCCACCCACGGTGAGCCGCCGTCCGGGTGCCTGAACTCCCGGAGGCCCGGACGGCTTTCACACCGGCCGCCGGCTACCGGCCGAGCGGTGACTCCCGTCCGACCGGCGGCTTCCGGCCCAGCGGCGGCTTCCGGCCCAGCAGCGGCCTCCGCCCGACCAGGGGTGCCGGGCCGACCGCCGACGCGGTCACCCGGTGGCTGCCGGCCGAGCGGTAACTCACGTCCGACCGGCGGCTCCCCGTCGGCCAGAGGTTCCCCGCCGACCGCCGGCGCACGGCCGGCCGGTGGCTTCCGGCCAACCCGTGGCTCCGTCCAATCGGCGGTGCACAGCCAAACAGCGTCTCGCTGTCGAGCGGCGGCTCCCGTACGGCCAGCGGTGCCTGACCGACCGCCACCCCACGGCCGACCGGCGGCCACCGACCAATCCGTGCCCCCGCCCGACCGGCGGCGCGGCCGCCCCGGTGGGCACACCGGGGTGGGGCGGGTCACTGACGGGCACGGACCGTGGCGGGCTCGGCGCCCGCACACCGAGCTCACGGCCCGCGCCCGCTGACGGCCCCCAGCTCACCAGCCCGGCCCACCACCGGAACTCGCCCGCCCGCAGGCTCCGCGAGCGACACGCGGCCGGTGCGGTGGGAGAATGGGTGGTCGTGCGTGCCGCCTATGTCGAACAGCTGGGGCCACCCGACGTCATCCGCTTCGGTGAGTTGCCCGCTCCCGTGCCGGGGCCGGGCGAGGTGCTGGTGGATGTGCTGGCCACCACCGTCAACCCGGTGGACACCTTCGTCCGCTCGGGGCTGTTCCGCACACCGCTGCCGTTCCCGTTCGTGGTCGGGCGCGACCTGGTGGGCATGGTGGCGTCCGCGGGCTCCGGTTTCGCCGTCGGCGAGACGGTGTGGTGCAACAGCCTGGGCCACGACGGCCGGCAAGGAGCGGCCGCCGAACAGGCCGTGGTGCCCGCCGACCGCCTCTACCGGCTGCCGGCGGGCGTGCGCCCGGAGGAGGCGGTGGCCGTGTTCCATCCCGCCGCGACCGCCCATCTGGCGCTCTTCGCGCACGGCGGGCTGCGCCCCGGTGAGACGGTCCTGGTCGGTGGCGCGGCCGGCAACGTGGGCGGCGCGCTGGTGGAGTTCGCGCACCGGGCGCACGCGCGGGTCCTCGCCACGGCCGCGCCGCGTGACCACGAGCACGTTCGGTCCCTGGGCGCGGCGCAGGTCGTGGACTATCACGCCCCCGATCTCGCGGCGCGGCTGGCGCGGCTCGCTCCGTCCGGCGTCGGCGTCCACGTCGACACCTCGGGACACAACGATCTGAGGACCGCGGTCGACCTCCTCGCCCACCGCGGCCGCATCGTCGTCCTGTCCGGGGCCCGCGACGAGCCGGCCCTTCCGGTCGGTCCGCTCTACATGAAGGACGGCTCCCTGCGCGGGTTCGCCATCTCCAACGCCACAGCCGCGGAACTGGCCGAGGCGGCGACCGCCGTCAACGACCTCCTGGCCTCGGGCGGGCTGCGGCCCCGTTCGGTGGAGTACCTCCCCCTGAGCGCCGCGGCGGAGATCCACCAGCGCATGGAACGGGGCGAACTCCACGGCCGGCGCGTGGTGCTGCGCCCCTGACCCGGGCCCGTCCGGCACCTGCCCGCCGCCGGCTCCCCGTTCCGCGGGAGCGGTCGTCCGGGCAGCCCACCGCCGCCGGGCGCACAGCACCGGGACGGGGTGACCGACCACGAGGGCCACTCCCAGCCCGACGAAGTGGACGCTGCTCAGGAAGACCCGCGGCTCCGGCCCCTTCCGAGGCCGGGGCCGGAACCGGGCAGCGGCTCGCCCCGCGGCCGGTGTGCGTGGAGGGTCCGCGAGGCGAGGGACGTGCGGTGGACTCGTGTGTCAGCAGCCGAAGTTGACGAGCCTGAACGTGACGTAGTGGTCCGCGGTGTAGTAGTCCTCCCGGGTCTTCTGGCCGGTGACTATGCGTCGGGCACCACGGTCGGGGGAGCCCGGGGTGACGACCGTGTACTCGTGGTAGTACCCGGTCGACTGCTTGGGCAGGACGCCCTCGCGGTTCTGGAAGACGGAGCCGTCCTGGGAGTACGGGTAGGGACCGCCCTTGTCGATCAGACGGAGCGTGTCGTACGCCTGGGAGGGCAGCGCGCTGTAGCAGATGCTGCCGACCGCGGTCGCGGCGGCGTCGGCCGGGGCGGCGGCGACGGTGCCACCGACCAGGAGGGCGGACAGGAGGGCGCCGGCAGCGCCGATGCGGGTGGCGCGTGGGGGGAATCTCATGCGCTCATCATGACGCGCGTAGACACTGGCATGTCGATGACAAGTCCGAGGAATTTACCGTCAAGTTCGATGAATTCGCGGGGAGTTAATCCAGGTCGGAACCGTACCGGGGGCGGTAGGTGCGGCGGCCGAGGAGGAAGGCGCCGGCACGGTCGAAGACCTCGGCCGTGAACCGGCCGAAGCCCTCGTCACCGGTCGGACCCCACCGGCCCCGAAACCCATCGGCACCCGAACTCATCGGCCCCCGCTGGGCGGGGCGTGCCGGTCCGTACGGCTACGGCCGGCCGCCCCGCGGGTACGGACGGGTCAGCCGCCCAGTTCCTGGTGACGGGCCGCCAGTGCGGCCGCGCCCTGCTCGGTCAGCGTGCCGAACAGACGGAGCCGGGAGATGCCTCCGTCCGGGAAGATGTCCACGCGCGCGTGCGTGCCGACGGCCGCCGCGGGCAGCACGAAGCGGTGGTTGGTGTCGGGCTGGAGACGGGTGCGCGGCAGGATCTCCGTCCACTCGCCGTCCTCCCCGTCCTTGACGGAGACCGACGCCCAGCCGGCGCTGTTGCCCTTGAGGTAGGCGGTGTCGATCTCCAGGGCGCGGATCTCGGTGTGCCCGGCGAGGCGATAGCTGATCCAGTCGTTGCCCTGGTCGCGGCGGCGGCGGGTCTCCCAGCCGTCGTCCATCTTGCGGGAACGGCCCGGCTGGATGGTGTTGGTGGCCGGCGAGTAGAAGAGGTTGGAGGCGTCCACGACGCTGCCGCCGTTCTCCAGCGCCACCACGTCGAAGGTGCCGAGCGCGGCCAGCCACGCGGGGTCGGGCACGACCTCGCCGTACACCCGCAGGCGCGCGATGCCGCCGTCGGGGTGCTGCTTGAGACGCAGGTGCGTGAAGCGCTGCTCGGCGTTCACCTCGAAGCCGTTGTCCGCGTGGCCGCCGACGGCGGTGCGCGGGACGAGGGTCGTCCACTTGACGTCGTCGGCGAGGAGTTCCTCGGGCGTGGGGGCGCCGTCGACCGAGGCGCCCTCGACGGAGACGGCCTGCGGGTAGTTGCCGCGGAAGTGGGCGGTGTCCACGACGATGCCGCGGACGACGCCGGGCGCGCCGAGCCGGATCAGCGCCCAGTCGTGGTCGTCCTCGGCGGGCCAGGGGTGCTCGGCCGAGACGCCGCGCCGGCGGCGGGTCTCCCAGCCGTCCATGACCTTGCCCTTGTGCCCGAAGTCCTCGGGGTCGAACTCGGCCCGCTCGGGCACCAGCAGGTTCTCGCGCTGGGCGAAGAACTCGTCGTTGGCGGCGATGACACCCGCGCCGAGCCGGCGGTCGGCCAGGTTGGCGTGCCGGGTGAAGGGGAAGTCGGCCGTACGGAAGTCGGCGTACGCGTCGCCGCCGCCGTAGGGGTTCGCGTCGCCGGTGAAGCTCAGGGTCGCCGTCACGGTGATCAGTTCGTCCTTTCCAGAAGTCGGCCGGTGGGTTCGGTGAAGTGGCCGTCGAGCACAGGGCCGTAGATGCGCTCGCCGCGCAGCCAGGTGGATTTCACGACACCGCGCAGGGTCTTGCCCGCGTACGCGGTGATGCGGTTGCGGTGCTGGAGTGCGGCGGGGTCGACGGTGAAGGTCTCGTCGGTGGCCAGGACCGCGAAGTCGGCGTCCCGGCCGGGCGCGATGGCGCCCTTGCGGTCCAGACCGGCGAGGTTCGCGGTGCGTTCGGACATCCACCGGACCACGTCCTCGATGCCGTGGCCGCGCCGGGCCGCCTCGGTCCAGATGGCCGGCAGGCTCAGCTGGAGCGAGGATATGCCGCCCCAGGCGGTGGCGAAGTCGGCCGTCTTGAGGTCCACGGTGGACGGCGAGTGGTCGGTGACGACGCAGTCGATGGTGCCGTCGGCGAGCGCGGCCCACAGCAGGTCCTGGTTGGCGGCCTCGCGGATCGGCGGGCAGCACTTGAACTCGCTGGCCCCGTCGGGCACTTCCTCGGCGGTGAGGGTGAGGTAGTGCGGGCAGGTCTCGACGCTGAGGCGAACGCCCTCGCGCTTGGCGGCGGCGATCAGCGGCAGTGCGCCGGAGGACGACAGGTGCAGGATGTGGACCCGCGCGCCGAGCCGGCGGGCCAGGGCGATGAGCCCGTCGATGGCGCTGTCCTCGGAGACCTGGGGGCGGGTCTGCAGGAAGTCGGCGTACTTCGGACCGCTCAACCGGGGGGCGAGCCCGAGTTCGTGCGGGTCCTCCGCGTGCACGATGAGCAGCCCGCCGAAGCCCGCGATCTCCGCCATGGACGCGGTCAGCTGGTCATGGTTCAGCTCCGGGAACTCGTCGACCCCGGACGGGGACAGGAAGCACTTGAAGCCGAAGACGCCCGCGTCGTGCAGCGGCCGCAGGTCCTTGACGTTGTCCGGGAGCGCGCCGCCCCAGAACCCGACGTCGATGTGGGCCTTGCTGCGGGCCACCTCCCGCTTGACGCGCAGGTTGTCGACGGTGGTCGTCGGCGGCAGCGAGTTGAGGGGCATGTCGACGAGGGTGGTGATGCCTCCGGCGGCGGCCGCCCGGGTGGCCGTCCAGAAGCCCTCCCAGTCGCTGCGCCCGGGGTCGTTCACATGGACATGGGTGTCGACGAGGCCGGGCAGCAGAGCGTCGTCACCGACGTCCTCAAGCCACGCTCCCGCCGGAACCTCGGCGTCGTGCGGCAGTACCGCCACGATCCGGCCGTCGGCGACGGTGACGGACGCGGGGCGCACGCCCTCGGGGGTGACGACGCGTGTGGAGCGCAGTACGAGCTGTACGTCGGGCAACGGACGCCCCTCCTCTGGTGCTGTTCCTCTATTCACTGTCACTCACCCGCAAGGCAAGCAATATTCCGGAGAGCGGAAACAAGTTTCCTGTAGACGGAGTCTTCATGGCCGAACCTCATGAGTCAAGACCTTCTTGGCGGAGCGGACCTCGTCGCGGCGGCCTGCGCGGGCCTCGTGCGACCTGCGTCAACGCGTGCGCGGGGGCCAGTTGACCATGCGCTTGGGCCGGGGCGGCGCGTATGTGCGCACCTTGGAGGTGGACAGGCCGAGCCGGACGAGGGACTCGGCGATCGTCACGGCGGCGGTCACGCCGTCGACGACCGGGACGCCGGTGCGCTCGGCGACGCGCTCGGTGAGCCCGGACATGCCCCCGCAGCCGAGGCAGATCACCTCAGCCCGGTCCTCCTCCACCGCGCGGGCGGCCTGTTCGGCGATCGCGGCGACGGCGGCCTTCTCGTCCCGCTCCAGATCGAGCACGGCGAGCCCGCTGGCCCGCACGGAGGCGCACCGGGCGCTCAGCCCGGCGATGTGGAGGCGCTCCTCGATCAGCGGGACCGTGCGGTCCAGGCTGGTGACGACGGAGTAGGAGCGGCCGAGGAACTGGGCGGTGCTCGCGGCGGCCTCGGTGATGTCGACGACGGGTACGTCGAGCAGTTCCTGAAGGCCCTCGCGGCCGTGCTCGCCGTATCCGGCCTGGATCACGGCGTCGAAGGGTCCGGAATGGGCGCGGACGGCCTCCATCACGGCGATGGCGGCGAGGTAGCTCTCGTAGTTGCCCTCCACGGACTCCGCTCCGAAGGACGGGGTCAGCGGGACGATCTCGGTGCCGGGGGACGCCGCACCCGCCGCCTGTTCACCGATCGAGTCGGTGATGGACTGCGTGGTGTTGACGTTCACGACGAGGATGCGCATGGTTCGCTTTCTGGGTGGTCCTGCTGGACGGCTCGTTCGTGGCTGACCCACGGCTGGTTCGTGGCCGGTTCGCGGCTCATTCGGCGGCGACCGCGATGGCCTCGCCGTCCACGTCGTGGATCAGGGCGCCGCGGTCGGCGATGACCGTGTAGAAGACGGCGGCGAGGATGGCGCCGACGAACCAGGAGAAGCCGGCCACGGCGTGGAGGACCGGCACCAGGGCGAGGACGACGGCGATGGCCGCGGACGGCACGAAGGCCCAGACGGCCCGCGGGTTGTAGCCGCGGCGGTAGTGGTACTCGCCCTGCGCGTCCTCGGTGTAGAGGTCGGGCACGTTGATCCGGGCCCTGCGCAGCAGCCAGTAGTCCGCCATGATCACGCCGAAGAGGGGCCCGAGCAGGGCGCCGAGTCCGCCGAGGAAGTACTCCACCGCGATCGGGCTGTTGTAGAGGTTCCACGGCGTGATCACCAGGCCGGCGATCGCGCTCACGAGGCCGGCGCGGCGGAAGTTCAGCCGGTGCGGGAAGAGGTTGACCAGGGCGTAGATCGGTGCCACGAAGTTGGCCAGCAGGTTCACCGCGACGGTCAGGGCGATGAGGGCGAGCGAGGCCGCGGCCAGCAGGATCATGTTCGGGATGGTGCGGACGATGTCCGTGGGGCTGGTGATGATCTGCCCGTCGAGCTTGAACTGCGCGCCGCTGAGCACCGCCACGATGACGGCGAAGAAGAGCATGTTCACCGGGATGCCGATCACGTTGCCGCGGACGATGGAGGCGCGGCTCCTGGCCGACCGGGTGAAGTCGCAGAAGTTCAGTACGAAGGTGCCGTAGATCACCACCCACAGGGCGGCGCCCTGGAAGATGTGCAGCCACATCGCGCCGCCGGTGAGCGCGGCGCCGTCGGACAGGGAGATCGATCCGCCGGCCCGGAAGAACATCCAGGCGGCCAGGGCGGACATGGTGATCAGCGTGGTGGGCGCGGCGAAGGCCATGTAGCGCCGAATCATCTGCATGCCGTAGCTCACGATGAGCACCTGGAGCACCCAGAGGGCCATGAAGGTGAGCCAGCCGAGCAGGGTCTGGCCGAGCACGGAATGCGCCTGGAGCCGGCTCAGGCCGGGGAACAGGGCCACCAGCAGCGCGCTCAGGACGGCGGAGGCGAGGTAGGTCTGGATGCCGAACCAGGCAATGGCGACGGCGCCGCGGACGCCGGCCGGTATCTTCGCGCCCTTGATGCCGAAGGCGATGCGGCTCATGACGGGAAACGGGACGCCCGTCTTGTGTCCCATGAACCCGGACAGGGTGAGCAGCAGGAAGAGCAGGACGGAAGCGAGTGCGAAGGCGGCCAGGATGCCCCACACGTTCAGGCCGAGCGCGAACAGACCGATCGCGAAGGCGTAGTTTCCGAGGCTGTGCACATCGTTGGCCCAGAGCGTGAAGACGTTGTAGGCGCCCCAGCGGCGCCCTTCTTTCTTCGTGGGGGCGAGATCGTACGTGTACAGGCCGGAACTGGCTGTGTTGCCTGTGTTGCCGGTATCCACGGACGATCGGTCATCCACAGCAGGAGGCATAGGGGGCTCCCGGGGAGGGGAAAGTGGGGGAACGTTCGGTGTTTTCCACAGAACGGAAGTAAACTTCCGGTGGCCAGAACGTAGTTTTCACCGAGAGCACCGTCAAGAGCCCGACCGCAATGCAGACAAGGATATGGACAAACCCTTGCTGATCGGTAGGAACATCCCGTGACGGACCTCGGTAGGCATCCGACCAGGCCGGTAGCATGCGGCCACACCCGCAGAAAGGAATGCGACGTGCCGCCGTCAGACGAGCGCAAGTCCTCCGCCTCCGCCGGCCCCGCCGCCACCGGTGGGGTCCAGTCCCTCGAGCGTGCCTTCGACCTGCTCGAGCGGATGGCGGACGCCGGGGGCGAGGTGGGTCTGAGCGAACTCTCCGCCGCGAGCGGTCTGCCGCTGCCCACCATCCACCGGCTGATGCGGACCCTGGTCGCCTGCGGCTATGTGCGGCAGCAGCCGAACCGGCGGTACTCGCTCGGTCCCCGCCTCATCCGCCTCGGCGAGTCCGCCTCGCGGCTGCTCGGCACGTGGGCGCGGCCGTACCTGGCACGGCTGGTGGAGGAGACCGGCGAGACCGCGAACATGGCACTGCTGGACGGGGACGAGATCGTCTACGTGGCGCAGGTGCCGTCCAAGCACTCCATGCGGATGTTCACCGAGGTGGGCCGCAGGGTGCTGCCGCACTCCACGGGCGTCGGCAAGGCCCTGCTGGCGCACACGTCCGACAACGAGGTGCGCGCGCTGCTGGCCCGCACCGGCATGCCGGCCGCCACGGACAAGACCATAACCACCCCGGACGGCTTCCTGGCGGCCCTGCAGGACGTCCGCCGGCTCGGCTACGCGGTCGACGACAACGAGCAGGAGATCGGGGTCCGCTGCCTCGCGGTCACCGTCCCCGACAGCCCCACCGCCGCGGCGATCTCCATCTCCGGCCCGGCGGGCCGGGTCACGGACACGGCGACGGAACGGATCGTCCCGGTCCTCCAGCAGGTGGCGAGAGAACTGTCCAAGGCCCTCGCCAGCTCGGGCCCGGCGGCCTGATTCCCGGCCCGCCGGCTGCCGGTCGGCGCATCCCGCCCACGGACGTGCGCGTCCCCGCCCGCGGGCGGGGACGCGCACGCGGTGACGGACCGCCAACCGGGCGGCCCGAAGGGGCTGGGCCCCGGCCGGCCCCTGCCCCCGGCCCGCCCCTGCCCCGGCCGGGGCCGGCACGCACCACCGGCCAACCGGCTCCACCCCGGCCGCCCCGGTTCCCGCCCCCCACCACCGGGCCGGCCGCCGCCCTCAGGCCCTTCCTCGTTCGCCCAGTCGGTGTCCCGAATCACCGGGGCGGTCGGCGGCTGGAGGGGCCAGCCGTCCGTCTCTCATCTCCAGCACCGCGTCCGCCGCGCCCAGGTGGGTGCGGTCGTGGGTGACGAGGACGGTCGCCGTGCCGCGGGCACGGGTGAGGCTGGTCAGCAGGTCGAGGACGGCCGCGCCGCGTTCGTGGTCGAGGGCGCTGGTGGGCTCGTCGACCAGGAGGACGGAAGGGTCGTTCATCAGCGCACGGGCGATGTTGACACGCTGGCGCTGACCGCCGGAGAGCTGGTGCGGCCGCCGGTGCGCCCGGTCGGCGAGGCCCACGGCGGCCAGGAGTTCACGGACCCGGCCCGCCGCCGCCCGGCGGCCGTCCAGACGGGCCATCACCTCCAGCTGCTCCGCCGCCGTCAGCGACGGCAGCAGGTTGGGCTGCTGGAAGACGATCCCGATGCCGCGGCGGCGCAGCACCGCCCGCTCCGCGGCGCTCAGCTCCCCGGTCGGCGTACCGTCCACGCATACGCGTCCGCTGTCCGGCGTGATCAGCGTGGCCGCGACCGCGAGCAGGCTGGACTTGCCCGAGCCGGACGGCCCGGCCACCGCCGTGACCGTGCCCGCGGGCACCTCCAGGCGTACCCGGTCCAGGGCGGTGAGCCTGCCGTCGCCGTCGGGATAGGTCAGGGTGATGTCGTCGAGGAGCAGGCTCATCGCACGCCTCCCAGCGCGGTCAGCGGGTCGACGGCGGTGATCCGCCGGACGGAGAGGCCGGCGCCCAGCACGCCCAGGGCGGCCATCACCGCGGCGGGCAGCAGGACGGTCGGCAGGTCGAGCACGAAGGGAATCGCGCCGCCCCGTACCAGGGCACCGGTCAGGGCCGCGAGCCCGGTGCCGAGCAGCGTCCCGGCGGCGAGCAGCACCGCGGCCTGTCCCAGCGCGTCGCGCAACAGGTGGCCGGTGGAGGCGCCGAGCGCCTTGAGTACGGCGATGTCGGGGGACCGCTGGATCGTCCACACCGTGAAGAACGCCCCGACGACCAGCGCGGAGATGGCGAACAGGAAACCGCGCATCAGTTGCAGCGAGCCGTTCTCGGCCTGGTAGGAGCCGATCGCGGTCAGCGCGTCGTCCTTGGCGAGGGTCTTCGTGCCGGCGCTCCGGTCCCCGGCCGGAACGTCGGCGCCCCGCGTGCGCAGCGCGATCACGGTCGCCCGGCCGCCGTCCCACGCCGTCCACACCACGGGCGTGTGGCTGTAGGAGGCACCGCCCGTCACGGCCGCCACGGTCCGGACGGCGGAGCCGAGACGGACCCGGTCCCCGGCGGCGACGCCGAGTGCGGACGCTGCCTCGGCGGAGAGCACGGCCCGCCCGGGCGCCACGCCGTCCGGTGCGATGCCGGCCGCCGGGCGTACGGCGAACACGGACACCGCCGCCGTACGGCTCCCGGCGGCCGCGTCGAGCGTGCGGATCGCGACCGGCTCCGCGTACGGAACGCGTTCCGCCCACCGCCGGACGGCCTCCGGCGGCAGCGAGGAACCGGTGAACGACACCGGCCGGCCGCCGGGTGGCGCGGCGAAGGCGAGGTGGTCGGCGGGCAGGCCCTTCACCGCCGAGACGTTCTCCTCGGCCAGCCCGGCGGTGAGCCCGGACAACAGCCCCACGAGCAGGGTGATCAGTGTGACCACGGCTCCCATCAGGGCGAACCGCCCCTTGGCGAAGCGCAGGTCTCTCCATGCGACGAACATGTCCTCCACCCTGCGCGGCACCGCCCCCGCCGGGCATCGCGCCGGGGCACGGCTGCCGCGGATCGAAGGACGCACCCGTCTTTCGAACTTTCGGTTGACCGGCGCCCCGCCCGGCCCGCCTACCCTGGACCCGTCATGGATGTCCGCACCCACTCCCCCGTCGTCGTCACCCTGCGCCTGTGCCTGTACGCGCTGTTCGCAGGCCTGCTCGCGCTCGCCGCGGTCCGCGCGCCGAGTCCTGCCACGGTGGTGGCGGCTCTCGGCACGGGCGCGGTGTTCGCCTGGGGTGTGCTGCGCCCGGCGGTGCAGCGCTCCCGGCGTGCGGCGGCGATGTGGCTGGCGGCACTCGGCGTGGCCTGGCTGGTGCTGCTCGCGTTCTCTCCCGAGGCCCTGTGGGCGGCCTTCCCGCTGTACTTCCTGCAACTGCACCTGCTGCCGGTGCGCTGGAGCCTGCCCGCGGTCGCCGCGACCGCGGGCGCGGCCATCGCCGGTTTCATCGGGCACGGGGGGCAGGTCACCGCGGGCGCGTTCATCGGCCCGCTGCTCGGCGCGGCGGTCGCCGTCGCCACGGTCCTCGGCTACGAGGCCCTGTACCGGGAGAGCGAGCGGCGCCGTGAGCTGATCGAGGAGCTGGTGGCCACCCGCGCCGAGCTGGCCGGCGCCGAGCGCACCGCCGGCACGCTGGCGGAGCGGGAGCGGCTGGCCCGGGAGATCCACGACACGCTCGCCCAGGGCCTGTCCAGCATCCAGCTGCTGCTGCGTGCCGCCCAGCGTGCGCTGCCCGACGGCTCCCCGGCCGCCGCGCACATCGAGCAGGCCCGCGCGACCGCGCAGGACAACCTCGCCGAGGCCCGCCGCTTCGTGCACGCGCTGACCCCGCCCGACCTGGAACGCGGCTCACTGGCCGGAGCCCTGGAACGGCTGTGCTCGGGCGTGGCCGCGCCGACCAAGGTCCGCTTCACGGTGAGCGGCACTCCGGCCGAGCTGCCCACCCCCTACGAGGTGGCGCTGCTCAGGATCGCCCAGTCGGCGCTCGGCAACACCCTGCGGCACGCCCGCGCCCACCGCGCGGAGATCACCCTGAGCTTCATGGACACGGCGGTGGCGTTGGACGTCGTCGACGACGGCGCGGGTTTCGATCCCGGCGCCGGGCACACCGCCGCACGGCCCGACCGGGCGGCGGACGGCGGTTTCGGGCTGCCCGCGATGCGCTCGCGGGCCGAGGCGCTGGGCGGGACGTTCGCCGTGGAGTCGGCGCCCGGCCAGGGCACCGCGGTGGCGGTCACGCTGCCGTACCCGGTCTCCGGGGGCGGCGTATGACGATCCGGCTGCTGCTGGCGGACGACCATCCCGTGGTCCGTGCGGGCCTGAAGGCGGTGCTGTCCGCCGAGCCCGACTTCGAGATCGCCGGGGAGGCGCCGACGGCGGAGCGCGCCGTGGAGCTGGCCGCGGCGGGCGGTGTGGACGTGGTGCTGATGGATCTGCAGTTCGGCACGGGCGGCGCGCACGGTGCGGAGGCGACGGCGGCGATCACCGCCCGGCCCGGCGCCCCGCGCGTCCTGGTGCTGACCACGTACGACACCGACGCGGACATCCTCGCCGCGGTGGAGGCCGGTGCGGCGGGCTACCTCCTGAAGGACGCGCCGCCGCAGGAGCTGGCCGCCGCGGTGCGCACCGCCGCCTCCGGCCGCTCTGCCCTCGCGCCCGCGGTCGCCCACCGGCTGATGGACCGCATGCGCACGCCCGCAGCCGCGCTCAGCCGCCGCGAACTGGAGGTGCTGGAACTGGTCCGCGACGGCCTGTCCAACCTTCAGATCAGCAAGCGCCTGTTCCTGAGCCAGGCCACGGTGAAGTCCCATCTGGTGCACATCTACGCCAAGTTGGGCGTCGAGTCGCGTACCGCGGCGGTGGCGGCGGCGACCGGGCAGGGCCTCATCCGGCGCCTGAGACCGTGACGGGCACGGACGGGCCCGCCGGCGCGCACACCGGGCCTCCGGGCACGGACACCGGCCGGGACTGACGGGTCCGTCAACCGCGCGGCGGCTCCGCGAACAGGTCGACCGCGGTACGCACCTGGGACAGTCCGTGCGCCAGGGCGCTGACCGAGCCGATGGATCCGGCGATCAGCAGCAGGGAGCGGCGCAGCCGCGGGATCTCGGGAGTGCCGTGGGCGGCCATCGCGGCGAGGGCGGCCAGTTCGTCCTCGGCGATGGCACGGTCGGAGAACTCCGCCGGATGCGCGGCGAGTTCACGGCGCAGCCGGGCCACGGCGGTCCGCAGTTCCGTCACCCTGGGATCCTCTTTGCCGCCGGTCGCCGGCCGCCGGTCCAAGCTCCGCAACACAGCCCCTCCCCCTCGCACGCCGTCGTGCGCCGTCCCCTCCGTGGTCCCGTCGGACATCCCTGTCGAGCGGGTCGGGCGCCGGGGGACGCCGATCAGTAAACGCCACCAGGACCGGGGTGCGCCACCGCGGGGACCGAAATTCAGCCCCCGCACACGGGCTCGACGGTGGACGGTCCGCGGTATGCAGGACCCATGACACGCGCAGAGGACGAGATCGCGGGACTGGTGCTGGCCGCCGGCGGCGGGCGGCGGCTCGGCGGGCGGCCCAAGGCGCTGCTCGTGCACCGGGGCCGGCCGCTGGTGGAGCACGCGGTCGGGACCCTGCGGGCGGCCGGATGCGAACGGGTCCACGTGGTCCTGGGCGCGCGGTCGGCCGAGGTGCGGCGGCGCGCGGCACTGGCCGGCTGCGTGCTCGTGGAGAACCCGCGCTGGGAGCAGGGCATGGGCTCCTCGCTGCGGGCCGGGCTGGACTCCCTCGCCGGTACGGGGGTCCGCGCGGCCCTGGTCCTGCTCGTGGACCAGCCCGGTGTGAGCGCCGAGGCAGTGGCCCGGGTGCGGGCCGCGTACCGGGACGAGGGCTCGCTGGTCTCGGCCGCGTACGACGGCGTGCGCGGCCATCCGGTGCTGCTCGGGGCGGCCCACTGGGGCGGCGTCGCGGAGAGCGCGACCGGCGACCGGGGGGCACGCGCCTACCTGAGGGCGCACGAGAGATCGATCACCCTCGTCGAGTGCGGGGACGTGGCACGGGCGTACGACATCGACACCGAGGCCGACCTGGGCCACCTTGAGTGAGCGGGATGGCACCGAGCGCCACCTTCACTCGACTCGAAGAATCTCGACGTCAACACACCATTGAACTTCCACCATGAGGAAACTACTATCCACACTTCAGAAGCACTCGACCGCTCCTCGGGTGCGAAATGCCGCATTCATAGCTATTGGCATCCGGTGCCACGGCGTGGTGGCACTGAACGTGGTTCGCTGAAGAAGCTCCCCCGAAGGAAGTGACAGCTCATGTCCGCACCAGCGCCGTCCCCGCTGGCCATCGTCGACGCCGAGCCCCTGCCCCGGCAGGACGAGGTCCTCTCCGACGCGGCGCTCGCCTTCGTGGCCGAGCTGCACCGGCGGTTCACGCCGCGCCGCGACGAACTTCTCGCCCGCCGGGCGCGGCGCCGCGCCGAGATCGCCCGCACCTCCACGCTCGACTTCCTCCCGGAGACGGCCGCGATCCGCGCGGACGACTCCTGGAAGGTGGCCCCGGCTCCCGCGGCCCTGAACGACCGCCGGGTCGAGATCACCGGTCCCACCGACCGCAAGATGACCATCAACGCGCTCAACTCGGGTGCGAAGGTCTGGCTCGCCGACTTCGAGGACGCCTCCGCCCCGACCTGGGAGAACGTGGTCCTCGGCCAGCTCAACCTGATCGACGCCTACACCCGGAACATCGACTTCACGGACCCCGGATCCGGCAAGTCCTACGCGCTGCGCCCGAACGAGGAGCTCGCCACGGTCGTCATGCGCCCGCGCGGCTGGCACCTGGACGAGCGCCACCTCGTCGACGCGGACGGCACTCAGGTGCCGGGCGCCTTCGTCGACTTCGGCCTGTACTTCTTCCACAACGCGCAGCGTCTGCTCGACCTCGGCAAGGGCCCGTACTTCTACCTCCCGAAGACGGAGTCGCACCTGGAGGCGCGGCTGTGGAACGACGTGTTCGTCTTCGCCCAGGACTACGTCGGCGTCCCGCAGGGCACCGTGCGCGCCACCGTCCTGATCGAGACGATCACGGCCGCGTACGAGATGGAGGAGATCCTCTACGAACTGCGCGACCACGCCGCCGGACTGAACGCGGGCCGCTGGGACTACCTGTTCTCCATCGTCAAGAACTTCCGTGACGGCGGGGCCAAGTTCGTCCTGCCGGACCGCAACGCGGTCACGATGACGGCTCCGTTCATGCGCGCCTACACCGAACTCCTCGTGCGCACCTGCCACAAGCGCGGCGCGCACGCGATCGGCGGCATGGCGGCCTTCATCCCCTCCCGCCGGGACGCCGAGGTCAACAAGGTGGCCTTCGAGAAGGTCCGCGCCGACAAGGACCGCGAGGCCGGCGACGGCTTCGACGGTTCCTGGGTGGCCCACCCCGACCTGGTGCCGATCTGCCTGGAGTCCTTCGACAAGGTCCTCGGCGACAAGCCGAACCAGAAGGACCGGCTGCGTGAGGACGTGCACGTCGAGGCGGCCGACCTGACCGCGGTCGACTCCCTCGACGCCAAGCCGACGTACGCGGGACTGGTCAACGCCGTCCAGGTCGGCATCCGTTACATCGAGGCCTGGCTGCGCGGGCTGGGCGCGGTCGCGATCTTCAACCTGATGGAGGACGCGGCCACCGCGGAGATCTCCCGCTCGCAGATCTGGCAGTGGATCAACGCGGGCGTGGAGTTCGAGAACGGCGAGAAGGTCACGCCGGAGCTGGCCCGCGAGGTCGCCGCCGAGGAACTGGAGAACATCCGCAAGGAGATCGGCGACGAGGCCTTCGCCGCCGGCCACTGGCAGCAGGCCCACGACCTGCTGCTCCAGGTCTCCCTCGACGAGGACTACGCCGACTTCCTGACCCTGCCGGCCTACCAGCAGCTCAAGGGCTGACAACTGCACCACGCGAAGTGGCCCCGGAACCCTCCGGGGCCACTTCGCGTCATGCCCCGGCTCATCCCAGGCCCACGGACCAGCCCCGCGCCGCGACCGGTCACCCCAAGCCCACAGACCAGCCCCGCGCCGCGACCGGTCACCCCAAGCCCACAGACCAGTCCCGCGCAGACCAGCCCCGCGCCGCGGCCGGTCATCCCAGGTGCACGGACCAGTCCTGCGCCGCGGCCGGTCTGCCGTGCAGGTCGGGGACGTGTTTGAGCCAGTCCGGCCGGCCCGCCCGGGTCCGCGCGGCCCGCCGGGACTCCTCCGCCGCCAGTTCCTCGCGGGTGGGGAAGTCGGTGGGCAGCCAGGCCGGGGAGGCCTCGACGCGGGCCGCGAGGTAGTCGACGTAGGCGTGCCGGGCCTCGTCCGGGCCGGCGAAACCGGGCTCGTCGGCGAGCCAGGCGTCCGGCACCTCGGCGAGGACGGACCGCAGCAGCTCGCCGGTCACCCTGGGGGCCAGTTCGGCGTCGGCGGCCCGCACGTCCGGCGCGTACCGGCCCAGCGCGTGGTGGCGGAAGTCGTAGGCCTTCCCCGGTTCCGAGGCGTCCCAGCGATGGTGGAAGACCAGGGCCGCGCCGTGGTCGATGAGCCACAGGCGCGGCGGCGCGGTGCCGAAGGTCGGCCACACCATCAGGTTCGAGCTGTGGACGGTGCGGTCCACGTTCACGGTCAGCGCGTCCAGCCAGACGATCCGGCCCGCCTCCACGGGGTCCACCGGGAAGTGCTCGGCGACCTCGGGGGTGAAGTCCGCGGCGCCCGGCAGGTAGTCCATGCCGAGGTTCACGCCCGGGCTCGCGTCGAGCAGGTCGCGCACCTCCTGGTGCGGTTCGTGCGCGGCGAGCGCGGGGTCGAAGTGCACGAGGACCAGCTCGGGGAACCGCAGTCCGAGGGCGCGCGCCAGCTCACCCACGATCACCTCGGCGACCAGCGCCTTGCGGCCCTGCGCGGAGCCGGTGAACTTCACCACGTACGTGCCGAGGTCGTCGGCCTCGACGACTCCGGGTACGGAGCCACCGGACCGCAGCGGCGCTATGTAGCGGGTGGCGTGGACCTCAGTGAGCATCCTCCCAGGCTATACGGGGAGAATCCGGGGAGTTCCGACCGGCGAGCCGATCCCTCCGCGCGCCCCCGGTCGCCCGCTGGCGCCGCGTGCCAGCGGGATGCCAGCGGCAGACGTGCCGAACGGTGAGCGGGGGCCGCTGGAATGGTCCCGTACCCCACACGGCGGAGGCTGCCGGCCACGGCGGTCCGCCCCGACTCATCGGGAGGCACCATGAACAAGGACCTGAGCACCCTCGCGGACGAGATCCTCGAGCTCGAGGCCGAGACCTTCGAGATCTCCGACTACTCGGACGCCAGCGAGGTCGTGCTGGCCGGTTGCACGAGCACCAGCTCCACCTCGACCTCCAGCTCCACCTGCAGCACCACCTCCTGCTCCGCCTGAGCCCAGGTCCGGTGCCGCAGCGCCCGGTTCGCGCCTTCCCTCGTCAAGAGGCGGTCGCGATCCGGGCGTTCGCCGTGCCCGCGGACCGGTCGCACCGGCGCCCGGCGGCGCGCGGGCCGGCCCCGGGCCGTCCGGAGCGGGAGTGAATGCCGTGACAAGTTTTGGAGAACGTCATCCGTCAAACGCGCCTGCCTTCTCGGGAGCGTCCGCCCGGCGCGGGACACCGACAGGTCCGTGACCAGTAACGACGCTGTTTTCAATGCAAGTTGACGCATAGTCAGTGGCTGAAATTTGCCCCTTGAGCTTTTCTTGACCACCTCTTGACCCACGGTCTACGCCAGTAGACACTCACCACTGCCACAAGGCCGAATCGTTTCGTGAAGACGACTTCACACGTGCTCCGTCCCGCCCGCACCAGAGGTGAGATCAGGGTCCTGTGTGAGCCACCGCTCCCGGCAGGAGCGGCCATGGCGGCAGGACACCACTTCCCTGAAGGCGCCGTGGTGAGCCGGGCCGGCAGGTGTTCGACGGTCAACGGGGGAACTCGGTGCGTTTTCAGTTGCTCGGTCCGCTCAGCATCACCGACGGGCGTGACGTGGTCGTTCTTCCGCCGTCCAAACCGACGTCGCTGCTGGCGGCGCTGCTGGTCCGCCCCGGCGAGGTGGTTCCGACGGATCGTCTCCGGCAGGCCGTCTGGGGGGAGGCGCAGCCGGCGACGGCGAAAGCGGCCCTGCAGAGTTGCGTCCTGCGGTTGCGCCGCCTCTTCGCGAAGTACGACATAGAGGAGCAGTCGGTGGTCGCGGTCGCCGGGGGCTACCGCCTCCCGGCCGACGGCGACACCCTGGACCTGCTGCACTTCCGCAGCCTGGTGTCCAGGGCGGCCGGGGCCGGAGAGTCCGAACTCCCCTTGCTGCGCACGGCACTCGGCCTGTGGCGGGGACCGCTTCTCGCCAATGTCCCCTCCGCACTCATACACCGCGACGAGGTGCCCCGGCTGGTCGAGGAGCGCCTGCGCGTCCTGGAACGTGTCTGCGAGATCCAACTGGCCCGGGGACGATGCCGCGAGGTCCTGGTGGACCTCTGGGAGGCCACCCGGACCCACCCCGAGCACGAGGGATTCGCCGCCCAGTTGATGCGGGCGCTCTACCGGGTGGGACGGCAGATCGAGGCGCTGGCCGAATACCGGAGGATCAGGACGCATCTCCGGGACGAACTCGGCGTCGACCCGGGCGCGGAACTGCAGAGCCTGGAACTGGCCATCCTGCGCGGCGCCGAACCCCGTGACCCGGCCTTCGAGGCCACGCCGCTCACACTGACGCCGCACGGGGCACCCGCGGCGGGCGACGCCACGGCCGACGACCCCGCGGTGCAGCACGGGCGCACCGCTGCGGCCGGACCCGTCCCGCCCGGCGGCCACCTGTCCCCGGGTCCGGCCGACCCGCCCGGGCCCCGGCTGCCCCACGTCCCCGGCTTCACCGGGCGCACCGGTGAGACCGCCCACCTGGTGAGCCACCTGAGCGGCGGCGGCCGAAGCGCCGGTCGGGCGGACGCCGCCCCGGTGATCGCGGTGATCTCCGGAGGCCCCGGCATGGGCAAGACCGCGCTGGCCCTGCACGCCGCGCAGTTGGTGGCGGACCGGTACCCCGCGGGCGGCGTACTGCTGCGGCTGACCGGACCCGACGGTAGGCCACGGCCCGCCGACGAGGCGGCCGCCGAACTGCGCTCCCTGCTCCCCGCCGGCGCTTCCCGCGGATCGTGCCTGGTGATACTCGACGATGTCGTGCACCCTGACCAGGCACGCGGGCTGCTCGACGTGAGCGGCTGCGGCGCCGTCGTCGTCACCAGCCGTCTGGGACTGGCCGCCCTGGTCGCCACGCACGGCCCGGCGGTACTGCAGCTCGGCGCCCTGTCGCCGCAGGAGTCCCACGCGCTCCTCACCGCCGTCCTGGGTCATGAACGGGTGACGGCCGAGGCCACGGCCGCACGAACCCTCACGGACACGTGCGGGCATGTCCCGCTGGCCCTGCGGATCGTCGCGGCCCGGCTGCTGACCCGGCCGAAGCTGCGCCTGGCGGACTACGCCGCCTGGGTGCGGCGGGACCTGCCCGCCCGGCTGGCCCTGCCCGACGACCCCCGGATGTCCGTTCCCCTGGCCCTCGACGGGGCCCTGGACCGGCTGCCCGCCCCGCTGGCCGACGCACACCTGCGCCTGGCACGACTGAACGGGCAGATCACCGGGCCGGCCGCGGCCGCCGCCCTCTCCGTCCCCGAGACACACGCCGAGGAACTGCTTGAGCGACTCCTCGACACCGGGCTCCTCGACGAGGAGCAGCCGGGGACGCTCCGGATGAACTCCCTGTTCCGCGCCCACGCGCTGCACAGGGCCGCCCGGACCGGCGACATCCCGCAGACCGTCGGCTCCCCGGCCCGGCGCGCGCTTCCGTCCGGAGCCACCTGACGGCCCCGGCGCCACCGCGCGGAACGCGGCCCGGCTCGGCCGGCCCACACCACGAACGCCTCGCCCTTTCCCATCCGTTCAGACCAGAGCGGCCGACAGGCCCCGACCCGGAGGTGCGATCCCCGCATGCCCACGACGCCGTACGAGGAGACCGCGCACACACGGCCCAGGGTGCGCCGCGACGTGCTGTTCACCGAGACACCGGGCGGCGTGATCTTCCACAACGCCGATGGTGGTTTCCAGCTCAGCTCCCCGTCCGCCTACCGGTTCGCCACCCTCCTCGTCCCGCACCTGGACGGGAGCCGGACCGTGGCGGAGATCTGCGCCGGCTTCAAGGACCCGCAGAAGGCGATGGTGGGCGGCCTGGTCAAGGCGCTCTACGCGCGCGGATTCGCCCGGCCCGTGCCGGACCCCACCGAGGAGAGACCGGGCGCGTCCGTGGAGCCGGCGGTCGCCGCCCGCTTCGGGCAGCAGATCGCCTACATCGACCACTACGCCGACGACGCCGGGAGCAGATTCGCCGCGTTCCGCGGCACCCGCGTCGCCGTGCTCGGCGACGGCCCGGTCGCCCGTTGGTGCGCGCTCTCCTTGATCCGCAACGGCTGCGCCTTCGTCGGTGTGGAGGCCGCACTGGCCGAAAATCCCGCCACCGCGGCCGAGTTCGGCTCGCTCCGGACCGAGGCGGCGGAGCTCACCGCTCAGGGCAGCCCGGCCGAGGTGGCGGTGCTGCCCGACGCCGGGTCCGGCGCGGCGGGCGGCTGGAACGCGTACGAGGGGTACGACGTGGTGGTCGCCGCCTGCGGCCGCGACGCGTTCCGGACCGCGATCGCCCTGCTCGGCGAGGGCGTTCCGGACGGCCGCCTCCTGCTCCCCGCCTGGACCTTCGGCGGCCGGGCGGTGGTCGGACCGGTCGGCGCCCCGGACTCCGCCGGGTGCCTGGCCTGCGCGGCGCTGCGGCTCGGCGCGACGGGGGACGCAGCGGTCGCGGCCGACCTCTGGAGCGGCCTGGCGCTGGGGGGCACTCCCGGACCCGGGCCGCGCGGTCCGCTCGCCGCGATGCTCGGCAACCTGCTCGGCTACGAAGTATTCCGGCTGGTCACCAAGGCACTGCCGGCCGAGACCCGGGGACAGGTGCTGCTCCAGGACATGGCTTCCTTCGACGTCCTGGCGGAACGGCTGCTGCCCCATCCGCGCTGCCCGTTCTGCCCGGGCCGGCCCGGCTCTCCCGAGCCCGTCGACCTGACCGCGGCCCCCGAGCGGCCCGCCTTCCAGCCGGTCGTCGCCGCCGCCCCGGACGACGGCGCGACCGAGGGGCCGCTCGCCGAGCTCGACCGCCGCTCGCTCGCGGTCCGACCGTCCGTCGGTGTCTTCACCCGGTACGCGGACGAACCGGTCACCCAGACCCCGCTGAAGGTCGGCGCCGTGGAGATCGGTCTGGGCGCGACCGGAACCCGGACCGTCGCCGCGTTCGACGTCCATCACACCGCGGGGGCCCGCCTGCGGGCCCTCAACGCGGCCGCCGAGGTCTACGCCGAGCACGTGGTGCCCACCTTCCCCGCCCCGACCGGTACTTCCGGCTCGGGCCACCCGGACGCGCTGCCGAAGGTGGACCCGGACGCGCTGACCACGGCCACCGGCGCCGGGGGCGATCCGGTCGCCTCCTGGGCCCTTGCCACGTCGCTGCTGACCAAGGAGCAGACACTGGTGCCGGCCGGCGCCGTGCGGCCCTTCGGGCCGGACAACCAGGACCGTCGGTTCGAGCCGTCCCGCGCCGGGGCCGGAGCGGGCGACGGCCTCCCGGAGGCCGCAGCGGCCGGCCTGCTGTCCGCGCTCGCCCACGACGCGCTCCAGCGGTCCGTGCGAGGGACCGGGCGCACCGCGATGATCTCCCCGGCCGAGTTCGCCGAGGACCCCGAGGCGACCTTCCTGCTGCGTTCCGCCGGGCATCTGGAACTGGACGTCGAAGTCCTCGACCTCGGGGAGGCGGACCGCACCGGGGTGTCCGTTGTGCTGGCCAGGACCCGTCCGACGGAGTCGGACGAGCCGTGCCGCTGGGCCACCGGCGCCGCTCTGGAGCGGGCCGCCGCGGCCACCGACGCCCTGCGTGACCTGCTCGGCACGGTCCAGCTCGCCGCGGAGGGGGTACTGGGCACGTCCGACACCGGTGACCCGCTGCTGGCCGACCTCGACGCGGCCCTGATACCGGTCACGGCACAGGACGACGCCACCGACCGATCCGCGGTGACCTGGACGGACGTCCTGGAGCGCCTGGCCGCCGCCGGACGTGACGCCCTCGTCGTGCCCACGCACGCGGCCGACCTGCCCGCCGCCGGCATCCACACCGTCCGGGTCCTGCTCACCAAGGCGGCCGGCGATGACCGTTGACCTCGCGGAGGCCACCGTCGACGGGATCGAGGAGCCGCGGAGCGGGGCGTGCCGTCTCTTCGCGGAGGAACTCCGCGAAGCCCTGAGGGAGTTGCTGTCCGAGCCGGGCCACCAGGAGCCCGGGATCGAGGTCTCCGCGCTCGGTGTGCGGGACGCCTTCGCCGCCCCCGCCCCCGTCGGCGCCTCACGCGCCGCGCTCCCCGTGCACCTGTACGGCCGGCAGGTGCTGGTCGGCCCCTGGCCCGCCGAGGGGCGGGCCGGCTGCGGCAACTGTCTGCGGCGCCGCTGGCAGGGGGTGCGCTCCGTCGGCCTGCGGGAGGGCATCGAGCTGCGCGGCGACACCCGGGAGGCGGGCCCCTGGCCCTACCGGGGGCCGTTCGCCGCGCAGGCCGTCGCCGCGCTGATCGCCCGGCTCGGCGCCGCCCCCAGGGACGACCGGCGGCCGTTCCCCGACGTATGGCTGGTGGACCTGGAGAAGCTGACGGTCCGTCACTATCCGCTGGTGCCCGAGCCGGACTGCCCCGGCTGCGGCACACCGGAGCCGGTGACCGCCGAGTCGGCCGCTCTCGTCCTGCGGCCCGCGCCCAAGTACCGGCCGGGCGTCAGCAGGGTCCGGCCGGTGGACGCGTACGGCCTCCAGGTGGACGCGTTCGCCAACCCGCACTGGGGCGCCGTCGGGCCGTCGGTGGTGTGCGACGTCACCTCGCCGACCACCTCGGCCACCGTGGGCTGCTTCTCCAGTCGCTCCGGCGACTATCTGCGGGAGACGTTCTGGGGCGGTCACGCCGACACGTACCACGCCAGCACCCGGATCGGTGTTCTGGAAGGCCTGGAGCGCTTCGCCGGGATGCGCGCCCGGGGCCGCGCCCTCACCCTGACCGCCTCCCTGGACGATCTCGGGCCGGCCGCCGTCGACCCGCGCGAGACCGGCCTGTACACGGACGACTTCCACCGGGCCAACCCCTGGGTGCCGCCGTTCACTTCGAACCGCCCGATCCTCTGGGTGTGGGGCTGGTCGCTGCGGGACGCGCGCCCCCGCCCCGTCCCGGAGATCCTCGCCTTCTACCACAAGCCCGGGATCGAGCACCGGTTCGTCCAGGAGAGCTCCAACGGCTGTGCCTCCGGGGGGAGTCTGGAGGAGGCCGTGCTCAGCGGCCTGATGGAGGTCCTGGAACGGGACGCCTTCCTGCTCGCCTGGCACGGGATGCAGCCGCTGCCCGAGATCGACCCGGCGACCAGCGCCGACCCGCGCACCCGGTTCATGGTGGACCGGATGGCCATGTACGGGTACCGGGCCAGGTTCTTCGACACCCGGATCACCTTCCCGGTCCCCGTGGTCACCGCGGTCGCCGAGCGGTTCGACGGCGGCCTCGCCCGGATGTGTTTCGGGGCCGGAGCCGCCCTCGACCCCGAGGCCGCTCTCGCCGCGGCCCTGTGCGAGATCGCCACCGACTCGGTGCAGCTCCTCCAGCGGTTCCGGCGCGACGAGGCCGGGTACCGTGCCATGTCCGAGGACTTCGAGAAGATCACCAGCCTGCACGACCATCCGCTGGTCTACGCGGTGCCGGAGATGGGCCGCCACGCCGACTTCCTGCTCCGCCCGGCCTCGCCCCCCGAACCACGGAGCGTGGCCGACCTGCGCTGGACCCGCGCCGACGGTTCCGGTCCGGACGTACGAGACGATCTGCTCGCCGCGGTGGACGCCGTGACGTCCGCCGGATTCGACGTGGTCGTCGTCGACCAGACCACGCCCGAGCAGCGCGCTCTCGGTCTGCACACCGTGAAGGTGCTGGTGCCCGGCCTCCTCCCGCTCGACTTCGGCTGGACGCGGCAGCGCGCCCGGCACATGCCCCGGATGCGCACCGCGCTGCGCGAGGCGGGCCTGCGGCCGGACGACCTCACCGCGGCCGATCTCCATCCCGGCCCGCACCCGTTCCCATGACCGGCCGTCCGTCCCCGGCGCGAGTGCGCCGAAGAACCGAGCAGAGCCCAGGAAACAGAGGAACCGAGGAAAGGGGGATCCCATGGGGTACGCCCATGAGTACGCGCACGCCATCCTGCACCGCGGCCGCGTCCCGATGGAACCCACCGACCATGTCGTGAACTGGGCCGACGGCCCGCGCAAGGGCAAGTACTACCCGAACGCCGAGGCGTTCGCCCTGCCCGGCACCGAGGACCTCGCGGACGCTCCGATCGCGCCGGGCCTGCTGCCCGGCGCCGCCGAGGACCAGGAAGCCGATGGCTCGGCGGGGTTCAGTCTCCCGCTGCTGTCGGCGATGCTCAAGGACTCCTACGGGCTGACCGGGCGCCGCCTCGGCATCCAGGCCAACACCGACCTGGCCGGGCTGCCGTTCTACACCCACGCGAACTGGTCGCGCGGCACCGCGGGCGGCGGCGGGCTCTACCCGGTGAGCATCCACTGGGCATCCGGCCCCTCCGGCCCCCTCACCCCGGGTCTCCACTACTACGACATCCACCGGCACGCCCTGCAGCGGCTGCTGGCCGGCGACGTCACGGACCGGGTCCGCGACGCGCTCGGCCCGGACACGCCCGAAGAGGCCCTCGACACCGACCAGTACCTGATCCTCGGCGTCAAGTACTGGCAGAACTCCTTCAAGTACAACAGCTTCTCGTTCCATGTGGTGTCCACCGACCTCGGCACTCTGGTGCAGACCTGGCGGATCTGGGCCGCCGCCCATGGCCTGCGGCTCGCCCCGGTGCTCTGGTTCGACGAACCCCGGCTGAACGAACTGCTCGGCACGGCGGGCGAGGAGGAGACCGTGTTCGCCGTCGTGCCGCTGCACTGGGACGGGCCGGCGCCCCGCCGGGACGCCGCCGCCGGCCGGGATGCCCCGCGCACGGACCCGCGCCACCGGCCCGCCGTCCGGCACCGGGACGTCGAACGCTCGCGCACCCTGCTGGACTTCGACACGCTGCGCGACATGCACACCGCGACTCTGGAGTGCGCCGCCGACCGGCCCGCCCCCGGCACGCTGGCCGCCGCCGCGGCCCTTCCCGACGACGCGGACGGCGTCCGCGTGGCCCTGCCCGAGCCGGCCTTCCCGGACACCGGCGTCCGCCGGGCCCTGCGCGAGCGCCGCTCCAGCTTCGGCAGGTTCGACGCCCGGCGCCGGGTCGGCGGCGGCCACCTCTCGGCGGTCCTGGCGGCCTGTGCCGAGACCCGGCTGGCCGGGGACACCGATCCGTCCGGCGCGGTCCGGCTCGCCAGGCTCTACGCCTTCGTCAACCACGTGGAGGGCGTGGAGCAGGGGGCGTACGCGTACGACCCCGACCGCGGCACCCTGCGTCAGGTCGTCCCCGGCCCGCAGGGATCGTTCCTCCAGGAGAACTACTTCCTGGCCAACTACAACCTGGAGCAGGCCGGCGCGGTCCTGGTGCCCACCGTGCGGACCACCGCCGTGCTGGACGCCCTCGGCGACCGCGGCTACCGGCTCGCCGTCGGCACCGCCGGAGCCGTCGCGCAGAGCTTCTACCTCGCGGCCTCCGTCCTGGGGCTCGGCGCCGGTGTGGCGCTGGGCTTCGACAACGTCTCGTTCGTCGAGCGGCTCGGGCTGGCGGAAGGCGACGAGGCCCCGCTGCTCGTCATGGCCCTCGGTCACGAACGGCCCGAGCCCGCCGACTTCCGCCACGAGATCGCCTGACCGCCGCAGAGGATTCCCATGACACCCATAGAGTCCGCCTCCCTGGACACCGGCACGGGCACGGGCACCGCCACGGCCACCGACGCGGGCACCGCCCCGGAGCCCGGGACCCACTGGGAGCCCGGCAGGCGCTTCGTGCTCCGCGCGGCCGGCCTGCCCATCGAGACCGTGCACGGCCTGCGCTGCCCCGGCACCAGCCGCTGGTCCGACGCCGTGCTGGCCGAGGAGGAACGCCTGACGGCCGCCGGAGCGGCCCTCAGCGATCTGCTGCACATCCTGGTCAAGTCGACCACCGGCCCCGACGAGGAACCGGGCGACGCCGCCGTGCGGCGCTGCCTGCTCAACCTGCGGCGGCAGATCTTCAACAACCGTCTGCCGGCCGACTCCGAGGCCGCCGTCCGCCTGGTGACGGGGCTGGACGGGAAGACCGGCCGGCGCACCGCCCAGTGGTTGCGGGACCGGGCACGTCTCGATGAGCTCCGGGCCACCGGAGCGGACCTGCTCGCCGGCGAACTCCGGGAAAACCGCCGCGCGTTGCGCGATGTGCTGACCGACGACCGGCTGCGCCTCGGTCTGCTGCTGGCCTCGCCCTCCCTCGACGGCCGGCTGGACGCCTACCTGCGCGACACCAGCCCGCGGCCGGGCAACCGCCTGCGCAAGATCGAGCGTTCCGCGCTGACCTACCTGTACCGCACGGCCTGCAAGACCAGCCCCTTCAGCACCTTCACCGGCATCGGCCTCGGCACCTTCGCGGGCGACCCGTGGGACGACGGGGCCGCGCTGCGCACCGGCGAGGACTGGGTGAGCCACGTACGGCTCAACGTGGTGGTACTGGTCCGGCTGACCGAACTGATCACGGCCGACCCCGCACGCCGACGGGACCTGCCGGTGGTCCTCTCCCCGGGCTGGGGACGCGACGCCGACCGCATCCGCTACGTACGCCATGTCATGACCGCGGGTGACGACAGCGCCGCCGTCACCTTCGACGCGGTCCGCGACCGGCTGTTCTTCCTGCGCAGCAGCGGCACCCTGGAGCGGCTCCTGGAATGGCTCGGCGGCCACGAGGCGCCGGTACGCCACCGGGACCTGGTCGACTGGCTCCAGACCGAGCACGACGCCGGACGCGACGCGTGCGAACGGTACGCGTCGGCCCTCCTGGACCTCGGCATGGTGCAGGTGCCGGTGCTCCGCGCGGACGTGCACAGCCGCGACCCGCTGCGTTCCTACCAGGACGCCCTGCGTTCCCTCGGGGCGTCCTGGGCCGACCGGCTGGCCCACCTGCTGGACGGCCCGGCCGACTGCCTCGCCCGCTACGCCGGGGCCGACGTCGGTGAACGCCGCACCCTGCTGAGCACTCTGCGCGATCGGCTCCTCGACGCCCAGCGGGAACTGGGAGCGCCGGATCCGGCCCTTCCGCAGACCCTGGTGTACGAGGACGTCAGCACGGGCGACGACCTGGTCTGCGGGCCCGCCGTGCTGAGCGGGGAGACCGGCCGGGCCCTGCGGGCCATCGAGGGCGTCCTGCCGCTCTTCGACCTGACGCTCCCTCAGCGTGTCACCCTGCTGGGCTTCTTCATCGCCCGCTACGGCCGCGGCGGACGCTGCGACGACCTGCTCGGCCTGGTCCACGACTTCCACGAGGACTTCTTCGACCAGTACGTGTCCTTCACCTCCAAGCGGGCCTCCTTCGACAAGGACGGCGCCTACGTGCCGGAGGAGAACTGGCTCGGGCAGAGCGAGATGAAGGCCCTCGACCGGGCCCGCCGCCACTTCCACGAGGGCATGTGCGCCCTGTGGCGGCAGCACGGTGGGGGGATCGAGGCCGAGGAGATCGAACTCCCGGACGGCCTGCTCTCCGAGACCGCCGCCGAACTCGCGCCGCTCACCAGCCACTTCATACCGCAGAGCCACCATCTCCAGCTGTCCCGGCCTCCCGGCGGCCGACAACAGGTCGTCCTCAACAAGTCCTACGGCGGACTGGCCTTCCCCTTCAGCCGGTTCACCCACCTCTACGACGGCACCGCACCGGCCGCGGACGCGGCGACACCCGGCTTCTCCGACGCGCTGCGCGAGGAGATGGCGGCCCGCAGTCCGGACGGCGCCGTGTTCGCGGAGATCACCGGAGGGCCGGTCAGCAGCAACCTGAACCTGCACGGCCGGCTGACCGACCACCAGATCGTCTGCCCGGGCGAGACCAGTTCCGTGCCCGAGGAGGCCCGGATCCACCTCGACGACCTCTACGTCGAGCACGACGAGCCGTCCGGACGCCTGGTGCTCCGCTCCCGCCGCCTCGACCGCGAGGTCGTGCCGGTCTACCTCGGCTACCTCGTGCCGATCGCGCTTCCCGAGATCCCGCGCACCCTGCTCCTCCTCTCCCCCAGCACCATGGCCCCCTTCGACGTATGGGCGGGGGTCCCCGAGGGCGAGCCCGAGAGCGGGGTCACCCGCAGGCCCCGGGTGCGGCACGGGAACGTGGTGGTCAGCCGGCGCGGCTGGACCGCGGACGCGGAGGTCCTGCCGGCCCGCCGCCCCGGAGCCGGGGAGGAGGAGGGCTACCTGGAGTGGCGGCGCTGGCAGCGCACCCACGGTCTGCCCGACCGCTGCTTCGCCACCGTCGCCCACGCCGGCCAGGGCCCGATCGGGGCCAAGCCCGTCCACGTCGACTTCGACAGCCCGCTCTCCCTGGCCGCGTTCGACGCCCTGGTGGAGCGCAAGCCGGGCACCCGGGTGACCTTCCGGGAAATGCTCCCCGCCGAGGACGGCCTCCACCTCACCTCCCCGCGCGGCCGGCACGTGGCCGAACTCGCCGTGGAGACCTTCACCACCCGCCAACTGCCGCAGTCCAGACCGGAGGCCGCACCGTCATGCCCGAACTGACCGAACCCGCCGCCTTCCGTCCGGCTCCCGAGGGCGCCGAGCCGTCTCCCTGGCTGGCGCTGCACGTCTTCTACGCCGCCAACCCCCAGCCGCTGCTGGTCAACTGCGTGCGCCCGCTGGTCGACCGGCTCACCGAGGACGGCCTGCTGTCCGGCTGCTTCTTCATCAACTACTGGCTGGAGGGGCCGCACGTGCGGCTGCGCCTGCGCCCGAGCGGCCCCGCTGCCGAAGCCGAGGTGCGCCGCCGCGCCGAGGAGGCGATCAGCGGCTTCCTGAAGACCCGCCCCGCCCTCTACGAGGTCGACTCCGGCTTCCTCAAGGACTTCTACAACGCCCTGTTCGACATCGAGTTCCCGGGCGAGGACCGGGCCAGGTACATGGGCGCGGACGGCCGGATGAACCTCAGGCCGAACAACTCCTTCTCCTACGAGGTCTACGCCCCCGAGTACGCCAAGTACGGCGGACCGGCCGGCGTCGCCCTCGCCGAATGGCACTTCCGGCACTCCAGCGACCTGGTCCTGGAGGCGTACCGGAGCATGAACCTGCACCTGCGGACGGTGCTGCTCGGGACCTCCGCCCAGCTGATGATGGTGATGGCGAGCTGCTTCCTCCCCGAGGAGGAGCGGCTCGCGGACTACCTCGACTCCTACTACGCCTTCTGGCACCGGCTGTTCCCCGGTACCAACTTCATCGGGTCCACCGAGTACGAGCGGACCTACGCGCGTATGGCGCCCACCCTCGGCGCACGGTTCGCACAGCTCAGGCAGGCCGTGGCGAGCGGCGACCTGACCCGGCTGCCGGCGTTCCTCCGCCGCTGGGCCGAGCACTGCCTGGAACTGCGCGAGAAGGTGGTGGACCTCACCGAGCGCGGTGAACTCGCCTTCCCCGCCTGGGACGGTCCGGCCCGCGAGGACACCGGCCAGGAACGCGCCGAGGATCCCGACGCGGCTCCCCTGGTGACCGTCACCCATGTTCCGGCGGTACTGCCCCGCCTGCTGTCGCCGTATATGCACATGACCAACAACCGGCTGCATGTGACGATCCGGGACGAGGCATACCTGGCCTTCATTCTGGGCCGGGTCCTGCGCGAGCCGGCCGGCGGACGGCAGGATGCCTCATGAGTGCCACCGACCGCTCTGCCGCGGACCGTTCCGTCGCCGCCCGCGCCTACCGGCCCGCGCTGCGTCCGGGCGTGCTGATCGGTCCGCCCCTGCTGCGCGGCCCGCGCACCGTCCACCTGATCAAGCACCCGGTCAGCGGCGCCGCGTTCGAGGTCGGCCCCAAGGAGCACTTCGTCATCAGCCGGCTCGACGGAACCCGGAACCTCGACGACGTCGTGTCCGAGTACGCGGCCCGGTTCCGCCGCAGGCTCCCCGAGGAGCAGTGGACCCGGCTGCTCGGCCTGCTCGGCACCCGCGGGCTGCTCGCCGGGTCCCCGGATCCCGCGCCGCCCGAACCGCCCCCGGCCCGCACCGGCACCTTCTGGAAGGGCAGTCGGCGGGCCGTCACCGACGCGCACAGGACCACCGGCCGCCTCCACCGGGTGCTGCGTCCGCTGCTGCGCCCCTGGGCGCAACTGCCTCTGACGGCCGCCGTACTGGTGATGACGGTGGCCGTGTTCGCGGATCCGGCGGCGCTCCTCGACGGGATACTGGACCTGCTGTCCCGCCCCCTCGTGCTCATCCCGTTCGCGGTCTTCCTCTGGTTCAGCATCTGCCTGCACGAACTCGCCCACGGCATCGCCGCCCGGCACTACGGCGGTGTGGTCACCGAGATCGGGCTGCGCTGGCGGTTCCCGGCCATGATGATGTACTGCACGGTCGACAACTACCTGTTCCTGCCCGGCCTGCGGGCGAAGCTGGTGGTCGCCGCCGCGGGCGCGTACGTCAACCTGGTGCTCCTGCTGCCCTTCGCGGTCTGGTGGGCGCTCCTGGACCCGTCCGACCCGAACCGCCCGCCGCTCACCGGGATGCTCTTCGTCGGCATCGCGCAGGCCCTGAGCAACCTGGTCCCGCTGCCGCCTCTGGACGGGTACCGCATGCTCGGCCACGCCCTGGGCACCGCCAACCTCGCCCCGGAGACCCGGACCTACCTGGCCCTGCGCCGGCGCGGGCGGGACGCCGTCGCCGCCTACCCGGGGCGCGCCCGCCGTCTCTACACGTCCTACGCCTTCACGGCGGCCGCACTCGTGCTGCTCGCGGCGGCCGGAAGCTGCACCACCGTCGTTCTCCTGCTGCTTTGATGACGTCCCCCCCTCGGAAGATCACGCAACTCATGAATGAGGTACCCGTATGAGCTCCACCTCCCCCACCCCAGATCACGGAGCCCAACCCGCCGTCGAGGTCAACGACGTGATCAAGACTTACGGCGACCGGCGGGCCGTCGACGGTGTCTCCCTGGACGTCCGGCGCGGCGAGTTCTTCGGGCTGCTCGGCCCCAACGGGGCCGGGAAGTCCACCCTGGTGGAGATCATGGAGGGGCTGCGCAAGACCGACTCCGGCTCGGTCACGGTGTTCGGCGAGTCGCCCTGGCCGCGCAACACTGGTCTGCTGCCGCGCATGGGCGTGCAGACCCAGTCATCGGCCTTCTTCGTCCGGCAGACCGTCCACGAGCACCTGCGCACCGTCGCGGCGCTGTTCGGCGCGGAGCGCGAGGCCGTCGACGCCACCCTCGACGCCGTGGGCCTCGGCGGGCAGCACGACGTCCGGGTCGACAACCTCTCGGGCGGCCAGCGGCAGCGGCTCGCCATCGCCTCCGCGCTGGTCCACGGACCCGAGCTGATCTTCCTCGACGAGCCGACCGCCGCGCTCGACCCGGAGGGCCGACGCGATCTGTGGGAGGTCCTGCGGGGTCTCAAGGCGGAGGGCCGGACCATCGTGTACACCACGCACCACCTGGACGAGGCGGAGGCGCTCTGCGACCGTGTGGGCATCCTGGTGGCCGGCCGGCTCGTCGTCACCGACGAACCGCAGCACCTGATCGGCACCTTCGGCGCCACCAGCCGGCTGCTGATTCCGCTCGGCCGGATCGACGAGCGTGAGGCCTCGTCCCTTCCCGGTGTGGACGGCGTCACCGTGCAGGGCGGACACCTCGTCCTGGAGACCCGCGCCACCGGCCGGGTGCTGGCCGCCCTCGACCCCCTCACCGGTCTGGACGGTGTCCAGACCCGCACCCCCACACTCGAGGACGTCTACCTCGAGATCACCGCCCGGCAGACCCGGGCCCCCCTCACCGCGACCGACACAACCCACACGAACAGCCAGGAGCAGCAGGCATGAGCGCCTACACCGCGCTGACCACGGCGGGCTACCGCGCCCAGGTCCGGGACAAGACGACCGTCTTCTTCACCTTCGCCTTCCCACTGATCTTCCTCGTGGTCTTCGGACTCGTCTTCCGCGGCCGGAGCGTCGAGGAGAGCGGCTTCTCCTACCTCTCCTACACCGCCGCCGGCGTGCTCTCCTGGGGCGTCGCCAACGCCGCCGTCTTCGGCATCGGGTTCACGCTGATGCAGTGGCGCGCGGACGACATCCTCCGGATGATCCGTATGTCGCCCGCCCCGCTGTCCTCCGTCATCGGATCCCGCTACGTCCTCGCCCTGGGCGTGGGACTCGTCCAGTCGGTGCTGTTCGTCGGGGTGGCGATGCTTCCCGGGTTCGACCTGGTGCCCGCGTCCCGGTGGCCCCTGCTGATTCCCGTCATGGTCCTCGGCATCACCACCTTCCTGCTGCTCGGGGTGATCATCGGCAGTATCGCCGACACCCCGGAGTCGGTCGCCGGCATCGCCAACTTCCTGATGCTGCCCATGGCCTTCCTGTCCGGGTCGTTCTTCCCGCTGGACGCCATGCCCGACTGGCTGCAGAAGGTCTCGCTGATCATGCCGCTGCGCTATCTCAACGACGCGGTGTCGGCGGCTCTGACCGGCCGCGGCGACCTGTCCGACATCGGTGTGGGGTGCGCGGGGCTCGTCGCGTTCGCCGTCGTCTTCGGGGCAGCCGCGGCGCGCACCTTCCGCTGGACGAAGACGTCATGAGCACCACGCCCCGGCTGCTCGCGCACCCGATGGAGGAGGCCCGCGACGCTCTCCAGGCGTTCCTGGGCGACCACTTCGGCGCCGACGCCCCACGGGTTGTGCCGGTCGGTGCCGTCGGCGCGGGGGACGGGGACGCCGGGGCCCCGGACCCCTGGGCCGCGGACCGCTCGACGGCGCTGGTCCACGTCAGCGCCTCGGCGATCCTGCTCGGCCCATGGGGAGGCGACGGCAGCGCACCCGCCTGCGGCCGCTGTCTCGCCGTACGGTGGCAGCGCCTGCGCAGCCGCAGCGAGCGCAACGCCCTGGAGACCGGCGGCCCGGAGGGGCCCCGCCCGGCGGGCGCCTGGCCGCTGCTCACCAGCCATGTCCAGGACACCGTGGCCGCGCTGTGCGAGGCCCTGTTGAACAGGCCCGGCCCGGTGCCCCCCGCCGGACTTCCCGCCGACCGCGCCCTGCCCCAGGTGACCCGGCTGGACCTGGCCAACCTGCTGATCAGGACGTTCCCGCTGCTCGCCGACCCGCTCTGTCCCGACTGCGGCCCGCCCGTTCAGGCACCGGACAGCGTCCCGCCGCTCACCCCGGCCCCGCGTCCCAAGCCGGATCCCGGCGCCTACCGGCTGCGTTCGGCCTTCGCCCACCCGCTCCCCACCGACGCCCTGGCCAATCCGGTCTGCGGCGCCCTGGGGGCCGGCACCTGGACCGACGTCACCTCGTCGACCACCGCTCCGGTGGCCGGCAGCGTGTTCATCCGGGGGTACGCGGGGCTGCACGACGTCACCTGGAGCGGGCAGGAGAACTCCTTCGCCACCAGCCGCCGGCTCGCCTTCCTCGAAGGCCTTGAACGGTACGCGGGCACCCATCGACGGGGCGGCTCCGCGCCGGTCGTCGGCTCCTACGACGAGCTGAAGGCCGACGCGGTCGACCCCGCGGTGTGCGGCCTGTACAGCCCGGAGACCTACCGGGACGACCCCCTGGTCGAGCCCTTCGACCCGGGCCGGCCCATCCCCTGGGAGTGGGGCTGGTCACTGCGGGACGAGCGCCCCGTACTGGTGCCGTCGCGGCTGGTCTACTACAGCATCCCGCCGGCCGACGACAACTTCGTCTTCGAGTGCTCCAACGGCTGTGCCATCGGCGGCTGTCTGGAGGAGGCGGTCCTGGGCGGCCTCCTCGAACTCGTCGAGCGCGACTCCTTCCTGAACGGCTGGTACGGCGCGGCCCGGCTCCCCCGCATCGACCTGGGGACGGTCGGCAGTCCGACGGCCACCGCCATGGCCGAGCGGGCCGCCCTGCAGGGCTACGACGTCCATGTCTTCGACAACCGGATCGACCTGGCGATCCCGGCCGTCACCGTGGTCGGCGTCCGCCGGGACGGGGGCCCGGGCACCCTGTCCTTCGCGGCCGCGGCCTCGCTGGATCCGAGGAGCGCGGTCGAGGGGGCACTGTCCGAGGTACTGAGCTACATCCCGCACCTGGCCCGGCAGACCGCCGAGCGCCGCGGCGAACTGGAGGCCATGGCCGACGACTTCTTCCTGGTGCGTCATCTGAAGGACCACCCCCAGCTCTACGGGCTGCCCCGCATGGCCGAGTACGCGCGCGGCTATCTGGAGCCGTCCGTGGCCCGTCCCTTCGACGAGGTGTACCGGGACTGGGAGAGCCGCGGCCGCCCCCGCACCGGCGACCTGCGCGACGACGTCGCCGTGGTCAGGGACGAACTGGTCCGGGCGGGCCATGACGTCATCGTCGTCGACCAGACCTCGCCCGAGCAGGAGCGGATGGGGCTGCGGACGGTCGGCACGGTGGTGCCGGGACTGCTGCCGATCGACTTCGGCTGGAACCGGCAGCGGGCCCTGCTGATGCCCCGGCTGCGCACCGCGCTGCGCCGCGGCGGACACCGGGACCGCGACCTCACCGACGCGGAGATCCGCCGGGCCCCGCATCCCTTCCCGTGAGCCCACCTCCCGCACCCGGGCCTCCCCGCACCGCGATGGAGGCCCGGCCGTTCCCCGGAGTCCGCCCATGAACCCGCCGTCCCCCCACGCCCCGGTCCCGGCACGGGCCGGCCACAACGCCCCGCTCGTGACCGATCAAGACCCGCCTCCGGGCGGGGAGGACCTGCTCACCCGCGCCGGGGACGTTCTGCGCCCCGCTCTCTCCCTCTGTCTGGACCTGCACGCGCATCCGGAACCGTCCGGACAGGAGGCCCGCACCGCGGACCGCTTCGGCCGGCGACTCGCGGCGGCGGCCTGCGAGATCACCCAGGGGGTGGGCGGCCACGGCGTCGTCGGCGTGCTCCGCAACGGGGACGGCCCCCGCGTCTGGCTGCGGGCGGAGCTCGACGCGCTCCCGATGCGCGAGCGGACCGGGCTGCCGTACGCCAGCCGCAACGACGCCATGCACGCGTGCGGCCACGACCTGCACCTGGCCGCCGCGGCCGGCGCCGCCGACCTGCTCGCCCGCCTGTCCCACCGATGGCGGGGCACCCTGGTGGTGGTGGGACAGCCGGCCGAGGAGACGCTCAGCGGGGCCGAGGCCATGCTGCGCGACGGACTGTACGAACGGTTCGGCAGCCCCGGCGTCGTCCTCGCCCAGCATGCCGCGCCGCTGCCCTCCGGCACGGTCGCGCACTCGGCGCGGCAGGCGCCGATGGCGGCGGCCGGCGCGGTGCTCGAGGTGGTGCTGCACGGACAGGGCGGTCACGCCGCCACTCCGCATCTGGCGGTGGATCCGGTCGTCGCCGCGGCCGCCGTCGTCACCCGGCTCCAGAACATCGTCGCCCGCGAGACCGCGCCCGCCGACCAGGTGACCCTGACCGTGGGCACGCTGCGGGCCGGAACGGCCGCCAACGTCATACCGGACCGCGCCGAACTGGGCGTCGGGGTCCGCGCGTCGAGCGAGGCGTCCCTCGACCGGGCGCTGACCGCGGTGCGCCGCATCGTCCTCGCCGAGAGCGCCGCCACGGGCGCCCCCCGAGAGCCCGAGGTGACCGTCACCTCCCGCTCGGCGGCCCTGCGGTGCGACCCGGACACCACCGACTCGATACGGCGCGCTCACACCGGACTCCTGGGGCCCGGGCGGGTTCTGCCCTGGCCGGGATCGATGGCCACGGAGGACTTCCCGCTGTTCGGGGACGCCGGAGCCGGCGTCCACGGGCAGCACGGAATCCCGCTGGTCTACTGGATGCTGGGCGTGGTGGGCCCGGACGAATGGCGCCGGGCAACGGCCGACGGCCCTGACGCCTCACCACCCCCGGCCCCGAACCACTCCCCGTACTTCGCCCCCCACATCGGCAGCGCCCTGCGCCCCGCGATCGCCGCGCTGACGATCGCGGCACTCGACCGGTTCGCGGCCACGTGAGAGACCGGCGCCGGAAGAGGTGCCGCGGGCAGTGGCGGTCACGCTTGGGACCTGTCCGGCGCCGCAGGTGCTCGTGCGTCAGGACATGTGCACACAGGCCCGCCCGCCCCCGCTGCACTGGGCGCGGGAGCGGGCGGGCCTGCGTCGGCCTTACGGCTTCACACGCAGAACCTGCGGGTCGTGGTCGCTGACCTGGTCGGCGAACTCGGAGTTGATGTGCACCACGTCGTAGGTGACGTGGTTCAGCATGCTCGGGTTCACCATCATGTGGTCCAGCACCTGCGAGTTGCCCTGGAAGACGTAGGAGTAACGCTCGTTCGCCGGCAGGGTGTTCACCAGGTCGGTGAGCTGCTTGCCGTCACCGGTCAGGGTCTTCATCGCGGAGGAGAACTGGTAGTCGTTGTAGTCGCCCAGGGAGACGATGAGGGCCTTGGGGTCGGCGGCCTCGAGCTTCTTGACGAAGGCGTTCTCCAGCGTGGCCTGCTTGTTCCGCTGGATCTCGGAGTTGAGGACGGGCGGCTGGATGCGGCCGGCGACGTTCTGGTCGCCGCCCTTGCTGTTGAAGTGGTTGGCTATCACGAAGATCTTCTTGTTGTTCTTCGTGAGGAACTCGCCGACCAGCGGCTTGCGGCTGCTGTTCCAGGCCTCGTCCGTCGGGGCGATGCGTCCGGGCGAGACGGACAGGTGCGTGTCGCTGCCCTTGCCGACGACGTCGACGGCGGTGACGGAGTCGCCACCGGGCCGGTCCACGAACGTGACCCGCTTCGGGTCGAACAGGAAGACGGTGCGGATGTTGCCACCCGGCTGGCCGCCGTCCTTGTCGTTCACCGGGTTGATCTGACGGTACTCGTAGCGCGGGCCGCCGGCGGCGACGATGGCGTCGGTGAGCTTGGCCAGCGTCTTGTCGGGGTCCACGGTGCCGTCGTCGACGGCGCCGCTGTTGTCCTGGATCTCCTCGACGCCGACGATGGCGGGAGCGCGGAGGTTCGTCACCAGGTTGTGGCCGAGCCGGTCGAACTTGGCCTGCGGGTCGCTCGGCGCGAGGTTCTGCACGTTGTACGTGCCGATGGTGACCTCGTTGGACTTCGCCTCGCTCGTGACCTCGGGCTTGAGGCCGTTGTCCTTGTAGGTACCGAGCTGGCGGGCCGCGAGGATGTAGGTGCCGGCGAACTGGCTGTAGTCCAGCGGGCCCTCGGTGACGCCGGTGAGCTCGTCGCCCACGTTCGCCTTCGGGAACGGGTCCGTGGTGTTGATCGCCTGAACCTGGAGGCGAGCCACGTTCGGGTCGTCGTACGACGGGTAGTAGACGCCGCCGCGCTTGGTCTTGTTGTGGTCGGGGTCGGCCGTGACCCACATCTCGTGGTAGGCGTCCGTGGCGCCGACGACGCGGGCGTCGGAGATCTGGACGTTCATGCCCTCCAGGGACTCGTAGAAGTCCAGGGCGTACTTGGTCGGCTCGAGGTCGAGGTACTCGGTGTTGCCGGTGCTGTCGCCCTTCGGGGACCACGCGGCGGGGATGCTGTTCTTGTCGAGGACGACCGGGGCCGGCAGCGGGTTGCCGCTGGACAGCACGGTGACCGTCGGCTTCATGATCTCGGTCGTCGACTGGATGCCGGAGTCGTAGCCGCCCGGGTAGTACTCGGTGACCACACCGGAGACGGTGACGCTGTCGCCGACCTTCACCGTGGGGTTGGAGCTGGTGTAGACGAAGATGCCCTCGCTGGTGCGGGGGTCGTTGTCCGGGTTCGGGTCCTGCATCCAGAAGCCCTTGGACGTGGAGGACGTGCTGGTGGTGCGGACACCGGTGACGATGCCGGTGACGTCCTTGACGTTCTTGGTGGACAGCGGGGAGCGCCGGTTGGTGCCCTGGATGTCGTGGATCTTCGCCGAGATCGCGTCGGCGGGGGCGGTCTGGGTCGGCGTCGGGGTCGGCGTGGGGTCACCGCCGGGGCCGCCGCCCTGGCCGCCGGAGTTCTCCGGGGTGGGGGCACCCGCGGCGAAGTCGGCCGCGTTGTCGTCGGTGTCCACCAGCGTCTTGCGGGCGACCGAGGCGGTGTTGCTCGCGCCGGCGGCCGGGCCGGAGCCCTCGCGGACGACGGCGGTGCCAAAGCCGACCAGGTCCTTGATGCGGGGGTCGGCGGCGCAGTCCTCGGCGGTGACACAGGTCAGCAGGTCGGTGCCCTTGACCAGCGCGACGGTGCCGGTGGTGCCCGACATGTTGATGTTGCCGGTGGCGTCCGGGGTGGGCAGTGCGACGGTGCCGCCGGTGCCTGCGGCCTCCTGGATCAGATACCGGCCGTTGCCGGCGAGGGTGCCGGTGAGGCGGGTGGCCTGCCACTTGGTGGTCGGGCCGGGGCTGCCCGACAAGTACTGGACGCTGTAGTCGGAGAGGTCCAGCGAGCCGGAGCCGGCGTTGGCCAGCTCGATGAAGTCGTTGATCAAGGTGGCGCCGGAGTTGCCGCCGCCTCCGTAGACCTCGGATATGACGGCGTCGGCCGACGGGGTCGCAAAGGCGGAGTGGACGCCCACTCCGGCCAGCACGACCGAGCCGGTGATCGCCAGGGGTATCAGACGCTTGCGCAGAGAAGTCGCGCGGTGTCTTGCGGGGCGGGGCGTTTCAGCGCTGGAGTTCGACACAGGAAGGGTCTCCTTGGGAGCCGGGAAAGCATGAGGGCGCGTGGGGATGCGCCGACCGACCCGGATCCGCTGTCGACGGCCAGGGCCTGGCAAGCGCTCAAGCTACGCGCATAGATACGTCTGAAAAAAGGCCGGGGGTTAAAACGCTTGGCAAACTGTTATCCGGCACCCGGCGCGCCCGACGCCCGGTGCGCGTGGCGGCATGACCGGTGGTGAACCGATCCGATGGGTGCGGCGGCAGGCTGCGCCTCGCGTCGGCCGGTTGGCGAGGTGACACCCGCTCAGAGAGGAACGGCGGGAGGCCGTCAGCCGAGTGTGAAGCGGGCGGGGCCGCCCAGGCTCGCGAGGGCGCAGCACACCGCGAACAGGGTGTCGACATCCACAGACTTTCGTTCAACGGGACGCTTCGGGATCGTCGGCGCCGCCGGGGGGAGGCCACGGCACACCAGGCCAGAGGCCCTGCGGACGCTGCGGCTCCGTCCCGCATCCCAGCGCCGGAAAGTGAACGGCGGGCAACGAGGGTTTCCTCGTCTCGAAACCAATGGGTGAGCAGTTGGTCGCGGCAGGGGAAGGTGCAGCGTTCGGAAACTCATCGTTGCTGTTCGGCGACGACCTTCGCGACGAACCGCGGATCGGCGGAGAGTTCGACGTCCCCAGGTCACCGGCCTTGACGGCCACGGACACGGACCCGCCGGGGATCAGCCTGGGATTCAGGCGCTCACCAGCGGATTCGGCAGCGGCTGATAGCGGGCGGCGGCGCCGTCGGCGTTCGTCCAGCGCAGCAGCAGGTTCGTCTTCCCGGGCACGGTGGGCGAGGTGAGCAGGGCGGCGGCCTCGGGCAGGTCGTGGCAGGCGAGTTCACGGCGGGCGGCGGGCCAGGGGTCGAGACCCGGGTGGCGTTCGGCGAGGGCGGCGGCGATCTCGCTGAGATGGTTGACGACCAGGCAGTACACCAGCCGCTCCCATCCGGCGGCCCGGGAGACGTCCGGCAGCAGCTTGACGCCCTCCGCGTCGCGGAAGAGTGCCTGCACGGGCAGGCCGGCGGCGTCCACGGCGATCAGCGAGTTCTGCAGATGGGCCTCCAGGACGACACCGTGCCGCGCGAAGGCGCCGAGGACGGGGGGTATCACCTGGCGCAGATACGCCTCCCACCACAGCGCCGGGTCCGCCGGGCCGTCCAGCGGGTTGCCGTCGAAGCCCTCGGCGAGGGCCGCGGCGAGCAGCGGGGTCGCGCCGGGCACCAGGTGTTCGCCCAGTCCGTCGCGGACGACGACGGCGAGTTCCTCGAAGGCGAAGGCGGCGGTGCGGTAGCCGCGGTCGGACAGCCAGGCCGCCGGGCCCGGCAGGTGGGCGAAGGCGGTCGCGACCGCCGTGTCGGTGCGGCGCAGCCTGCCGAGGTCGTGCCGCCACAACCGCCGTACGTCGTTGGTGATCCGCACGTCCAGACTGAACTTCAGGAAGAGGTCCGCGCCGGGGACGTGGACGGTGCGGACCGCCGCCGTGGGCCACACCGACCGGGCCGTCGTGCCCAGCCGCAGCAGCCGTCCGTCGGCGAAGGCCTCGGCGAGGTCGCGGCCCACCAGTTCGAGCTGCCAGGGGTGGGCGGGCAGCAGCCGGTAGCCGGGCGGGGCCTGGCCCAGCGCGTCGAGCGCCGAGGTGTCGCCCTCCTCGGCGACCAGGTCCTCGCGCACCCCGAGCAGCACCAGGGGGAAGCGGGCGTGCGCCTCGGGCGCGTACGGCAGCCAGGAGGCGGCCGGGCCGCCACCACGCGCCTTGGGCGCAGGGTGGTACGGGTGGCCGGTGACGAGCGCCTGCTCGGACCGGATGTACGGGTCCTCGGGCACCGGCGCGCGGTCGCGGGCGGCGAGCAGCGCCGCCACCGCCTCCCGGCTGTCGATCATCTCGGCGGGCAGTTCGTCGTTGGGCAGGCCCGTGTGCCGACGCAGCTCCTCCGCCACGAGTTTGACCAGTTCCGGGTGGTCGATCCGCTGCCAGCCTCCCTCCGCGTACACCTCCGGCGCGGTGGGCCGCCGCCCGTCGCGCACGCGCAGCAGCCGGTCCCCGCCGGGCAGCCGGTACGTCCGCCGGCCGCCCGGATCCGGGTACGGCCGCGCGACCTCGCGGATCAGGCAGTTCAGCAGGGGCGCGGCCGCGTACGCGTCGGCGCGCTCCGCGACGTCGTCGGTGGGGGGCGTGAGCTCCATGCGTTTTACTCGGTCCGTTCGGTCCATAAGTCCACACGGTGCGAAGGTGATCAGTATGTCTGCCCGGCACGCGCCGACCTGACGCCCGCCCGCCATCGGAGGAGTCCGACCGTGCACCGTCCCCCAGCCACCGAGACCGAGGTCGCCGAGGAGCTGGCCGCCGTGCGGCCCGACCTGGTCTCACGGTACGCGGCGCGGCTGCACGACGCGCGGGCCGCCGTACTGACCCGGCTGTGGCGCGCGCTCGCCCACGAGCCGCTGCCGTGGATCACCGGCCGGGAGCGCACACGGGACGCGCTCGTCCTGCGGCTGCGCGACGGCCGCCGGCTGGAGGGGCCGCCGTCCGACCCGTACGCCACCTCCGCGTACGTCACGGCCGTACGTCTGGCCGGGGCGGCCCACGACGATCCGGCGCGGCTGATGAGGGACCTCGCCGTGCCGCACGGCGACTCGCTCGCCGCCGAACTCGGGCACAGTGTCGCCTCGCTGGCGCTGTCGCGGGCCGATCAGCCACCCGTTGAGGAGGCCCACCGCGAGGAGTGGCCGGTGGCGGACTGGCAGTGGGAGCAGCGGGTGGTCGACGGCCACCCCTTCCACCCCAACTGCCGTTCCCGGCCGGGCTTCTCAGTCGCCGAGCAGCTCGCGTACGGGCCCGAGCACCGGCCGTCGGTCGAGCTGGGCCTGGTGCCGGTGCCGGAGCGGGAGTGCCTGGTGAGCGGGGCGTGGCCGAGGGACCTGCGGGACGGCGGGCGGCTGCTGATCCCCGTGCACCCCTGGCAGGCGGCGCATGTGCTCAAGCAGCCGCGCGGGGAACGTGCCCTCGCGGCCCGTCCGCTGATGTCGCTGCGCACCCTGGCCGTGCCCGGCGGGCTCCACGTCAAGACCTCGCTCAGCGCCCGGCTGACGTCCTCGGTCCGGGACATCTCGGTCGGCTCGGTGACCGCCTCCGCCGCCCTGTCGGACTTCGCCGTGGACCTGGCGGCCCGCACGGACGGCCTGCTGCACATCACCCGCACCCTGGGCGCGGCCACCTCGGGCTCCCCCGATCTGGCGGCTCTGTGGCGCGAGTCGCCCGGGAGGTACGCCGCATCCGGGGAGCACGTGGTGCCGGTGGCGGCGCTGCCGACCACGGACCTGCCCGACTCACCGGCCTGGACGGGCGAGTTCACACGCCTGGCGCTGACCGTCGGACTGCGTCTGCTGGAGCTGGGGGTGGCCCTGGAGGCACACGGCCAGAACCTGCTCGTCGTGCTGTCCGGATCCGGCTCCCCGCTGCGGCTGGTCTACCGCGACCTCGCCGACATCCGGATCAGTCCGGCCCGCCTGACCCGCCACGGCATCGCCGTACCGGAGTTGCCCGCCCGGAACCTCACCGACGACCCGACCGCCCTGCGCCGCAAGCTGTTCGGCTCGCTGGTGGCGGGCGCGCTGGCGGGCACGGCCGGATCGGCGGCCGCGCTGCGGGCGGCACTGGAGCCGGCCGTACAGGACCTGCCGCGCACCCCGGACCTCGTGGCGTTGTGCGAACAGCCGCTTCCGGCCAAGGCGTTGACGCTGATGCGGCTGTCTCCCGGCACCCCCGGGGACCAGTGGACCGGGCTGCCCAACCCGCTCGTTTTGGTCCCCGGCACGTCCGATCAATAAGATCCGCCGATGATCACAAGACAACGGCTGGCGGCGGGAGTCTGTGCTCTGCTCGCCGCCCTGACGGCCGGGATGGCCTTTCCCGCCGGTGCGGTAGCCGACGAGATGGAGGGGCAGGACGCCCCGAAGGTCGAACTCGTCCTGGACGTCAGCGGCTCCATGCGGACCCGGGACATGGACGGCGGGACGCGGATGGCCGCGGCCAAGCAGGCATTCAACGAGGTGCTCGACGCGACCCCCGAGGAGGTCCAGCTCGGAATCCGCACCCTCGGGGCCAACTACCCCGGCAACGACAGGAAGACGGGGTGCAAGGACACCGCCCAGCTCTACCCGGTCGGCCCGCTGAACCGCACCGAGGCCAAGACCGCGGTGGCGACGCTGGTGCCGACCGGCTGGACCCCCATCGGACCGGCGCTCCAGAAGGCGGCGACGGACCTCGACGGCGGCAACGGCATGCGCCGGATCGTCCTGATCACCGACGGCGAGGACACCTGTCAGCCGCTGGACCCGTGCGAAGTGGCCCGCGAGATCGCGGCCAAGGGCATCGGGCTGACCATCGACACCCTCGGCCTGGTGCCGGACGCCAAGACCCGCGACCAGCTCATCTGCATCGCGGAGGCGACCGGGGGCACCTACACCTCCGTACAGCACAAGGAGGAGCTCAGCGACCGGGTCGGCCAGTTGGTCGACCGGGCGGCCGACCCGGTGGTGACGCCGGTGGCCACGGAGGGCGCCACCGAGTGCGCGAAGGCGCCGACGCTCAAGTCCGGCCTCTACACCGACCGTGAGGAGTTCGGACAGCAGCGCTGGTACCGGGTGGACGTCAACCCCGGCCAGGAGCTGCGGGCCTCGGTGAGCGTCGCCGCGGACCGGGCCGTCGACCCCGACTACGGCCTGCTGGTGCGGGCCGTGACGGAGCGCGGCCGGGAGATCGTGCGCGGTGAGGCGGCGGGCAACGGCCGCACGGACGTGATCTCCACGGGTCTGCGCTACCCGAAGCCGGAGAGCGACGACGAGAGCGCCCCGGCCGAGACCGTGTGCCTTCAGATCACCAACGCCTTCTCGGCGGCCTCCGGCGTGAAGGCCACGCCGGGTCTGCCGCTGGAGCTGACCGTCGACGTGGTGGACGGTCCGGGCAAGTCGAGCGATGTGGCCTCCTTCGGTCTCGGCCGCGGCTGGTGGCTGCTCGGCGCGCTGGTGCTCACCGGCTTCGTCGCGGGCCTGCTGTGGGGCTGGGTGTCGCGTTGGCGGGTCGCAATCTGGAGGACGAACTGATGCGTATCAACCGTGTGTTGGGCGCCGCGCTGCTGGCGCTCGGGCTGGCCGCGGGCCCCGCGGCAGCCGACTCGTCACCCTCGGCGGATCCGTCCGGCGACAGCGGGGCGCCCCGTCAGGCGGGCACCTCGTTCCGTAGCGCGACCGAGATCGAGCAGGGGCAGCAGGCCACCGCCAGCGGCTCCACCGGCGACTACCTGTACTGGTCGTTCGCCGCGGACGCCGGGCAGCGCCCCACCGTCAAGGCGACGGTGAAGCTGCCCGAGGCGCACGCCTCGCAGACCTGGCAGATCGACGTCTACGACGGTCTGCGGCGCCGCCAGTCCTGCCAGTACGGCGCCCAGACCCGCACCGCCGCACAGGGCACGGCCTCGATCGAACTCGCCTGCGTGCTGCGCACGGTGCGGGCCTGGTCGGAACCGTGGGCCAACGACCCGCTGCCGGGCACGTACTACATCCGGCTCATGGCGGCCGGTCTGCCCGCCTCCGACCTGGGTCTGCCGGTGAGCGCCGAGGTGCGGGCCGACTCCAAGGACATCGGCGGCGCCGCGGCGGTCGACGGCTCGCTCGCGCAGCCGCTGACCCCGGGCATCGCGGTCAAGTCCGAGCAGGACGGCAGCGGTTCGCAGGACGACCAGGGTTCGAAGAAGTCGGCCGTGCTGTCCAGCATCGAGCCGGACGGCGGCTGGTCCTCCACGTGGTGGTCGGACCGGTGGGTGTGGACCGGGATCGGCGGCGTGCTCGCCGCGCTCGCGGGCATCGGCGGGTACGCGCTGACGCGCGGCTCGGGACGCCCGTCGCGCATACCGCCGGGCGTCTGACGGCAGTTCCGCCCGACAGCACCTCGGAAGGCCCGCTCCTGTTTTGGGGCGGGTCTTCTCTCATGCCTCGCGCAACGCCTTGGCCGCAGAGCCGTCCCCGCCCACCTCGACGCACCCGTCCCGTACCGCGTCCACCAGGCCCAACTCCCCGCGGCTGACGGCCGTACACGTGACGGAGTCGAGAGCCAGCCGGGCGTCCGGCTCCACCGGCGCGGGTCCGTACCCGTAGAGCGGGCCCTCCACAGCTCCCACCCGCAGATGGAAGTCGCCTTCCTCCAGCCGGACTTCGACGACGCCCGTCCCGATCCCCGCCTCCTCCAGGGCGCGCAGCAGGGGCAGCGCGAACCAGTGCGCGCGCAGCGCGTCGGTGGGCCGCCGCTCCCCCAGCTCCGTCCGCCCCCACTCCCCGAGCGCCCGCAGTACCGGCAGCAACTCACGCCCGCGCGAGGTGAGTTCGTAGACGTGGACGGCTCCGGGCGGCGGCAGCCGGCGCCGGGTCGTCAGCCCGTCCCGTTCCATGTCCTTCAGCCGTGAGGCGAGCATGTCCGTGCTCACGCCCGGCAGGTCGGCGTGCAGATCGGTGTACCGGCGCGGACCGGCCAGCAGCTCCCGGACGATCAGCAGGGTCCAGCGGTCGCCGACGGCATCGAGCGCGCGGGCGGCGGAGCAGAACTGGTCGTAGCTACGGCGAGGTGGCATGCGACGCAGTGTAGACGGGTTGTTGGACTTTCCAAGCTCTCGCTTGGTAAAACCAAGCAGGACCAGTTACCGGAGGGGAAGCGGCGCATGGAATTCCGGCAGTCGAGCAAGCTCAGCGAGGTCTGTTACGAGATCCGCGGCCCGGTGATCGAGCACGCCGACGCGCTGGAGGAGGCCGGTCACAGCGTGCTGCGGCTGAACACCGGCAACCCCGCGCTGTTCGGCTTCGAGGCACCGGAGGAGATCCTCCAGGACATGATCCGGATGCTTCCGCGGGCACACGGCTACACCGACTCGCGCGGCGTCCTCTCCGCCCGCAGGGCCGTCGCCCAGCGCTACCAGACCCTCGGCCTGGAGGTGGACGTCGATGACGTCTTCCTGGGCAACGGCGTCTCGGAACTGGTCTCGATGGCCGTGCAGGCACTGATCGAGGACGGCGACGAAATCCTCGTGCCCGCACCGGACTTCCCCCTCTGGACGGCCGTGACGACGCTGGCCGGCGGCACGGCGGTCCACTATCTGTGCGACGAACAGGCCGACTGGTACCCGGACCTGGACGACATGGCCTCGAAGATCACCGACCGTACGAAGGCCGTGGTCGTCATCAACCCCAACAACCCGACCGGCGCGGTCTACCCCAAGGAGGTCCTGGAGGGCATCTGCGACCTCGCCCGCCGCCACGGCCTGATGGTCTTCGCGGACGAGATCTACGACCAGATCCTCTACGACGACGCCGTCCACCACTCCACCGCCGCGCTCGCCCCGGACCTGGTCGTGCTCACCTTCTGCGGCCTGTCCAAGACCTACCGAGTGGCGGGCTTCCGCTCCGGCTGGCTGGTGGTCACCGGCCCCAAGCAGCACGCGAAGGACTATCTGGAGGGCCTGACCATGCTGGCCTCCATGCGCCTGTGCGCCAACGCCCCCGCCCAGTACGCGATCCAGGCCGCCCTCGGCGGCCGCCAGTCCATCCGCGAACTGACCGCACCGGGCGGCCGGCTGCACGAACAGCGGAACGTGGCCTGGCAGAAGCTCAACGAGATCCCGGGCGTGACGTGCGTGAAGCCCAGGGGCGCGCTGTACGCGTTCGCCCGCCTGGATCCCAAGGTCCACCGGATCCACGACGACGAGAAGTTCGTCCTGGACCTCCTCCTGCGCGAGAAGATCCAGGTGGTCCAGGGCACGGGCTTCAACTGGCCGGCCCCGGACCACTTCCGCATCCTCACGCTCCCCCACGCGGACGTCCTGGACACGGCGATCAGTAGGATCGGCCGGTTCCTCGGCGGATACCGGCAGTAGGTCCGGCACCGCGCCTCGCGGGCCCGCGGCCGTCCCGGGCCCCTCCGGCCAGGGGAAACTCCTCCGAGCCCGCGACCCGCGCCGTGTTACGGTCCCGGTGCCGGCCGCGGGACTTCGGTGCGACTTCCGGAACCTGCCTATGAAGCAATGATTCGCAGCTCGTGCCCCCATTCCCCGGCCGGCCCCGGCAAGGGAGTGCCGACCGGCCCCGGCAGGGGGGCCGCGAGTGAACAGGTGAGGGCATGGACGAGGGCATGAAGTCGTCCGGGGATCCGATCGCGGCCGAGGACGTACTGCTCTTCGTCAACGCCGCGATCACCGCGACCGGCCAGCGCGAGTTCCGCTCCGACGCGGCGGCCCAGCGGCTCTCCCTCGACTTCCTGCACGCCTACACGCTGGGCAACTACCGCGACCTCTACGCGGGCGTGCTCGCCCTCGACATCAACGACCACAACGCGGCGCTGATCGTCCGCCGGCTGCTGGAGACCGCCCGCGAGGCCACCGCGGACCAGCGCCGCAGCGAGGGCCGGCTGATCGCCGGACGGCTGGCGCTGCTGCCGCCGCAGCGCGTCTACGGACTCTTCGGCGCCCTGCGCCGCTCCGAGGTGAACAACCGCCGCACCCGCGCCCTGCTGCGCGACTGGCTGGCCGCCCGGCCCGATCCGGCCCTCGACGCCGTCAAGTACCGCAACGGCCTCAAGCGGGCGCTGCGGCACGCGCATCTGCCGCTGGACGACGCCGAACTCGGCGCCTTCCTCTTCGCTCCGCACAGCCGCGCCCGCTACGACACGCCGATCCTGGAGGCCTGGCGGCGCGCGCACTACGAGCAGGCGGCGCTCTACGAACTCCCGTACACCGTCGCGGAGGGCTTCGCCGCCAGGCACGGCATACCGCGCGGCGTGTTCCTGGAACGTATCGCCCCCCGGCTCACCCGCCTGGAGACGCTGCGGCTCCAGGAGGCGGCACGGCAGCACGGTCCCGCGGCGGCGCGGGCGGTGGCGGCCGACCTGTCCCGGATGCCGCTCACCCGGCTCGCCGGGTACGTGCTCTCCCTCACTGCCCCGGAACGGGTCGCCCGGCGCGAGGAGCTGACCGGCGCGCTGCGCACGGCCGCCCGGCGGACGGCGGGCCGGCACCGGGGAACCTGGGGCCGGGTGGCCGCCGTCCTGGACGACAGCTTCTCCTCCTCCGGTTCGGGCGTGAAGCGGCGCCGGCCGCTGGCGGTCGCCCTGGCCTGCCACTACCTGCTCGAAGCGCTCGCCGGCCACTACACGGGGCTGTGGACCTCCGGCCGCGGCGACGCGCTCCTGGCCCACCCCGTCGGCCCGACCCCGCTGGGTGAGCGGATCCTCGACGGCCTGGAGACGGCACCGGAACGTCTGGTGATCGTCTCCGACGGCTGGGACAACTCTCCTCCCGGGCTGGCGGGTGAGGTGCTCCGGACCTGGCGCACCCGCCTCGATCCGGCCCGCCGCACCAGCGTGGTGCACCTCAACCCCGTGTACGACGCCGAGGACTTCGACGTGCGCCGACTGTCCGCACGGGTGCCGACGGCGGGCATCCGCGACGTCGAGGACCTGCCCGCGCTCGTCGAGATCGCGCAGTTCGCCGAGGGCCGGACCGGCCTGGCCGACCTGACGGCCTACCTGGACTCCCGCGCGGCGCGGCTCACCGCCGCCGCGGACCGACGGGCGGAGAGGAACCCCCGATGACACCGCACGGACTGCTCGACGGGCTGGAGACCCGCCCCGCGCAGGTGTGGGGCGCCGTACGGCTGGTGCCGCTCGTACGGGCCGAGCCGATCCAGGACCTGCGCCTGCACCCGCGGATCCACGACGGACCGGGCGAGGTGGACCTGGGCCGGGGACGGAGCTACTGCTCCTACATCCCGCACAGCTTCGTCGCCGACTGGACCGGGGACGGCTCACCCGCCGCGGCCTACGGAACACAGCTGACCGACGGGCGGCCCGAGCAGGAAGTCGGGGCCGCACGACTGCACTTCCACCGTCGGACGGCCCCCCGGGAGGCCCGGCACCGGCTGCGTTTCCTGCCGCTCCACCTCGCGCTGGAGGGCTATCTCGCACTTCACTTCGGCGGTCCCGCCGTCGCCTGGAAACAGTGGTCGCACCGAGCCGTGCGTCAGGGGCTCTCCCCGCGTGTCGAGGCCGCCTACCTCGGCACCGAAGTACCCGGACTGGCCGACGCGTTGCGCGTCTTCGAGATCCACCCGGGCCAGTGCGGCGTACTGATCCATCTGGCCGACGCGCCCGCCGCGGCGTTCGTGGTGCCGCACCCGGAGGACTACCGCACCCTGCACCCGACCCTGCTCCAGGACCTCTACGGCGACCTGGTGCACCACTACGCCACCCTGATGCCTCCCGTCACGGACTTCCGCGCCCGCATCCCCGACACCCGGATCCGCACGCTCGCCGACCTGCGGGACGCCGCGGCGGAACAGACGGCGCGGTGGGCCGACTTCCACGACACCACGATGGCGGCCGGACTGCTGGACCAGCAGAGCACCTGGCAACTGGTCCGGCGCATGGGCCGCTTCACCCTCTCCCGATTCCTGCCGCCGTTCCGCCCCAAGCAGGACAACCACATCGGCGAGGCGATCATCGACGAACACGGCCGGACCGTCTACCTCAAGACCTTCCGCCTCTCGGAGAGCCAGGTCCGCCGCGGCCACCTCCTCACGCACCTCGCCGCCCACGACTGGCACCTCCCCGCCACCGCCAGCGCCCTCGGCCTGACCGAGCCCCAACTGGCCCTCCGCCTGGAGACGTCCGGCTTCGCCCCCCTCCGTCAGGACGTCCTGGACCACTATCGCAAGCAGAACCGCACAGGAAACCCCTGACCAGAAGCGGAGATCGGACGCCGCGAAGCGGCGGGACCGGTGGAAGAAGGCACCCCCCGAACACCAGGCTCGTGCCAGGCAGGAGGAGCAAGAAGAGAAGCCGCGCGAGGCCTTGCGTACGTACCCCGTCGACCGTCGTGGCTACATCACACCGCATCCGGAGGACTACCCCGCCCTGTCGCGGCAGCGGGCGGCCCGCATCGCCGGGGAGATGGGGCTGCGTGCCGAGACGTGGGGGAACAAGGGGTCGTGGCGGTTCGAGGAGAGCGTGGTCGAGGAAGTGCCGCTCGCCTGAGCCGGAGGGGCCCGGGCTAGTAAGGATCGTCCGCGTCCGAGGGGGTTTCCCAGTGGAAGGACGCGAGGGTGACCTGGTCCTCGTCCGGCTCGGTGTCGTCGTCCTGTTCACGGCGGGTCAGGTGGCCGAGGGCCACCATCCCGCCGAGCAGCAGGCCGATCAGGCAGATCAGGCCGAGTACGAGCGTGGCCAGGCTCAGCAGCGTGTTGCCGACCAGGTCGGCCAGTATTCCGATCAGGTCCAGACATCCGCACGCCAGCATGCCGATACGTTCCCCGCCGGCGGCGCGGTCGGGACGCCGCGTTGCCGATCCGTGCTCCGAAAGTACCCGGGCCGCGATGCCCCGCCGTGGGCGCGTGAGTCCGCCGGAGCGGGGACGCGGGCTCGTAGCCTGTGACACATGGGTGATCTCTTTCTCGTACGGCACGGCGAGACCGAGTGGTCGCGGTCTGGGCGGCACACCGGGTGGACGGACGTGCCGCTCACCGAGCACGGGCGGGAGGAGGCACGGCGGCTGGTGCCGTTGATCCGCTCGCACCGGATCGGGGCCGCGTTCGTCAGCCCGTCGCAGCGGGCGCGGGAGACTGCCCAGGTGATCGGGGTCCACGACGCGCGGGTCGACACGGATCTGCGGGAGTGGGACTACGGCGGCTACGAGGGCGTCACCACCGTCGAGATCCAGCGGACGCGGCCCGGCTGGTTCCTGTTCACGGATGGGGTCGCCCCGGGGCCGCCGGAACATCCCGGGGAGACCGTGGAGCAGGTCGGGGAGCGGGCCGACCGCATGCTGGGCAAGGTGGACGCCGCGCTCGCCAACACCGAGGGGGCCGTCGTGCTGGTGGCCCACGGGCACTTCCTGCGGGTGCTCACCGCCCGGCGGCTCGGGCTGCCGCCGTCGGCGGGCGCGCTGTTCCAGCTGGCCACGGGCACGGTGTGCCGGCTGGGCACGGAGCACGGGCGGCCGGTGATCGCGGGCTGGAACATCCGGGCGGCCCCGTCGGCGTAAGCGGCGGCGGCTCGTTGTCGGACCCGGGTCGTAGTCTTCGAATGGGCCGTTCGCCAGCTGTTCGACGATTCGGGGAGGCCGCGCCGTGACACGACCGCCTACTGCCGCGCAGCGCCGCGTCATCGACGCCGCCGACCCCGTGACCGGCCGGCTCAGGGGTACGGAGGCCCAGCTCGCGGCGCTGGTGAAGCGGGGGCTCGCCTTCCGGCATCCACGGCCGCCGCACGACCACTTCCTCACCCCGGCCGGGCATCGGATACGGGAGGCGGAGGAGGTGACGAAGAAGGCGCCCGACGTCGGGGAGGCGCCTGCCGGTACCGGCGTGTTCTCCGCCCGCGTCGGCGGCGAGGAGGCCCCGTACGACGGTCCCGGGCGGGTGCGCGAGGTGCACAGCGCCTGGCAGGGACTGCTGGAACTGCGCCGGATGACCAATCCGGACGGTGCCGTCGAACGGCCCTGCGGCTGGGAGCGAACGCATCTGGTCCGGGCCGCCGCGCTCGCCCTGGAGGCGGCGGGACAGCGGCCCGCGGGGCCGGACGCGGACGGATACCGGGTACGGGCGACCCCGCAGCCGGAGGCGGTCGCGGTGTACGGGCCGGACGGCGCGGCACTGCGGGCGTGCGCGGCCGCGCTGGAGCGGGCGGGCTGGCAGGCCGGGGAGTACACCGAGCCCCGGACCAGGGCCCGGTACCTGCTGGCGTCGCCGCGCAGGATGTGACGGCCGTGCCAGGATCGGTGGGTCCGAGCGGCGTACGAGAAGGGGACGCGGTGAGCGAGCCGTGTTCCGTCCGGGTGACCGTCCGCGGTGACGAGACCGATGTGCAGGGGCACCTCAACCAGGCCGTGTACCTCAACTACGCGGAGCACGCCCGCTGGTCGTTGCTCCAGGCTGCCGGGATCAGCCAGGCGGGCCTCGTGTCCGGCGGCGTGGGGCCGGTGACCCTGGAGACGACGATCCGCTACCCGCGTGAGCTGTCGGCCGGCGACGAGGCCGACGTGACCCGTGCCTTCGAGTGGGACGGGGGCAAGACCTTCCGCATCCGGCAGACGGTCCGGAAGGCCGACGGCACGGTGGCGGCCGAGATCGACGCGGTCGGCGGCCTCCTGGACCTCAAGGCGAGGAAACCGGTGCCCGCTCCGCACGACCGCTTCAGGCAACTGGCGACGGATCCCGGCCTGTTCGGGCTGTGACGCACACGGCGGGAGGGGCACGGCACAGCGGCCGTACCCCTCCCGAAGATCGGCGCGGTTGGCCGCCCCTCCCGAGGGCCCGCGCGGCGGCCGTACCCCTCCGAGGGATCAGCGCGCCACCGCGATCTCCTCCCCCGCCTCCATCGGATGGGTGACGTCCTGGGCGTCCACCAGCCCGGGCCTGCCCAGGTGGTTGAACACGAAGTTGAGCAGGACGGCCGCGACGCAGCCCGTGGAGATGCCGGAGTCGAGGACGATCCGGGCGGTCTCCGGGAAGGCGTGGTAGAAGTTCGGCGCCGTGATCGGGATGATGCCGACGGCGATCGAGACGGCGACGATCAGGACGTTGTTGTCCTTGTCGAGGCCGGCCCGGGCCAGGGTCTGGATGCCGCTGGCGGCCACCGAGCCGAACAGGACGACGCCCGCGCCGCCGAGCACCGGGCGCGGTACGACGGCGATGAGCGAGGCGGCCATCGGGCACAGGCCCATCAGGACCAGGAAGCCGCCGCCGAAGGCCACCACGAAGCGGCTGCGGATCCGGGTCATGGCCACCAGGCCGATGTTCTGCGCGAAGGCGCTGCACATGAAGCCGTTGAACAGGGGGCTGAGGGCGGAGCCGAGGGTGTCGGCGCGCAGGCCGGCGGCGATCGTCTTCTCGTTCGCCGGGCGTTCGACGATCTCACCGAGGGCCAGCATGTCCGCGGTGGACTCGGTCATCGAGACCACCATCACCACGCACATCGACAGGATCGCGGCGACCTGGAACTGCGGCGCGCCGAAGTGGAAGGGGGTCGGGAAGCCGACCACCTGGGCGTCCGCCACCGGGCCGAAGTCCGTGACGCCGAACGGGATCGCGATGACCGTGCCGGCGATCAGCCCGAGCAGGACCGCGATCTGCTTGACGAAGCCGCGGGTGAAGCGGCGCAGCAGCAGGACGATGACCAGGGTGGTGCCGGCCAGGGAGAGGTTCGTCGCCGAACCGTAGTCGTGCGCGGCCGGGTTGGGGCCCTGGGCCCAGCCGAAGGAGACCGGCAGCAGGGAGACACCGATGAGGGTGATCACGGTGCCGGTGACCACCGGTGGGAAGAAGCGGATCGCCTTGCAGAAGATCGGCGCGGCCAGGAAGCCGAGGACGCCCGCCACGATCACCGCGCCGAAGATGATCGGCAGGGCGTCGGACTTGTCCTTGGTGGCGGCGACGACCGCCGTCATCGGGGCGACACCGGCGAAGGTGACGCCGTTGACGAAGGGGAGCCGGGCGCCGATCTTCCAGATGCCGAGGGTCTGGAGGAAGGTGGCGAGACCGGCCGTGAACAGGCAGGCCCCGGTGAGGAACGTCAGCTCGGTGCCGGACAGGCCCACGGCGGCGCCGACGATCAGGGGCGGGGCGACCACGCCCGCGTACATGGCGGCCACATGCTGAAGGCCGCTGGTCGCCATCTTCAGGATGGGGAGTTTCTCGTCCACGGGATGGGTGGTGGACTCGGCTGGCTGTAGCGCCTCGTCACGGGACGTGGGGTGAGCGGCCACGGCGGCTCCTCCGGTCGGTTGACACGTCGTCTTCGACGTGGGTGTCTGGGAGGTGGTGCGTGTGGTCGTGCGGGACCGGGTCGGGCCCTCGGTGGGGTCCGCGGGGCGAACGGAGACCGTTCCGGGGCGCGTGTCCAAGCGCGCCCCGGAGCCGGCCCGCCGCGGACCCCGCTCGGGTCCACGGCTACCGGTCGGGAGCCGTCCCTCCCGCCCGGAGTTCCTCAGTCGGTCAGCTCTGCGCGGTGATGCGCGCCAGCCGCTGTGCTTCGGCCCGCGTGGCGCGGGCGATGGCGTCCTCGTCGGCGGTCAGCAACCGGCCGTCCTCGACGATCTGCCGCCCGTCCACGAAGGAGGCGGTGACCGGTGCCGCCGCGCCCAGGACCAGGGCGGTCACCGGGTCGGCGATCGAGGCGTGGGCCAGCGTGTCCATCCTCCACAGCACCAGGTCGGCCAGCTTGCCCGGCTCCAGCGAGCCGATCTGGCCGGCCCGGCCGAGTACCCGGGCGCCGCCGTAGGTGCCCAGGCGCAGCGCCTGACGGGCGTTCAGGGCCGCCTCGCGGTGTGCGCCGAGGCGGTTGATCAGGAGGGCGTTGCGCAGTTCGGTGTGGAGTTCGCCGGACTCGTTGGAGGCGGTGCCGTCGACACCGAGGCCGACCGGGACGCCGGCCGCCAGCATGTCGGGGACCCGGGCGATTCCGGCCGCGAGGCGGGCGTTGGAGGAGGGGCAGTGCGCCACACCGGTCTTCGTACGGGCGAAGGCGGCGATGTCGGAGTCGTTCATGTGGACGCAGTGCGCCATCCACACGTCCTCGCCCAGCCAGCCCGTGGACTCGAAGTAGTCGGTGGGGCCCTTGCCGAACAGCTCGTGGCAGAACTTCTCCTCCTCGACCGTCTCCGAGCCGTGGGTGTGCAGCCGTACGCCGAGACGGCGGGCCAACTCCGCGGCCTGCTGGAGCAGTTCGGTGGAGACGGAGAACGGGGAGCAGGGGGCGACGGCGATCTGCGTCATGGCGTCGAAGGAGGCGTCGTGGTGCCGCCGAACGGTCTCCTCGGTGGCGGCGAGCGCGTCCTGGAGCGTCTCCACGGCGAAGTCCGGCGGCAGCCCGCCGTCCTTCTCGCCGCGGTCCATCGAACCGCGGGCCAGGGTGAACCGCACGCCCGTCTCGCGGGCCGCCCGGATGATCGCGCCGGACAGGTCTCCGGAGCCGTGCGGGAAGACGTAGTGGTGGTCCATGGCGGTGGTGACGCCGCCGCGGGCCATCATCGCCAGCGACCCCTGGGCCGCCGCGTACACCATCTCCTCGTCGATGCGCGCCCAGGTCGGGTAGAGCGCGACGAGCCAGTCGAACAGGTTGTGGTCGGTGGCCAGGCCCCGGGTGATCCACTGGTAGAAGTGGTGGTGGGTGTTGACCAGACCGGGCGTGGCCAGATGGCCGCTCGCGTCGATGCGGCGCACCACGTCCTTCAGCCCCTCGGGGGCCTTGCCCGCGCCGACCGACTCGATCCGGTTGCCGGCGAGGACGAGGTGTCCGGAGGCGTACTCGGTGTCGTCCGCGTCCACGGTCGCGATCGCGCAGTTCTCGATGACGATGCGCTGGGCTGCCGATGGTGCCATTGCGCTTCCTTGTCTTTGGTGGCGGCCCGTGGACGTGGGGCGTCCACGGGGAGGGCACGGCAGGACCCTAGGAGGATTTGAGTGCCGGAGCCGTGCTGCTCCGGGTGCCGAGGTGGTGGAAGAACAGGTTGAGCATGACGGCGACGATGGCGCCGGCGCTGATCCCGGAGCCGAGGACGGTCTGCGCCCAGGCGGGGAACTGGGTGTAGAAGGTGGGCGCGGCCAGCGGGATGATGCCGGCGCCGAGGGCCACGGCGACCAGGATGATGTTGGAGCTGTCGTCCAGTCCGGCCTCGGACAGGGTGCGGATGCCGCTGACGGCGATCGAGCCGAAGAGCACGATGCCCGCGCCTCCGAGGACCGGCATGGGCACCAGGGAGACGACCGCGCCGAGGACCGGGAAGGCGCCGAGGAGCAGCAGGGCGGAGCCGGCGACGGCGACGACGTAGCGGCTGCGCACCCGGGTCAGCGAGACGACGCCCACGTTCTGGGCGAAGGCCGAGGTGGGGAAGCCGCCGAAGACGGGGCCGAGCAGGGTGGCGAGGCCGTCGGTGCGCAGGCCGCGGGTGATGGTCCGGGCGTCGGCGCGGCGGTCGCAGATCTCGCCGAGGGCGAGCATGCCGGCGCTGGACTCGGTCATCAGCACCAGCATCACGATGCACAGCGACAGGATGGCCGCGGGCTGGAAGACGGGGGCGCCGAAGGCGAAGGGGGTGGGCAGCGCGGCGACCGGGGCGGACGCGAGGCCGCGGAAGTCGGCCATGCCGAACGGAAGGGCGGCCAGGGTGCCGATGAGCAGTCCGAACAGCAGGGCGACCTGCTTGACGAAGCCCGTGCCGAAGCGCTGGATCAGCAGGATCACCACGAGGGTGAACGCGGCGAGGGCGAGGTTCTTCATGGAGCCGAAGCCGGCGGCGTTCCGGTCGCCGCCCTGCGCCCAGCCGACGGGCACGGGCATCAGGGTGACCCCGATGAGGGTGATCACCACGCCGGTGACCAGCGGCGGGAAGAACTTCAGCAGCCGTCCGAAGAACGGGCCGACGGCCAGGCAGAAGGCGCCGGCGACCATCACCGCGCCGTAGATCGCCGGGAGTTGGTTTCCCTTGGCGTTGTTCTCGGCGATGGCGAGGATGGGGGCGATGCCGGCCGAGGAGGCGGCGTTCACGAACGGCAGGCGGTTGCCCACGAGTTGCCTGACGCCGATGGTCTGGAGGATCGTCGCGACGCCGGCGATCAGCAGGCTGGCGGCGATGAGCCGGGTGCGGCCCGCGATGTCGAGTCCGCAGGCCTGGCCGATGATGAGCGGAGGGGTGACAACGCCCGCGTACATGGCGGCGATGTGCTGGAGCGCGGCGGGGACGAGCCGCGAGGGGTGGAGCTTCTCGTCGACCGGGTGCACGGACGTGACGGCGTCCTCGGTGTGCACCGGTGGGGTGGAACACGGGCCTTCGACGGGCCCTTGAGCAGGCAGTGCCATTTCGTTCCCTCCGGTGTGGCGCGCCACCGGTCCGGAGCGGGTCCGGTGGCGCGCGTCCCGCGTCAGAGGTTTGTCATGTCGACCGGGATGAGCTGCTCGGCGCCGTCCCGCAGAATGGTGGCCTCGATCAGGCCGTAGGGGCGGTCGGCGGCGTAGTAGACGGCGCCGTCCTTGGCCGCGTTGTCGATCCCGAAGGGCGACAGGTCCGAGCGGAAGTGGTGCTTGTTGGGCATCGAGAAGCGGATCTCGTCGACCTCGTCGCGGGAGTTCAGCACCCGCACACCCATCTCGAAGAGGGTCTGCTGGAGCGAGTACGAGTAGGTCTCGGCGAACGCCTGGAGCGCGTGCTTGCGCACCCCGTTGTACGAGCGCTCCCAGTCGGGGGCGTGCGAGTCGATGCCGTTCCAGTTGTGCCGCCACCAGGTGGAGACGGTGGTGGCGAGGATGCGGTCGTGGTCCTCCTGAAGGGAGGTGTACTTGTCCTTCAGGAAGCCGAAGAACTCGGAGTTGGTCGAGTTCAGGACGGTCAGGTCCTTGAACCCGGAGAGCACCTGGACTCCGTGGCCGTCGTAGGTGATCTGCGCGACGCGGGTCTCCTGGCCCTTGCGGACGAAGGAGTGGGCGATCTCGTCGGAGCCGACGAAGCGCGCGCCGGACTGCGCGGTCTCGATCCGCTCCCAGGCGTACTCCTCGATGCGGATGCGGGCCCGGTGGATGGGCTCGGCGTTGTCCACGAAGTGGCGGGCGAGCCTGACGCCGAAGTCCTCGGCGCTCTGGATCCCGTGCTCCTTGGCGAAGGCGAACACCGTGTTCTTGGTGGTGTCGGTCGGCAGGACGTTCGCGTTGGAGCCGCTGCGGTGGACCTCCTCCATGTCGCCGGAGAGGGCGACGGAGACGTTCAGGTCCTTGATGTGGTGCGTGTCGCCGGCACGCGTGATCTTGACGACTCGGTTCTCGGCCTTGCCGTACTGGTTCTGTCCCAGGACGAAACGGGTCATGGTGTCGGTCAGCTCCCTCGGTAAACGGAGTAGCCGAACGGGTTGAGCAGCAGCGGAACGTGGTAGTGCTCACCGGGCACCACCGCGAAGGTGATGGTGACCTCGGGGAAGAACACCGGCCGGCCGTTCTCGCTGTCCCGGAGCGCGGGGGCGTCCTGCTGGGCCGCGGCTTGTTTCTTGGCGAAGTACGTCTCGGTGTCGAACTCGAGCCGTACGTGGGTGGTGCCCTCCGGCGGCGCCGGAAGATCCTTGCACCGCCCGTCGGCGTCGGTCGAGGATCCGCCGAGCGCCTGCCAGTCCGCTTCCCGCCCGCAACGGGTCAGGATGTGGACGGCGACGCCCCCGGCGGGGCGGCCGGCGGAGGTGTCCAGGATGTGCGTGGACACGGAGGCGGTGGTCTCGGTGCTCATGGTTTCCTCTTCGGGCGTCTTCTCAGGCGTCTTCGAGCAGTCGGGCGAGCCGGATGCGGTTGATCTTCCCCAGTTCGCTGCGGACGATCTCGCGTTCCTGCTCCGGCGCGTTGCCGATCCGCTCCTTGACCGCGTCGCGCATCTGCTCGCCGGTCCGGCCGGTGGCGCAGATGAGGAAGACGTGACCGAACTTGTCCTGGTAGGCCAGGTTGAGGTCGAGCATCTCGGCCTTGAGTTCCTCGGAGGCGCCGGCCATGCCGCGCTGTTCGCGGGCCGATGCCGGGTCGCCGGGCTTGGGACGGCCTATCGGCGGGTGGCCGGCCATCGCCTCCCCGAGGTCCGCGGGGGTCAGCTCCGCCATGGCGGCGTCGCTCGCGGCTTCGAGGTCTTCGGGGGTGCCGCAGGGGCGGGCCGCCAGCAGCCGCTCGGCCCACGCCGTGCTGGCGCACGCCTCCAGAAGGGCGGCTCGGGCCGCGTCTTCGGGGAGGGCGTTGAATCGGGCGAGGCCCGGTGGCGTTGCGGTCGAAGTCACGGGAGCCTCCGTGGGCTGTTGACGGCCTTCGCGTTGAACGGGCTGCGGATAGCTAACGCCCTGACGAACACTGCGTCAACAGTTTGTTGAAAATTCCGGGACGCCGGGCCCGGGGGCGGCTCAGCCCTGCTTGTCGCGGTTGAGGTAGTTGTAGACGGTGAAGCGGCTGACGCCCAGCGCGCTCGCCACGGTCTCCACCCCGTGCCGGACGGAGAAGGCTCCGCGCGCCTCGAGCACCCGCACGACCTCCTGCTTGGCCTTGCGGTCCAGGTCCGCGAGCGGCATGCCCTGCTTGCGCTCCATGGCGGCCAGGATGTGGTCCAGCGAGTCGGCGAGCTGCGGCAGGCGTACGGCGACGGCGACGGCACCCTCCCAGGAGAGCACGACATCGTCGGGGCCCGCCTCGTCGGGCGGGAGCATCCGGCCGCCGATCGCGTCGACCAGCGGCTTCAGGGCCGCGATGAAGGGCTCCTCCCCGATCACCTCCCGTCCTCCCCGATCACGGTGACCTGAAGGGAGATCCGGGTGGCGCCGGCCCGGAGGGTCCTGCGCAGCAGGGCGTCCACGGCGCCCAGGACGGCGTCGGCACCCCCCTCGGCCGTGTTGCCGAACGGGCCGACGTCCACGGCGTCCAGCTCGGCGGCTTCGACGACCTCCCGCGCCACCACCGCGTGCGCGGGGGCCTCGTCCAGGTCGAAGGGTTCGGTCGTGAACTCCACTCTCAATCGCACGCGCACAACCTAACGCGCGGGCCGCTTTCCGGGCAGTCCCGGCGACCGGGATCCACACGGGAGCCCGCACCCTCTTGACAAGCCACGACACCCCCCGGCAGTCTTCCATTACGCAGAAACCAAATTCCGCAATACGGAATACGGCGACAACGGAAGGGAGCGCGGCCCTGATGGGATTCGCAGACCAGCGCTTCAACGTCAACCTGTCGATCCTCTTCACGGAACTCCCGCTCCTGGAGCGGCCGGCGGCCGCCGCCGCGGCCGGCTTCACCGCGGTCGAACTGTGGTGGCCGTGGATCGACTCCCCCACCCCGGAGCGTTCCGAGACCGATGCCCTGAAGAAGGCGATCGAGGACGCGGGCGTACAGCTCACCGGCCTGAACTTCTACGCGGGCAGGCTCCCGGGCCCCGACCGCGGCGCACTGTCCGTCCCCGGTGAGGAGTCGGAGAGGTTCCGCGCCAACATCGACGTGGCCGCGGACCTGGCCCGGTCCCTCGGCTGCACGGCCCTCAACGCGCTGTACGGCAACCGGGTCGAGGGCGTGGACCCGGCCGAGCAGGACGCGCTCGCGCTGGACAACCTGGTCCTCGCGGCCCGGGCCGCCGACCGGATCGGCGCGATCCTGCTGATCGAGGCGCTGAACAAGCCGGAGTCGCCGCTGTACCCGCTGGTGAGCGCACCCGCCGCCGTCGAAGTGGTGGACAAGGTGAACGCGGCGTCGGGCCTCGGCAACGCCAGGTTCCTGATGGACCTCTACCACCTGTCCATGAACGGCGAGGACCTGCCGTCGGTGATCGAGCGGTACGCCGCGCGGACCGGCCACGTCCAGATCGCCGACAACCCCGGCCGCGGCGCGCCCGGCACGGGCTCGCTCCCGCTGGAGGACCTCCTCGACCAGCTGGGGAAGGCCGGCTACGACGGCTGGGTCGGCCTGGAGTACAAGCCGGGCGACAGGCCGAGCGCCGAGGCCTTCGCGTGGCTGCCGGCCGAGGCCCGAGCGGCCCGCTGACCAGCCCGGGCACCTTCCAGGGCCCCGACCCCCAGACGCAGCACAGAAGTGAGAGAGGCACCCGCAATGACCACCACCCTTCCCAAGGTTGCCTGGATCGGCCTCGGCATCATGGGCTCCCCCATGTCCGAGAACCTGATCAAGGCGGGCTACGCCGTCACCGGCTACACGCTGGAGCAGGCGAAGCTGGACCGGCTGGCCGCCGCGGGCGGCACCACGGCGGGCTCGATCGCCGAGGCGGTCCGGGACGCCGACGTGATCGTCACGATGGTGCCCGCGTCCCCGCAGGTCGAGGCCATCGCCTACGGCCCGGACGGCATCCTGGAGAACGCGCGCTCCGGCGCGCTGCTGATCGACATGTCCTCGATCACCCCGCAGACCTCGATCGACCTGGCCGCCGCCGCCAAGGACAAGGGCATCCGGGTCCTGGACGCCCCCGTCTCCGGCGGTGAGGCGGGCGCCGTCGAGGCGGTGCTGTCGATCATGGTCGGCGGCGAGCAGGCCGACTTCGACACGGCCAAGCCGCTCTTCGAGGCGCTGGGCAAGACGATCGTGCTGTGCGGCCCGCACGGCTCCGGCCAGACCGTGAAGGCCGCCAACCAGCTGATCGTCGCCGTGAACATCCAGGCGTGCGCCGAGGCCGTGGTCTTCCTGGAGAAGTCGGGCGTGGACCTGAAGGCGGCGCTGGACGTCCTGGGCGGCGGCCTGGCCGGCTCGACCGTGCTGACGCGGAAGAAGGACAACTTCCTCCAGCGGGACTTCAAGCCGGGCTTCCGTATCGACCTGCACCACAAGGACATGGGCATCGTGACGGACGCGGCCCGCGCCGTCGGCGCCGCCCTGCCCGTCGGCGCGGTGGTCGCCCAGCTGGTGGCCTCCCTGCGCGCGCAGGGCGACGGCGGCCTGGACCACTCGGCCCTGCTGCGGGCCGTGGAGCGCCTGTCCGGCGCCCAGGTCTGACGGACCCCAGACCTCCGGACGGCGCCGCCGCCGACACCAGTCATGTCGCGCCCAGGCGGCGGCGCCGTCCGGATCCACCCCCCTTGTTCAACAAACTGTTGACGCGCCGATCACACCGATCCTAGGCTCCACGCAAGCGGAAACTCCACGAAGCGGAAGTATGTTTCCGTTGCCCCTCTGCACGGAAGGTCCCTGATGTCGAAGCGCGTCCTCACGACCGAGTCCGGCGCCCCGGTCGCCGACAACCAGAACTCCGCCTCCGCCGGCATCGGCGGCCCCCTCCTCCTCCAGGACCAGCACCTGCTGGAGAAGCTGGCGCGCTTCAACCGCGAGCGCATCCCGGAGCGCGTGGTGCACGCCCGCGGCTCCGGCGCCCACGGCCACTTCGAGGTGACCGACGACGTCACCGGTTGCACCCACGCCGATTTCCTGAACGCGGTCGGCAAGCGCACCGAGGTGTTCGCGCGCTTCTCCACGGTGGCGGACTCCCTCGGCGGCGCGGACGCGGTGCGCGACCCGCGCGGCTTCGCGGTGAAGTTCTACACCGAGGAGGGCAACTACGACCTCGTCGGCAACAACACGCCGGTGTTCTTCGTCAAGGACCCGGTGAAGTTCCCCGACTTCATCCACTCGCAGAAGCGCGACCCGTTGACGGGCCGTCAGGAGCCGGACAACGTCTGGGACTTCTGGGCGCACTCCCCCGAGGCCACGCACCAGGTGACCTGGCTGATGGGCGACCGCGGCATCCCTGCCTCGTACCGCCACATGAACGGCTACGGCTCGCACACCTACCAGTGGACGAACGCCGACGGCGAGGCCTTCTTCGTCAAGTACCACTTCAAGACCGACCAGGGCATCCGCTGCCTGTCCACCGAGCAGGCCCAGGAGATCGCGGGCACGGACCCGGCCTCCCACCAGACGGACCTGCTCCAGGCGATCGAGCGCGGGGTGCGCCCGTCCTGGACGCTGTACGTCCAGATCATGCCGGCGGCCGAGGCGGCCGGCTACCGCTTCAACCCCTTCGACGTGACCAAGGTCTGGCCGCACAGGGACCACCCGCTGCGACGCGTGGGCCGGCTGGTCCTGGACCGCAACCCGGACAACGTGTTCGCCGAGGTCGAGCAGGCCGCGTTCTCCCCGAACAACTTCGTACCGGGCATCGGCCCGTCGCCGGACAAGATGCTCCAGGGGCGGCTGTTCGCCTACGCCGACGCCCACCGCTACCGCCTGGGCGTCAACCACACCCAGCTCGCGGTGAACGCGCCGAAGGCCGTGCCCGGCGGCGCGGACAACTACGGCCGTGACGGCCTCATGGCGTCCAACTCCCAGGGCCGGTACGCCAAGAACTACGAGCCGAACTCCTACGACGGCCCCGTCGAGACCGGCCGTCCGCTGTCGGCCCCGCTGGCGGTGACGGGCCACACGGGCACCCACGCGGCGCCCCCGCACACCAAGGACGACGACTTCTTCCAGGCCGGCGAGCTGTACCGGCTGATGTCCGAGGAGGAGAAGCGGCGTCTGGTCGCGAACATCGCCGGCGGCCTCTCGCAGGTCTCCCGCGACGACGTGATCAAGCAGAACCTCGCGCACTTCCACGCCGCCGACCCGGACTACGGCAGGCACGTGGAGGAGGCGGTACGCGCCCTGCGCGAGGACTGACACCAAGAGCCGCGTACGGGGTCCGCCGGGAGGTCATGCCCCGGGCCCCGTACGCACACGGCCCGCCCGGGCCGTCGGGCGACCCGGATGAGGGGTGGCCGTCCGACGGCCGTGCGGGCGCGTGGACCGCGGCGGCGTGCGAGCCAGTGCGGTGGTGAAGGCGACGGAGCGCTCTCCCGACCGGAGGGAGGACGTCCCGGAGCCGTCGCACCCGCCGCGGTCCCGGCCACCCGCCTCGCGCAGAACGGTCCTGCCGCGAGGCCCCTGATCCCGTCCGGCGGCGCGAATGTCCTGTCGCGCCCAGTCTCGCGCCGTCGGACGGCAACCAAACGGACCGCAGGAGGAGCGCCGGACCCGGGTCGGAACCCGGGTCCGGCGCTCCTCGTCGTCCACCCGGTCCCGGTGTCCCCGGGGTGCGGACCGGGGGCCGGCGCAGCAGGCTGAGGGTCAGGAGGCTGAGGACATGGACAACCCCACGAAGCATCCGCACATCGTGGTGCACGCACCGGCCCTGGACGGCTCCCGGCGGGTGACCGAGGGCGACGTGACCCTCGGACTCGCGTCCCACCTGGACGACGTGGTCGAAATCCTCCGACTGGCCGACCTGGACCGCGTGGAGGTGGAGGAAAGCGACCTCATCGAATGGCAGGGCGGCGGCCCCGAAACCTGGCCGGGCCTACCGGAACACGACGACACCTGAACGTACGGAGCAGCCGGGCCGCCGCATGGCGGAGGGCGGGTGCGGCCGGGGTGACTACCGCAGGGGGCGTACCGCGGGTACGGCATGCTCAAATCATGCTCTGAAGTAGGGGCGGCAGGTATCGAGCAGCCCCGGGTGCGGGCACATTCTCCTCGACGGGGCCCGCCGGCACGGGGGCGGCGGGCCCCGTGTTCCGGCCGCTGGGGGTCCCATGGACAGTGACGCAACGAACCGGCTCGCGCCGCACGAGATCGCGTTTCTACGGGGCGGCCGCCGCGCCGCCGCCACGGTCGCCGTGCTCGCTCTGCAGGCGCGGGGCGCCATCGGCCCCGGACGCGGCGGCACGATGCGCACCACGGGGCCGGCCCACGGCACGGGGACGGATCTCCCCGCCCTCCCGCATCTGACGAAGACCGTGCACGCCGCCCTCTACCGCCCCGCGGGCATGCGGCAGTTGTTGGACCGGGAATCCGTCGCGCTCGCACTGATCGACCTGCGCTACGAACTCACCGTCGCCGGGCTGCTGCGCGTCTTCCCGCCCGGGCGCACCCGGGCCGGCCGGCGAACCCTGAGGGACCTGCGGGACCGGCATCCGCTGCCCGCGACCGGAAGGGGCCTGTCGTTCGACGACCGGCTGCTGGCCGTGGCCCTGTACGGGGACCGGGCGCTGACCCGGCTCGTGCCGCGCTTCGCGCGGGAGGCGGGACTTCTCGGGCGGGGCGGGACGACCGAGCGGGAGCTGCCGCAGTCCTGGGGCGGCGGCTCGGGCGGCTTCAGCTGCGGTTCCGTGTGACGGTGCCGGCGAGGTACGTCGGAACAGCATGAACATGAGAAGGGGACGGCCCCCTGCGGGCGGGCCGTCCCCTTCGATCGGTGTCCGTGCCTCAGACCTTCAGCGTCCTGATGGAGGTCGGGGCGTGGCCGGGCTCCGTGGCCACTTCCTCGAACTCCACGACGTTGCTGATGTCGTTGGTGCCCGACATCGAGATGTTGGTGACCCGCTCCAGGATCGCCTCGACGACGACCGGCACCCGGTGTTCGGCGGCGAGCTTCTTGGCCTCCTCGAGGGCGGCGCCGAGTTCATTGGGGTCGGTCACCCGGATCGCCTTGCAGCCCAGGCCCTCGGCGACCTTGACGTGGTCGACGCCGTAGACGCCCAGCTCGGGCGAGTTGATGTTCTCGAACTCCAGATTGACCTGGAAGTCGATGTCGAAGGCCCGCTGCGCCTGGCGGATCAGGCCCAGGTAGGAGTTGTTGACCAGCACGTGGACGTAGGGGATCTTGTGCTGCGCGCCGACCGCCAGCTCCTCGATCATGAACTGGAAGTCGTAGTCGCCGGAGAGGGCGACGACGGACGCCTCCGGGTCGGCCTTGGCGACACCGAGCGCGGCCGGGACGGTCCAGCCGAGCGGCCCGGCCTGGCCGCAGTTGATCCAGTGCCGCGGCTTGAAGACGTGCAGCATCTGGGCGCCGGCGATCTGCGAGAGACCGATCGTGGAGACGTACCGGGTCTCCGGGCCGAAGGCCTTGTTCATCTCCTCGTAGACGCGCTGCGGCTTGATCGGGATGTCGTCGAAGTGCGTACGGCGCTGGAGCTTCGCCCGCTTCTCCTGTGCGGCGCCGGCCCAGGCGGAGCGGTCGGGCAGCCGTCCGGCCGCCTTCAACTCCCGTGCCACCTCGACGAACAGCTTCAGCGCGGCCTTGGCGTCGGAGGCGATGCCGTAGTCCGGGGCGAAGATCTTGCCGATCTGGGTGGGCTCGATGTCGACGTGGACGAACTTCCGGCCGGCGGTGTAGACGTCCAGCTTGCCGGTGTGGCGGTTGGCCCAGCGGTTGCCGATGCCGAGGACGAAGTCGGACTCCAGGAAGGTCGCGTTGCCGTAGCGGTGCGAGGTCTGGAGCCCGACCATTCCCGCGTTCAGTTCGTGGTCGTCGGGCAGGACGCCCCAGCCCATCAGGGTCGGGACGACCGGAGTGCCCGTCAGCTCGGCGAATTCCACGAGGAGTTCGGACGCGTCGGCGTTGATGACACCGCCGCCCGCGACGATCAGCGGCCGCTCGGACTCGTTGAGCAGCGCGATCGCCTTCTCGACCTGGGCGCGGGTCGCGGCCGGCTTGTAGACGGGCAGCGGCTCGTACGTCTCCGGGTCGAACTCGATCTCGGTGAGCTGGACGTCGATCGGCAGGTCGATCAGGACCGGGCCGGGACGGCCGGAGCGCATCAGGTGGAAGGCCTGCTGGAAGACGCCGGGGACCTGCGCGGCCTCCAGGACGGTGACGGCCATCTTGGTCACCGGCTTGGCGATGGAGGCGATGTCGACGGCCTGGAAGTCCTCCTTGTGGATCACGGCGGTGGGGGCCTGGCCCGTGATGCACAGGATCGGGATGGAGTCGCCGATGGCCGAGTACAGGCCCGTGATCATGTCGGTGCCGGCGGGGCCGGACGTGCCGATGCAGACGCCGATGTTGCCCGCGTGGGTCCTCGTGTAGCCCTCGGCCATGTGCGAGGCGCCCTCCACATGGCGGGCGAGGGTGTGGTTGACGCCGCCGGACGCCTTGAGCGCCGCGTAGAAGGGGTTGATCGCGGCGCCCGGCACACCGAACGCGGCGGTGACGCCCTCGCGCTTGAGGATCTCAACTGCCGCACGGGCAGCGGTCATACGAGCCATCGAGTTCTCCTGCTTCGGCTGTCTTCGGCTGTCGGATTCGCACGCCCGTCGCGCCCCGCGGTTGTGACTATTCCGTATAGCGGAAACTACTTTCTACTATCTGGAAGCAATGTAAGTGCGGCCCGCAAAGGGCGTCAAGAGTGGGCAAGGGGCGGCCTCGGGCGGCGGAAACTCCGGACGGGCGGCGGTTCGACGGAGACTCACGGGACGCGCGCCCGGCAGGCCGGGGCGCCCGGAGAACCGCGCCACCCAGGGTGACGAAGGCGCTCACGGGTGACGGTGACGCTCAGCGCGCCGATCGGGCCGGGTGTGACGTTCGGGACGGCTGTCTATGCGCGACCCGGACCTGACTGAGCGGAGTCGGTCGAGGTTGTCCCGGGTTTGGTGTGGAGGACCTCGCGGGCCTGCTCGGCGGCGCGGGTGATGCTTTCGCTGATGAAGTCGAGAAAGCGGGCGATGTTCTCGAGGCGGGCGGCGGCGGGGGTGCGGGGGCCGAGGACGGCGACGCCTTGACGTGCGGTCTCGACGAGTTGGTCGTTGGACCGGGCGCTGGCGATCGTCGCCTGGTAGAAGAGTTCGTCGTCGACGATGTAGCGGTCGCGGCGGCGTTCGTCGCGTTCCCGGCGGACGAGGCTCTGACTCTCCAGGAAGGCGATCGCCTTGGAGATGGACGCCGGACTGACCTGGAGGCGCTGAGCGAGCTGGGACGCGGTGAGGCTGCCCGCGTCCGTGGTGAACAGGCAGGTCAGCACCCGGGCCGTCATCCTGGGCAGGCCCGAGGCCATGAGGACGGTGGTGAGTGTCTCCTCGTACTCGGCCACGGCCCCGGCGTCGCGCCCGTGCGGCTGGGGGACCGAATCCGACCCGCGGGAGGGGGCGGGCCCGCGCCGGCGAGCGCGGTGTTCGGTGGCGCGGTGGGCCAGGTCGGCGCGATAGGCGGTGGGGCCGCCGTTGCGCATCACCTCACGCGTGACCGTCGAGGTCGGACGGCCGAGGCGGCGGGCGATCTCGGCGTAGGGGAGGCTGTCGGCCAGCCCCAGCGCGATCTGCTGGCGCTCCTGCTGGGTGAGCCTGCCTCCCGGCATCGCGGTCTCCTTGGTGATCCTTCGTGGTGGTCCCACCTCCACCCTAGCGTTCACTCATCACCCATTGCAATGATCGGAGCAGTCGTCGTTGCGTTACCGATGAGCCCGTTGCAACACTTTTTCGGCCTCTACCTGCACTGATATCAATTCTATGCAACGAGCGTGTTGATGGCTTCTGGAAAGCAACGTAGCGTTTCTGGCATCGGAAACAACGAGCGAGCACGGGAGAGCATGATGCAGAAGTTCGACAGCCCCGCCCCGATCTCCGCCGTCCTGGACATCCCCGCCGGACGCGTCCAGTTCATCGCCGCCGACCGCGCCGACACCACCGTCGAGGTCCTGCCCGCCAACCCCTCCAAGAAGCGCGACGTCCAGACCGCCGAGCAGACCACCGTCGCCTACGCCGACGGCGTCCTGCGGATCCGGACCGCCGAGCCCAAGAACCAGCTCTTCGGCCCCTCCGGATCCCTGGAGGTCACCGTCCAGCTGCCCGCCGGCTCCCGCGTCGAGGTCAAGGCCGCCGGCTCCGAGCTCCGCGGCGTCGGCCGCCTCGGCGACGTCGCCTTCGAGGGGGCGTACCGTCAGATCAAGATCGACGAGGCCGCGAGCGTCCGTCTCACCGCGATCGACGGCGACGTCGAGGTCGGCCGGCTGGACGGCCCCGCGGAGATCAGCACCGCGAGGGGCGACATCCGGATCACCGAGGCCGTGCGCGGCACGGTCGTGCTCCGCACCCAGTCCGGCGACATCTCGGTCGCCGCCGCCGGCGGCGTCTCCGCCACCCTGGACGCCGGCACCGGCCACGGCCGCGTCAGCAACACCCTCAAGAACGACGGCAGCGCCGAACTCGACATCCGCGCCACCACCTCCCACGGCGACATCACCGCCCGCAGCCTGTGAAGGGAGCAGAGCCAGGACCGTCCGGACCGTACCCCCGGCCGGTGAACCGCACGGCCGGCGTCCCGCGCACCACAGGTGCCCGGGACGCCGGCCGTCCGCTCACAGGGCGTACTTCTCGCGCAGTTCGATCTTGCGCACCTTCCCGGAGACGGTCATCGGGAAGGAGTCCAGGACCCGCAGCAGGCTCGGGATCTTGTAGTGGGCCAGCCGACCCTCGCAGAAGGCCCGCAGGTCCTCCAGGGTCAGCGGGTCGGCCGCGTCCAGCGGGATGACGCAGGCCAGCACCTCCTCGCCGTACCTCTCGTGCGGCACGCCGACCACCTGGACGTCGCGGATCTTCGGGTGGCCGTGGAGGAACTCCTCGATCTCGCGCGGGTAGATGTTCTCGCCCCCGCGGATGATCACGTCCTTGATACGCCCGACGATCTCGACATACCCGTCCTCACGCATCACCGCCAGGTCGCCCGTGTGCATCCAGCGGCCCGGGTCGACGGCCTCGGCGGTCTTCTCGGGCTCGTTCCAGTAGCCGAGCATCACGCTGTAACCGCGGGTGCACAACTCGCCCGCCGTGCAACGGGGTTGGGTGACGCCGGTAGCCGGGTCGACGACCTTGACCTCCAGGTGCGGCAGTACGCGGCCGACCGTGCCGGTGCGGTGTTCGAGGTCGTCGTCCATCCGGGTCTGGAGGGAGACCGGCGAGGTCTCGGTCATGCCGTAGCAGATGGAGACCTCCTCCATGTGCATCTCGGCGACCACCCGCTTCATCACCTCCACCGGGCAGGGCGAGCCCGCCATGATGCCGGTGCGCAGGGAAGTGAGGTCGTACGACGCGAAGTCGGGGAGGTTCAGCTCCGCGATGAACATCGTCGGCACCCCGTACAGCGAGGTGCAGCGCTCCTGCTGCACGGCCTCCAGGGTGGCCCTCGGCTCGAAGGACGGCGCCGGGATGACCATGCACGCGCCGTGCGACGTCGCCGCCAGGTTGCCCATCACCATGCCGAAGCAGTGGTAGTACGGCACGGGGATGCAGATCCGGTCCCGTTCGGTGTAGCCGACCGTACGACCCACCCAGTAGCCGTTGTTGAGGATGTTGTGGTGGGAGAGCGTGGCGCCCTTGGGAAAGCCCGTGGTGCCCGAGGTGTACTGGATGTTGACCGGGTCGTCACAACTCAACTCGGCCTGTATCGCCGCTGGCTGATCAACCGCCACATCGGCTCCGGCGGCCGTCAGCGCGTCCCACGACGGGTCGCCGATGTAGACGGTCTCCCGCAGCTCGGGACACTTGCCGCGGACCTGCTCGACCAGCGCCCGGTAGTCGGTGCCCCGGTGGGCCGGCGAGGCGACCAGCAGCGAGATGCCGGCCTGCCGGAGCACGTACTCCACCTCGTGGGCCCGGTAGGCCGGGTTGATGTTCACCATGATCACGCCGATGCGGGCGGTGGCGTACTGGACGAGCACCCACTCGGGGCAGTTGACCGCCCAGATCCCGACCCGGTCGCCCTTGGCCACGCCCTTGGCGAGCAGTCCGCGCGCCACCTGGTCGACGGCGGCGCCGAACTCGGCGTAGGTCCAGCGGCGTCCGGAGGGCACGTCGACGAGCGCCTCGCGGTCGCCGAAGGCGGCGACCGCCCGGTCGAGGTTGGCGCCGATGGTGTCGCCCAGCAGCGGGGTGCCGCTGGTGCCGTGGGCGTAGGACGGTTCGATCACCGCGAGTGCGCTCACCGGAAGTCCTCCTCGCGGTACTCGTTCGCCGAGCCCTCGGCCGTGGCCTCGCGCAGCTCGATCCGGCGGATCTTGCCGGAGACGGTCTTGGGCAGTTCCCCGAACTCCAGGCGGCGGATGCGCTTGTAGGGGGCGAGCACCTCCCGGGAGTGCTCGAAGAGCGCCTTCGCGGTGCCGGTGCCGGGCTCCCAGCCCTCGGCGAGGACGACGTACGCCTTCGGCACCGCCAGACGCAGCGGGTCCGGCGCGGGTACGACCGCCGCCTCGGCCACGGCCTCGTGCTCCAGCAGGGCGCTCTCCAGCTCGAACGGGCTGATCTTGTAGTCGGACGCCTTGAAGACATCGTCGGAACGTCCGATATACGTGAGATATCCCTCTTCGTCCCTGGAGGCGACGTCCCCCGTCCGGTAGTAGCCGCCGGCCATCGCCTCCGCGGTGCGGTCCGGGTCGCCGTGGTAGCCGGTCATCAGGCCGACCGGGCACGCGGACAGGTCGAGCGCGATCTCGCCCTCGGCGGCGCCGGGCGCGCCGGACACCGGGTCGAGCAGTTCGACGCGGTAGCCGGGGCTGGGCCGGCCCATGGAGCCGGTCTTCAGCGGCTGGCCGGGGCTGTTGGAGACCTGCACGGCGGTCTCGGTCTGCCCGAAGCCGTCCCGGATGGTCACGCCCCAGGCACGCCGGACCTGCTCGATGACCTCGGGGTTCAGCGGTTCGCCCGCTGCCACGGCCGCGCGGGGCGGGGTGCGCAGCTGGGTGAGGTCGGCCTGGATCAGCATGCGCCACACCGTCGGCGGGGCGCAGAAGGTGGTGACGCCCGCGCGGTCAATCTCGGCCATCAGCCGGGCGGCGTCGAAGCGGGTGTAGTTGTGGATGAAGACGGTCGCCTCGGCGTTCCACGGCGCGAACAGGTTCGACCAGGCGTGCTTGGCCCAGCCGGGCGAGGAGATGTTCAGGTGCACGTCGCCAGGCTTCAGGCCGATCCAGTACATGGTCGCCAGGTGCCCGACGGGGTACGAGACGTGGGTGTGCTCCACCAGCTTGGGGCGGGCCGTGGTGCCCGAGGTGAAGTACAGCATCAGCGGGTCGTCGGCGAGGGTGGGCCCGTCCGGGACGAACTCGGCGGGGGCGGCGTACGCGTCCTCGTAGGGCTCCCAGCCCTCCTCCGGCAGGCCGCCGACCGAGATACGGGTGTAGGCCCCGGGGACGTCGGCGAACTTCGCGGTGTCGGCGGCACGTGCGATCACGTGCCTGACCCGGCCGCGTTCGACGCGGTCGGTCAGGTCGGCGGGGCCGAGCAGCGGGGTGGCGGGGATGACGACCGCGCGCAGCTTCATCGCGGCGAGCGCGGTCTCCCACAACTCGGCCTGGTTGCCGAGCATGACGAGGATGCGGTCCTCGGCGGCGACACCGCGGTCGCGAAGCCAGTTCGCCGCGCGGCTGGAACGCTCGGACATCTCGGCGAAGGAGAGGCGGGTCTCGGTGCCGTCCTCCTCGACGATGTGCAGGGCGGTGCGGTCGTTCCCCTCGGCGACGGCGTCGAACCAGTCCAGTGCCCAGTTGAAGTGGGAGGGGCGGGGCCACTCGAAGCCGGCGTAGGCGGTGGCGTAGTCCTCACGGTGTTCCAGCAGGAAGTCCCGTGCCCTGCGGAAGAGCTCCGTCGCCGTCGTCATCTGTCCTCCTAGGTTCCGGACCATTGCCGGGCGGCTCTCTGCCATCGTGTAATCCGTGATGTGCGTCTCACCACCCCCGAACGGGGGTGTGGTGGGCGGGAAGGTCCACGACGGTCCACGGCGAAGGGGCGAGCGGTGAGGACGGAGGCGTCCGGGGCGGCGGAGATCCGCGGTGCGCTGGTACGGCTGCGGCGTGCGACGGGCCTCCCGGTCGCCTTCGGCGGCCTGGTCGAGCCGGGCCGGCCGCGGGTGCGGATCAGCGAGCTGACCGGCACGACGACGCTCGCGCTCAGGGCGCTCGCGGTGAGTTCCGGCAACGGGCTCGGCGGCAAGGCGGTTGCGCTCGCCCGCCCGTGCGCGGTCACGGACTACTCGCTGTCCCCGCGGATCAGCCACGAGTACGACGTCCCGGTCGCCGCGGAGGGGCTGCGCTCGGTGCTGGCCGTGCCGGTGGTCGTACGGCGCCGGGTGCACGGCGTGCTGTACGGCGCGCTGCGCACGGCCCAGCCGCTGGGCGACCGGACGCTGAGCGCGGCCGTGGAGGCGGCGCGGGACGTGGAGCAGGCGCTGGTGGCGGAGGAGCAGGCGCGGGACCTGCTGGCGGCGTCCCGTGCGGCGCCCGCGCCTGACCCCGCGGACGGGGTCGCCTGGGAGCAGGTCCGCGAGGCCCACGCGGCCCTGCGCGCCCTGGCCCCGCGGATCGCCGACCCCGGCCTGCGCGCCGAACTCCTCGACGCCTGCGGCCTGTTGACCACGGCGGCTGCCCCGGTGGCGGGCGTGAGCCTGGCCCCCCGCGAGATCGACGTGCTGACCTGCGTCGCCGCCGGCGCGACCAACGCCGCAGCGGCGACCCGCCTGGGCCTGAGCCCGGAAACCGTCAAGAGCTACCTCCGCGCGGCCATGCGCAAACTGGGCGCCCACACCAGAGGCGAGGCGGTGGCGACGGCCCGCCGGGCGGGGGTACTGCCGTAGGGGCGGGGGACTTGGCCCGCGAGGGGTGCGGGGCTAGTGGCGGGTGGGCGGGGGCGCAGTCCGGTGGGCAGGCGCAGCCCGCGGCAAGCACAGCCCGGTGGGCAGACACAGCCCGGGAAGCGGGCATAGCCCGGTGGGCAGGCACAGCCCGGTGGCGGGCACAGCCCGGGAGGCAGGCACAGCCCGGTGGCAAGCACAGCCCGGTGGGCAGACACAGCCCGGGAAGCGGGCATAGCCCGGTGGGCAGGCACAGCCCGGTGGCGGGCACAGCCCGGGAGGCAGGCACAGCCCGGTGGCAAGCACAGCCTGGGAGGCAGGCACAGCCCGGTGGCAAGCACAGCCCGGTGGCAAGCACAGCCCGGGAGGCAGGCACAGCCCGGGTGGCGGACCTTCCGGCACCGGCCGGGGGCCGGGCTCCGGCAGGCGCCGGCGGAAACCCGCACCCCCGCGGGCCTACCGGCAGCGGGGGGCCGGGGCGTGGATCCTCCCCAGGTCGGGGTCAGGGCCCCGGCACGCGCCGGTGGGAGCGGCTTCCGTAGAGGCCGGTGGCCCGGGTGGGAAGGCCGGTACGGGAGTGTTCGTGGGGGTGTGGCGGGGGTACCGTCGGAGGGCTCTGCTCGTGGGGAGGCGTATTCATTCAGCGGTGCTTTGAATATGGGCCTGCTCCGGGCGCTGTTATTTCCCTCACCACCCTGGCTGTCCGAAATTCACGGGCGGGTTGCCTAGAATTTGGCCCGAACACGACACTCGAGGGGAGCGGTGACCGTGCGACGGGACTTCAAGGGCCCTGCGAGCTGCCGTTCCGACCTGGTCATCGGCCAGGAGGAGCCGTCCGCGGCGGCGCGGGAGCAGCTCGCGCGCGGTGGGAGTGTGCTGCTGCACGGGCCGGCCGGAATAGGAAAGTCGACGGTGCTGCGGGCATTGGCCGCGGAATATGCCCCGAACGCCCGCACCGTGTTGCGCTGCTCCGCCACCGAGTCCGAATCCCACCTGCCCTTCCTCGCCCTGGCCGACCTCTTCGGCCTGGTCCTGGACGAGGTGTCCGGAAAGCTGCCCGCCGCCCAGCACACCGCGCTGGAGTCCGCGCTCACCGGCCGCGGCGAGTCCACCCTCCAGCGCGACGGCCTCGCCCTGCGCCTGGCCGTGCTCTCCACGCTCCGCGCGCTCGCCGCGAAGGGCCCGGTCCTGATCGTCGCCGACGACCTCCAGTGGCTGGACTCGGCCAGCGCAGAACTCCTCGGCTTCGCCGCCCGGCGCCTCGGCGAGACACCCGTGCAGATGCTGTGCGCGGTGCGGACCGAGGAGGAGGAGTACGACCGCCATCTGCGCGCCTGCCCGCCCGACACCCTCTCCGTCCGGCTGGGCCCGCTGACCCGTACCCAGGTCTCCTCGCTGCTCGGCCACCGCGGCTACGCCGGCCTGTCCCGCTCCACGGTCCGCGACATCCACCGCACCAGCGGCGGCAACCCGCTGTTCGCGCTGGAACTGGGCCGCGCCCTGGCCGAGAGCCCCACCCCGCCCCGGCCGGGCGAGCCGCTGCCGGTGCCGACCTCGCTGCGCGCCCTCGTCCTGAGCCGGCTGGAGATGCTGTCGGACGAGGCCCGCCGCACCCTGCTGGTGGCCAGTGCCGGCGCCCGCCCCACCCCCGCCCTGCTGCACGCGGCCGGCCGCGGCAACGCCGAGGTCGAGTGCGCGCAGGCCGCCGAACTGGGGCTGCTGGCCACCGAGCCGGAAGACCCCGCCGTACGGTTCGCGCACCCGCTGATATCGGCCGCGCTCTACGCGGAGGCCCCCGCCCAGGAGCGGCGTGCCGCCCACGCAGCGCTGGCAACCGCCGCCCCCGACCCCATCGAGCGGGCCCGGCACCTGGCGCTGGCCACCACCGGCACCGACCCGGAGGTGGCCGCCCGGCTCGCCGAGGCCGCCGCGCTGGCCCGGGACCGCGGGGCGCCCTCGGTGGCCGCCTCGCTGGGCCTGCTCGCCGCCCGGCACACCCCGGCCGGCAGCGGGCCGGGACCGGACGGCCGGCGGTTGCAGGCCGCCGAGGACGCCATCACGGCCGGCGAGGTGGACCTCGCCCGGGACATCGCCCGCGAGGTGCTGACCCGGGCCACCGTGCCCGCCGAACGCGTGCGGGCCTGGATGGTGGTGATCGAGTCGGCCGGCCAGGCCCTCGGGGACGTCGACATCGTCTTCCCGCAGGCCCTGGCCGACGCGGGCGACGACCCGCGGCTGCTCGCCCTGGTCCACTACCAACTGGCCTGGCGCGGGCTGGTCGTGGAGGGCGACTTCGCCGAGGCCCGCCAGGAGGCCGCGCACGCCGCCGAACTGGCGGAGCGCGGCCGGGACCGGCGCACCGAGCTGATGGCGCTCGCCTTCCAGGCCTCCACCGAGACCCTGATGGGGCATCCGAACGCCCCCGCCACCATCAAGCGGGCGCTGAGGGAGCCTCAGGACCCGTACGTCGCCTGCCATCACAACGGCGTCGGATCGGCCCGCTACCGCTGGCTGCTGATGAGCGACCGGCTGGCCGAGGCCCGGGCGACCATCACCGCGCTGCTGCGCGAGGTCCGGCGGCGCGGCATGGTCGAGAGCGAGGTGCACTTCCTGCGTCTGCTCGCCGAGACCGAACTGCGCTCCGGCCACTGCGGCCGGGCCCTGGACCTGGCCCGCGAGAGTCTGCGGATGGCCCGGGACACCGGCATCGGCGAGAGCGCCTCGGCCACGCTGGCGTCCCTCGCCGAGGCCTCCGGCGGCAGCACCGACCGGGCGCTGGCCCTGGCCCGGGAGGCGGTGGGGCACGCCGAGGAGGACGGCGACCAGATGTATCTCTCGCGCGCCCTGACCGCCCTGGGGCACGCCCAGTTGGTGGCCGGGGACGACCAGGCCGCCGTGACGGCGCTGCGCCGGGTGCGGGAGCTGGAGCTGGGGCTCGGCATCACCGATCCGGCACGCGGCCGCTGGCACGGCGACCTCGCGGAGGCCCTGGTGCGGACCGGGGAGCGGGCCGAGGCCCAGCGCGTCATCGACGTGGCCCGCGAGCACGCGCTGCGGCTCGGCCGCGAGAGCGTGCTGGCCGTACTCGACCGGTCCGAGGCGCAGGTACGGGCGGCCCGCGGCGAACAGGACGCGGCCGTGGCCCAGTTGACGTCCGCGCAGGACCGGCTGGCGAAGCTCGGCAACGGTCTGGAGGAGGCCCGCGCCGCGTTCGCGCTGGCCCGGCTGCGCACCCTCGCCCCGGCCCTGGGAGTCGGCCGGGCAGGGGCGGCCCCCGTGCCTGGGCCGACGTCGTACGACGAGGCGGCGCGGCTGTTCCGGCGCTGCCGCGCGCTGCCGTGGCTGCGCCGGGTGGAGGAGGCCGCCGCCGCCCGGCCGAAGCAGCAGCCGGAGGTGGCCCCGGCGGCGCTGGACGGACTGGCGGCGATGGAGCGTCAGGTGGCGGCGCTGGTCATGGAGGGCGCGACGAACCGGGAGATCGCGGCGCGGCTGTTCATCAGCGTCAAGACGGTGGAGGCGACCCTGACCCGGGTCTACCGCAAGCTGGGGATCCGTTCGCGCGTCGACATCGTCCGATTGGCGGCAGGCCGGCGCGCGAAGTGAGCGCGGCGCGGGTTGACTGACCGCGTGGACGACCGCGTGAACGCAGTGAGGACCGGCACCGGAGCGCGCCGCGGGACGAGGGCGGACCACCGGGGCCCACCGGCGGCCACCGGGGTGGGACCGAGGGATTTCCCTGCCCGACTCCCCTAGGGAGTTCCCTCATTGGAGGAGGGTGGGCCCGGTCCTAGCGTAAGGGGCGTGCCGCTCGCCCGGGCACACGGGACCCGAACACGGACCCCACGGCCCCCGTGCTTCCCCGCCCGCGCGATCCCCCACCGGCCTGCCCCGAGGAGACGCATGTTCGGCCTCACCCGCGCCAGACGGACCGCCGCCGCGGTCGCGTTCGGCGCTGCCGCGGCCGCGCTGCCCACCGCCCCCTCGGCGGTCGCCGCCCCCAGGCCCGTCGTCGGTGGCACGACGACCACGACGGCGGAGTACCCGTTCGTCATGCAGATCACGGACGCGACCGGCGGCCAGTTCTGCGGCGGCACCCTGGTCGCGCCCATGAAGGTGGTCACCGCCGCGCACTGCGTGGTCGGCGAGACCCCGGGCAAGCTGCGGGTGGTGGGCGGACGCACTCACCTCGACGGCACGGACGGCACGGTCAGCGAGGTCAGCCGGATCTGGTTCGACCCCGGCTACACGGACGTCGTCGACGGCGGCGACGTGGCCGTGCTCACCCTGGCGACGCCGATGCCGTATGCCACGGCGGCGTACGTCTCCCCCACCGGCACCGGGGTGTACGCGCCCGGCATGACGGCCCGCGTCCTGGGCTGGGGCACCACGGGCGAGAACGGCGGCTCCTCCGGCCAGTTGCGGACGGCGACGGTACCCGTCGTGTCCGACACCGAGTGCCGCGACTCCTACGGCTCCGACTTCGTCGCGAGCGACATGGTTTGCGCCGGATATCCGTCCGGCGGCATCGACACCTGCCAGGGCGACAGCGGCGGTCCCCTGCTCATCGGGGGCGTCCTGGCAGGGATCACTTCCTGGGGCAACGGCTGTGCCGAGGCGGGCCGGCCGGGTGTCTACACCCGGCTGGCCTCCTTCTCCAGCCTCGTGACCGAACAGGTCCTGACCTGAGCCGTGCCCCGGTGAAAGCCAGGGGGCGTTGCGAGCCACCACGAGCGGCCCGCAACGCCCCCTTTCCATGGCCTCGTTGGCCCCGGCACCGCCACCACCGGGGTCCGCGTCCCGGCCGCCGGGCGCTCACCGCCCCACGACGGTCCCGAACCGTATGTCGTACGCCGCACCCGGGTGCAGGACGGCGAGCATGCGCTCGGCCTCCGCGGTCACGTCCTGCCGCTGGTCCCTGGTCAGCCGGCCGAAGGGCTCGATCACCAGCGTGTCGCCCTCCGGTTTCCACACCCCCGCCAGGAACCCGTCGACGAGGAGGGTGCGATGGGCCAGGTTCCCCTGCGCGTTGCGGCCCCGGTACCGCTCGGGCACCACGCGGGCGCGGTCGGCGTGGGACAGGAGCAGGTTGTCGAACTCGGGCAGGAAGCGGGGCGGTGCCGGGGTGTCCGGGTCGGGACGGGGAGCGTCGGGAAGGTCGAACAGTTCGGCGCCGCGGTCGTCCCGGAAGGTGACGAGCCGGGGGCGGAGGCGTTCGAAGACGGGGCGCATCCGGGTCAGGCCCGCCCAGGTCTGCATGTCCCGGACGGAGGCCGGACCGAAGGCGGCGAGGTAGCGCAGGACGGTGGCTTCCAGGGCGGTGGGGTCGTCCCCCTCCACGAGCCCTGGGGGGAAGCCCGTGGGCCGGCCGAGCCAGTGCTCCGCGGTCGTGAGGACGACCTGCCCGCTTCTGTCCCACAGTCCGCGCGGGGTGACCTGCACCAGCGGGAGCCGGCAGCGGGCGGCGACGCCGAGGGCCTGTGGGTCGGCGTCGGGCCACTCGGCGCCGAGCGCGGCGCGCAGTTGTGTCATCGTGCGCGGCTCGGTCTCGACGAGGTCGCGGACGAGCACGGTGAGCCGGTCGAGGTCGACGCCGTCCAGACCCTTGCGGAACTGGTTGAGTTCGCGTTCGCGAGCGCCCTGGACGAGCGGTCGCAGGGTGAGGCAGTCGTCGGCGGTGTGGGTGTGGATGGTCGAGCGCAGGGTGACGATGCGGACCGTCTCGCGGCCGGCCATCAGCTCCGACAGCCGCTCCGGCGCGAAGCCGTCGAGGCGGGCGGCGAGGGCGTAGTACGGCGGCTTGACGTTCTGCGCCTGAAGGCCCACCAGGTGCTCCACGGCCGCCTTGGCCGGCAGCGGTGCGCGGCGCAGCAGCAACTGCCGGTCGAGAGTCGCCCGGTTGAGGGCGTGCACGCCCAGCACGGGGGCCGACGCGGTGGTCGTCGTCTTCGTCATGTCCGCACGGTAGCGGCCCTTGAGGACAGCATCTGTCCTCTTTCGTCCGTCCTCCTTTTTCGTTTGTCCTCCGCCCTCTGCCCTCTTGCGTCAGGGTCCCGGCCCTCGGTCACCGGGGTCCTGGCCGCCGGGGCCGGCGGCGGGCGGTTCGGTGGCGTACCAGCCCGTCCAGTGGCGGACGGTGATCGCGATCACCGGTCCGTCCGGCGGGATCTCGCGGTACTGCGGGTACTTGCGCAGCAGCCGGGCGAGCGCGGTCCCGTACCGCACCACGGTCCGTTCGTCCTCCGCGTCGGGTGGCACGATCCGGGCGTCGCCGTCGGCGCGGGCCCACCACAGGCGGTTCCAGTCCTCGTCGTAGTCGTCCGCCAGCAGGGACACGGACCCGGTGGCCTCGATGTTCCGCAGGCGCTTGAGCCGGGTCGTGGTCTTCGGCTTGCGGTCGACGGCCGTCACGATGCCGTCGTCGCCGAAGGCAGCGAACACCGTGGGCACCAGGTACGGGCGGCCGGCCGCGTCCACCGTGGCCAGCCGCGCCACCCTGGCGGCGAGGAACCGGCGGCGTGCCTCGCCGGGGTCCATGCGGGGCACGGGCGTGCCTCCTCTCAGCCGTCCGTCAGGGCCCGCAGCACCTCCTCGTCCGTCAACTGCTCGAAGTCGTCGTACCAGACGCCCACGGCGGTGAAGGTGGGCGGCTGGTGGAGGCAGATCACTTCGTCGGCCTCGCCGCTCAGCGCGCGGACGGCGTCGGGGGCGCCGACGGGGACGGCGAGGACGGTGCGCGCGGGTGCGCCGCGCCGGACGTGCCGCAGCGCGGCGCGGGCGGTGGAGCCGGTGGCCAGGCCGTCGTCGACGACGATCGCGGTGCGTCCGCGCAGGTCCGGGGCGGGGCGGCCATGGCGGTAGCGCCGGGCTCGGCGGCGCAGTTCGGCACGTTCGCGCTCCACCACCGGGGCGAGGTCCTCCTCGGTCAGGCCGAGCAGGTGCAGGGCCGTCTTGTCGAACAGCGGCGGATCGTCCCCGGCGATGGCGCCGAGGCCGTACTCCTCCTGCGAGGGGGCGCCGATCTTGCGGACCACGACCACGTCCAGCGGGGCGTCCAGCACCCGTGCGACCTCCCGGGCCACCGCGACGCCGCCGCGGGGCAGCGCCAGCACCACGGGGTCGGGCAGTGCGCCCGCCTCGTACCGGGGGCGCAGCCGTTCGGCCAGTTGCCGGCCGGCCTGCGCGCGGTCACGGAACCTCATGGGCGTCTCTCCTTCCGCCCCGAGTGCCGGGTACCCCGCGGGGCCCGGCCGTCCACATCCCGCCGGCGCCGCCGGCCGGCCGGTTAGGCCGAGGTGTGAGGGGCAGTCGGAGAGGACTCACGGCAGACCGGTTCCCCGTAGGAGCAACAGTGTCGACAGGCCGACTCCCCGACCGCGAACAGCGGATCCTGAACGAGATAGAACGCGCCCTCAGCCGTGACCGCCGTCTGGTCCGGCGACTGCGGTCGGCGCGCAGACCACCGGCCCTCTCCCGGGTGGCGTCCTACGCTCCCGGGATGTGGACCGTGGTGCTGCTGGTGGCGGTCTCCGCCGCCCTCCTGACGGCCGGTGCCGTCACCGCGGAGCCGGGCGTGATCTGGGCGTTCGCGGCGGTGTGGCCGGTGACGCTGTTCTCCGTCCTGCGGCTGCTGTGCCGCCGGGCCGAGTCCTGACATACCGCCGACAGGCCCGGTCCCCGCCGTGGTGCCCGTTCGACCCGCCCAGACCTTCGCTTTCGATCAGTTATTCGACCCTGCTATACACCGCGTCTCTACACGCCGCATAGAGTCCCGGCATGCCTTGTGTGACCAGGAAAACGACGAAAACGGGGGCCCGGTTCCGGGCATCGACGGCACTGGCGGCACTGACGGCCGCGTGTCTCACGCTGAGCGGCTGCGCACGCGGCGGCACGGCGCCGAGCGCGGCCCGCGCGCACCCCGCGGCGGGCGCGCCGGCCGGGTTCGGCACGGTGGACTGCCGTCACGCCAAGTGCATCGCGCTGACCTTCGACGCGGGGCCGAGCGAGAACTCCGCCCGGCTGCTCGACATCCTCCAGGAGAAACAGGTACCGGCGACCTTCTTCCTGCTCGGTGCCCGGCACATCGAGAAGTACCCGGAGCTGGTCGTCCGCATGGCCGCGGAGGGCCACGAGGTGGCGAACCACACCTGGGACCACCAGATCCTGACCCGGATACCGGCGGAGCGCGTACGCGAGGAGATACAGCGCCCGAACGAGGAGATAGAGCGGCTGACCGGGCACAAGCCGACCCTGATGCGGCCGCCGCAGGGCCGCACCGACGACACCGTGCACCGGATCTGCGAGGAGCTGGGCGTGGCCGAGGTCCTGTGGAGCGTGACCGCCAAGGACTACACCACGACCGACTCCGCGCTGATCACCCAGCGTGTCCTCGACCAGTCCTCCCGGGACGGGATCATCCTGCTGCACGACATCTACGCGGGCACGGTGCCCGCGGTGCCCGGGATCATCGACGCGCTGAAGGAGCGGGGGTACGTCTTCGTCACCGTGCCGCAGTTGCTGGCGCCGGGCAGGGCGGAGCCGGGCAAGGTCTACCGGCCGTAGGACGACCCGCGGCACCGGGCCGCGCTCCTGACGCGTGGCCCGGTTCAGCCACCGCTGCCGAGACGGATCCGGTAGCGCTCCCCGTGATCGGGTGCATACGCGGAAGGGCCGGGCGATGAGCCAACCGTGTGAGCGGGAGGCGAACGCACAAGAGGAGGCCCCCGATTGCCTACGATCGTGGCGTGGTGAACTTCTCGCTCGAACGCACCGCGCCGCTCCCCCTCGACGAGGCGTGGCGGCGGATCACGCGGTGGTCGCGGCATGCCGACACGGTGCCGTTGACCCGTATCAACGTGGTCACGTCCGCGCCGACCCGGGAGGGCACGGTGTTCGTGGCCCGCTCGGGGATCGGTCCGCTCGGCTTCGACGATCCGATGGAGGTCACCGTCTGGCGCCCGCCGGCCGACGGCGAGCCGGGGCTGTGCCGGGTGGAGAAGCGGGGCCGAGTGGTGCTGGGCTGGGCCGAGTTCGAGGTGCGGCCCGGCCCCGGGGGCCGTACGCGGGTGGTGTGGCGGGAGGAACTGCGGGTCCGCTTCCTGCCGGGCCTGTTCGACGAACCCCTGCGCGGCGCGGCCCGGTCGGTGTTCGGGCGGGCGCTGAACCGGCTGCTCAGGCAGCCCTGAGAGGGCTGACGTACCGTCAGGCCACCCAGCCGATCCGCTCGGTGGCCGCGGGCACGCCGTCGTGGTGGATCGGGGTGTGCGCTCCGGTGAGGGACACACCGCTGCCGCCGCGCCGGTCGGCGACGATCTCGGAGGCGATCGACAGGGCCGTCTCCTCGGGCGTACGGGCGCCCAGGTCGAGGCCGATCGGGGACCGCAGCCGCGCCAACTCCAGCTCCGTGACGCCGACTTCGCGCAGGCGGCGATTGCGGTCGAGGTGGGTGCGGCGGGAGCCCATGGCGCCGACGTAGGCCACCGGAAGGCGCAGCGCCAGCTTGAGCAGGGGAATGTCGAACTTGGCGTCGTGGGTCAGGACGCACAGCACCGTGCGGGCGTCGACCCCGGTGCGGGCCAGGTACTCGTGCGGCCACTCGACGACGATCTCGTCGGCCTCCGGGAAGCGGGCCCGGGTGGCGAAGACGGGCCGGGCGTCGCACACCGTGACGTGGAAGCCGAGGAACTTGCCGATGCGCACCAGCGCCGAGGCGAAGTCGATCGCGCCGAAGACGATCATCCGGGGTGGCGGCACCGCGGACTCGACGAGGACCGTGAGCGGGGCGCCGCAGCGCGAGCCCCGCTCGCCGATCTCCAGGGTGCCGGTGCGTCCGGCGTCCAGGAAGGCGGACGCCTCGCCGACGACCGTGCGGTCCAGTTCCGGATGGCCTCCGAGGCCGCCCTCCCAGGAGCCGTCCGGGCGGACCAGCAGTGCCCTGCCCAGCAGCCGGGCCGGACCGGACACGATCCGCGCGAGGGCCGCCGCCTCCCTGCGCGCGGCGGCGGCCAGCGCGGAGGCGGCCACGGTACGGGCCGGATCGGCGGCCCGTACCGGTGTGACGAGGATGTCGATGACGCCGCCGCAGGTCAGTCCGACGGCGAAGGCGTCCTCGTCGCTGTAGCCGAAGCGCTCCAGGACGGTTTCGCCGTCCTCCAGCGCCTGCCGGCACAGCTCGTAGACGGCGCCCTCCACACAGCCGCCGGAGACGGAGCCGATGGCCGTGCCGTCGGCGTCGACCGCGAGGGCGGCACCCGGCCGGCGCGGTGCGCTGCCGCCGACGGCCACCACGGTGGCCACGGCGAAGTCGCGTCCCTGCGCGACCCACCGGTCCAGTTCCTCGGCGATGTCCAGCATCTGTCGGTCTCCTTGCGGCGGTCGTGGGGGGCGCGTCGGCGGCGGGTGGTGGGCGGTGGGCGCCGCTAGCGCACGCCCAGCCAGCTCTCGATGGGGCTGAGTGCGAAGTACACGAGGAAGACCGCCGTCAGGCCCCACATGAAGGCGCCGATCTCCCGGGCCCTGCCCTGGGCGGCCTTGATGGCGGTGTACGAGACGACCCCGGCCGCGACACCGGTGGTGATGGTGTACGTGAACGGCATCAGGACCACGGTGAGGAAGACCGGGATCGCGGTGGACCGGTCGGCCCAGTCCACGTGCCGGGCGTTCATCAGCATCATGGCCCCGATGACCACCAGCGCGGCGGCCGCGACCTCCTGCGGGACGATCGCGGTGAGCGGGGTGAAGAACAGGCAGGCCGCGAAGAACAGGCCGGTGACGACCGAGGCGAGGCCCGTGCGGGCGCCCTCGCCGACGCCGGTCGCCGACTCGATGAACACGGTCTGCCCGGATCCGCCGGCGACGCCGCCGATCGCGCCGCCCGCGCCGTCGATGAACAGCGCCTTGGACAGGCCGGGCATCCGGCCCTCGGCGTCGGCCAGCTTCGCCTCGGTGCCGACGCCGATGATGGTGGCCATCGCGTCGAAGAAGCCGGCCAGGACCAGAGTGAAGACGATCAGGCCGACCGTCATCGCGCCGACCTGGCCCCAGCCGCCGAACTCGACGTGCCCGAAGAGCGAGAAGTCGGGCATCGACACCGCGCTGCCGTGCAGTACGGGCGCGCCGCCCGCCCAGGCGCCGGACTTGATGACGCCCGCCCCGTTCAGGACGGCCGCCGCCACGGTGCCGCCGACGATGCCGATGAGGATGGCGCCGGGGACGTTTCGGACCTGGAGCATGAAGATCAGCAGCAGGGTGCAGGCGAAGAGCAGCACCGGCCAGCCGGCGAGTTCGCCGGCCGGGCCGAGGGCGAGCGGGGTGGACTTGCCCTGGTGCACGAAGCCGGACTTGTAGAAGCCGATGAGCGCGATGAACAGGCCGATGCCGATGGTGATGCCGTGCTTGAGCGCCTGCGGGATGGCGTTCATGATCATCTCGCGTAGGCCGGTGACCACCAGCAGCATGATGACCACGCCGTAGACCACGCACATGCCCATCGCCTGCGGCCAGGTCATCTGCGGCGCGACCTGCGAGGACAGGACGCCGGACACGGACAGGCCGGCGGCGAGGGCGAGCGGCACCCTGCCGACGAGGCCCATCAGCAGGGTGGTGAGGGCCGCGGCGAACGCGGTCGCGGTGATCAGGGCCTTCTGGCCGAGGGTGTCGCCGGCGACGTCCTTGCCGGACAGGATCAGCGGGTTGAGGAGCAGGATGTACGCCATCGCCATGAAGGTGGTGACGCCGCCGCGCACTTCACGCGCGACCGTGGATCCCCGCCGGGATATGTGGAAGTAGCGGTCGAGCCAGGACCGGCCCGCCGGGACGCGGCTGCCCGCGCCCGCGTCCTCGGCGGTGGTCCTCGGCTCCACTGACTGCTGGGTCATGGGGCCATCTCCCAAGGTTCACAGGGACACCCGACGCCGTCGACGGCATGCGGGATCTGGGAATGGACGACCCGGGGGACGGCCCGAGACGAACAGTTGGGGTCCCCGGGGGCGGACTCCCCCCGGGGGTTCATCGGTTCGGACGCCGTGGGCTCACATGCCGGTGAGGTGTTCCGGCCGGACCGGCGTGCGATTCAGCTCCAGCCCCGTCGCGTTGCGGATCGCCGCCAGGACGGCGGGTGTGGACGACAGGGTGGGGGCCTCGCCGACGCCGCGCAGCCCGTACGGCGCGTGGTCGTCGGCGAGTTCGAGCACGTCGACGGGGATGGTCGGCGTGTCGAGGATGGTGGGGATGAGGTAGTCCGTGAAGGACGGGTTGCGCACCTTCGCCGTCTTCGGGTCGACGACGATCTCCTCCATGACCGCCACGCCCAGGCCCTGGGTGGTGCCGCCCTGGATCTGGCCGACGACGGACAGCGGGTTGAGCGCCTTGCCGACGTCCTGGGCGCAGGCCAGCTCGATCACCTTCACCAGGCCGAGGTCGGTGTCCACCTCGACGACCGCGCGGTGCGCGGCGAAGGAGTACTGCACATGGCCGTTGCCCTGACCGGTGCGCAGGTCGAAGGGTTCGGTCGGCCGGTGCCGCCACTCCTCCTCCACCTCGACGGCCTCGTCCTCGAGGACGTCCACCAGGTCGGCGAGGGCCTCGCCGCCGTCGGTGACGACCTTGCCGCCCTCCAGGAGGAGTTCGGCGGTGGCCCAGGCGGGGTGGAAGGAGCCGAACTTGCGGCGCCCGATCTCCAGGACCCTCTCGCGCACGAGCTCGCAGGCGTTCTTGACGGCGCCGCCGGTGACGTACGTCTGCCGGGAGGCGGACGTCGAACCGGCGCTGCCCACCCGGGTGTCGGCCGGGTGGATGGTCACCTGGGTGACGCCCAGCTCGGTGCGGGCGATCTGCGCGTGGACGGTGACGCCGCCCTGGCCGACCTCCGCCATCGCGGTGTGCACGGTGGCGACCGGCTCGCCGCCGACGACCTCCATGCGGACCTTGGCGGTGGAGTAGTCGTCGAAGCCCTCGGAGAAGCCGACGTTCTTGATGCCGACCGCGTAGCCCACCCCGCGTACGACGCCTTCGCCGTGCGTGGTGTTGGACAGGCCGCCGGGCAGCTGCCGCACGTCGGCGCCCTCGGAGCTCTCCCACTGGCGCTCCGGCGGCATCGGCATCGCCTTGACGCGGCGCAGGAGTTCGGCGACCGGGGCCGGGGAGTCGACCGGCTGCCCGGTCGGCATGATCGTGCCCTGGGACATGGCGTTCAGCTGCCGGAACTCCACCCGGTCCATGCCGACGGCGTCGGCGAGCTTGTCCATCTGCGCCTCGTAGGCGAAGCACGCCTGGACCGCGCCGAAGCCGCGCATGGCGCCGCAGGGCGGGTTGTTGGTGTAGAGGGCGATGGCCTCGATGTCGACGTCGTCGACCTCGTAGGGGCCGATGCCGAGCGAGGCGGCGTTGCCGACGACCGCCGGGGAGGCGGAGGCGTACGCGCCGCCGTCCAGCACGATCCGGCACTTGACGTGGGTGAGCTTGCCGTCCTTGGTGGCCCCGTGCTCGTAGTACAGCTTGGCCGGGTGGCGGTGGACGTGTCCGAAGAAGGACTCGAACCGGTTGTAGACGATCTTGACGGGCTTGCCGGTGCGCAGCGCCAGCAGGCAGGCGTGGATCTGCATCGACAGGTCCTCGCGCCCGCCGAAGGCGCCGCCGACGCCGGCCAGCGTCATGCGGACCTTCTCCGGCGGCAGGCCGAGCACCGGCGCGATCTGGCGCAGGTCGCTGTGCAGCCACTGGGTGGCGATGTAGAGGTGGACGCCGCCGTCCTCCTCGGGCACGGCGAGCCCGGACTCGGGGCCGAGGAAGGCCTGGTCCTGCATGCCGAAGTGGTACTCCCCCTTGACGACGAAGTCGGCTCTCCTCGCCGCCTGTTCGGCGTCGCCGCGGACGATCGGCTGGCGGTGGACGACGTTGGGGTGCGGGACGTGGCCGGCGTGGTGGTCGGTGCGGTTCTCGTGGACGAGGATCGCGTCCGGCGCGGTCGCGGAGGCCTCGTCGGTGATCACCGGCAGTTCCCGGTACTCCACCCTGATCTTGGCGGCGGCGCGGCGGGCGGTCTCGGGGTGGTCGGCGGCGACGACGGCGACGGGCTCGCCGTGGTGGCGGACCTTGCCGTGGGCCAGGACCGGGGTGTCCTGGATCTCCAGGCCGTAGTTCTTCACCTCGGTGGGCAGGTCGTCGTACGTCATCACGGCGTACACGCCCGGCAGGGCGAGGGCCTCGGCGGTGTCGATCGAGACGATCTCGGCGTGCGCGACCGTGGAGCGCAGGATCTGGCCCCAGAGCATGTCCTCGTGCCACATGTCGGAGGAGTACGCGAACTCGCCGGTGACCTTGAGGATGCCGTCGGGGCGGAGCGTGGACTCGCCGATGCCGCCCCTGGTCCGCGAGCCCTGGGTGATTTTGGTGGGAGCGCCGTTGGCCGCCATGCTCAGACCCCCTCGGACTGCCGGGCGGCCGCCAGGCGGACCGCGTCCATGATCTTCTCGTAGCCCGTGCAGCGGCACAGATTGCCCGACAGGGCCTCGCGGATGTCCGCGTCGGTCGGGTTGGGGTTGCGCTCCAGCATCTCGTCGGCGGCGACCAGCAGGCCCGGGGTGCAGAATCCGCACTGGACGGCGCCCGCGTCGATGAACGCCTGCTGGACCGACGAGAGTTCGCCCTCCACGCCGGTCTGCGCGCCGGCGCCCCGCGGCTGCCACCGCTGGGCGTCCTCCAGCGTCGTACCGCAGGAGCCCGTGCCGCAGGACCGCTGCCTGGCGTAGTCCGCCAGGCCCTCGACGGTCACGACCTCGCGGCCCTCGACCTGCCCGGCGGCGACCAGGCAGGAGCACACCGGCACGCCGTCCAGGCGCACCGTGCATGAGCCGCACTCGCCCTGCTCGCAGGCGTTCTTGGAGCCGGGCAGCCCCAGTCGCTCGCGCAGCACGTACAGCAGGGACTCGCCCTCCCAGACGTCGTCGGCCTGCTGGGGGCGTCCATTGACGGTGAAGTTGACGCGCATCACGCCGCTCCCTCGTTCGTTCGGCGGGCGCCGCGGTACGACTCCCAGGTCCAGGTGAGCGTCCGGCGGGCCATGACGCCCACCGCGTGGCGGCGGTAGCTCGCGGTGCCGCGGACGTCGTCGATCGGGTTGCAGGCGGCGGAGCACAGCTGCGCGAACTGCCGGGCGACGGAAGGGGTGATGATCTCCCCGCTGTCCCAGAAGCCTCCCTCGTCGAGCGCCGCGTTCAGGAACTCCTCGGCGGCCCTGGCCCGGATGGGCGTGGGCGCGGCCGAGCCGATGCCGGTGCGCACCGTACGGGTCTCCGGGTGCAGGGCGAGGCCGAAGGCGCACACGGCGATGACCATGGCGTTGCGGGTGCCGACCTTGGAGAACTGCTGCGGCCCGTCGGCCTTCGCGACGTGGACGGCGCGGATCAGCTCGTCGGGTTCCAGGGCGTTGCGCTTGACGCCCGTGTAGAAGGCGTCGATCGGGATGCGGCGGGAGCCGCGGACCGACTCCACCTCGACCTCCGCGCCGGCCGCCAGCAGGGCGGGGTGGGCGTCGCCGGCCGGGGAGGCGGTGCCGAGGTTGCCGCCGACGCCGCCGCGGTTGCGGATCTGCGGGGAGGCCACCGTGTGCGAGGCGAGGGCCAGGCCCGGCAGCTCGGCCCGCAGGTTCTCCATGATCTTCGAGTACGGAACGGAGGCGCCGAGCCGCACGGCGTCCTCGCCGACCTCCCACTCGTAGAGATCCGGGACGCGGTTCAGGTCGAGCAGATACTCGGGCCGGCGGTGGTCGAAGTTGATCTCGACCATCACGTCGGTGCCACCCGCAATCGGCACAGCGGCGGGGTGCTCGGCCTTCGCGGCGAGCGCCTCCTCCCAGCTGGTGGGGCGAAGGAAGTCCATGACCGGCTCTCTTCTTCCGTCTCGTGAGTCGTACAGATTGAGCCAATCCGTGTGCGGCGGGCCCGGCTCGTTCCTGTCCCTTTTACGCGGAGTGGAGTCAGTACACCGTTGACCGCTCCGGCTCGGTCAGTCACCGAAAACATGAAGGGTTTGGCTGGTCGGCGCGGGCATCTTGTAGATTCGTATGAACCAAGGTCTTCAGAAACCTCTTGGGTTCCCCTGGAAACAGAGGCGGCCGAGGGGACGCGGACTCACCTCCTGGCGGAGCTGCTGCCCGGCCGCGCGGCCGGGCCCTCGCCACTTGATCCATAGTAGTTTTCTAGACACAGAACGGCGGCGACGAGAATGCGGCTGCGCGCACTGCTGGACACCGATGCGCTGGGCCTGAAGCTGCTCGGCGGGGAGGACGAGCTGGACCGCACCGTCCGGGGTGTCATGACCACCGACCTGCGCGATCCCAGCCGCTACCTCTCCGGCGGTGAGCTGGTGCTGTCGGGGCTCGCCTGGCGCCGGGACGCCGCCGACTCCGAGCCGTTCGTACGGATCCTGGTGCGGGCCGGGGTGGCCGCCCTGGCGGCCGGTGAGGCCGAACTGGGGCCCGTGCCCGACGACCTCGTGGTGGCCTGCGCCCGGCACCGGCTGCCGCTGTTCGCGGTGAACGAGTCGGTGGCGTTCGCGACGATCACCGAGCACGTGGTGCGGCAGGTGTCCGGCGAGCGCGCCGGCGACCTGGCGGCCGTGGTGGAGCGCCACCGCAGGATGATGACGGCCGGCCCGGCGGGCGGCGGCCCGGACGTGGTGCTGGACCTGCTGGGCTCCGACCTGGACCTGCGGGCCTGGCTGCTCTCCCCCACCGGCCGGCTGATCGCCGGGCCCAAGGTGGCGGGCCCGGCGCTGCCCGCCGACGTGTGCGCCCGGCTCGCCGCCGAGCACCTGGCGGCCGCCCGCACCGGCCGGCGCGGCCCGCACCGGGTGACGCTGGGCCCGACGACGTACTCCCTGTTCCCCATCCGCGGCGGCGGCCGCTCCCCGCGGGCCGCGCGGGACGTGCGCGAGACGGTGCTGTCGGACTGGCTGCTGGCCGTGGAGGCGGACGCGGGCGAGTGGCCCGAGGAGCGGCTGGATCTGCTCCAGGGCGTCACCCAGCTGATCGCGGTCGAACGGGACCGCCGGGACGCGGCCCGCACGGTACGCAGGCGGCTGGCCCAGGAGGTGCTGGAGCTGGTGCAGAGCGGCGCGCCGCCCGCGGAGATCGCCGCGCGACTGAGGGTCGCCGCGCCGGTGCTGCTGCCCGGCCTCGGGGCGGCCCCGCACTGGCAGGTGGTCGTGGCCCGGGTCGAGTGGGACGACGGGGAGAACGAGGGCGGGCCGATCGCCCAGTCGCTGCTGGAGGAGATCCTCGTCGACCCCCACAGCACCGGTCCCGAGCCGTCCGACCGGATCGCCGTCGCCCACACGGGCGACGAGGCGGTCGCGCTGGTCCCGCTCCCGGCCGTCTCGGCCGAGCACGACGGCTCCGAGACCGGGATCCTCGCCGACGCGCTGCTGGAGGCCGTGCGCGACCCGCTGTCGGCCGGCCTCGACGACGACGGGCGGCTCACCCTGGGCGTCAGCGCGGCCGTGCACTCGGCCGAGGGGCTGCGCGGGGCGCTGGAGGAGGCCCGGCACGCCCGGCGGGTCGCGGCGGCGCGCACCGGCCGCGTCTGCGCGGCCGGGCACCAGGAGCTGGCCTCCCACGTCCTGCTGCTGCCCTTCGTCCCGGACGACGTGCGCCGCGCCTTCACCGCGCGGCTGCTGGACCCGCTGCGGGACTACGACCGCCGGCACCGCGCCGAGCTGATCCCCACCCTGGAGGCCTTCCTCGACTGCGACGGCTCCTGGACCCGCTGCGCCACCCGGCTCCACCTGCACGTCAACACGCTGCGCTACCGGGTCGGGCGTATCGAGCAGTTGACGGGCCGTGACCTGTCCCGCCTCGAGGACAAGCTGGACTTCTTCCTGGCGCTGCGCATGAGTTGAGGCCGCGACGGACGGGCACGGCGCGCCACCTGCGGCCTCCTCCGTCCCACGACTTTGTGAAATTTTTCACCCATCCTCTTGGCCGGGCCACGGATTTCGTGCTGAGATGCCGCCACCACTCAAGGCTCGATGGCGTGCTCGGGGAGGGCAATGTGGCGCATACCGCCATGTCTGGTAACGGAACGACCCCTGGTGACGATCCACTCCAGACCGCGGTATGGCGGCTGCGCTCACGCGCGTGCTGGGCCGACGCGGCGGCGCTGCTCCAGTCGGCCACCGCGGCCGCGGCGCTGCAGAGAACCGCGCTGCTGGTCGAACGCTGCCTCTACACCGAGGCGGGCTGGGAGGAGGCCGAGGACGCGCTGCGCACCGCCGAGGCGCTGGCCCACACCGACGAGGAGCGGGGCGCCGCCGCTTGTGAACGCGGGTACCTCGCCTACGCGGCCACGCTGCACGGCGTACGGGACCGGGCGGACGAGGCGCGGTCGGCGCTCGGCCGGGCCGCGGCGCTGGTCCCGCCCGGGGTACCGGGACGGGCCCTGCTGGACTTCCGGCGCGGACTGATCGCCGAGAACCTCACCCGCTCCCCGCAGGCCGCGCACGCCGCGTACCGGCGCGCGCACGCGGGCGCGATCGCCCACGCCGATCCGCTGCTGCTCTCCTTCACCTGGCGCCACCTGGCCGGACTGGCGATGCGGGACGGCGAGTTGGCCGAGGCCCGGAACGGGTTCGCCGAGTCGCTGCGGATCCGCGAGGAACTGGGCTACCTCGTCGGCACCGCGCCGGCCCTGGTCTCCCTGGCCGATACGGAGACCGAACCGGAGGCGTCCCGCCTGCGCGAGGAGGCACGACGGCTGTTCCGGCTGCTGGGGGGCGTACCGACGTGGCTGGCCCAGCAGTTGACCCCGGCACCACCGACACCGGGCGCGGCCACGGCCTGAGAGACCCACGAGGCGACTGCTTCTCAGAGGAACCTGAGAGGTTGCTGTGCCAGGCTGACCAGCCCCAACGCGCGGACGGCCGACGGTGTCCGCGCGCACCCCCCACGGTCGCTCCGGAGGATCGCCCGATGAGCCTGGTCAACGGACTTCCCGCCCATGTGCTGCTGGTCCACGCAGTCGTCGTCCTGGTCCCTCTCAGCGCCCTGGCGCTCGTGCTCTGCGCCCTGTGGCCGCAGGCCGCCCGGCGCCTCGGTCTCGTGCTGCCACTGCTCGCCCTGGTCACGCTGGTGAGCGTGCCGCTGACCACGCAGGCCGGGGAGTGGCTGGAACGTCATGTGAGCGGCGACGCGCTGGTGCGCCGGCACGCGGAGCTGGGTGACGGACTGCTCCCGTGGGCTCTCGGCCTGTTCGTGCTGGCGGCCGGCGTCTGGTGGATATCCCGCCGGACGCCCGCACCGGACGGGGGGACGCGCGCGGGCTCGGTACTCCGGGTCGCCGCGGTCGTCCTGTCCGTGGTGGTGGCCGCGGGTGCGGTCGTCGACGTGTACCGGATCGGCGACTCGGGCGCGAAGGCCGCCTGGCACGACGCCTACTCGAAGACGGCCACGCAGTCGGGCGGCGACGACTGACGGGCGGAACACCGCCACCACGTGTCACCGCGCGCCGGCCCGCACCGCATGACCGCCTGCTCAGTCCGCGCCCGCGAAGTGCTCGGCGACCAGGGCGCGTACCACGTCGACGTCCCGCGCGACGAGGGCGTCCAGGAGGGCCGTGTGCTCGGCCGCGTCGGCGACGAGGTCGGCGCGGGCCGGGCGCGCGGAGCCGCCGACGAGCGGCCACTGGGCACGGCGGTGCAGATCCTCGGCGATCTGGACGAGCTGGTCGTTCCCGGAGAGGGACAGCACCGCGCGATGGAAGGCGCGGTCGGCCTCGGCGTAGGTCGCCCGGCACCCGGAGGACGCGGCCCGCACGGTGGCCTCGGCGAGCGGGCGCAGTTCGTCCCAGCACTCGACGGGCACCCGGCGGGCCAGCCGCAGCATCACCGGCACCTCCAGCAGGGCCCGCACCTCGGCCAGTTCGGCGAGCTCGCGGTCACCCCGCTCGATCACCCGGAAGCCGCGGTTGGGCACGACCTCCACGGCGCCCTCCAGCGTGAGCTGCTGCATCGCCTCGCGTACGGGGGTCGCGGAGACCCCGAACCGCTCGCCGAGCGCGGGTGCCGAGTAGACCTCGCCGGGTTTCAGCTCCCCCGCCACCAGGGCGGTGCGCAGGGCCTGCAGGATCTGGCCGCGTACCGAGGAGCGCCGCACGAGGGGCCGGGGGTGCGGGACGGGCGGTTCGCCGTGCGTGTGCTCGCCGCGGACGCCCGCCCGAGGGAGGTCCGCGGCCCCGGGGGCCTCCTGGTCCCGCCGCGGCCCCCCGGCTGCCTGCTCCCGCCGCAGGTCCGCGACCTGCGGCTGGCGCGGCACGCGAGGCACGGCGCCCCGGCCGGCCCCGGGGGCCCGAGTGCCGGCGGAGTCCTGTGCGCCCTGCTTCACGGTTCTCCTCCGGGCTCGCGGTGCTTGAGGCACTTGGGGTGCTTGGGGTCATTACGGCGGCTTGTCGCTCTGCCGTCAAGCACCTTAGGCGCTGTAGGCCAAGGCTTCACATTCCGATCAACTGAAGTAAGGTAAGCCTTACCTACAATCGAACGTGAAAACGGTGGTCCGGCATGCCTGTGCCCTCTTCGGCCGTAGCGGACGCCTACGCCCGCCTCACCGAGGCCTTCCCCGGACTCGCGGTGACGGAGACGGGCCCCGGCGAGAGCGTCCCGGACGGCGGCGGCTGGACCTCGGCCGCCTCCCTCGCGGCGGGCGGGAGGGGCCTGGACGCGTTCCTGGCCTGGGACGACGCCCAGGTGCTGCGGGACTACGGCACGCACGCCCGCCCGGACGTCGTGGCGAGCTTCGGGCTGCACCGCTACGCCTGGCCCGCCTGCCTGCTGTTCACCGTGCCCTGGTTCCTGCACCGCCGGGTGCCCCGCCTCCCCGTGACCCACGTCTCCTACGACCGGGCCGCCGGCCGCATGGCCGTACGCCCCGCCGCCCTCGCCTGCCTGCCGGGCGACCCGGCGGCCGCACTGCCCGGCGCGCGCGTCGTACGCGACGAGGAGGCACTGCGGGCCGAACTCCGCTCGGCCGTGGCCGAGCACCTGGAGCCGGTACTGGCCGGATTCGGCCCCCGTATGCGGCGGCGCGGGCGCGCCCTGTGGGGCATGGCGACCGACGAGGTCGTCGAGGGACTCTGGTACGTCGCCCATCTGCTCGGCGAACAGGAGCGGGCGGTGCGCGAACTGGAGCTGCTGCTGCCGGGGGCGACCCGGCCGTACGTCGGCTCCGCCGCCTTCCGGGAACTGACGGGGCCGGACGGCGAGTCCCTGCCCACCCGCGACCGGGCCAGCTGCTGCATGTTCTACACCGTGCGCCCCGAGGACCTCTGCGTCACCTGCCCGCGCACCCGCGACGCGGACCGGATCGCCAAGCTGACGGCCACGGCGGCGGGCTGAGCCCTCGTCACACCGGACTGAAACCGCCCTGACGGTCCGGCGCACCCCAGCGATCGCGTAAGATCACTCGCGACTGGGACACCCACAAGGTCACAGGTGATTCACAAATTCCTCACCTGCCACGGGAACTTTCCGCGGAACCACCGGTACGGGTAGTCTTATTCGAACTCAACTCCCGCCCCTCAAGCGGCAGTTCGAGCAGAACGCCGCCCCGGGCATCCCCTTGCACCTCCTTGGCGGCCTCTTGCCCCGAAAACCCCTGAGGGCCGACGGGATTGGGCCACTATGGCGGGCGTTACGCCCTATCCCAATGCAAGGGACCCCAGATGAGACTGACCGACATATCGCTGAACTGGCTGCTTCCGGGCGCCGTGCTGCTCCTGGGCGTGCTGGCGGCGGTTGCGGTGATCGCGCGCGGCAAGCGCTCCTCCGGGGAGAACGCGAGCGCGGACGACTCGTGGGAGCGCAGCGAGGAGCGCCGCAGGCGCAAGGAGGCCATCTACGGCACGGCCTCCTACGTTCTGCTGTTCTGCTGTGCGGCGGTGGCCGCGGCACTCTCCTTCCACGGCCTGGTCGGCTTCGGCGAGCAGAACCTCGGCCTGACCGACGGCTGGCAGTACCTGGTGCCGTTCGGTCTGGACGGCGCGGCGATGTTCTGTTCCGTGCTCGCGGTGCGCGAGGCCAGCCACGGTGACGCGGCGCTCGGCTCGCGGATACTCGTGTGGATGTTCGCCGCCGCCGCGGCCTGGTTCAACTGGGTGCACGCGCCCAGGGGCATCGACCACGCGGGGGCACCGCACTTCTTCGCGGGCATGTCGCTCTCGGCCGCTGTCCTGTTCGATCGCGCGCTGAAGCAGACCCGCCGGGCCGCCCTGCGCGAGCAGGGTCTGGTGCCGCGCCCGCTGCCGCAGATCCGTATAGTCCGCTGGCTGCGGGCGCCGCGCGAGACCTACAAGGCCTGGTCGCTGATGCTCCTGGAGGGCGTGCGGAGCCTGGACGAGGCGGTCGACGAGGTGCGCGAGGACGAGCGCCAGAAGGCGGAGAACCGGCGGCTGCGTCGCGATCAGGAGCGCATGGAGCGGGCGCAGTTGAAGGCGCTCAGCCGTGGCCACCGCGGCTTCATCGGCCGGGGTGGCCGGCCCGTCGAGCAGCAGGCCCTGGAGCGCGGCTCCACGCAGGTCACCGCGGAGCCTGCCATAGCGGCGGCGGAGCTTCCCGTGCGCGCGCGTCCGTCCCTTCAGCCCGTCCGCAAGGGATCCGAGAGCTCAGCCGTCGACCTCACCGCGGAGGACGACACAATGGCCCTGCCGCGCCTCGACTCCCTGGAGCGCAAGCTCAAGGACCTGGAGCAGCAGTTCGGCTAGGAACGAGTCGACTGGACCGGTGAACGGGTGGGGGGCGCGGCCTGCGGGCCGCGCCCCCCACCCGTTCACGCGGCGTCCGCGCCCAGTTCGAACCAGACGGACTTTCCGACCCCGTGCATGCACACGCCCCAGGTGTCCGCGAGGGACTGCACCAGGACCAGGCCCCGGCCGCCGGTGCCGTCGCCCGTCCCCGGTGTCCGAGGTCTGGGCCGGCGGGCCACGAAGTCCCGTACCTCCACGCGCAGTCCGCGCGGTGACACGGTGGCCGTCAGGATCGCGTCGTCGTCGGTGTGGACGAGCGCGTTGGTGACCAGTTCGCTGGTGAGCAGTTCCGCGACCTCCGATGTGCCGGGCCTGCCCCAGTGGCGCAGCAGTGCGCGCAGCGCCCGTCGTGCCTCGGGCACCGCCTTGAGGTCGGCCCGCCCCAGTCTGCGTCTGAGCTGCGGCGGGACGGGCCGTCCCGGGAGGCCGTCCCTCTCTCCGCCCGCCGGTCTCTGCGTGTGTTCCTCCGTCGTCCGAGCCGAGGAGGCCCCGACCGTCGCGGGACCACCCCCTCGTGCCTGCCTCTTCATGGCCCCCGTCCGCGTGCCGATGTCGGTTCCCCTCCAGTTCGAACACGTTCACGGAGATCCATGCCCCGTCGGGCGCGGGCCAGTCATGTGGAATGGCCCACGCCAGTTGTCCGGCGCTCCCCTGTCCCGACGGGCCTACGGCCGGGGCACGTTGCGCAGGTTGGAACGCGCCATCTGCACCATCCGGCCGACGCCTCCGTCCAGCACCATCTTCGAGGCCGACAGCGCGAACCCGGTCACCATCTCGGCCTTGATCTTCGGCGGGATCGACAGGGCGTTGGGGTCGGTGACGACGTCCACGAGGGCGGGGCCCTTGTGGCTGAAGGCCTCCTTCAGGGCGCCGGCGAGGTGCCTGGGCTTCTCCACCCGGACGCCGTGGGCGCCGCAGGCGCGGGCGACGGCTGCGAAGTCGGGGTTCTTCATGGCCGTTCCGTAGGCGGGCAGGCCCGCGACCATCATCTCCAGCTCCACCATGCCCAGCGAGGAGTTGTCGAACAGGACGACCTTCACCGGCAGGTCGTACTGCACCAGGGTCAGGAAGTCGCCCATCAGCATGGCGAAGCCGCCGTCCCCGGACATGGACACCACCTGCCGGCCGCGGTCGGTGAACTGCGCGCCGATCGCCATCGGCAGGGCGTTGGCCATCGAGCCGTGCGAGAAGGAACCGATGATGCGGCGGCGTCCGTTGGGCGAGATGTAGCGGGCGCCCCAGACGTTGCACATGCCCGTGTCGATGGTGAACACGGCGTCGTCGTCGGCCACTTCGTCCAGGACGGCGGCCACGTACTCGGGGTGGATCGGGACGTGCTTGTCCACCTTCCTCGTGTACGCCTTGACGACCCCCTCCAGGGAGTCCGCGTGCTTCTTGAGCATCCGGTCCAGGAAGCGCCGGTCCGTCTTGACCCGCACCCGCGGCACGAGACAGCGCAGGGTCTCCTTCACATCGCCCCACACCGCGAGGTCGAGCCTGGAGCGGCGGCCGAGGTTCTCGGGCCGGACGTCGATCTGGGCGATCTTCACATCGGTCGGCAGGAAGGCGTTGTACGGGAAGTCGGTGCCGAGCAGGATCAGCAGGTCACACTCGTGGGTGGCCTCGTAGGCGGCGCCGTAGCCGAGCAGCCCGCTCATGCCGACGTCATACGGATTGTCGTACTGGATGAATTCCTTGCCGCGCAGCGCGTGCCCGACCGGGGACTTGATCCGCTCGGCGAACTCCATCACCTCGGCGTGCGCGCCCGCCGTGCCGCTGCCGCAGAACAGGGTGACCCTGTCGGCCTCGTCGATCATCTCGACGAGCCGGTCGATCTCGGCGTCGCCGGGCCGGACGGTGGGCCGGGAGGTGACGATGGCGGTCTCGGCGGCCCTCTCGGGCGCGGGCTCGGCGGCGATGTCGCCGGGCAGCGACACCACGCTGACGCCGCTGCGGCCCACCGCGTTCTGGATGGCCGTCTGGAGCAGCCGGGGCATCTGCTTCGGGTTGGAGATCAGCTCGCTGTAGTGGCTGCACTCGGCGAACAGCCGGTCGGGGTGGGTCTCCTGGAAGTACCCGAGGCCGATCTCTCCGGAGGGGATGTGCGAGGCGAGGGCGAGGACCGGGGCCATGGAGCGGTGGGCGTCGTACAGGCCGTTGACGAGGTGCAGGTTGCCGGGACCGCAGGAGCCCGCGCACGCCGTCAGACGGCCCGTGATCTGGGCTTCGGCGCCGGCCGCGAAGGCGGCGGTCTCCTCGTGGCGGACGTGGATCCAGTCGATGGCGGCGTTGCGGCGGACCGCGTCGACGACCGGGTTGAGGCTGTCCCCGACCACGCCGTACAGGCGTTTGACTCCGGCGCGGACGAGGATGTCGACGAACTGCTCTGCGACGCTCTGCTTGGCCATGGCGCTCGGGCACCCCTTCGGTCTGCCGCGGATCCTCCGCCTCCATGAAGGCACAGCCCCGACGCTCACGCCTCCCACACGGCAGCGGCCGTACGGTCGTCCGCGTAGCCCTTGACCCGCACCTGGGCGTCCGCCAGGAAGGCGGCGAGGCCCGGCGGGGCGGGATCGGACCACCGTCGCGAGAGGTGGGCGCACAGCTCGGGCTCGCCGCGCAGCGGGTCGGCCAGACCGGCGGTGCACATCAGGAGCGTGTCACCCGGTTGGGCCACGGACGCACGGAAGCGGAAGGGTTCGCGGGGCGGTTCCGGGGCCGGGTCGTACGGGTTCGGCGGGGTGGTGATGCCGAGGTCCATGGTGAGCCGGTCGCCGTCCGGGGTCTCGGACGGCGGCGAGCCGAAGCCGACCACGGGGTGGCCGGGGGTCTCGGCGACGCCGGGTTCGATGTCCTGCCACTCGCCCTCGCGCAGCCGGAACAGGCCGCCGGCGCCGACGCCGAAGAAGACCCGGACGCGGCAGTCGGGGTCGGCGGGCAGGAGCAGGCAGCGCAGGGTGGCCGTGTACTGCTCCGGCTCCACGCCCTGTTCGGCGGCGCCCGCTCGGAGTCTGCCGAGGCTGCGGTCGGTGAGGCGGTGCAGCCCCGACTTCAGGTCGCCGCGCCGGGCCGCGCGGATGTCCTCGGCCAGCCGTGCGTGGCTGCGACCCACGGCCTCGGCGATCCACTGGCACACCTCGCCGGCCGCGCGGTGCGCGCCCGGGGTGGCGCGGGCGCCGGTCGCCATCGCGACCAGCACCAGTGCCTGGTCCCCCGCGCCGAAGCGGGCGGTGAGCAGCGCGTCGCGCCGCGACTCGCCCCGGTACCGTGCGGAGTCCCCCCGGATCGACACCGCCCGCAGCGTGCACGCCCCGTAGGCGGCCCCGTCCAGCACGGTGTCCGGCACCGTGACGTCCAGCCCGTCCGGCTCGGCCCCGGGCAACGCGGTGGGCTCGGCCGCGTAGGTGGGCGGCCGGGCCCCGACATACCCGACGACAACGCCGCCACCCCGGGCACGCGGTGCGACGTGCGCCCCGGCGTCGGGCGGTGCGACATGCGCCTCCCCGGCGCCCGATACGGAGTACGCCTTACCGGCGGCCGGTGCGGAGTGCGCCTGACCGGCGCCAGGTGCGGAGTGCGCTTCCACACCGCCCGTTGCGGCGTTCGCCTCCCGGGCGGCCGGTACGTCGTACGCCTCCACGCCAGGCGGTGCGTCGTACGCCTCCTCCACACCGCGCGAAGCGGCGTGCGCCTCCCCGGCGGCCGGACCCTCCTCCGCCTCCGCGCCACCCGATACGGCGTACGCCTCCCCGGCGGCTGGTGGGTCGTACGCCTCGCCACCGCCCACCTCACGTCCGGAGCCGCCCACGGCCCCGACAGATGGAGGCTCCGGCGGGGAGGGGGGAGTGGAGGGCGGCGGGGGTGCGGAGGAACGCGGAGAAGCGGACGGAGGTGGAGGGGCGGCCGGAGGTGCGGAAGGGGGCGAGGGGGTGGACGGGGGCGGAGAAGCGGTTGCGGGCGCGGACGGAGGCGAAGAAGGTGACGGGGGCGCGGGAGGAGGCGGGGGCGTGGACGGAAGCCGCCTCGCGGCGGGGCCGGCCGGGTCGGCGGCGTCCCTGGGCGAGGGACCGCCCGAGCCGGAGCCGGTACCTCCCCGGTGGGTCGACTCGGCGGAGCCCGACGGCCGGCCGTCGCCCGTCCCCGCGGAGGAGACGGGCGGTTGAGCCGGCTTCATCGGCGCGGAATCCCAAGCCGCCCCCGCGGCGGGCCCCTCAGCCGGCGCGGACGACCGAGGCGACCGCACCGGCTCCACCGGCCCGGAACTCCAAGCGCCCCCTGCAGGCGGCTCTTCGGCCGGTACGGGCGGCTGAGACGGCCGCTCCGGCGTCCCCGTCCCGGGCTCCCGGTCGGCCTCCGCAGCCTCCCCCTCGGCGCGAGAGGCAGACCAAGGCGACCGCTCCGACTCCCCCGGACCGGAACCCCAAGCACCCCCCGAGGCCGGCTCCGCCGGTTCGGAGCCCCGGTCGGCTGCCGACGCCGTGTCCTCGGGGGTGCTGCGCCACCAGTCCGGGGCCGGGTCCGGTGGGCGTGGGGTGGGTAGCGGCGCGCCCCGCGGGGGGCCGTCGACCGTTCCGGACGCCGAGGCGAAGCGGTCGTCCAGGGAATCGGCCCCGGCCGCGGGGCCGGTGTCCTCGGCGGAGTCGTCGTACAACTGCCCCCACCAGTCGTCCTCTTGACCGGTGGGCCTTCCCCCCTGCTGGCTCATGCCGCCAATTGTCCACCGCACGGGCCCTGTGAGAACGGGGCATCGGCAAATCCGGTGGACCGAACCACCCCGGGGCGCGGCGAAGTCGCCGGACGGCTCCACCCCCCACGGAGGAGCCGTCCGGCGGTACATGGGTGATCCTGGTCCGGATCACGGTCCGGTCGGCCGAAACACCGCCGTCCGGAACGCCCCGACGCGGCCCGCGGTGCCCGGCCCGGACGCTGCGGGCCGGGGCCGTCAGTTGCCCCGGCCACCCGCACGGGGTGCGTATCCGTGCAGGCCACGTCCATGGCTGGACACCGGGCACCCGTCGGTGCTTCGGTGGCGCCACCTTGTCAGAGTGACCGGTGGTACAGCGATGATGTGCCGCGGCGGGTTTGCGCCGTGGCTGTTTCCCGCCACCGCCGACGCGCCGCGGAACGTGATGCCAGGAGTCTGAAAGGGGAGGGACAGCAGCTGATGCTGGCAGCGATAGGTCTGGACGAGACACACGAGGCGGCGTACCGGGCTCTGGTGTCCGTGGGCGCCGCCGAAGTCCCCGATCTCGCACGGCGGTTGATGCTCGGCGAGCGGGACACCGAGCACGCCCTGCGCCGTCTCGAGCGGCACGGACTCGCGGCCCAGTCCTCGGCCCGGCCCGGCCGCTGGGTGGCCGCGCCGCCCGGGGTGGCGCTGGGCGCACTGCTCACCCAGCACCGCCACGAGCTGGAGAGGGCGGAGCTGGCCGCCGCGCTGCTCGCCGAGGAGTACCGGGCGGCGGCCTCCGAGCCCGCGGTGCACGATCTGGTCGAGGTGGTCACCGGCGCCCCCGCGGTCGCGCAGCGCTTCCTCCAGCTCCAGCTCGGGGCGAGCGAGGAGGTGTGCGCGCTGGTCACGGGCAACCCGATCGCCGTCTCCTCGATGGAGAACCACGCCGAGGAGCAGGCGGCCGCCCGCGGGGTCCGCTACCGGGTGGTGCTCGAACGCGCCGTGCTGGACAAGCCGAACGGCGTCACGGAGCTGACCGCCGCGCTCAGCCGCGACGAGCAGGTGCGGGTCGTCGAGACCGTACCGACCAAACTGGTCGTCGCCGACGGGACGCTCGCCATGGTGCCGCTCACCTCGCACACCCCGGAGCCCACCGCGCTGGTCGTGCACGCCAGCGGCCTGCTGGAGCTGCTCTACGGGCTGTTCGAGTCGGTGTGGCGGGAGGCGCTGCCGCTGCGGCTCGGGGCGTCCGGTGTGACCGAGGAGGACCGGGACGGCCCCGACGCCATCGACCTGGAGGTGCTGTCGCTGCTGCTGGCCGGTCTGACCGACGCGAGCGTCGCCAAGCAACTCGACCTGGGCCTGCGGACCGTGCAGCGCCGGGTGAAGCGGCTGATGGAGCTGACCGGGGTGAGCACCCGGCTGCAACTGGGCTGGCACGCCTACGAACGGGGCTGGGTGGCCCGCGAGCGGCACGGCTGACACGCCGGTGCCTACGGGCACGGCTGACACGCCGGTGCCTACAGCACGCCCTCCAGCGTGAGCAGTCGCACCTTCCGCTCCAGGCCGCCCGCGTAGCCGGTCAGGGAACCGTCCGCGCCGATCACGCGGTGGCAGGGGCGCAGCACCAGGAGCGGGTTGGCGCCGATGGCGCCGCCGACGGCCCGAACAGCCGCGCGGGAAGCGCCGATACGTGCGGCGATCTCGCCGTACGTGGTCGTCGAGCCGTACGGAACGTCGTCGACGGCGGCCCACACCCGCTCCCGGAACGCGGTGCCGGCGGTGCGCAACGGCAGCCGGAACTCCTTGAGTTCACCGGCGAAGTAGGCGCGGAGCTGTTCCTCCGCCGCGCGGAAGGGCCCGGCGTCGTGCCGCCAGTCGGCCCGGACCTCGCGACCGCCCTTCTGGCCTGGCACGGACAGCGAGGTCAGCGCCCCGGAGGAGTCGGCGGTCAGCAGCAGGGGGCACAGCGGGCTGTCGAGGGTGGTCCAGTAGGTCGTACCGGTGACCGTCGAGTGCGTGTGCGTGTGCGTGGTCATGGGGTGATCTCCAGCTCTTCGGCGGCACGCAGGTGCCGCAGGGCGTACGAGCGCCAGGGGCGCCAGCTTTCAGGGGTGTCCGCGCCGGGCGGGGCCACGTCGGGGTCACCGAGGGCCCGGGTACGGATGGCGGCGGCCACGGCCGGATCCAGGCCGGGCAGGGCGAGCAGTGCCCGGTGCGTGTCGTCGCGGTCGGCCCCCGGGTCCAGCCGCACCGTGCCGTCGGCGAGGGCGGCGGCCAGGGCGCCCAGGGGGCCGTCCGGTTCGGCCTCGGCGAGCACGGCCGGCTCGGGGAAGAGGTGGGTCAGCGTGCCGGTGGGAGCGTCCAGCGCCTTGCCGTAGCGCCGTACCAGCTCCGCGGCGGCCGCCGGTCCCACCAACGCCCGGACCGCCGTCTCCGGCGGGTCCGCCGAGCCCGGCGAGCGCAGGCCGGGCCGGGCGGCGACCAGCGGGGCCAGCCGCGGGTCCGCACCGAGCCGCTCGTCGACGGCGTACGGGTCGGCGTCCAGGTCGAACAGCCGGCGCAGCCGCTGCACGGCCGTGGTCAGATCGCGTGGGTCGGTCAGGTGGAGCCGGGCCTCCAGCCAGCCGCCGGGATGCGCTCCGGACCCGGCCCGTGGCGCGCCGGAGCGCTCGTCCACGGCGGCGGTCCCGGTGCCGTACGGCAGGCGCAGGGTGCGCCGGTAGGTCCGCCGTCCGGGCGTGCCGCCGATCTCCTCGACGCCGGGCACGGCCTCGCGTTCCAGCAGGTCGAAGACGGGGCCGGCCTGGTAGGGGCCCCGGTGGGCGAGCCGCAGCGGGATCCCGGCGGTGGGCGCCGCGGGGCGGCGGCCCCGTGCCCTGCGGGCGGTGGCGCGCAGCTCGCTGGGGGTCGCGGCGTAGACGCACCGCATCGTGTCGTTGAACTGCCGCACGCTGGCGAACCCGGACGCGAACGCGATCTGCGTGACCGGCAGGTCCGTGGTCTGGAGCAGGACGCGCGCGCTGTGCGCCCGCTGGGCACGGGCGAGCGCGACGGGCCCGGCACCCAGCTCGGCGATGAGCTGCCGGCGCACCTGCCGCTCGCTGTAGCCGAGTCGCGCGGCGAGCCCGGCGACGCCCTCCCGGTCGATCACGCCGTCGCCGATCAGCCGCATGGCCCGCCCGACGGCGTCCGCCCGTACGTTCCAGTCGGCGGAGCCGGGCACCGCGTCCGGACGGCAGCGCCGGCAGGCGCGGAAGCCCGCGCCCTGCGCGGCGGCGGCCGTGGGATAGAACCGCACGTGGTGCCGTTTGGGTGTCACGGCCGGGCAGCTGGGACGGCAGTAGATCCCGGTCGTGTCGACGGCGAAGAAGAACTCCCCGTCGAACCGGCCGTCCCGGCTGCGTACGGCCTCGTACCTGGTGTCCTCGTCCATCACGCCGTCCAGTGTCCGCCTCCGCGCGGGGGTGCCGCTGGCGGAAATCGGACACTGCGGCCGACATGACAGGTGACGGATGACGGATGACGGATGGCGGATGAGGGATGACGGATGACGGGTGACGGGTGACGGGCTAGTGCCACCGCCCCCGCTTGGCCTCCATCGCGGCCCGCCCCTCGGCGCCCTTGCGCTTCCAGTCCCGCCGGATCTCCGAGCGCAGCCGCGCGTCGGTCTTGGCGACGATCCACTGGTTCTCGCGCAGGAGCTTGCGGTAGCTCTCCAGCCGCCGCTGGGGCAGCTCACCGGCGTCGACGGCGGCGAGCACCGCGCACCCCGGCTCGCTGTCGTGGGCGCAGTCGTGGAACCGGCACCGTCCGGCCAGCTCCTCGATCTCGGAGAACACCTGTCCGACCCCGCTCTCGGCGTCCCACAGGCCCACTCCGCGCAGTCCCGGGGTGTCGATCAGCACGCCGCCGCCCGGCATCGCGAGCAGGTTGCGGGTGGTGGTCGTGTGCCGGCCCTTGCCGTCGACGTCCCGTGCGGCCTGTACCGTCATCACGTCCTCGCCGAGCAGCGCGTTCGCGAGCGTGGACTTGCCCGCGCCGGACGACCCGAGCAGCACGGACGTGCCCGAGGAGACGACGGCGAGGAGGACGTCGAGCCCGTCGCCGGTCATGGCGCTGACGGGCAGCACCGGCACACCGGGCGCACTAGTCTCCACGTCCTGGACGAGATACCCCAGCCCCGTCGCGTCCGGCACGAGGTCGGCCTTGGTCAGCACGATCAGCGGCTGCGCGCCGGATTCCCAGGCCAGTGCCAGGTAGCGCTCGATGCGGCCGAGGTCGAGTTCGACCGCGAGGGACACCGCGACGATCGCGTGGTCGACGTTGGCGGCGAGGATCTGACCCTCGGACCGCTTGGACGAGGTGGAGCGCACGAAGGCGGTGCGGCGCGGCAGCGTCGTGCGGACGTAGCGCGGGTGGCCGCCGGGCTCGACGGCAACCCAGTCGCCGGTGCACACCACCCGCATCGGGTCGTGCGGGGTGACGAACGCGGTGTCGGCGCGCAGCACACCGCCGGCGGTGACGACGTCGCACTGCCCCCGGTCCACGCGGATCACCCGGCCCGGCAGCAGGCCTTCGGCGGTGTACGGGGTGAAGACCGACTCCCAGCCCTCGTCCCAGCCGTAGGGGGCGAGAGGATGCGGCGAGTCGGAAGAAGGAACGGAGGGAGCGGAAGGAACGGAAGAAGCGGAGGAACGCAAGGGGGAACCCTTCACGAGGGCGGCCCCGACGGCCCGCGACGGTGCGCGCGGGCGTGGCAGGAGGTGTCAGCCGGTGGCCGCGGAGGGGGAGTGGATGGTCCTGTCGTTGCGGGCAGCGCCCATTACCGAGACAGCCATGGGTCACACCTCCTCTTTCTCCGCGAGAACTCAGCGAACTCTGGGAACCGGCAGCGGCGGCCGCCGGCCTCCGCGTAATGCGAGCCTCACGGTAGGGGAGCGCGAGGAAGCGGCGCCACCGGATTTACGCCGGCGCCGCCCGCCGTCACCCGATGCGCTCCCAGCCGCGCCGAGGCGGGGCTCGCGGCTGCGGTGGACGATGCAGGGGCGGGTGAGGCAGCCCAGCGGTGCGGTGAGCATGTGGACCAGCCGGGTGAAGGGCCAGGCCGCGAAGAGCAACAGGGCGCTGAGGGCGTGGAGTTGGAACGGCAACGGCACGCCGCTCATCAGTTCCGGGCGCGGTTGCAGGGCGAAGACGGACCGGAACCAGGGGGAGTTGGTCTGCCGGAGGACGAAGACGGCGGGGGCGAGGGCGAGGTAGGGCAGCACCACCCACAGCAGGATGCCGCCCGTGTCGGCCAGGGCCACCGTGGTGAGGGGTTGCGCGAGGTCTCCGGCGGTGAAGAGCCGGGTGAGGTAGCCGACGAGGGCAGCGCGAACGGCGCGGCCCGGCACCCGCGCACCCGCGCACCCGAGGATTCCACCGACCGGAGCGCCGCCCCTCGAAACGTCGGGTCCTGAGGCGTCGGGCGGAACCCCGCCGAAGATGTGGGCCAACAGGCCCTAACGGCGGGCCGGGTGCGCGGCGACCATGGAAGGGTGTCCGACAACGATGGCTTTCGCTCGATGGACCGGCAGGAGTGCCTGCGCCTGATGGCCGAGGTACCGGTGGGCCGTGTCGTCTACACGCGGCAGGCACTGCCCGCGGTGCTGCCCGTCAACTTCGCCCTGGCGGCGGACGCATCCGTCCTGCTGCGTACCTCCGCGGGCTCCGGCCTCGTCCGTGCCGTGGACGGTGTCGTGGTCGCCTTCGAGGCGGACGCGTTCGACGCGCAGAGCCGGTCGGGCTGGAGCGTGGTCGTCACCGGCCGGGCCACCGTGGTGACCGATCCGGTCGAGCACGAGCGTCTCCTGCGGACCGGGCCGCGCTCCTGGATGCCGATCGAGGAGGACGTCTTCGTCCGCATCGAGGCCACGATGGTCACCGGACGGGAGCTCACGGATCTGCGCGTCGCCAATTGAGCGGCCGAGCGTCAGCGGTTGAGGGTATGGAGGGGCCGGGGCGGACGTTCGGTCCGCCGCCCGGCCCCTCGTCGTGTGCGTTCAGCCCGTCCGGCCCGTGGGGCCCGCCGGTGTTTCGTCCGTGCCCGCCGGTGTTTCATCCGTGGGGGTCAGCCGGGTGGCGGCGCGCGGGGTGCGGCCGCCCTCCGGGCCGTAGCCGAAGCGGATCAGCAGGTGGGGGCGGCACCGAAGCCTCGGGGCGGCCATCGTCGCCCGCAGGTCGGGCCACTCCATCGCCTGGTGCAGCATCGAGGTGCGCACTCCGAACCGGGTGGCCACCAGCAGGGCCCGCTCCATGGCCTGCCCCGCGCGCAGCCAGTCCTCCCGCCGGTCGTGCGGGGTCCACAACAGGGCCACCTGCGCGTGCCGTTCGAAACGCAGGGCGGGCGGTCGCAGCCCGGGCAGCGGGCCGGTGAAGTCCCGCATCGGCATCCGCCCCGCCGTGTCCCGCGGGCCGAGCGAGGTGAGCGGAATGCCGTGCGGGAGGCGCATGTCCGGCGCGTTGACCCAGGCCCTGGTCTCGGCGGTGCGGGCCGGGTCGGCGGCGTTGCGCGCCTCGGCCTGCGCGGTCAGGCTCAGCAGGCGCCGGGTGCCGGCGAAGTCGGGGACCTCCAGGTGCGCCCCCTCGATCCGCGCCGCCTTGACCATCTCCAGCACGATGTGCTCCGGCACCGGCCGCCCGGTGAAGGGCATCCGGCTGGTGTGCCTGCGCGCGACCGCGTCGTACAGGCCCGCGTACGAGGGCTGTGCGTCCGGGGCCGCCACGAACAGCCGGACGGTCGCCAGCAGGCCGGGGTCGCGCGGGTCGGGCAGGAGCGTCACGAGCGGGTCCCAGCCGAGGTGTGCCGCGGCGACGCGGAGGTTGAAGACGGCCGCGCCCACGGAGAGGTGCTGGGCACGCTGCCGCGGATCGGTCAGCGGCAGGGACCGCGAGTCGGCGCGGACGTGGATGGACCGGGTGTCGGCGTCCATGCCGAACCGCCAGGGCTGGGTGTTGTGGATCGACGGAGCCGCCACGGCCGAGTACAGCAGGCTCTCCAGGGTGGTCGCGTCGACTGCCGGTGTCCGCATGACGGCTCCTCCATGGGCTCCCTTGACGCTTGCCCGTCCACCTTCCTTCGCCGCCCGGCCGGGGCGGAAGGGCTCAGCGGGCCCTCGACAGGGCCGCAGGTCCCGACCGGACCGCGGCCGCCCGGCCGGGGCCGGACGGCCCTGGTGCCGCGGCGGCCCGTGTGGTGTCATGAAAGTGACGGGAAGGACCGCAAGACGCGGGGAAGCGGCGGAGAAGCCGTGCACCGCGCAATCAGGATCCGCGAGAAGTGGATTGTCCTTCCCGTCCGATCATGTCCGGCCGAAGCCCGGACCCCGCCCCGCTCACCGGTCCGCGGGAGTGATGCGGCGTCCCGTCAGACGGGCGGGGCGGATACGCACCCAGAGGGTCCGCGGCCCGCCCGCCCAGGGGTCGGAGTGGACCCGCTGCTCCAGCCGGCGCACCGCTTCGGCGTCCGTGACCGCTTCGGCGCGGCCGACCGCCAGCACGCTCCAGCCCTGGCTCATCGTCTCGTCGACCTGGTCCACCTCGAAGGCCACCTCGTGGCCGACGGCCGCGGCGGGGACCGCGTCGGGCTCGGTGCGGAAGACGAGCGAGTCGTCCACCACGTCGTAGTTGACCGGGAGGACGGCGGGCCCGTCCGGGCCGGTCAGCGCGATACGCCCCACTCCGTGCGTCGACAGCAGCGCCCGGCACTCGTCCGGACCGAGGTCGGTCAGCCGGGGGTGGAGCAGCGCCTGTCCCTGCCCGGGCGGCACGTCCTGGTCGCCGCCGCTCAGCGTGATCAGTGTGGTGTCCAGCGCGTCGGCCAGCCGTACGACGGTCCCCATCCCCGGCGCCGACGGGCGCTGCTCGAGATAGGCGAGGTACTGCGGGGACATCCGGGCCCGGCCCGCCGTCTCCTCCAGGCTCAGTCCCCGCTTCCTGCGGGCGGCCGCCAGACGCCTGCCGAAGTCCCCCGGCCGGCCCGGCCCGGCGCGGGAGGGTTCCGCGGGGGCCTGTCCGCCGGCCGTGGTCTCCTCGTCCTCCCCCGGGTGCCGGACATGCGCGTCCGGCCCTGGGAACACCAGCGTGATCTCGCCGGTGTCGGACCAGCGCACGTCGTACGGCGGGGTGCCGTCCTCGTGGTGCAGGCCGACGATCTCACCGTCACGCCGGACGTCGCCGGTGACCGGGCTTTCGACGACCAGTCGGTCGCCCAGCTGAGCGTGCATGGCCATCCCTCCCTGAAGGGGGTCCGCCCTCCAGGATCGCCCGACCCCGCCGCCCGCACCAACGGGCCCGAGGTCCCTCGCAAAAGGGACGAACGGCGCCGTCCTCGTACACGAGGGGCCCAAGCCCGCCCGGGTGTGCCACCGCCACCCTGGAGAGTGCGGGCCCGCGCGTGAACCGCGGACCGGCGCACGCGAACCGGTCGGGCGGACCGAAGGGAGAGACGTCATGCGACACCGTACGGTGGAGGACCTCATGACCCGCGGAGTCGTCCGGGTCCGCCGGGACACCCCGTTCAAGCAGGTCGCCAAGGTGCTGGCCGACAACGAGGTGACGGCCGTGCCCGTGGTCGACGAGTCGGACCGTCCCGTGGGGGTGGTCTCCGAGGCGGACCTGCTGCGCACGGTGGCCGTGCGCCCGGACCCGGCCGGCCTGCTGCCCGGAACGCGGGCGGAGGGCGCCGGGCACGGTGGCTCCGCCGCCGGCACCGCCGAGGACCTGATGACGGCACCGGCGGTGTGCGCGCGCCCCGAGTGGACCGTCGTGGAGGCCGCGCGCCTGATGGACGCGCACCGGGTCAAGCGGCTGCCCGTGGTCGACGAGGGCGGCACCCTCGTGGGCATCGTCAGCCGCGGCGACCTGCTGCGGGTCTTCCTCCGGCGCGACGAGGCCATCTTCGAGGAGATCACCCAAGAAGTGCTCGCGCGGACCCTCGGGCTCACCCCGGCGGACGTGACGGTCGCGGTGTCCGACGGCCGGGTCTCGCTGAAGGGGACCGTGCGGACCAGGAGCCTCGTCGCGGTGATCGAGCGGCTGTGCGGCGGGGTCGACGGCGTGGTGTCGGTGAGCACCGACATCATCTACCGGTCCGACGACACCGGCGGAAACACCGGCCACGCATGAGGCACCGGCGCCGATGGACGAAGGCCGGGAGGTCCCGGTCAGGAGGTCCCGCGCAGCCGGTCCTTGGCCTGGGTGGCGATGACGGCGGCCTGGATGCGCCGCTCCACGCCGAGCTTGGCGAGCAGACGGGAGATGTGGTTCTTCACCGTCTTCTCGGCCAGGTAGAGGCGCTGGCCGATCTGGCGGTTGGTCAGTCCCTCGCCGATCAGGGCCAGGATCTCCCGTTCCCGGTCGGTGAGGCCGGGCAGCGTGTCCGGCTCCTCCTCCGGCTGCTGTCCGCCCCGCAGCCGGGCCATCAGCTTCGTGGTGGCGCTGGGGTCGAGCAGTGACTGGCCGCTCGCCACCGTGCGCACCGCCGAGACCAGGTCCGAGCCCCGAATCTGCTTCAGCACATAGCCGGAGGCACCCGCCATGATCGAGTCCAGCAGCGCCTCCTCGTCGTCGAACGAGGTCAGCATCAGGCAGGCCAGTTCCGGCAGACGGGAGCGCAGGTCGCGGCAGACGGTCACGCCGTCGCCGTCCGGCAGCCGGACGTCGAGCACCGCGACGTCCGGTCGCAGGGCGGGGACACGCACCAGTGCCTGATCGGCGGTGGCGGCCTCGCCGACCACCGTGATGTCCGGTTCGTCGTTCAGCAGGTCGTGCACCCCTCGCCGTACCACCTCGTGGTCGTCGAGGAGGAAGACCCGGATCGGGGTGTCGGGTCCGGCCTGCTCACGGTCCGCCATCGGTCGCTCCTTGTGATGTGTCGGCTTACCTCAAGGATCCTTCCCCGAAGCGCGTGCGCGGACCAGGGCCGGTCGGCCCTGGTCCGCGCACACCCGGGATGGGATCCTGCCGGCCGCCCCGCGCGCCGGACGGCGACGCCGGGGTCAGCCGTCCCAGGACCAGTCCGCCACCTCGGGCAGGTCCACGCCGTGCTCCCGGATCCAGGCGTGGTGGCGCAGCCGGGTGTCCTCCATCCGCTGGCGGACGGCCGCGGCGCGCACCGCGAGGCCGGGGACGCGGTCGATGACGTCCATGACCAGGCGGTAGCGGTCCAGGTCGTTGCTCACCACCATGTCGAACGGCGTGGTCGTGGTGCCGATCTCCTTGTAGCCGCGCACGTGCAGGTGGGGGTGGCCCGCCCGGCGGTAGGCGAGTCGGTGGATCAGCCACGGGTAGCCGTGGTAGGCGAAGATCACCGGCTTGTCCCGGGTGAACAGCCCGTCGTACTCGAAGTCGGTCATCCCGTGCGGGTGCTCCCCGCTGGGCAGCAGCCGGGCGATGTCCACGACGTTGACCACGCGCACGGCCAGGTCGGGCAGGTGCCGGCGCAGCAGCTGGGCGGCGGCCAGCACCTCCTGGGTCGGCACGTCGCCCGCGCAGGCCAGCACCACGTCCGGTTCGCGGTTGCCGTCCTCGGTGCCGGCCCACTCCCAGATGCCGGCGCCGCGCGCGCAGTGCACCGTGGCCTGCTCCATGGAGAGCCAGTCGAAGCAGGGCTGCTTGCCGGCGACGATCACGTTGACGTAGTCGCGGCTGCGCAGCGCGTGGTCGGCCACGGAGAGCAGGGTGTTGGCGTCCGGCGGGAAGTAGACCCGGACCGCTTCGGGGCTCTTGTTCAGGATGTGGTCGACGAAGCCGGGGTCCTGGTGGGAGAAGCCGTTGTGGTCCTGGCGCCACACGTGCGAGGTCAGCAGGTAGTTGAACGAGGCGATGGGGGCCCGCCAGGGCAGCCGGCGGGTGGTGCGCAGCCATTTGATGTGCTGGTTGACCATCGAGTCGACGATGTGCACGAAGGCCTCGTAGCAGGAGAACAGTCCGTGCCGGCCGGTGAGGAGGTAGCCCTCCAGCCAGCCCTGGCAGGTGTGTTCGGACAGGATCTCCATGACCCGGCCGTGCGGGTCGAGGTGCTCGTCCACCGGCAGGGTCAGTGCCTGCCAGGCCTTGCCGCTGGCGCCGTAGACGGCCTGGAGGCGGTTGGAGGCCGTCTCGTCCGGGCCGACGAGCCGGAAGTCTCGCCGGTCGGTGGTGGCGGCCATGACGTCCTCGAGCAGGTCGCCGAGGACACGGGTGGGCTCGTGGAGGGTCGCGCCGGGCTTGTCGACCTCGACGGCGTACTTCTCCAGCGGGGGCAGGGGCAGTTCGCGCAGCAGGAGCCCACCGTTGGCGTGCGGGGTGGCGCCGAGCCGGCGGGTGCCGTGCGGGACGCAGGAGAGCACGGCGGGGCGCGGGGTGCCGTGCTCGTCGAACAGTTCCTCGGGGCGGTACGAGCGCAGCCACCGCTCCAGCTGCCGCAGGTGCTCGGGATTGTCCCGGACTCCGGCCAGCGGGACCTGGTGGGAGCGCCAGGTGCCCTCCACGGGCAGCCCGTCGACCTCGGCGGGTCCGGTCCAGCCCTTGGGGGTGCGCAGCACGATCATGGGCCAGCGGGGCCGTTCCGTGGCACCGTCGGTGCGGGCGGCGCGCTGGAAGGCGGCGATACGGTCGAGCGCGGTGTCCATGGCCGCGGCCATGGCGCGGTGCACGGCGGCCGGGTCGTCGCCGGTGACGTGGATCGGGTCGTGGCCGTAGCCCCTGAGCAGTTCGTCGAGTTCCGCCTCGGGGAGGCGGGCCAGGACGGTCGGGTTGGCGATCTTGTAGCCGTTGAGGTGGAGGATCGGCAGGACCGCTCCGTCGTGGACCGGGTCGAGGAACTTGTTGGAGTGCCAGGACGCGGCCAGCGGGCCGGTCTCCGCCTCGCCGTCGCCGATCACGCAGGCGACGACCAGGTCCGGGTTGTCGAGCGCGGCGCCGTAGGCGTGGGAGAGGGAGTAGCCGAGTTCGCCGCCCTCGTGGATGGAACCCGGTGTCTCGGGGGCGACGTGGCTGGGCACCCCGCCGGGGAAGGAGAACTGCTTGAACAGCCGCGCCATGCCGGACGTGTCCCGGGTGATGTCCGGATAGGTCTCGGTGTACGAGCCCTCCAGCCAGGAGTTGGCGAGCACGGCGGGCCCGCCGTGGCCCGGACCCCAGATGCACACGGCGTTCAGGTCACGGGCCTTGATGACGCGGTTGAGGTGGGTGTGGACCAGGTTGAGGCCGGGCGAGGTGCCCCAGTGGCCGAGCAGGCGCGGCTTGATGTGTTCCGGGCGCAGCGGTTCGGCCAGCAGCGGGTTGCCCATGAGGTAGATCTGGCCGACGGAGAGGTAGTTCGCGGCGCGCCAGTGGGCGTCCAGCGTCGCGAGCTCCTCCTCCGTGAGCCCGGCGGCTGCCTGCTGCGTCTCGACGGACATCGGGTTTCCTTCCGGGGCGGGACAGCGGTCGGGGGTACCGCGTGCCGGTGGCACACGCTCCCACCCTCCATGTCCCGCCCGGGTACCCGACAGGGCCGTTCGGGTCACTCCTCGGAGCGGGCCGCCGGAACGCCGGAACGCCCCGCCGCCGGGCCGCTCACGGTCCTGGGATCAGGCCGTCGCGCAGCTGTGGCCGTTGAGCGTGAAGTCGTACGGCGTGGAGTTGTGGCCGTGCCAGGTGCCGAGGAAGCCGAAGGACAGGGTGCCGTTCGCGGGGACGGACTTGTTGTACTCGGCGGCGGTGGCGGTGACGCGGGAGCCGTTCTGGGCCACGGTCGCGTCCCACATCTGACCGACCTGCTGCCCGTCGGGGAAGGACCAGGCGACGCGCCAGGTGTCCAGGGAGCGGGCGGTGGTGACCGTGACCTTGGCCTGGAAACCGTCGGTCCACTGGTACGTCAGGTCGTAGTCGACCCGGCAGGCCCCCGTCCCGCCGCTCCCCGGCCCACCGCTCCCCTGCCCGCCCGTCGCCGGGTCGCCCGCCCCTGGCCCGTCCGTCGCGGGATCGGGCGAGTCGCCCCCGTCGGCGGTGGCCGAGGCGGTTCCCTGCGGCTCCGGGTCGGGGTTCTCACGGCCGGACCGGGTCGCCGCGCCGCTCGCGGACGATTCGTGGGCCGCGGACACCGAGGCCGCGACGGACGCGGACGGCAGGGGGTCGGCGGCGGGCGGGGCGGCGACCGGGTCGTCGGCCTGGCGGCCGTCGGCGACCGGCTGACGGCCGGCCTCACCGTGCGCGGCGTCGTTCGCGGAGCCGTCGAACGGCATCATCGACACGGCCAGCGCCAGCCCGGACAGGGCGACCGCCGCGGCGAGCAGGCCGCCGCGCACGACCCGCGCCCGAGCGGCGCCCTCCTGCGGCTCCCCGCCGGTGCCGGCCGCCGCGGAGCGGTGGGCGCCGAGGCGCACCTCGGCAGCCCGGCGGCGGCGCTCCAGATAGGCCAGGCCGCCCCAGCCGATGACGCCGCCGGCCAGCGCGGCGGGCAGTCCGCCGCCGTGCGGCCGCAGGCAGGCGGCGGCCTGGGCGCACCCCTCGCAGGTGGCGAGGTGCCGGGAGAGGTCCTCGGGGGTCTCGGCGGCGGACGCGGGACGGGTGACCGCGTCCAGCAGCCCCGCGTAGCCGCGGCACTCCGCGTCCATCGGGGTGTCGAGGTGGTTGCGGCGGCAACGGTCCCGGAACAGGGCCCGCACCTGGTCGAGTTCCTCGGACACGAGCGCGGGGTCGAGGCCCAGCCGGCGGGCCACCACGGTCGACGGCAGCGCCTCCACCTCGGCCAGCCACAGCAGCGCGGCGTCCGGTTCCTGGAGGTCCCGCAGGGTGCGCAGGGCGAGCGGGCGGTGCGGCGGCGGGCCGCTCCAGCGGGCGGCCTTGTCGGAGTTGAGCCACAGCCGCAGGTCCGGGGCGAGCCGGTCGCCGAGCCCGCCGGCCTCCCAGGACGCGGCGGTGACGCGCACGGCGGCCAGCGTCAGCGGGATCGCGGGCAGCCGGGGCGTACGGCGGCCCCGGGACGCACCGGCCTCGGCGGCCCGTACCTCGCGCACGCCCGCCGCGAAGGCCTCCGCGGCCAGTTGCCCGGCCGCGCCGGAGCCGGCCGTGCACAGGTCGGCGTAGGAGAGCACGGCGTCCCAGCACTCGGCAAGCAGCGCGGCCTCGGTCGCGTCCTGGGGGCTCGGCAGGTCGGGCATGGGTCTCCTGCATCCACGGGCGAGGTCAACTCTCTGCGCTCAGGGAGAAGTTGGGGGGAACCTCGCGGCAGAGCACGAGCTTTTCACGCCTTTGACACAACTGACAAGCCACGTATGCAATTGTCGTGACGGATCCCGTGGTCCTCAACTCCGCTCCGTAGTACGGACCGAAGCCCCCATTCGACTCACGGGACCCGAAAACGCACCGCGGAGGACTACCGCGCCGCCGCCTCGGTCTCCTGGGGCGTCTCCTCCGCCGCCGACAGGCTGTCCATGAAGGAGCTGACCGAGAAGACCGCGTTCCCGGGGCCGGCCGGGCCGTAGCCGGGGGGCGAGGAGAGGCCGAAGTCGTCCATCGTGGCGCGGTAGGCCTCAAGCAGCCGGATGTGGTACTCCAGCGGCGCGCCCTGCGGGTTGGCCTTGCCCAGCGGGGTGGTGGGCTCCGGGCACCAGGTGGTGAAGCGGGGCGTGATGCCGTGCGACATGAAGAAGCGCAGGCCCTCGGTGGTGGACGCGATGGCCTCGTCGACGGTGGTGAAGCCGAAGGGCTCGGCCATCTCCACGCCCGCCACGAAGTTGGGGATCACATTGCGCGCGCCGAACACCTCGGCGGAGTCCAGGATCCGGCGGTGCCACTCGTCGCGGCCGACGTAGCGCTCCTTGCCCGGGCAGTACAGCTCGAACAGACGTCGGTCCCACACCTCGAAGTTGGGGTGGTAGATCTGCACGCCGTAGTCCTTGAACCGCTGCACGTCCGGCTTCGGCAGCGCCTGCGCGACGACCTTGCCGATCCAGCGGCCCGGGAAGCGCTCCTCGATGGCCTTGGCGTAGTGGCCGTAGAAGTCGGCCTCGTCGCGGCCCGCCACCTTGGAGGTGACGGCGCCCCCGGTGAGGGTGTAGGCGGTGGACGCCTTCTGGGTGTCGTACCGGTCGATGATCTCCAGCGCCTCCAGGACCTCCTCGACGTCCTTGACGCCGGTGTAGGGCCGGCCGGCCGCCTTGTGCTGGCGCCAGTTGTGGTTGATGTCGCAGTACTGGCACTCCTCCTTGGCGCCGAAGTACTGGCAGACGCGGAAGACGGTGAGGTAGATCAGGTAGCCCCACTGGATGGTCGGGGCGACCTCCATCACGGACTTCCCGTTGGACAGCTTGTGCCGGTAGTACTCGGGCATGGGCGGCACACCGACGTCGGCGATCCGCTTCCCGTCGAGGTAGAGGCCGAGCAGCCCCTCGTCGTCGGCGGCCACACGGTACGGCGAGGCGGGATTCACCCGTACGGAGACGACGGTCCGCCGCAGGTCGTACGGTCCGCCGGTGAGGATGATCTCCTCCGGCGGCCGCCGCAGCGCGGCCTCCCCCAGCTCGGGCAGGGTGCCGTGGTCGAAGGAGAAGATGAAGTACGACTTCGGCTTGACCTCGCCGCTCTCGTTGTCACTCAGCGCGGAGGGGTCGAAGGCCACACCGCCCCGGAGCAGGTCCTCCTTGAAGACGGCCTCCCGCGGCACGTGCGGGAAGCGCTCCATCAGATCCTCGACCAGCTCGGTACGGCTGTCCATGCCGTTGACTCCTCCCGACTCGCGTGTACGACTTCTCACGGTATGCCTACGCTCGCGCGCGGGTCGTGCCGGGTCCCCCGCACGGGCGCCGTGAACCACTGCCCGGCGGCCGTCGGGTAGGTTCCCTCCGGTGGCCTGGTGGGCCGTGGCGTGAGGGGGAGGAACAGCGGGATGACCGGGACGACCGTGACCAACTGGGCGGGGAACATCACCTACAGCGCCGCGGAGGTGGACCGGCCGGGCTCGCTCGACGCCGTGCGGGAGCTGGTCGCCCGCAGTGCGCGGGTGCGGGTGCTGGGCAGCGGGCACTCCTTCAACGAGATCGCCGACCCGGGCACCGGGGGCACCCTGCTCTCCCTGGAGGCGATGCCCGCCGAGGCCGACGTCGACACGGCGGCCCGCACGGTCCGGGTGGCCGGCGGTCTGCGCTACGCGGAACTCGCCCGCCGGGTGCACGCGCACGGCCTCGCCCTGCCCAACATGGCCTCCCTGCCGCACATCTCGGTGGCCGGCTCGGTGGCGACCGGCACCCACGGCTCCGGCGTCGGCAACGGACCGCTGGCCGCGCCCGTGCGGGAGGTGGAGATCGTCACCGCGGACGGCTCGACGGTCGTCATCGGCCGGGGCGACCCGCGGTTCGGCGGAGCCGTCACCTCCCTCGGCGCGCTCGGCGTGGTCACCGCGCTCACCCTGGACCTGGAGCCCGCCTACGAGGTCGAACAGCACCTGTTCACCGAACTCCCCCTGGAGGGGCTGGACTACGAGACGGTGGCGGCCGCCGCGTACAGCGTCAGCCTGTTCACCGACTGGCGCGACCCGGGCTTCCGCCAGGTATGGCTCAAGCGGCGCACCGACCAGCCGCTGCCCGCCTTCCCCTGGGCGGTACCGGCCAAGGTCGCGCTGCACCCGGTGCCGGGCATGCCGGCGGAGAACTGCACGCAGCAGTTCGGCGTGCCCGGCCCCTGGCACGAGCGACTCCCGCACTTTCGGGCCGAGTTCACCCCGAGCAGCGGCGCCGAGTTGCAGTCTGAGTACCTGCTGCCGCGCCGGTACGCCCTCGACGTCCTGCACGCGATCGACGAGATCCGGGAGACGGTCGCCCCGGTGCTCCAGACCTGCGAGATCCGCACCGTCGCCGCCGACGAGCAGTGGCTGAGCCCCTCCTACGGCCGGGACACCGTCGCCGCGCACTTCACCTGGATCGAGGACACGGCCGCCGTACTGCCGGTCGTGCGCCGACTGGAGGAGGCTCTGACGGACCTCGACCCCCGCCCGCACTGGGGCAAGGTGTTCACCACACCGTCGGCCGCACTGCGCGACCGGTACCCGCGCATGGACGACTTCCGCGTCCTGGCACGGGAGTTGGACCCGGCAGGGACGTTCACGAACGCCTTCCTCGCGGACCTCCTGACCCCGTGACCCGCACCTCCGCCCACACCACCTTGTAGGCACGGCCCGCCCGCGGCTCCACGCCCCATCGTTCGGACACCGCCGCGACCAGCAGAAGCCCGCGCCCGCCCTCGCCATCCGGCTCCCGCGGCACCGGGAGCCGTTCGGTCCGCGCGTCGGCCACCTCCACGCGGACGACCGCGCCCTCCCACAGCAGCCGGACGCGGAAGTCCCGCCCGGGGGCGCGGCTGTGCCGGACGGCGTCGGCGGCGAGTTGGGCGACGACCAGGGTCACGCTCTCGCCCGCCTCGCTCCCGTACGGGAACCCCCAGGCGTCCATCCGATGCGCCACGAGCCGCCGCGCGAGCCGGGCACCTCGCGGCGTGCAGCCGTGCGCGACTACGAACACCGCCGGCGCTCAGCTCGCCCTCTCCCCCACCGCCTGGTCGGAGTTCACAGGGTTCGCCGCGTATGAGTGACCGCTTCGACGCACCCGGTCGGTGGAGTCGGTCCACCCCCGACACGCAGCCTCTCGCACATCACCATGATCACTAAATGATCTTTTAATGGCGTCTAATGATATTTGTCGCTTTTTAGCCCGCCAGATGTACTGCCGCGCGCCTGCGTGCGGCTGGTGCCTCGCTGTGAGGAGAAGGGGTTCGACCCGTAGATGAATGCTTGTCAGCGTCAAAGTGGACGGTATTCAGGCCGAGGTGTGGGTGCGGTGTCCGTGGGGTGCGCGGTGCTCACCGGAATGGCGCTGCTGGCCGTGACGGCCCCGCCGGTGGCCGCGGCTACGGCGCGGGTGCGGGCGGCGCCCACACCAGTGACACAGACGTTCACCTTCACCGGCGCCCCGCAGACCTACACGGTGCCGGCAGGGGCGGTCGTGACGATCACCGCGGACGGCGCGGGGGGCGCCGACAACACTGGCACCGTCTGCGGCTTCACCGGGACCGGGGGCACCGCGGGACGTGTCATCACCACACTGCCGGCAACCACCGCCCCGACGACCTTCACCGTCAATGTCGGCGGCACCGGCGGCAAAGGGTGCAACGGAACCGGCGCCGGCGGATACAACGGCGGCGCCCCAGGCGGCACCTCGAGCCAACCCACCGGCCAATTCCGGAGAGGCTCCGGGGGAGGCGGGGCGTCCAGTGTCGGCACCGGCGCCGGCCTCCTTGTCGTCGCCGGAGGCGGCGGCTCCGGCGGCGGCACCCCCTTCGCCGGCACCACCGCCGGGGGAAGCGGGGGCAACGGCGGCACGCCGGATGCCACCGCAGGCACCACCGGAGCATTCGGTGTTGATGGTTCGCCGGGATCCGGCGGGCAGGGCGGCAGCACCACCACCACGACCGGCGGCACCGACGGTGCGCCGGGCACCGCCACTGCAGGCTGCACGCCCGCCGCGGGCAACCCGGGAATCAGCTTCACGGGCAGCACGGTCGGCACCGGAGGCACCGGAGGCACCAACACCGGAGGCAACTGCGTGGCCGCCGGGGCCGGAGGAGGCGGAGGCGGAGGGTACTTCGCCGGTGGCGGAGGAGGCGCCTCCGCCCCTGGAACCAGTGGTTTTGGCCGGGCGGGCGGTGGCGGTGGCGGAGGAGGCAGCAGCTTCGCCACCCCGACGGGCACGGGCACGAGCTATGCGCTGTCCACGATCGGCACGGCGAACAACAACGGCCAACTCGTCATCTCCTACACCCTCAAACCCGCCCTGACCATCACCAAGCGCCACACCGGAAAACTCACCCGGGGCAAGCAGGGCGTCTACACCCTCACCGTCCGCAACGCCGGGCCCGGCCCGGCGGACGGCACCACCGTCACGGTCCACGACACCCTTCCGCGAGGGCTGCACGCTCGCGGCATCAGCGGTCCCGGATGGAAGTGCGACCGGAAAACCCTGACCTGCACACGCGGCAACCCGTTGCCCGCCGGGAGCTCCTACCCGTCCATCACCCTCAAGGTCGAGGTCTCCCGCAACGCCCCCCACCACGTCACCAACCGTGCCACCGTCAGCGGCGGCGGCGACCCCACCACGCGCACCGCCACCGACCGCACCTCCGTCGGGCACCAGTACCACCACACGCACCGCCACAAGAGGCACCAGTCGCGCAAGTGATCGATCGCGGATCGGGTAAGGGCCCCTGCCGCACTTACCCGATCCGCTTTTCTCCCCCCCACAGTCTTGTCAGGGACATGCATCGCTTCTATAGTCCGGTTCTAAACGATGGGAGCGCTCCCACAGAAGCGCGAACGGGAGCACTCCTCCTCCCCACGACGTCGCCCCTCGAAGAGGCCCCCCTATGCGACTGCTGCCCCATCGGCTCGACCCCGCGCGCGGCTTACTGTGCGCGCTGCTCACCGCTCTCGCCCTGGTCGCCGCCTTCCTGGCGGCTGCTCCGGCGGCGCGCGCCGACACACAGATCTGCGACGCCTTCGGAACGACCACGATCCAGGGCCGCTACGTCGTCCAGAACAACCGCTGGGGCACCGACGCCACCCAGTGCATCACCGTCACGGACTCCGGCTTCCGGATCAACCGGGCCGACGGCTCGGCGGCCACCAACGGCGCTCCGAAGTCGTACCCGTCCGTCTACAACGGCTGCCACTACACCAACTGCTCGCCGGGCACGGCGCTCCCGGCCCGGCTGGACACCATCTCCAGCGCGCCCACCAGCATCTCGTACGGCTATGTCAGCGACGCGGTCTACGACGCCGCCTACGACATCTGGCTGGACCCGACGGCCCGCAAGGACGGCGTGAACCGGACCGAGATCATGGTCTGGTTCAACAAGGTCGGGCCGATCCAGCCGGTGGGTTCGCAGACCGGCACGGCCACGGTCGCCGGCCGGTCCTGGCAGGTGTGGTCCGGCAGCAACGGCTCCAACAACGTGCTGTCCTTCGTCGCCCCCTCGGCGATCACCAGCTGGAACTTCGACGTGATGGACTTCGTCCAGCAGGCGGTCTCCCGTCAACTGGCGTCGAGCAACTGGTACCTGACGAGCGTGCAGGCGGGCTTCGAGCCCTGGCAGAACGGCACCGGGCTCGCGGTGACGTCGTTCTCCTCCGAGATCCGCACGGGTGGCAATGGCGGCGGAGGCAACGGTGGCGGCGGGGGCGGCAACCCCGGTGGCCAGACCGCCTGTTCGGTGACGTACGCCACGAACGTCTGGCCGGGCGGGTTCACCGCCGACGTCACCGTCCGCAACACCGGTTCGACGGCGGTGAACGGCTGGCAGCTCGGCTTCACCCTGCCCTCCGGGCAGCGCGTCACCAGCGCCTGGAACGCCACGGTGAACCCGGCCTCGGGTGTCGTCACGGCGTCCGCCCTGTCGCACAACGCGCAGCTGGCGCCGGGCGGCAGCCAGACGTTCGGCTTCCAGGGCACCTACAGCGGCACGTTCGCCGCACCGAACGCCTTCACCCTCAACGGAACTGCCTGCAACACCGCCTGAGACGCACCACCACCCCCACAAGGAAGGACGGACCGAACGTGGCTCGACGCAGCAGACTCTTATCGGTGGCGGCGGCCTTCGCCACCCTCCTCGCGGCACTGGGCCTGACCCTTCTCGGTCAGGGCCGCGCCGAGGCGCACGGCGTGGCGATGATGCCCGGTTCGCGCACCTATCTGTGTTACGTGGACGCCCGCACGGCGACCGGCAGTCTCGATCCGACGAACCCCGCGTGCCGGGACGCCATGAACAAGAGCGGTGCCACGCCGCTGTACAACTGGTTCGCGGTGCTCGACTCCAACGCCGGTGGCCGGAACCAGGGTTACGTCCCGGACGGCACCCTGTGCAGCGCGGGCGACCGCTCACCGTACGACTTCTCCGCCTACAACGCCGCCCGCGCCGACTGGCCCAGGACCCATCTGACCTCCGGGTCCACGATGGAGCTCCAGTACAGCAACTGGGCCGCCCACCCGGGTGACTTCCGCGTCTACCTGACCAAACCCTCCTGGTCGCCCACGTCCCAGCTGCGCTGGGCCGACCTGGACCTGATCCAGACCGTCAGCAACCCGCCGCAGGTGGGGTCGCCCGGCACCGACGGCGGGCACTACTACTGGAACCTCCCGCTGCCCTCCGGCCGTTCGGGCAACGCGCTGCTCTTCATCCAGTGGGTGCGCTCCGACAGCCAGGAGAACTTCTTCTCCTGCTCGGACATCGCCTTCGACGGCGGCCACGGCGAGGTGACGGGCATCCGGAACTCCGGCTCGTCCACCCCGACCCCGACGCCGACGCCCACCCCGACGCCGACGCCCTCCGGTCCGCAGACCGGCTCCTGCATGGCCGTGTACAACGTGGAGAACTCCTGGAGCGGCGGCTTCCAGGGTGCCGTGCAAGTGATGAACCACGGCACGGCACCGCTGAACGGCTGGACGGTGACGTGGAAGCCCGGCACCGGTACCAAGATCAGTAGCGCCTGGAACGGCAACCTGACCACCGCCGGAGACGGCACGATCACGGTCAAGAACGCCGACTACAACCGGACCGTACCCCCTGACGGCAGTGTCTTCTTCGGATTCACCGCCACGTCCACGGGCAACAACTTCCCGGTCGGTTCGGTCAGCTGCACCGCGAGCTGACACCCACACCGTCCCTCACCCGGGCGCGCCGGTTCATCCCGCCGGCGCGCCCTCTCCTGTGCGGCGGGGAACTCCGCTCGCGCTTCCCTCCTGGGCGCTGAGCGCCTGCACCTCCGCGTACGAGGGAGCGGCGCCCCGTGGAGTGCGCCCGTCCGCGACGGCGGCCATCGCCTCCACGGCGGCGCCCAGCGCCACCCGGTACAGCAGGGAGCCGAGGCTGATCCGGCGTACGCCGAGGTCGGCGAGGTGGGGGACGGTGGGGCAGGCCGGGGAGTAGAGGATGTTGAGGGGTGCGTCGAGCTGCTCCACGAGGGCGGCGATCGCCTCGGGTTCGGTCAGCCCGGGGACGAACACCCCGTCGGCTCCCGCCTGTTGGTAGAGGTCGAGCCGGCGCAGTGTCCGTGTGACGTCTCCGTCGCCCAGCCAGTACGTGTCCGTGCGCGCGTTGACGAACAGGCCGGGGGCGGCGGACTTCACCGCGGTGATCTTCGCGGCGTGCCGGCCGGGCGGCCCGAGCCCGTCCTCCAGGTTGATGCCGCGGGCCCCCGCCTCCCACAGCCGCCGGGCGAACTCGGCCACCTCGTCCGGGTCTTCGCTGAGCCCGCCCTCCGCATCGACGGTGAGCAGGAAGGGCTGCGAGCCGAGGAGGAGGGCGAGGCGGAGGGTGAGCTCGCGGGTCGCGGCGGCGCCGTCGGGCAGTCCGGCGGAGGCGGCGACGCCGAGGCTGGTGGTGCCGATGGACGGGAATCCGCGGGCGGCGAGCAACAGGGCGGAGGCCCGGTCCCAGGCGTTCGGCAGCAGCAGCGGCTCGTCGGCCCGGTGGAGGTCGGCGAAGGCAGTCATGACAGGTCTCCGACGGCGTCCGCGTAGTACGTGGATCCGGCGAGGTGGCGGGCGAGTTCGCGGAAGCTCCAGCCCTCGCCCGGCGAGTGGTCGAGCTGCTCGTCGGTGAGCGCGTCCAGGCGGTTGGCCCAGATCCGGGCCAGTCGGGTCAGACGGCTGCGCGTCTCGTCGAGATCCTCGGGGGTGAAGGGGGCGCGGTCGGACTCGGTCGTGATCGCGGAGGCGTGCCAGTGGTCGGGCCGGGGCTCTTCTCCGGCCAGCCGCGCCTCCATTTCGGCCAAGTGGTCGATCATGTGGTCGGCGACGCGGCGGATCGCCTTGTGCGGGGTGTACACACGGCCGTCGACGCGGGCGGGCGTGCCGTCCCAGGCGGTCCAGGTGGCGGCCAGTTCGAGTACGTGGTCGACCATGGAGGTGACGGCTGCGGCGGGTGTCTCGTGGACGGTCTCGCTCATGCGGCCCACGCTAGGGGCCGGTTGTTTCGGTACCGGCCGAACCGTTCCAGTCAGCCCGCCCGCTCCCCCGCGCCGCGCTCCACGCAGAACTCGTTCCCCTCCGGGTCGGCGAGCACCGCCCAGCCCGTGCCGTCCGGGTTGCGGCGGTCGGCGACCAGCGTCGCGCCGAGGCCCAGCAGCCGCTCCACCTCCTCGTCGCGGGTGCGGTCCTGCGGCTGGAGGTCCAGGTGTACGCGGTTCTTGACCGTCTTGGCGTCCGGCACCGTGACGAAGAGCAGGCCGGCGCCCTCGATCAACGCCTCGTCGTCACCCGGCTCGTCGTCCTCGTGCACCGGAAGGTCCAGGACCTTGGACCAGAAGGTGCCCAGGGCGTGGGCGTCGGCGCAGTCGATCGTGACGTGACGTATGGCGGAGGTCATACGGGGATGATGTCAGGGCGTCCGGGGCCGTGCAGGGGAATTCCGCGGGGCCCGATCGGCTAGCGTCGTGCCATGGACAGCGTCATCCCCAGTGTCACCTCCCCCGCCCTCGCCGACGCGCTCGACGGCGGGACGGTCGTGCTCGACGGCGGTATGTCCAACCAGCTGGAGTCGGCCGGGTACGACCTGAGTGACGAGCTGTGGTCGGCGCGGCTGCTGGCCGAGCGGCCGGAGGCGGTCACTCAGGCGCACCTGGCGTACTTCGAGGCGGGGGCGAGCGTGGCGATCACCGCGAGCTACCAGGCCACCTTCGAAGGGTTCGCGCGGCGGGGGATCGGACGGGAACGGGCCGCCGGACTCATGCGGCTGAGCGTGGAGTCGGCGCGGGAGGCGGCGCGGCGGGCGCGCGCGCTCGGGGTGGTACGGCCGTTGTGGGTGGCCGCGTCGGCGGGGCCGTACGGGGCGATGCTCGCCGACGGCTCCGAGTACCGGGGCCGGTACGGGCTCACCGTCGACGAGCTGGAGCGTTTCCACCGGCCCCGCCTGGAGGTGCTGGCCGCCGCCCGGCCCGACGTGCTGGCACTGGAGACGGTGCCCGACACGGAGGAGGCGCGGGCGCTGCTGCGGGCGGTGCGCGGGCTGGGGGTGCCGGCCTGGCTCTCGTACACCGTCGCCGGTGACCGCACGCGCGCCGGGCAGCCGCTGGAGGAGGCGTTCGCCCTGGCCGCCGACGCGGACGAGGTGATCGCGGTCGGCGTGAACTGCTGCGCGCCCGGCGACGCGGCGGCCGCGGCGCGGACGGCCGCCCGGGTCACCGGCAAGCCGGTCGTGGTCTACCCCAACAGCGGCGAGTCCTGGGACGCCGCGTCCCGCTCCTGGACCGGCCGCTCCACCTTCACCCCGGCCCAGGTGGACCGCTGGCGCGCCGCCGGCGCCCGCCTGATCGGCGGTTGCTGCCGAGTGGGCCCGGAGGCGGTCGCGGAGATCGCCCGCGCGCTGTCGCCCCGGTAGCGGCCCCACGGCACCCTCACGGGACCGGCGGCCACCAGCCGGCGCGCACAACACCGCCGCCCCCTCCCGACGGCCGACCGGACTGCGGCTCCTGCCGGACGGAACCAGGTGATCACGGAGATGGCCCGCACGCTGTCGACCGCGCGGCCGCAACACCGTGCCCCGGGGCGAACCAGCGGTCAGTGCAGCGGCCAGAACACCGCCGCCCCCCCATCCGCGCGGCGACTCCTGCCGGACCGAACCGGGCGATCACGGAGATGGCCCGCGCGCTGTCGACCGCGCAACCGCAACACCGCCCTCTCCCCGGCGCGAACCACCGATCGGTGCAGCAGGCACGACACCGCCGTCCCCTCCACCATCGGCCGGCGACTCCTGCCGGACCGAACCAGGCGATCACGGAGATGGCCCGCGCGCTGTCGACCGCGCAACCGCAACACCGCCCTCTCCTCGACGCGAACCACCGATCGGTGCAGCAGGCACGACACCGCCGTCCCCTCCCCGGCGCAATCCACCGGACAGAACACCCGCACCCCGTCCCGCACCCGTCCGGTCGGCGGCGGCTTCTGCCGGGCGCAGCCCGGGGCGCACACGGAGTTCGCCCGGTTGCTGTCGGCGCCCCGGCCGGTCGTCGCGGGCCCGCCCGGTTCACGCTGCCGTGGCTCCCTCCCCCCGGCGAAGGATCGTCAGCGGCCGCTCACGCCGCCCACGTCCCCCGGGCGGCGCAGGCGTCGTACCACCGCGCGGAGTTCCGTGGCGCGGGCCCGGGTGCCGTCGAGGGTGGGCGGCGGCTCGGGGGCGGCCGTCCAGAGGGCGAGTTCGGCGTCGCGTGGGCCGTGCACGGTGTGGGGCGGGCCGTCGCCGAAGACGTGTACCGGGTGGGTGGCGTCCCAGGACTGCCAGCCGGGGTCGCCGTCGGTGGCGAAGCGGACCCAGGCCGCGTGCATGGCGTCGGCCAGCTCCTGCGGGGCGCCCTCCCCGGCCAGTCTGCGGGAGTCTGAGAGGTCGCCGGTGTCGAAGACGAAGCCGAGTTCCAGGGCGTGGCAGGCACCGAGGTCCGGCAGCAGCGAGGGCCAGGCGAACTCGTAGACGTACGAGGAGCCCGGCGAATGCGCGTCGGCCAGGCGGTGCAGGGGGCGGCGCAGCAGGTGGTCGGTGACCAGCTGGCCGACGATCTCGGCGGTGCCGGCCCCGGGGCGCAGCGCCCGGTAGCCGCGGACCACCTCGTGCCCGCAGTGGCAGCGGGCCATGGCGGCGGCCAGCGCGACGGCACCGAGCCGGTCGACGCGCTCCAGCAGCCCGCCCGGCACCAGCCACAGCCGGTACTCGTCGCGGGTCCAGCCCATGAGGAGGTCCGCTCCCCGCGCCGCGTCGCCCTCCACCAGGGCCTGGAGCGGGTCGCGCGGGACGAGGTCGCCGTCGACGACGATGCCGAAGGCGGGCCCGCCGAGGACCGGACCGCCGAGCCGACCGACCTCGGCCTGGGTGCGCAGCAGCAGGTCCCGGTCGACGGCGGCGAACGCCTCCGCGGTGGCGGGCACCTTCAGCCGGGTCGCCATGCGCCGCACCATCCGCCGTACGTTGCCGCGGTCGGCGGCCTCCGGCGGCCCGCTCTGGAGGACCGCGCGGCGGAACAGGCCCTGGGCCTGCGGGGCGGCGATGAGGGCGCCGATGCTGATGGCTCCGGCCGACTGGCCGCACAGGGTGATCCGGTCCGGATCGCCGCCGAAGGCCCCGATCGCCTCGTGGACCCAGCACAGGGCGGCGAGCTGGTCGCGCAGGCCGGGGTTGGCGGGGGCGTCCGGGAAGAGTCCGTAGCCCTCCACGCCGAGCCGGTAGTTCACGGAGACCAGGACGACGCCGTCACGGGCGAAGGCACGCCCGTCGTAGACGGGCACGGCGGAGGAGCCGCGGGTGAGCGCGCCGCCGTGCAGCCAGACCATGACGGGGAGCCGGGCTGCCGGGTCCGGATCGGGTGTCCACACGTTGAGGTTGAGGCAGTCGTCGCCGGGGACTACGGGGTCGGACAGGTACCGGGCGAAGGCCTCGGAGTACGGAGGCTTCGGCGCGGTCGGGCCGAAGAGGGCGGCGTCGCGCACACCGTCCCAGGGCTCGGGCGGCACCGGCGGCCGGAACCGCCGGGGGCCGAAGGGGGGTGCGGCGTACGGGACGCCGCGGAACACGGCCACTCCGTGCTCATGTCTGCCTCGCACCGCCCCGTAGGGGGTGGTGACCACGGGGTCCGATCTGCCGGCCGTCATGCGCCCACCAGCCCTTCGCCGCGTCTCACACCGGTATCACCGAAGCGCACCGCCGTCTTCCGGTATTCCGGGCGCGGGGTGCCGGCACCGCCGTCCGGTGGAAGCCCGGCGGAGGTCCGGTGGACCCCTACCGGTTCTCGCTGCGGCCGAACCTGAGACAGGCGACCAGGCCGATCACGTTGCCGAAGGCGCAGACGGCCAGCCATGCCAGGGACGAGAGCTGCCTGGTATCGGGGTGCCGCGAGATGTCGATCATGCAGGAGACGGCGAGGACGAGCTACGCCGCCGCCGTGCCCCGACGGGAGGCCGCGGGAGGTCCCGAGCGGCCCCGGGCGGCGCGGCGGCCCGTCGGGCCGGTCACCCTTTCGACGAGCCGTTCTGGTCGTCCTTGTGCGGGCTCCGCGTGTGCGTGGTCTTCACATGGGCCCGCAGCCGTGCCGTCACGTCCTCCGGGGGCAGGAAGCGCGACCACCGCTCGGGGAACTCCGCGGGCATGTCGGGGTCCTCCGGGTCGTCGGGCTCGTTCTCGCGGGTCGCGGCGGCGCGGGCGACGTACTCGGCGATCTGCGCCTCGCGCACCCGCTCGTTGGCGGCGCGCGCCAGGGCCGTGGCGGCGGCCGGCCAGACCCGGTCGATGGCGGCGTTGACCGCCGCCCCGACGAGCACGGCGAACGCGGACACACCGATCCACAGCAGCACGGCGACCGGCGCGGCGAGTGAGCCGTAGATGGTCGGGCCCTCGACGGTGCTGGTGAGGTAGATGCGCAGCAGGAAGCTGCACACCACCCACATGGCCAGGGCGACCAGGGCGCCGGGCACGTCCTCTGTCCACGCGGAACGCACCGGCACGGACACGTGGTACAGCGTGGTCAGGAACACGACGGACAGCACGATCACGACCGGCCAGTACAGGATCTGGACGAGCGTCGTCGACCACGGCACGATCCGCACCACCGCGTCCGGGCCGGCCACCATCAGCGGCAGCGCGATGGAGCCGATCAGCAGGGCCACGATGAACAGACCGAAGGCCAGGAGCCGGGTCTTGACGATGCCGCGCACGCCGTCGAGGCCGTACATGACGGTGATGGTGTCGATGAAGACGTTCACCGCGCGCGAGCCCGACCACAGGGCGAACACGAAGCCGATGGAGATCACGTCGGGCCGGCCGCCCTTCATGACGTCCCGCAGGATCGGCTGGGTGATCTCCTTGACCCCTTGGTCGGACAGGACCGTGCGGGAGGCGTCCAGGATGTTGCGCTCCAGGCTGGCGATGGTGTGCGCGCCGGTCCAGGTGTCGACGTAGAAGAGCAGTCCGATCAGGCTCAGCAGCAGCGGCGGCACGGACAGCAGGGAGAAGAACGCCGCCTCGGCCGCCAGCCCCAGGATCCGGTACTCCATGCACGAGTTGACGGTGTCCTTCAGCAGCAGCCAGGCGGTCCTGCGTTTGGATACGTTCCGGTAGAGGGCTCGTGCCCGGTGGAGGCGGCCGGAGGGCCTTTCGGGGGTTTCGCTGGCTGACTGCTGCACGAGCCAAAGGTATCTCCGTCGGCCCCGCTCCCCGTCACCCGCCGGGGGGCGGCCCTCAGGCAGGACCTCTGCCGGGGTCCGGCGGGCCCGTTCGGGGCCCGCGGCTGAGCATGAGTCCTGGCACCAGCACTCGCTCCCGCTCAGTCTTCAGGAACGGTAGGTTCCGTCGTATGGCACCCAGCACGCACACCGTGACCAACCAGCCGCCGCCGCTGGTCGGATACGACGTCTTCGCCACCGATCAGGCCCTGGCCGAGGCGGTCGGACGGCACGTGGAGGCGGGGCTGCTCGACAAGGTGCGCGCGGAGCTGACGACGCTCGGGCGGGCCGCCGGCTCCGCCCAGGTGCAGGAGTGGGGAGCGCAGGCCAACGAGAACCCGCCGAGGCTGCGCACCCACGACCGCTACGGCCACCGCGTCGACGAGGTCGAGTTCCACCCGGCCTGGCACCGGCTCCTCGGCAAGGGCGTCTCGGCCGGGCTGACCGCGGCCTGGGACCGTCCGGCCGGGCATGTGCGGCGGGCGGCCGCCTTCCTGGTGTGGACGCAGGTCGAGGCCGGCACCTGCTGCCCGCTGTCGATGACCCACGCGGCCGTGCCCGCGCTGCGCACCGACCCGGAGCTGTCCGCCGAGTGGGAGCCGCGGCTGACGTCCGCGGTCTACGAGCGCGAACTGCGGCCCGCGCAGCTGAAGGCCGGGGCGCTGTTCGGGATGGGGATGACCGAGAAGCAGGGCGGCAGCGACGTACGGGCGGGCACCACCGCGGCCAGGCCGCTCGCCGAGGACGGCGCCTACGAGCTGACCGGGCACAAGTGGTTCTGCTCGGCGCCGATGTCGGACGGGTTCCTCGTGCTGGCGCAGGCCCCGGGAGGGCTGACCTGTTTCCTGGTGCCGCGGGTGCTGGCGGACGGCACGCGCAACGTGTTCCTGATCCAGCGGCTCAAGGACAAGCTGGGCAACCGGTCGAACGCCTCCGCCGAGGTCGAGTTCGACGGGACCTGGGCGCGCCGGGTCGGCGAGGAGGGGCGCGGGGTGCGCACCATTATCGAGATGGTCGCGGCGACCCGGCTGGACTGCGTGCTTGGGTCGGCGGGGCTGATGCGGCAGGCGGTGGCGCAGGCGGTGCACCACTGCGGTCACCGCGAGGCGTTCGGCGGCAAGCTCGTCGACAAGCCGCTGATGCGCAACGTGCTGGCCGACCTCGCGCTGGAGTCGGAGGCGGCGACGACGCTCGCGCTGCGCCTGGCGGCCGCCTACGACGACGGGGGCGAGCAGGAGCGGGCGCTGCTGCGGATCGCGGTGCCGGCCGCCAAGTACTGGATCACCAAGCGGTGCGCGCCGCTGACGGTGGAGGCCTCCGAGTGCCTGGGCGGCAACGGGTACGTGGAGGAGTCCGGGATGCCGCGCCTGGTGCGTGAGTCGCCGCTCAACTCGATCTGGGAGGGCGCCGGGAACGTACAGGCGCTGGACGTACTGCGGGCGCTGACGCGGGAGCCGCAGGCGCTCGACGCCTATCTGCGGGAGGTGGGCCTGGCGCGCGGCGCCGACCACCGTCTCGACGCGGCGATCAAGCAGTTGCTCACCGAACTCGCCGATCTGGAGGGCGCCGAGGCCCGGGCCCGGCGGCTGACCGAGCGGCTGGCGCTGGTGCTCCAGGGGGCGCTGCTGGTGCGGTACGCGCCGCCGGACGTCGCCGACGCGTTCTGCGCCTCGCGGCTGGGCGGCGAGTGGGGCGCCGCCTTCGGGGCGCTGCCGCACACCCTGAACCTGGCGGCGGTGGTGGAACGGGCGCGCCCCGCGCACTGACGCGGGGGTGGTGCTGCGCCGACACGGCACCACCCCCGCACTTCAGGCCCGTTCCAGGCCGTATGCGCCGCACACGGCGGCGTTGGACAAGTTTCAATGAGCTCAAGCCTGTTTCACCAGGGTTGCAAGGGGTTGCAACTTGCGCGTCCGCGTGAGCGGACCGCATCCTTCCGGCACGGCCGGGCAGCACGGTGCGCGGGGCGGCCGGAAGGGGCGCGACCGCGCACGCCCGCAGGGCCGGGGCGCCCGGGGGGGGCAGCCGGTTGCCCGGACCCCTTTCACGGGGGGACTCAGTGGCGAAGAGACCGGTGGACGTCGCGCAGCTCGCCGCCATCGATCCGGCGCAGGCGGCAGGGGTGCTCAGCGAGACCCGCTCGGCGACGCTCGCCGGCCGGCGCGCGCGGGTGGCCCCGCGCCCGGTGATCGGACACGCCGGTCCGGGTCGGCTCGGTGCCGGAACCGGGCGGGGCGAGGCTGCGGGAGCAGCATCCGGCCTCACTGGAGCGGCTGCGGGCGGTCGCGGCGCCGGTGCCGGCCCGGCGGGACGGCGGGACGGCGGGACGGCGGGACGGCGGGACGGCGGGACGGCGGGACGGCGGGACGGCGGGACGGCGGGACGATGGTGGACGCGGAACCGCCGCGGTCGCGGCGGCGGGGGTGCGGGTCGCGGCCGTGGGCCGGACAGCGACGGCGGCGGCGGTGGTGGCCGGAATGCCGTACGCGGCGCGGATCCCACAGTCCAAGTCCCGCTCGGCGGGCCCCGTGTGGCCGCCCGCGGCCGGCCTGTGTTCTCTGGAGCCGCCGGTGGACGGCTGGTTGGCACGGGCCCGTGAGGGACCGACCCCGCACGACGGAGCCCGGATCGTGCTGAACCCGGCCCGGCCGCGCCGCCGGCCGGTGACCGTCCTGGGCGGCGAGGGCTCCTGGATCCACGAACTGAGCCCGCGCCCCGCCGAATTGCTCTGTCCGCTCGCCGTGCACCGCACCGGCCCCGGCGCCTCGCAGCCGGCCGGAACCGTGTTCGGCGACCCGGCCCGCAAGGTGACCGTCCGCGCCGCGATGTCGCGGGTACGACGCTGTCTGGGCCCGTTTCTGGAGCACCGCCCCTGCCGCTTCCGCGAGCGCACCGACGTCGAACTGCTCCCCCCGGACGACCCGGACGACCCCGACGACCTCCTCGCCCCTCGGCGGCATCGGCGGTACGAGGGGAGCGTGTCATCACGGTGCCGTGAGTGGCGCGGGTGGGTGACCCCGGTGGCCCCGATAGGTCAAGGGTTCGGCCCCGGGGTGGCATCTTCCGCATAATTGCAGGGTCTTCGACCTGTCGCGGGCCCGACTGCCGTAGCATCGCCACAGGGTCGCCCCAGCCGCTACTCGGTCAACGCTCGGACCTCCCGAAGCAGTTGGCCCGTGTGCGCGGAACTGGCGTCCCGGAGGCGGACCGAGCCCTGAAAAGGGGGCTGTATGAAGCAGCGCGGCAGACACCGCAGGCGCAGACGGGGCAGGGCGCTGCGCGCGGTCCTGGCCGGGGCCGGCCTCGCGCTGACCGCTGCCGCCACCATGATCAGCACCTCGCAGGCCACGGTCGCCGACGACCCCGGGGCCCTGAAGCCGCTCACCTCGTCCGCCGAGCTCGGCCGGCTGCGGCTGACCGAGCAGCCGGTGCCGCAGCGTTCCCTCGACCGGCTCGCCGCGGCGATGGGCCGGCCGGTCGGAGTCGGCACGGTGCTCAGCGGCGCCGACCGCTCGCTGCGCGACGCGGACGAGTGCAGCGCCCACGAGAAGGAGGCGCTGCCCCTCGAGCCGGCGGCCACGCGCGCGTACTGCTGGGACCCCGCGGATTCCGCCACCCGCCGGTGGCGGCCGGAGTCGGTGACCACCTCCGGGGACGCCGAGGACAGCGGCCGGTGGGGCGCCCACCGGGTGATCCTCTCCGGCTGGACGCACGACACCGACGACGGGCGCGGACTGGCCCGGGTGGCCTTCGTCAACGCCGACGATCCCGGTCACCTCACCTACACCTGGGCGCTGCTCGCCGTCCCGGTCGACGGCGGACGCGACTTCCGCGGGCTCGTCTCGCGCGTGTCGGGGATGGTCTGGTACCGGGACAAACTGCTGGTCACCACCTCCGGCGGCGAGCGCGACGCGCTGTACGTCTACGACCTGCGCCGCATCCACCGCGCCACGGTCGACGGCCGGGAGGTGGGCCGGGTGCCGGGCGGGTGGTCGGCGCACGGCTACCGGTGGGTGCTGCCCGCGGTGGCCTCCTACCGCCCGGCCGACGGCAACTGCGTCCGGGCGGCCGGTGCGGACCTGTCCGCGCTGCCCTGCCCGGACGGCCTCTCCCTGGACCGCAGCTCCGCGCCGGCCAGCCTGGTCGCGAGTCAGGCCGCGCCCACGGACGGCGGCCGCCACACGCGCCTGTGGCGCTACTCCTTCAGCCGGGACCCCCTCCGCTCCGGCCTGCTGGCCGCCGACTCCGGCGGCACGGTGGCCTCGGACGAGGCCTACGGGACGAAGGCGGAGGACGTCCGGGGTGTCCTGTCGCACCGTCCGGGCCCGTCCGCGACGCCGGACTGGTACCTGGGCCGCCCCGCGGACGAGGGCACCCACGGCACGCTGTGGCGGCAGGACGAGCGCGGCGCGAAGGCCGCCGAGTGCGGCTCCGAGGACACCCACCGCTGCTGGGGCGACGGCACCGGCTCCCTTTCCTACTGGCAGGAGACCGGCGACGTTTGGTCCCTGTCGGGCCGGATGCTGTTCGCGCTGCCGCTGTCCTCGGTCGAACGGGAGCTGCGCTAGTGCTGTGGCCGGGAAGGTTTGCCGGGAAGCTCGCGGCGTCCGGTGCTGGGGGCACCTCCCACGCCCTTCAGGCAGTGGGGGAACATCGCAAGACGGAGCATTGCCCGCGTACGGGATGTACTCGGGTGATGCGACAACGCGGCGTGGGGGTACCCCCGGCCGAAGGCTGGGGGAGTGCCGTGCCGGGCGCTCCCCCGGCCGAAGGCTGGGGGAGTGCCGTGCCGGGCGCCGCGAGCCGGCAAACCTTCCCGGCCACAGCACTAGGTCGTCGCACGGGGGCTGCGCCAGGCCGTCGCACGGAGCCGGGCCAGGTCGTCGAGCGGGAACCGCGCCGGGGCCGTCGCACGGGAACCGCGCCCGGGAGCCGCGCCCGGCCGGTGGGCGCGTCCCGGGTGAGACCCCGCACTCCCGATCGACACGGGCCCGGCGCGGATGATTCCCTGACCGGCATGACGAGCATCGCCGTGACCACCTGGTCCCTGGAGCAGACCTCCCCGACCGACCTCCTGCCGGCCGCCGTGCCCGAGGGGGACGTACGGGTCGTACGGTCCGAGGTTCCCTCCCCCGAGTTCAGCCGGTTCCTGTACGCCTCGGTCGGCGGCGACATCCGCTGGACGGACCGGCTGGGCTGGACGTACGCGCGGTGGCGGGAGCACCTGGAGCGTCCGGGTGTCGAGACATGGGTGGCGTACGACCGCGGCACCCCGGCGGGTTACGTCGAACTGGAGGCGCAGGACGAGGGCGTCGTGGAGATCGTCTACTTCGGGCTGATCGAGGCCTTCCGCGGCCGGCGGATCGGCGGCCACCTGCTGTCCTGCGGCACCGCCCGCGCCTGGGACCTGGCCGACCGCTGGCCCGGGCGGACGCCGACGAAGCAGGTGTGGCTGCACACGTGCAGCAAGGACGGCGAGTTCGCGATGGACAACTACCAGCGCCGTGGCTTCAAGCTCTTCGACACCAAGGTCGAGGAGGAGACGGAGGTGGCCACTCCGGGCCCCTGGCCGGGGGCGTACCCGGCCTGACCTGCGGGTGCGCGCACGATCGCGGCCGACGCGCCGAACGACACCCCTGTCCCGAATCCCGGGACAGGGGTGTCCGCATGCCGGACGAAGCTGGACGCTGTCCAGATCGCCATGCCAGGCTTTCCACCATGTCTGGAACTGGAGTCGCCTTGGTGAGCCGACGGCACGTCGACCACGGCCGCATGTCCAGCGCCATCTGTCCGGCGAGCTGACCTCACCCGCTGTGGCCTGACGGCCACGGGCCCGGGTCCACCGGTTCTCCCGCTTCTCCGGTTTTCCCAGCTTTCCCTCCGCTTTTCCCACCTGCGCACAGACGCGCGTGCCTGCCCGTCTGCCGATGTGCCCTGCGCCCGCGCAGGTAAGAGCCGCATTCCCGCTGTCCCGAAGGACGTATCGACCATGGCCGCCTCTCCGCAGAACCCCACCGCGCCCCGCCGCAAGGTGAGCCGTCACCGCGGCGAGGGGCAGTGGGCCGTGGGGCACCTGACCCCGCTCAACGGCAACGAACAGTTCAAGAAGGACGACGACGGTCTCAATGTGCGGACACGCATTGAGACGATCTACTCCAAGCGCGGTTTCGACTCGATCGACCCCAACGACCTGCGCGGCCGGATGCGCTGGTGGGGGCTGTACACCCAGCGCAAGCCCGGCATCGACGGCGGCAAGACCGCGATCCTGGAGCCGGAGGAGCTGGACGACCGCTACTTCATGATGCGTGTACGCATCGACGGCGGCCGGCTGACCACCCGGCAGCTGCGGGTCATCGGCGAGGTCTCGCAGGAGTTCGCGCGCGGCACCGCCGACATCACCGACCGGCAGAACATCCAGTACCACTGGATCCGGATCGAGGACGTGCCGGAGATCTGGAACCGCCTGGAGGCCGTCGGCCTGTCCACGGTCACCGCCTGCGGCGACACCCCGCGCGTGATGATCGGCTCCCCCGTCGCCGGCATCGCCGAGGACGAGATCGTCGACGCCACCCCGGCGCTGGAGGAGATACAGCGCCGCGTCCTGGGCAACAAGGCCTACTCGAACCTCCCCCGGAAGTTCAAGACGGCCATCTCCGGCTCCCCGCTGCTCGACGTGGTCCACGAGATCAACGACGTCGCGTTCGTGGGCGTGCGCCACCCCGAGCACGGGCCCGGCTTCGACCTGTGGGTCGGCGGCGGCCTGTCCACGAACCCCAAGCTGGGCGTGCGGCTGGGCGCCTGGGTGCCGCTGGAGGAGGTCCCGGACGTCTACGAGGGCGTCCTGTCGATCTTCCGTGACTACGGCTACCGGCGGCTGCGCAACCGGGCCCGGCTGAAGTTCCTGGTCGCCGACTGGGGCGCGGAGAAGTTCCGCCGGGTACTGGAGGACGAGTACCTGAAGCGCGGGCTCGTCGACGGGCCCGCCCCCGAGGAGCCGGTCCAGCGGTGGCGCGACCACGTCGGGGTGCACCGGCAGAACGACGGCCGTCACTACGTCGGTTTCGCCCCGCGGGTCGGCCGCGTCGACGGCGCCACCCTGACGAAGATCGCCGAACTGGCCGAGGCGCACGGCTCGGGACGGGTCCGTACCACCGTCGAGCAAAAGATGATCATCCTCGACGTCGAGGGGGACCAGGTCGACTCGCTGGTCGCGGGTCTGGAGGCGCTGGACCTCACCGCCCGGCCGTCCACGTTCCGGCGCGGCACCATGGCCTGCACCGGCATCGAGTTCTGCAAGCTCGCCATCGTCGAGACCAAGGCGCGCGGCGCCACGCTGATCGACGAACTGGAGCGCCGCCTGCCGGACTTCGACGAGCCGATCACCATCAACCTCAACGGCTGCCCCAACGCCTGCGCCCGCATCCAGGTGGCGGACATCGGCCTCAAGGGCCAACTGGTCGTCGACGACCGGGGCGAGCAGGTCGAGGGCTACCAGGTGCACCTGGGCGGCGCGCTCGGCCTGGAGCCCGGCTTCGGCCGGAAGGTGCGCGGGCTGAAGGTGACGGCGCGGGAGCTGCCCGACTACATCGAGCGGGTCCTGACCCGCTTCCAGGAGCGGCGCGAGGACGGCGAGCGGTTCGCCGCCTGGGCCGCGCGGGCGTCCGAGGAGGAGCTGTCATGAGCGAGCGGGCCGCCCCCTTCTACTGCCCGTACTGCGGCGAGGAGGACCTCCGTCCCAACGAGGAGGGCCACGGTGCCTGGGAGTGCGCGGGATGCAACCGGGCCTTCCGGCTGAAGTTCCTCGGGCTGCTCGCCCGGGGCGTCGGGCGAGCCGGCCACGAAGGGGACGAGGGGATATGACCACGACTCCGGAAGCAGGCGTGGAAGCCGGGTTGAAGGCGCTGGCCGAACAGGCCGGCCGCGACCTGGAGGACGCCTCCGCGCTGGAGATCCTCCAGTGGGCCACCGGCACCTTCGGCCGCCGGTTCTGCGTCACCTCGTCCATGGAGGACGCGGTGGTCGCCCACCTCGCCTCCCGTGCGATGCCGGGCGTGGACGTGGTGTTCCTCGACACCGGCTACCACTTCCCGGAGACCATCGGCACCCGCGACGCGGTCGAGGCCGTGATGGACGTCCACGTCATCACCCTCACCCCGGAGCGGACGGTCGCCGAACAGGACGCCGAGTACGGCCCGAAGCTGCACGACCGTGATCCGGACCTGTGCTGCCGACTGCGCAAGGTGCGGCCGCTGGAGGAGGGCCTGAAGGGCTACACGGCGTGGGCGACCGGGCTGCGCCGCGACGAGTCCCCGACCCGGGCCAACACGCCGGTCGTCGGCTGGGACGAGAAGCGGCGGAAGGTCAAGATCTCCCCGATCGCCCGCTGGACCCAGGACGACGTGGACGCCTACGTCGCCGAACACGGCGTCCTCACCAACCCGTTGCTGATGGACGGCTACGGCTCCGTGGGCTGCGCGCCCTGCACCCGGCGTCTGCTGGAGGGCGAGGACGCGCGCGCCGGCCGCTGGGCGGGCAGTGCCAAGACCGAGTGCGGACTGCACGGCTGACCCATGACCGTGCTTTCCACGACCGCTTCCAGACACAGGGAGACACACGTGACGACCGGAGCCACCGTCTGGCTCACGGGTCTGCCGAGCGCCGGCAAGACCACCATCGCGCACGAACTGGCCGGGCGGCTGCGTGCGGAGGGCCATCGCGTCGAGGTGCTCGACGGCGACGAGATCCGCGAGTTCCTCTCCGCGGGCCTCGGCTTCAGCCGCGCGGACCGGCACACCAACGTGCGGCGCATCGGCTTCGTCGCCGAACTGCTCGCCCGCAACGGCGTCAAGGCGCTGGTCCCGGTGATCGCGCCGTACTCCGACAGCCGCGGCGCGGTGCGCGAATGGCACGCGAAGAACGGCACGGCATACCTGGAGGTGCACGTCGCCACCCCGGTCGAGGTGTGCTCCGTACGCGATGTGAAGGGTCTGTACGCCAAGCAGGCCGCGGGCGAACTGACGGGACTGACGGGCGTCGACGACCCGTACGAGGAGCCCCTGTCGCCGGACCTGCGCGTCGAGTCGCAGCACCAGACGGTCCGGGAGTCGGCGGCTTCCGTGCACACGCTGCTCAGCGAGAGGGGACTGGCATGACGACCGTCGCCAAGACCAAGGCGGGCGACGAGGGGACGGGCAGTCCGTACGCCCTCTCCCATCTGAACGCGCTGGAATCCGAGGCGGTGCACATCTTCCGCGAGGTGGCGGGCGAGTTCGAGAACCCGGTGATCCTGTTCTCCGGGGGCAAGGACTCCATCGTCATGCTGCACCTGGCGCTGAAGGCGTTCAGGCCCGCCGCGGTCCCCTTCTCGCTGCTGCACGTGGACACCGGGCACAACTTCCCCGAGGTCCTCGACTACCGCGACCGCACGGTGGCCGGGCACGGCCTGCGGCTGCACGTCGCCTCCGTGCAGGACTACATCGACCGTGGCGTCCTCAAGGAGCGCGCGGACGGCACCCGCAACCCGCTCCAGACCCTCCCGCTGACCGAGAAGATCCAGTCCGAGCGGTTCGACGCGGTCTTCGGCGGCGGCCGCCGCGACGAGGAGAAGGCCCGCGCCAAGGAGCGGGTGTTCTCGCTGCGGGACGAGTTCTCCCAGTGGGACCCGCGCCGTCAGCGACCCGAGCTGTGGAACCTCTACAACGGCCGGCACGCGCCCGGCGAGCACGTCCGGGTGTTCCCGCTGTCCAACTGGACCGAGCTGGACGTGTGGCAGTACATCGCCCGCGAGGGCATCGAGCTGCCCGGGATCTACTACGCCCACACGCGCGAGGTCTTCCGGCGCGACGGCATGTGGCTGACCGCAGGCGACTGGGGCGGCCCCAAGGACGACGAGGCCGTGGAGAAGCGGCTCGTGCGCTACCGCACCGTCGGCGACATGTCGTGCACCGGCGCCGTGGACTCCGGCGCCGACACCATCGAGAAGGTGATCACCGAGATCGCCGCCTCGCGCCTCACCGAGCGCGGCGCCACCCGGGCCGACGACAAGCTGTCCGAGGCCGCGATGGAAGACCGCAAGCGCGAGGGGTACTTCTAGAGATGACCACGACCACGACCACGGACCTGGCGGCCACGACCCTGCTGCGGTTCGCGACCGCCGGCTCCGTCGACGACGGCAAGTCCACCCTGGTGGGCCGGCTGCTGCACGACTCCAAGTCGGTCCTCGCCGACCAGCTGGAGGCCGTGGAGCGTGCCTCCGCGAGCCGCGGCCAGCAGGCCCCGGACCTCGCGCTGCTGACGGACGGGCTGCGCGCCGAGCGCGAGCAGGGCATCACCATCGACGTGGCCTACCGCTACTTCGCCACCCCGCGCCGCCGGTTCATCCTCGCGGACACCCCGGGCCATGTGCAGTACACGCGGAACATGGTCACCGGCGCGTCCACCGCCGAACTGACGGTGATCCTGGTGGACGCCCGCAACGGCGTGGTGGAGCAGACCCGCCGGCACGCGGCGATCGCCGCGCTGCTGCGCGTGCCGCACGTGGTCCTGGCCGTGAACAAGATGGACCTGATCGACTACCGGGAGTCCGTGTTCGCCGCGATCGCCGAGGAGTTCACGGCGTACGCCACCGAACTGGGCGTCCCCGAGGTCACCGCGATCCCGATCTCGGCGCTGGTCGGCGACAACGTGGTGGAGCCGTCCGCGACCATGGACTGGTACGGCGGCCCGACCGTCCTGGAGCACCTGGAGACGGTCCCGGTCAGCCACGACCTGGCGCACTGCCACGCGCGGCTGCCCGTGCAGTACGTGATCCGGCCGCAGACCGCCGAGCACCCCGACTACCGCGGCTACGCCGGCCAGATCGCCGCCGGCAGCTTCCGGGTCGGCGACGAGGTCACGGTGCTGCCGTCCGGCCGCACCACCCGGATCTCCGGCATCGACCTGCTCGGTGAGCCGGTCGACGTGGCCTGGACGACGCAGTCGGTGACGGTCCTGCTCCAGGACGACATCGACGTCTCGCGCGGCGACCTGATCGTGCCGAGCAAGGACGCGCCCGCCACCACCCAGGACGTGGAGGCGACCGTCTGCCACGTCGCCGACCAGCCGCTGACCGTCGGCCACCGGGTGCTGCTCAAGCACGGCACCCGCACGGTCAAGGCGATCGTCAAGGACATCCCGTCCCGGCTCACCCTGGACGACCTGTCCCTGCACCCGCACCCCGGGCAGCTCGTCGCCAACGACATCGGCCGGGTGAAGATCCGCACCGCCGAGCCGCTGCCGGTCGACTCCTACGCCGACTCGCGGCGCACCGGCTCGTTCATCCTGATCGACCCCTCCGACGGCACCACGCTCACCGCGGGCATGGTCGGCGAGTCGTTCGCCTCGCCGGTACCGGTCAAGGACGCGGCGGACAAGGACGGCTGGGACTTCTGACCATGAACTCACCCGACTTCTACTCGACGTTCGCCAAGGAGGGCGGCCGCGTCGGCAGCGGCGCCCTCGGCAGCGGACAGGGCGGAGTGGCCCGATGTGTGCGCTGACGTACGCGCACTGCCCGCGCGCCCTCACCCCCCACCCCCCGCGTAGACGAAGACCTGCCGACCTCCCGGCCACGACCTGACGGGCGTGACCGCCGGGCCTGCGAGAGGACAGCCTCCCGTGCCAGCCAACCGTGCCCCGTTCCGCAACCGCCCGACCGGGGGCTCCCCCGGGCCCGTACTGCGCCGCGGCCTCGCCGTGGTCGCCGCCCTGCCCCTGCTCGCGCTCGCCGCCTGCGGCTACGGCTCCCAGGCCGACGACGACGGCGCCAAGCAGAAGGTGGCCGCCGGGGCCGAGAAGACCGACGGTCTCGACTCGGTCAGGATCGGCTACTTCGGCAACCTGACGCACGCGACCGCGCTGGTCGGGGTGCAGAAGGGCTTCTTCCAGAAGGAGTTGGGCGCGACGGTCGTCAAGCCGTCGGTCTTCAACGCCGGGCCGTCCGAGATCGAGGCCCTCAACTCCGGCTCCATCGACATCGGCTGGATCGGCCCGTCCCCGGCGATCAACGGCTACACCAAGTCGGCCGGCAAGAGCCTGCGCATCATCGGCGGTTCGGCCTCCGGTGGGGTCAAGCTCGTGGTCAACCCGGCGAAGATCAAGTCCCTGAAGGACGTCAAGGGCAAGAAGATCGCGACCCCGCAGCTGGGCAACACGCAGGACGTGGCGTTCCTCAACTGGATCGCGGAACAGGGCTGGAAGGTCGACGCGCAGAGCGGCAAGGGCGACGTCTCCGTGGTCCGCACCGACAACAAGATCACCCCCGACGCCTACAAGTCCGGCTCCATCGACGGCGCCTGGGTGCCGGAGCCGACCGCGTCCAAGCTGGTCGCCGAGGGTGCCAAGGTGCTGCTGGACGAGGCGTCGCTGTGGCCCGACAAGAAGTTCGTGATCACGAACATCATCGTGTCGCAGAAGTTCCTCAAGGAGCACCCGAAGGCCGTCGAGGCGGTCCTGAAGGCCTCCGTGGACACCAACAAGTGGATCAACGCCAACCCGGACGAGGCGAAGGCCGCGGCGAACAAGCAGCTGGGCATCGACTCCGGCAAGGAACTGCCGGAGAACGTCCTGGACCCGGCGTGGAAGTCCATCCGGATCACCGACGACCCGCTGGCCTCGACCCTCGACGCCCAGGCGCAACACGCGGTCAAGGCGGGCCTGCTGCAGAGCCCGAAGCTGGCCGGCATCTACGACCTCGCCCCGCTGAACAAGGTCCTGAAGGCCGCGGGCGAGCAAACCGTCAGCGACGCCGGTCTCGGCGCCGAGTAAAGACCGTAGCCGAAGAGTTCCCAGGAGGTGACGACCATGGCCACGACCCTTGCCAGGGCCGCCGAGACCGTAGAGCACGCGGCCCGCCTCGAGAACGTCTCGAAGTCCTTCGCGGCACCGGGCGGGCAGCAGCTCGTCCTGGACGGCATCAGCCTCGATGTCGCTCCGGGCGAGTTCGTCACCCTCCTGGGGGCCTCGGGCTGCGGCAAGTCCACCCTGCTGAACCTGGTGGCGGGGCTGGACCGGCCGACCGCCGGGTCCATCACGACGGACGGCCGCCCCGCCCTGATGTTCCAGGAGCACGCCCTCTTCCCCTGGCTGACCGCGGGCAAGAACATCGAACTCGCCCTCAGGCTGCGGGGGGTGGCGAAGCCGGAGCGGCGCGGCCGGGCCGAGGAGCTGCTCGAACTCGTCCGGCTGAAGGGCGCGTACGGCAAGCGCGTCCACGAACTGTCCGGCGGTATGCGCCAGCGCGTGGCGATGGCCCGCGCGCTGGCCCAGGAGAGCAACCTGCTGCTGATGGACGAGCCGTTCGCGGCGCTGGACGCCATCACGCGGGACGTCCTGCACGACGAGCTGACCCGGATCTGGCAGCAGACCGGGGTGTCGGTGCTGTTCGTCACGCACAACGTGCGCGAGGCGGTGCGACTGGCCCAGCGCGTGGTGCTGCTGTCCTCCCGTCCGGGCCGGGTGGCCCGCGAGTGGACGGTGGACATCCCGCAGCCGCGCCGCATCGAGGACGCGCCCGTGGCGGAACTGTCCCTGGAGATCACCGAAGTCCTGCGTGGGGAGATCCGCCGACATGGCCAGCACTGAGACGAAGACGGCGCGGGGCGGCGAACTGGCCGACGTGGAGGCCGGTCTCGACGCCCTGGAGACCACGGCGGCCGGCCGTACGCCGCTGCGCCAGACCCTGGTCAACAAGGTCCTGCCACCGGTCGTGGCGATCGCGGTGGTCCTGGTGGCCTGGCAGGCGCTGATCTCCCTCAAGGTGGTCGGCGACCCGAGCAGGCTGCCCTCTCCCGCCGACGTGGGCGCCGAGTTCAAGGACGCCTGGTTGCAGGGCAAGCTGCTCGGCTTCATCTGGACGTCCGTCTCGCGCGGTCTGCTGGGCTTCCTGTTCGCGCTGGCGATCGGCACCCCGCTGGGCCTGCTGGTGGCCCGGGTGAAGTTCGTGCGGGCGGCCATCGGCCCGATCCTGTCCGGTCTCCAGTCGCTGCCGTCGGTGGCGTGGGTGCCGCCGGCGGTGATCTGGCTGGGCCTGGACAACTCGATGATGTACGCGGTGATCCTGCTCGGCGCGGTCCCGTCCATCGCCAACGGCCTGGTGTCCGGCATCGACCAGGTGCCACCGCTGTTCCTGCGGGCGGGCCGCACGATGGGCGCGACGGGTGTCCGGGGCGCCTGGCACATCGTCCTGCCGGCCGCGCTGCCGGGCTATCTGGCCGGTCTGAAGCAGGGCTGGGCGTTCTCCTGGCGCTCGCTGATGGCGGCGGAGATCATCGCCTCCTCGCCGGACCTGGGCATCGGCCTGGGCGCGCTGCTGGAGAACGGCCGCAACGCCAGCTCCATGGCCATGGTGTTCGAGGCCATCATCCTGATCCTGTTCGTCGGCATCGCCATCGACCTGCTGATCTTCAGTCCGCTGGAGCAGTGGGTGCTGCGCAGCCGCGGTCTTCTCGTGAAGAGCTGAACGCCCGTGATCTCCCAGCCTGTTCTCCTCGTCGTCGCCCACGGCAGCCGCGATCCGCGCCATGCCGCGACCGTGCACGCCCTGGTCCGCCGAGTCCGGACGCTGCGCCCCGGGCTGCGCGTGGAGACGGGCTTCCTGGACTTCACCATTCCGTCCGTGCCGGGCGTGCTGGAGTCCCTGGCGGCCGACGGGGTGCGGGACGTGGTGGCGCTGCCGCTGCTGCTGACCCGCGCCTTCCACGCCAAGGCGGACATCCCCTCGGTGCTGCGCCGGGCGCCGTCGCGACTGCGGATCCGGCAGGCGAAGGTCCTCGGCCCCTCACCGCTGCTGACGGACGCCCTGGAACGTCGTCTGTACGAGGCGGGTCTCGACCCCGCCGACAAGTCCTCGACCGGGGTCGTGCTGGCCTCGGCGGGGTCCTCCGACCCGGAGGCGATCGCAGTGATCGCAGAAATCGCGCGGGAGTGGCGGCACACCGGCTGGTGCGCCGTGCGGCCTGCGTTCGCCTCCGCATCCCTGCCCCGCACCGAGGACGCGGTGCGGGAACTGCGGGAGCTGGGCTGCGCCGAGGTCGCGGTCGCGCCGTACGTGCTGGCACCGGGTTTCCTGCCGGACCGTATCGCTCGGGGCGCGGCCGAGGCCGGGGCCGACGTGCTGGCCGGGGTGCTCGGCCCGGCGCCGGAGGTGGCCCGGGTCCTGCTGGAGCGCTACGACGCCGCCCGGCTGCCGCTGTCCGCGGCCCTGGGAGCCTGACGGGCGGGCGCCCGTTCCGGCCGCGGCCCGGCACTCCCCCGTGGTGCCGGTCCGCGGACGGTCCGACCACCGGCCGCCGATGATCGGCGAGCGGTGGTGTCGTTCAGTTCAGCGTGCGGCGGTGCGCACGTGTCACTGCCGTACGACGGGCGAGGATCCGAATGTGGATCTTCCAGCCCAAGCCGGGCGCCGAGGGATGCGCGTCCGGTGCACGGCCGGGTCGGTCGCGGCTCAGTCGAAGCGGAGTGATCCGGTGCGGGTCCGCTTGAGCTCGAAGAAGTCCGGCCGGGTCGCCAGGACCCGGAAGGCGTCGAACAGTTCGGCCGCCTCGGCCCCGCGCGGGATGGCCCGCAGCACCGGGCCGAACCACACCGTTCCGTCCACATGAATGGTGGGCGTGCCCACATACACGCCCGTGTCCGGCTCGGCGCCTGCCTCGTGACTGTGCCGTACCGCCTCGTCGTAGGACGGGTCGTGGGCGGCCGCCGCGAGGTCCTGGTCGAGTCCGAGTTCGGCCAGGGACGCCGCGACCACGGAGTCGAAGTCCTCCTCCCCGCGCTCGTGGATGCGGACGCCGAACGCGGTGTACAGGTCCCGCAGCACCTTCTCGCCGTGCCGCTCGGCGGCGGCCACCGCGACGCGCACCGGGCCGATCGACTTGTCGACCAGTTCCCGGTACCAGTCGGGCAGTTCGTTGCCGGTGTTGTGCAGGTACAGGCTCATGACGCGGAACCCGAGGTCGAGCGGACGCTCGCGTTCCACCTCCAGCAGCCAGCGGGAGGTGATCCAGGCGAAGGGGCAGGCGGGGTCGAAGAAGAAGTCGACGCGGGTCGGCGAGTCAGGGGTCATGCCGTCGACGCTAGTGCGCGATTGGCACAGGATCGCGGTCCAATCAGGAGGTCTTTTCGTGGGCCACCTGGCCCGCCGGGTCCACCTGCTCCAGCGCGTCCGTCCGGCCCGCCCACCCCCCTCGGTCCGCCGGATCCACCGCGTCAGCCAGCCGCACCAGTTCCGCCGGCGGCAGCGAGCCGGGCGCCCGGCGCTCTCGCGCGAAGGTGCCGGCCAGGTGCTGGAGCAGTTCGTTCAGCGGTGCCGGTACGCCGTGCAACCGGCCCAGGAGCACGATCTCCCCGTTGAGGTGGTCTGCCTCGATGGAGCCGGTACCGCGCACGAGGGACTGCCAGGAGGAGCCGCCGCCACGCGGAGCGCCGGGCAGCGGCACCAGGGTGATCTTGTCGCCGCGGACTTTCTGCTGCTCCTCGGCGCTCGCCCACGGGATGCCGGCGGCGGCGAGCACCGCCTCGCCCTCGGCGCGCACCCTCGCGTACAGGGCCCGCGTCTCCTCGTTGTCCAGCGGGCCGCTGACCGCCTCGATCGCGTTGGCGAGGTTGCCGAGCAGCTTGGCGTACTGCCAGCGGCTCACGTCCGGCACGACCGGCGCCTCGAAGCGCGCCGACTCCAGGTCGGCGGAGACACGCCGCAGGGTGTCGTCGGTGCCGCGCGGGTAGCGGCCCAGGTGCAGCAGGCCCGTGAGCGGGGTGCCGGCCGCCGAGACAGCACCGGGTTCGACGTGGGTCGCGGGCAGCCAGACGCAGACGCCGTACACGTGCCGGAAGCGGCGCAGGGCGAGCCGCTGTCCCTCCACCCCGTTCTGCGCGCACAGCAGCGGCAGCGTCCGCTCGGCCGTGCCGCCGCTCGCGACCGGCGCCGGGCCCCAGACCGCCAGCGCCGCCTCGGTGTCCTGTGTCTTGACGGCAAGCACGAGCACGTCGTCGGCGCGCAGTTCGCCGAGCGCCTCGGGCTCGTCCACGGCGGGCAGCCGGTACGTCAGCTCGCCCTCCGGCACCGTCAGCCGCAGCCCGCCCTCCCGCAGCGCCGCGAGGTGCGCTCCGCGCGCGACCAGCACGACCTCGCGCCCGCTCTGAGCCAGCCGCCCCCCGATGGCGCCGCCGACCGCCCCTGCCCCGATGATGATGTAGCGCATGGGACGAGCCTCCCACAGCCATCCGTACGCTTCACCGGACGACCGAGGAGACCCTGTGATCCCGGAGATGTTCACGCTCGGCGGCGACCTGCCCATGCGGCGCCTCGGCTACGGCACCGCGCAGCTCACCGGGCCCGGCTACTGGGGCCCGCGCGGCGACGCCCGGGACGCGGTGGCCGTGCTGCGGCGGGCGGTCGAGCGCGGGGTGACCCTGATCGACACCGCGGACAACTACGGGCCGTGCGTCGCCGAGGAACTGGTGGCCGAGGCCCTGCACCCCTACCCCGAGGACCTGGTGATCGCCACCAAGGGCGGGGTGGTCCGCACCAGCGACAGCGCCTGGCACGTCGACGGGCGGCCGGAGGCACTGCGGGCGATGTGTGAGGCGAGCCTGCGCCGGCTGCGGCTGGAGCGGATCGACCTGTACCAGCTGCACCGGCTCGATCCCTCCGTGCCGATGGCCGAACAGCTCGGCACGCTCGTCGAGTTGCGCAAGGAGGGCAAGATCCGCCACATCGGCCTGGACACCGTCTCCGCCGAACAGCTCGCCGCGGCACTGGAGTCGACCTCCATCGCCTCCGTCCAGAACCGCTACAACCTCCTCGACCGCGCGTCCGAGCCGCTGCTGGAGCTGTGCGAGGAGCGCGGGATCGCGTTCCTGCCGTGGTTCCCCCTGGGCAACGGCACGTTGACCGGGCACCCGGAGTGCGCCCGGGTCGCCGCCGCGCACGGCACCACACCGGGGCAAGTGGCCCTGGCGTGGCTGCTGCACCGCTCCCCCGTGCTCTGCCCGGCACCGGGCACGGGCACGCTCGCGCACCTGGAGGAGAACCTGGACGCGGGCGGCGTGTCCCTCCGCGCCGCCGAGCTGTCCCTGCTGGCCGCTCTCGGGTGAGCGCGCCCGCCCCGATCGCGTCGATCGCGTCCGCCCGGGTCAGGCGTCCGGGGCGGTCAGCTCGACGAGTTTGAGCACCGTGTTCCAGTTCCGGCTGGTGGCGATCAGGCCCTTGTTCAGCCGCTTTCTGGACAGGTGCTCGGCGAGCTTGGAACGGCCGAGCCCGTCCGGCACGTACAGGTACAGGGCCCGGTCGCCGAGGCGGAACTCCTCGGGCAGGTAGGCGTCCCGGTCGATCTCCGCGTAGCGCTCCGCCTCGACGGGCGCGGAGAAATAGGTCACGTGCAGCTGCCGGCCCTCCAGTTCCGCGGCCGGGAACGGGCAGGCCTCGGCGACCGCCCGCAGATAGGCGTGGTCGCGCACGATCACGTCCACCGGGAAGCCGAACCGCTTCTCCAGCGCCGCCGTGAACTCCGCTGCCAGCGACTCCTCGTCGCCGTGACCGGCGGCGAAGACGGCCTGGCCGCTCTGGAGATGTGTGCGCACGCGGGTGTGGCCGAGCTCCGCCACCAGGGTGCGCAGCTCGGCCATCGGGACCTTCTTGGCGCCCACGTTGATTCCGCGCAGCAGCGCGGCGTACGTCGTCATCCGCCCACGATAGAGCGGCCGGCGGAACGGGCACCCTGATCCGCGCCCCCGAGAAGCCGGGATAGGTGTAGGGGGTCGGCGTACTCCCCAGTGCGGAGGAAGCGGGGTCCGGCAGGAGGAGCCCCGGCGGGCGCACTTCACCGGTCAGCACGACGAGCGGGGCATCCCCCCGCCCCTACCTTCGATGCGGAGGGCGACGGCAGGGGGCCGTCGCCGCGCACGAGGTCCGCAGGGCCTTTCACGAAGGGGCAAGCCCGTCATGGTCAACGGAGAGACACGGGTGCGGGGCCTCGCCGCGCGGGCCGGCGGCTGGAGCGCCCGGCATCGATGGGCTGCCGTCGGTGTCTGGGTGCTGTTCGTCGTCCTGGCGATGGGGCTCGGCTCGGCGGCCGGCCGGCTGGACGTCAAGGAGAGCGACCAGCTCAAGGGCGAGACACACACCGCGGCGAAGATCATCGAGGACGCGGGGATCAAGGAACCGGCGAGCGAGACCGTTCTGATCCAGGCGAAGGACGGCTCCGGCAAGGCGACGGACGCCGGCTTCCGGGCGGCCGTCGGCGACGTGATCACGGCCGTCGAGGGAACCGGTCTGGTCACGGACGTGACCTCGCCGTACGACACGAGGACCATCTCCGGGGACGGCCGCAGCGCGCTGGTGCAGTTCGCGCTGCGCGGCGAGGCGGACACCGCGGGCGAGCGGGTGGAGCCGGTGCTCCAGGCCGTGGCGAACGTCCAGAAGGACCACTCCTCGCTGCGGATCGAGGAGATCGGCGGCGCCAGCATGCAGAAGCAGTACTCCGACGCCTTCGGGGACGACTTCAAGCAGGCCGAGTTCTCCGCCGTGCCCGTGGCCCTCGGCATTCTGCTGATCGCCTTCGGCGCGCTGGTGGCCGCGCTGCTTCCGGTGGCGCTGGCGATCACCGCGATCATGGCGACGATGGGCCTGATGGGCATCGTCAGCCATCTTCAGCCGATGAGCGACACCGCCAACTCCGTGATGCTGCTGGTCGGCATGGCGGTCGGCGTCGACTACTGCCTGTTCTACCTGCGCCGCGAGCGCGAGGAGCGGGAGGCCGGGCGGGATCCGGGGACCGCGCTGCGCATCGCCGCCGCGACCAGCGGGCGCGCGATCATCGTCTCCGGCGTCACGGTGTGCGTGGCGATGGCGGGCATGCTGTTCACCGGGGTCGCCGAGTTCGAGGCGATGGGCCTGGCCTCGCTGATGGTGGTGGCCGTCGCCATGGTGGGCTCGGTGACCGTGCTGCCGGCGCTGCTGTCGCTGCTGGGCGAGCGGGTCGAGAAGGGGCGTATGCCGTTCCTGCGGCGCGGACGGCGCGGCAACGGGGAGAGCAGGTTCTGGACGGCCGTGCTGCGGCGTGTGCTGGCCCGGCCCGTGGTGTCGGCCGCGGTGGCCGCGGGCGCGCTGCTCGCCGTCGCGGCTCCGGCACTGGGCATGAAGACCTCGCAGCTCACGCTGGACCAGGAGTTCGGCGACTCGCTGCCCATCGTGCAGACCTACAAGCGGCTCAACGAGGCCTTCCCCGGCGGCTCCCAGCCCGCCCAGGTGGTCGTGAAGGCCGAGGACGTCAACGCCCCCGAGGTGCGGCAGGCGTTGACCGCGTTCAAGGAGCGGGCCATCGCCTCGGGCGCCTCGCGCGGCCCGGTCGACATCAGGCTGCACGAGGACCGGAACGTCGCCCTCGTCTCCGTCCCGCTGGTCGGCGGCTCGGACCTCGACAAGGCGGGCAGGAGCCTGGAGAAGCTGCGTGACGAGGTGCGGCCCGCCACGCTGGGCAAGGTCGACGGCCTCCAGGCGCCGATCACCGGCCAGGTCGCCGGCTCGCACGACTTCAACGCCCAGCTCGTCGGCTCCGTCGTGCCGGTCTTCGTCTTCGTCGTGGTCTTCGCCTTCCTGCTGATGCTGCTGTCGTTCCGCTCGCTGACCGTCGCGATCACCTCGATCGTGCTGAACCTGCTGTCCGTGGGCGCCGCCTACGGCATCCTCGTCGCGGTCTTCCAGCACGGCTGGGGCGCGTCCCTGGTGGGCGCCCACGGCGTCGGCGCGATCGTCACCTGGCTGCCGCTGTTCCTGTTCGTGATCCTGTTCGGCCTGTCGATGGACTACCACGTCTTCGTGGTCTCCCGGATCCGTGAGGCGCGGCTGCGCGGCCGGAGCACGAAGGACGCCATCCAGCACGGTGTGGTCACCACGGCGGGTGTCGTCACCAGCGCCGCGGTCATCATGGTCGCCGTGTTCGCGATCTTCGGGACGCTGTCCATGCAGTCGATGAAGCAGATGGGCGTGGGCCTGGCGGCCGCGGTGCTCATCGACGCCACGGTCATCCGCGGTGTGCTGCTGCCCGCGGTGATGTCCCTGCTGGGCGAACGCAACTGGTACCTGCCCAAGTGGCTGCACCGCCTGCCGGACCTCACCCACGACGAGACCCCGGAGGCGGTCGCGGCCCCGCCCGCCCCTCCTGCTCCGAGCAAGGGCGAGCCACTGGGAGTGTGAGCCTCAGCGGGCGGCGCGTGTCACCTTCTCCCGGCGGGCAGTTCGGCCTCGATGAGGTCGGCCGCCCGCCGGGTGCCGCCTTCCTGGGCCATGGCGGCCTGGACGTCCTTCAGCCGCCGCGCCACCTCGGGGTCGCCGACGAGGGCGAGGGCGGTGGCACGCAGGGTCTCGGCGGTCGCCTCCTCCGTGGCGAGGCGGCGGGCCACGCCGAGGCCCTGGAGCATGTCCGCGTTGCCGAACTGGTCGACGGCCTGCGGTACGGCGATCATCGGCGTCCCGGTGGCCAGGCCCTCCTGGCTGCCCCCGGCCCCGGCGTGCGTGACGAACAGGTCGGCCTGGCGCAGGATCGCCAACTGCGGCACCCAGGAGCGCACTTCGACGTTCGCGGGAACGACGCCGAGTTCGTCCTGACGCACGTGCTTGCCGACCTGGAGCACCGTGTGCCAGCCCGGCAGCTCGCCGAAGGCCTCGACGCACTCGCGGTAGAAGGCGGGCTGTTTGGTGAAGGCGGAGCCGAGCGAGACGAGCACCACCTTCTCGGCCCCGGCGGGCCGCTCCCAGTCACCCTGCGCCGAGCGGTCGCCCTGGCAGGCGCCGACGAAGCTGTGGACCTTCTCGTCGACCCGGTCGGCATGGGGTTGCAGCGCGCGGGGGATCAGGACGATCGAGCGGTCGGGGCGGCCGGCGAACGGGTCCGGGTGCTGGGTGATCCCGTTCTCCGCGAGCCACGCCTCGAAGCGGGCGTAGTAGGCACGGCCCCGCTCGGTCTTCCGGGGCTCGGCCCACAGCGGTTCGGCGACCTCCTCCTCGTAGCCCTCCCAGGCCACGAGGTTCGGCGAGAGGGAGATCGCGGGCACGCCCCAGCGGTGGGCGAGGACGCGGGCCGGGTAGGAGGTGATGTCGTGCAGGACGAGGTCCGGCTCGTCGCCCCGGTAGGCCTCGATCAGCTGGGGCAGGGCCTGGATCGCGTCGTTCAGGAACGGCTCGACGTTGTCGAGCAGGGTGCTTCCCCAGGCGGAGGGGTCGTCGTCGGGCGAGGGCAGCGTGGAGTTCCAGGGCCTCACCTCCGCGCCGGTCTCGGCGACCTTGTCCGCGAAGACGGGCGGGATGGCGTACGTCACCCGGTGTCCGCGTGCGACGAGTTCCCGGATCACTTCGAGGCTCGGGTTCACGTGTCCGTGGGCGGCGACGGAGAACATGGCGATGTGGGTACGAGTGGGCATGTCCCGGACCCTAGGCGAGACGATACGTCTCGTGCAACGCGGTTTCGGCACCTGCGGACGGATCGCACCGCCCGGGACACCGGACACCGGTCCCGACCTGTGCGGATGCGACACTGACCCGGCGAAAAGGGCGGGGCCCCGGCGCGGTTGCCGGGGCCCGGACGAGGACACGGAGGCGGACGATGGACGAGGCGCGGGCTCGGGAGGTACTGGCCGTGACGGGGGTGTTGCCCGGTCCGGCACGTGACGCGCGGCTGCTCGCCCTGGGCGAGAACGCGGTGTTCGCCGCCGGGGACCTCGTCGTCAAGGTGGGCCGGGACGCCGAGCTGTGGGACCGGGCGCGGCGCGAGCTGCGGATCGCGCTGTGGCTGGCCGAGGCCGGTGTCCCCGCGGTGCGGGCCGCCGCCGCGGAGGCGATCCTCGCCGAGGGGCATCCGGTGACCGTGTGGCACCGGCTGCCCGATCCGGTGCGGCCCGCCGAGCCGCGGGACCTCGCCGAACTGCTGCGCCTGGTCCACGCCCTGCCCGCCCCCGGCTTCGAGCTGCCGCGCCGCGAACTGCTCGGCGGCGTGGAACGCTGGCTGCGGCTCGCGGGCGACTCGATCGACCCGGCCGACGGGGCCTATCTGCGGGAGCGCCGCGACGGCTTCGCGACGGCCGCCGCCGCGCTCACCCCGCAGCTGCCGCCGGGCCCGATCCACGGCGACGCGCTGCCGCGCAATGTGCACATCGGTCCGGACGGGCCGGTCCTGGTCGACCTGGAGACCTTCTCCTCCGACCTGCGCGAGCACGATCTGGTGGTCATGGCCCTGTCCCGGGACCGCTACGGCCTGCCCGCCGAGGCGTACGACGCCTTCACCGGGACGTACGGCTGGGACGTACGCGAGTGGGAGGGCTGCCCGGTGCTGCGCGGCGCCCGCGAGACGGCCAGCTGCGCCTGGGTCGCCCAGCACGCCCCCAGCAACCCCAAGGCACTGGCCGAGTTCGAGCGCCGGGTGGCGTCCCTGCGGGACGGCGACACCACCGTGCGCTGGTACCCGTTCTGACCTTTCCTCCCCGGCTCGGGATCCGTCGCCGAAGCGGCAGCAGCGGCCGGCGCGGGACGAGCGGAAACCCGTCCGCGGGCACGACGACCGTGGCCGACCAGGCAAGCCGACCGCGCCGAACCGGAGCCGCGCCGCGGGCCCGACGAACACGGCCGAACCGGCAAGTCGGCCGCCCGGACCGCACCCCTCGGCAACCGTGACCGGACCGGCAGCCGGACCGGCGGGCCCGCCGCGACGAGCGGAAGCCGCCCCGCGAGCCCGACGAGCGTGACCGGAACGGCGAAGCCCGCCACTCGGGCCGCGCCCCCGGCGCCCGGGGCTCAGATCGTCTCGCCCGCCGGTTGCCGCAGCGGCCATGCGCCGTCGATCACCGCGTCCGGGTCGCCCTTGCGGCGCAGGAAGTCCTGGAAGTCCGCCGCCCAGGCGGCGTGCCACTCGATCTGGCGGCGGTGCAGCTCCGCCGGGCCGAGGGCCGCGACCTTGGAGTGGCGGCCGGCTATCGCGGCGGCCAGCCGGGCCGCCGCGAGGGCGTCGGCCGAGGCGTCGTGGGCGGCGTCCAGGACGACGCCGTACTCCGCACAGACCGCCTCCAGGGTGCGCTTGCCCGGGCGGTAGCGGTCGGCCCAGCGGTCGATGGTGTACGGGTCGACGACCGGGCCCGGCTCCGCTCCGCCCAGGCGGTCGCTCAGGGACGGCAGTCCGTACCGGCGCAGTTCGGCGGAGAGCAGGGTCAGGTCGAAGGCCGCGTTGTACGCCACGACCGGCACGCCCGTCTTCCAGTAACCGGTCAGGGCGTCCGCGATGGCGTCCGCGACCCGGTCGGCCGGCTCGCCCTCGGCGGCCGCGCGTTCGTTGCTGATCCCGTGCACCGCCACCGCATCCGCCGGGATCTCCACGCCGGGATCCGCCAGCCACTCCCGGCGACCCGCCGGCTCCCCTCCCCTGACCTCGATCACGGCCCCGGTGACGATGCGCGCCTCGCGCGGATCCGTCCCGGTCGTCTCCAGGTCGAAGCCGATCAGCAGCTCCCGGTGCCAGCCCATGGCGGCCCCCCTTCTCGGTGGTGCGTTCCCCCAGTGGCCTCCACGATCGCACGCGCCACTGACAATCCGAGGACCACGTTCCGCTTTCCGCCCGGGGACTGAGGGCGTTTCAGGACACCGGGCGCGAATCCACCCACATCAGCTCGAACTCCTCGCGATAGGCGGAGAAGAGCCCGCCCTCGTCGATCTCGCCGGGTTTGACCACCTTGTTCCCGTTCCGCAGGACGAAGACGGGGGCCTCCATGCCACGGCTGCGCCGCAGATAGGACTGCACGACCGCGATGCCGTCGGATCCGTCGCCGTCGACCAGGTAGGCGGTGACGCGGGGAGTCTCGTCGTAGACCTGGATCTCGAAGGCGCCCGGGTCGCGCAGCCGGCCGCGCACCCGGCGCATGTGGAGGATGTTCATCTCCACCGAGCGGCTCAGCTCCCCGCGCTTGAGCCCGAGTTCGCGCTCGCGCCGCTTCACCGCGCTGGAGGCCGGGTTCAGGAACAGCAGCCGCACCCGGCAGCCGGACTCGGCGAGCCGCACCAGGCGGCGGCCGGAGAAGTTCTGCACGAGCAGGTTCAGACCGATGCCGATGACGTCCAGGCGGCGGGCGCCGCCGAAGATGTCCTCGGCCGGGAACTGGCGCAGCAGCCGCACCCGGTCGGGGTGCACCGCGACCACGTCCGCGTACCGGTCGCCGACGAGGTCCTCGACCGCGTCGACCGGGAGCCGCCGGGCGGAGGGCACGTCACCGCCGGTGCCGAGGATGTCGAGCAGTCGCGCGGAGGCCCGCTCGGCCTGACTGAGCACCGTCTCGGACAGGGCCCGGTTGCGGGAGACGACGTTGCGGGTCACCTCCAGCTCGTCCAGGGCGAGTTCGACGTCCCGGCGCTCGTCTATGTAGGGCGCGAAGCACGGCCAGTGCTGCACCACCAGCTCACGCAGCTGCGGCAGGGTGAGGAAGCTGATCACGTTGTCGTCGGCCGGGTCGAGCAAGTAGCCCTTGCGGCGGCTGACTTCGCGTACCGCGACGGCCCGCTGCACCCACTCCTGACCGGCCGGTCCGGCGGCGGCCACCACCCAGTCGTCGCCGTGGACGGGCTCGTAGACGGGGCGCAGCACGGCGGCCACGACGGCGCGCAGCCGCTGTTCGACGAGGTTCAGCCAGATGTAGGCGCGGCCGGCCCGCTGGGCGCGCGTGCGCACCTCTCGCCAGGCGCCCGCGTCCCAGTCCAGCTCCGGCCCGATGGCACCCGCGTCCATCGGCCGGGCGAGGGACACCGCACCGGACGGGACGTCTGCGGAGTGCCCCTCGTGACCCTCGTCACCAGGGGGCAGCTCCAGGCCTCCCGAGCCCACCCGTGCACCGCCTTCCGCTCCCCCGGGCACTCCCCGTCCCAACGATCAAGGAAGGGTACTCCGGGAGCGGCGCGCGACGCAGCCGGATGCATAGCTCCTTTCTCAACTTCCGCACGCTATCTGCCCGTTCCGACGGGCCGGGGCCTGCCGAGTGAGCTGATTCATAGCCGGTGACCGGCACCGGCCGCCGTCCGCGTCCCGGGCGGCGCCGTACGCCCCGTGCCCGCCACCCCGCCGGGTGAGGGCCGGTCAGCCCGTTGACCCACGGGCACGCCGGGCAGGAACCGCGTCCTGCGGCAGCGGCGCGGAGTGCTGCCGCATCCGGGTTCCGGCGCGCGGAGCGCCCTGGCCGCCTGCCCGGCGGAGCCGGACGAAAGCGAACGCGTGTACCGGCATCCGCCGATCGGGGCGATCGCACCGGAAGGACGGACTCCGCCCGCGTGATCCTCGTCCGGGCAGGTCCGGACCCGGGTGGTGCCGAGGGCGCAGACCTCCTGGAGCGCTGCTCCAGGGGGCGGCCCGAGCCAGGAGTCCCCTCTCCTCCGGGGAGGGGCTCAGCCAACGCACCGGTTCGGCACACGGACGTGCGTCATAGGCGCATCCCCGACTTTCGTGGAGACTCGGAGTCAAGGCGCCACCCGCGGCGCCGCACACCTGAAAGAGTCTTGTCCATGCAGGTCTGGCCTGGAGAGGCGTACCCACTCGGCGCCACGTACGACGGCGCCGGCACCAACTTCGCGGTCTTCACGGAGGCCGCGGACCGAGTGGAGCTGTGTCTGCTGCACGACGACGGCTCGGAGACGGCGGTGGAACTGCGGGAGAGCGACGCCTTCGTCCGGCACGCGTACGTGCCCGGTGTCATGCCGGGACAGCGGTACGGGTTCCGGGTGCACGGTCCGTACGCCCCGGAGCGCGGACTGCTCTGCAACTCGGCGAAGCTGTTGCTCGACCCGTACGCGCGTGCGATCAGCGGCTCGATCCGGTGGGGCGAGGAGGTGTACGGCTACCACTTCGACGACCCCGGCCGGCGCAACGACCTGGACTCCGCGCCGCACACCATGACGTCCGTCGTGGTCAACCCGTACTTCGACTGGGGCGACGACCGGCTGCCGCGCCGCGGCTACCACGAGACGGTGATCTACGAGGCCCATGTCAAGGGCCTCACCATGCGGCACCCGGGGCTGCCCGAGGAACTGCGCGGCACCTACGCGGGTCTCGCCCACCCGGCGGTCATCGACCATCTGACCGAACTCGGCGTCACCGCACTTGAGTTGATGCCCGTGCACCAGTTCGTGAACGATCACCGCCTGGTCGACCTGGGCCTCAACAACTACTGGGGCTACAACACGATCGGCTTCTTCGCCCCGCACAACGCCTACGCCTCCTGGGGCGACCGCGGCCAGCAGGTCCTGGAGTTCAAGTCGGCGGTCCGGGCGCTGCACGAGGCCGGGATCGAGGTCATCCTCGACGTCGTCTACAACCACACCGCCGAGGGCAACCACCTGGGCCCGACGCTGTCCTTCAAGGGCATCGACAACCCGCGCTACTACCGGCTCACCGATGACCCGCGCTACTACATGGACACCACGGGCACCGGGAACTCCCTGCTCATGCGGTCCCCGCACGTGCTCCAGCTGATCATGGACTCGCTGCGGTACTGGGTCACCGAGATGCACGTCGACGGCTTCCGCTTCGACCTGGCGGCCACCCTGGCGCGGCAGTTCCACGAGGTGGACCGGCTGTCGTCGTTCTTCGACCTGGTGCAGCAGGACCCGGTGGTCTCCCAGGTGAAGCTGATCGCCGAGCCCTGGGACGTCGGCGAGGGCGGCTACCAGGTGGGGAACTTCCCGCCACTGTGGACCGAGTGGAACGGCAAGTACCGCGACACCGTGCGGGACCTGTGGCGCGGCGAACCGCGGGCGCTCGCCGAGTTCGCCTCCCGGCTGACCGGCTCCTCCGACCTCTACCAGGACGACGGCCGCCGCCCGCTGGCCTCGATCAACTTCGTCACCTGCCACGACGGTTTCACCCTGCACGACCTGGTGTCGTACAACAACAAGCACAACGAGGCCAACGGCGAGGACAACCGGGACGGCGAGAGCCACAACCGGTCCTGGAACTGCGGCACCGAGGGCGAGAGCGACGACCCCCGGGTGCTCGAGCTGCGGGCCCGGCAGGCGCGGAACTTCGTCGCGACGCTGATGCTGTCCCAGGGCGTGCCCATGATCAGCCACGGTGACGAGTTCGCGCGGACCCAGCGGGGCAACAACAACGCCTACTGCCAGGACAACGAGCTGTCCTGGGTGCGCTGGCCGGAGCCCGGCGAGCAGGACGGCGAACTGCTGGACTTCGTCCGGGCGATGGCGGGGCTGCGCAGGGACCACCCGGTCTTCCGGCGGCGCCGCTTCTTCCACGGGCGGCCGGTGGAGGGCACGCACGACGAGCTGTCCGACATCGCCTGGTTCACCCCCGAGGGCCGGGAGATGACCCAGCAGGACTGGGACTCGGCGCGGGCCTCCGCGCTGACCGTCTTCCTCAACGGCAACGCGATCTCGGAGCCCGGCACGCGCGGGGAGCGGATCGCCGACGACTCCTTCCTGCTGCTGTTCAACGCCGCGCCGAAGCCGCTCGACTTCGCCGTGCCGGTCGATCACGGGCGCCAATGGCAGGTGGTGGTGGACACCGCGCGCACGGACCCGGTCCCGCCGGGCACCGGCCCCAAGGTGCGGGCCGGGGAACGGCTCACCCTGACGGACCGCAGCCTGACGGTACTGCGACGCCCGGCTTAGCGCTCCCCGGGGCCGGAAACCGGGGTGGCGCTCCGGGTCGGCGCGAGGCGCCGGTGCAGCGCGCACCCTCCCGGGCAGGGAGCCGACGTGAGACCCCGGCCGGAAGCCGACGTGGCGTTCCCCGGGGCCGAAGCCGGCTCGGCGCCTCCCCAGGCCTGGCCCCGGGTCGGACGAGGCGCCCGGCGCAGCGCCCGCCCTCCCCAGCGGGGAGCCGGCGTGGCCCCCCAGACCGGAAGCCCGGCGCAGCACTCCCGGACGGCGCGAGGCGCCGGTGCAGCGCCCACCCTCCCGGGCGGGGAACCGGCGTGCCCCCGGGCGGAAGCCGGCGTGCCCCCCAAGCCCGGCGCAGCACTCCCAGGCGGGGCGAGGCGCCCGGTGCAGCGCCCCCCTCCCGGGCAGGGAGCCTGCGTGGCACCCTCGGCCCGGAAGCCGACGTGCCCCCCCGGCCCGGAAGCCGACGTGGCGCCCCCACCGGGCGACAACAGGCTCCCCACCCGGGTGGGGGCAAGCGTCCGTCCGGGCGAGGGCGCTCGCCCGCCCGCGTGGGGCCCGGGGCACATGGCGGCCGGGTGACACCAAAGGCGGCCGGGCGGGTACGTAGCTCTCCATGACATCCGAGACACCCGAGCGTCCCGTGCCCGTCGTGCCCACGGCCACCTACCGGCTCCAGCTCCAGCCCGATTTCCCGTTCGCGGCCGCGGAGCGGGCCGTCCCGTACCTGGCCTCGCTCGGCGTCTCGCACCTGCACCTGTCGCCCGTTCTCCAGGCCGTACCCGGCTCCGCGCACGGCTACGACGTCGTGGACCCCACACGGGTGCGCGACGAGCTCGGCGGTGAGGAGGGCCTGCGGGCGCTGGCGCGCACCGCGCGGGAGCACGGGCTCGGCCTGGTCGTGGACATCGTGCCGAACCACGTGGCCATGGCCCCGCGGTACAACCACGCCCTGTGGGAGGTGCTGCGGGAGGGCCCCGCGTCGCCGTACGCGCGCTGGTTCGACATCGACTGGGAGGCCCAGGGCGGCAAGGTGCTGCTGCCCGTGCTCGGCCGTCCGGTCGGCCGGGAGGCCGGCGAGCTGAAGGCGGACGGCGACGTCCTGCGCTACCACGACCACGCCTTCCCGCTGCGCGAGGGCACCGGGAGACTGCCGCTGCCCGAACTGCTGGACGCGCAGTGGTACCGGCCGGTGTGGTGGCGACTGGCCCGTACGGAACTGAACTACCGGCGCTTCTTCAGCATCTCGGAGCTGATCGGGGTGCGGGTGGAGGACCCGGAGGTGTTCCGGGCGACCCACGCCAAGATCCTCCAGCTGCTGGCGGAGGGGGTGGTCGACGGGCTGCGCGTCGACCACCCGGACGGGCTCGCCGACCCCGACGCCTACCTCCGGCGGCTGCACGAGGCGACCGGCGGGCGCTGGACGGTCGTCGAGAAGATCCTCTCCGACGGCGAGCACCTGCCGGCCTCCTGGCCGGTCGCGGGCACCACCGGCTACGACGCCCTGCGGCACGTCGACGGCCTGTTCACCGACCCGGCCGGAGCGGCCGAGCTGGCCGGGCGCTACCGGCGGTTCGCCGCTCCGCGCGACGACGACGGCGGGGACTGGGAGGCGACCGTACGACGAGCGGCGTACACGGTGATCACGCACGAGCTGGCCGCCGAGACGGGGCGGCTGACCCGGGTGGCGAACCGGGTGTGCGCCACCTCCCCGGACCCGGCGCTGCGCGACCGCGCTCCCTGGGCGCTGCGCACCGCGCTGCGGGAGCTGCTGGTCCGCCTCCGCGTCTACCGGCCCTACGCCTCCGTGGACCCGGCGTCCGTGGTCACCCAGCAGGCCGCCGAGGAGGCCCGGCTCGCCTTCGTGGTGCCGGAGGAGGGCGAGGCCGTCGACGTGGTGCGCGACCTGGTCGTCGGACGGGCCGGATCCGGGCCCGGCGCCATGGAGTTCCGCGCCCGGTTCGCGCAGGCCGCCTCCGCGTTGCGCGCCAAGTCCGTCGAGGACACCGCCTATTACCGGTACGTGCCGCTGCTGTCGGCCAACGAGGTGGGCGGCGAGCCCGGTCACCCGGCGGTGTCCCCGGAGGACTTCCACGCGTACTGCGCCCAAATGCAGCGCGACTGGCCGGTCACCGGGACCGTGGTCTCCACGCACGACACCAAGCGCAGCGCCGACGTACGGGCGGCGCTGGCCGTGCTCACCGAGTGCCCGCGCGTCTGGGCGGACCTGCTGGACGAGGTGACCGGCGGCGGAGAGGGCGTGCCGGACCGGCAACTGGCCTGGGCGGCCTGGCAGACGGTGTTCGGCCTCGGCCCCGCCGACGGGGAACGCGTGCGGCAGGCGCTGCTGAAGCATGTGCGGGAGGCGGGCCTCCACACGAGCTGGACCGAGCAGCAGCCCGCCTACGAGGAGGCGGTGGCGCGGTTCGTCGACGAGGGGCCGTGCGGGGCGCCGGCGGGGCCGGTGACCGCCCTGCGCACCGCGCTCGAACCGCACATCCGGGTGAACGTCCTGGGTACGGCCCTGGTGCACCTGACGATGCCCGGCGTGCCCGACGTGTACCAGGGCACGGAGGCCGAGTACCGGGCCCTGGTCGACCCGGACAACCGGCGCCCGGTGCGGTTCCCGCCCGCCGACGCGGGCGACAAGGGCGCGGTGACGGTGGCGGCGCTGCGGCTGCGCGCCCGCCGGCCGGAGGTCTTCGGCCCGGCGGCGACGTACGCCCCGCTGCCCGCCGAGGGGCCGGCGGCGGCCCACTGTGCGGCGTTCGAGCGCTCCGGTGAGGTGGTCACGGCCGTGACCCGGCTGTCGCTGCGGCTGGCGGAGGCGGGCGGCTGGCGGGACACCCGGCTGCCCCTGCCGCCGGGCCGGTGGACCGACACGCTCACCCCGGGGCGGGAGTTCGAGGGGCACGTGCTCGTGGCGGAACTCTTCGAGCGGCTGCCGGTGGCGCTGCTGGAGCGCGCTTGACAGGACCCGGCGTCCGTGGGGTACTGCGGAATGCGAAGCCGGGAGGACAGGTCGGGGGTGAGTCTCCTGCCGGAGTTGCGCTACCCCAGTGTTCCCGAACTGGTCGCCTCCGCCCGTGCGCTGGCCGCGTACCGGCCGGACCGGTGTGTACTGAGGCAGGTCGGCCACTCCCGCGCGGGACGACCGCTGCACCTGCTGTCCGTCGGACACGCCCGGCGGGCGGTGCTGGTGGTCGCCGGCGCCCACGCGAACGAGCCCACCGGCGGCTCCACCCTCCTCGCCGTCGCCCGCCGCGTGCTGCGCGAGGAGCGGTTGCGGGTGGACACCTCCTGGCACTTCCTGCTGTGCGCGGACCCGGACGGGGCGAGTCTGCACGTCACTCCTGCCCCGCGCAGCCTGCTCGACTACCACCTCGGGTTCTTCCGGCCCGCCGGGCCCGAGCAGCCGGAGTGGTCGCCCTCCGTGCTGCCGCCCGACCGGCTGCCGCCGGAGACGCGGGCGCTGACCGGGGTGATCGACGAGCTGCGGCCCTACCTCCAGGTGACGCTGCACGGCACCGAACTGGGCGGCAGCTGGGTGCAGTTGACCCGGGACGTGCCCGGGCTCGCCGAGCCGTTCGGCAAGTCGGCGGCACGGCTGCACATCCCGGTGGAGACGGGTGCCTCGGACGCGGCGGGCTGGCCGGTCTCGGGGCCCGGGGTGCGGGTGATGCCGGGGCGCGGCGCGGACCCGGCGTATCCGAGCATGCCGGACGACGCGCGGCACAGCACCTGGTTCCGCCCGCACCGGTACGGCGGCATGACCGCGGTCGTGGAGGTGCCGATGTGGGCGAGCGACCTGGTGGACGACCCCGCGCCGCATCCCGCCCCGGCGGCGGCGATACGGCGGCTCGCGCACCGGCTGCTGCGGGACGCGCGGGAGGTGGAGCTGGTCCTCACCGACGCGCTGCCGCGCCTGCGCGGGGCGGACGGGCCGCTGCTGCGGGCGGCGAAGTGGGGGCTGAGCCTGGTGCCGGGACTGGCCGCGGACTGGATCCACACCCCGCCCGCGGACACCACGATGGCGTACGTCGGCAGCGTGGACGCGTTCGGGCGCCGCCTGCCGCTGCGGGCCGCGGCGATGCTCCTGCGGACCCTGCGCGAGACCGACGACCGCGCCGCCCCGGACCTGGAACAGCTCGTGACCACCTGGAGCGAGTCCTTCGCCCACCGCTTCCACGCCCGCTGGGTCCCCCTGGCACACCAGGTGGAACACCAGAGCCGCACAGTCGTCACCACAGCCCACCAGGCCCGCACCCCACCCACCTGACCCACCCGGGCCACACCGCCCTGCGCCGAACCGGCAGCGAGCATCCGCCACCGCACCGTGCACGCACGGCAGCGGCCGGCCCCGTGCTCCGTGCCCCGTGCCCCGTGCCCCGTGCCCCGTGCCCCGTGCCCCGTGCCCCGACGGCACCTTGAGCACTCACGCCCGCCGGACACACGGCCGTCGCCGCCCGCACCGGCCGCGCCGCCCCGTGCCGACCACAGTCCCTGGCCAGCGAGCGGGCGCCCGTCACGGCGCCGCATACGCACGGCAGCGGCCCCCGCACACCCGCCCTGGCACACGCGCGTACCGCCACCCACGGCGATGGCATCGCCCGGCCGGGCGTTCCAGCGGGCGTGCCCGCCGCCGCGCCGCACGTACGACAGCGGCACACCCCCGGAAGCCCGGCCTGGGCACGCGCGCGTGCCGGGTGCGCGGTGCACGTTCCAACCGCCGTGCGTCGGGCCTCAGTTGCCCATGGCGAAGACGGCGCCCGTGCGGGCGTTCAGTTGGCAGGTGTTGGAGAAGGTCTCCGTGTAGTGGATCGTTCGGCCGTGCCACTGGCCTCGGGCGTGGGCCGTTACCGGGGCGTAGACCATCGGGCAGAGGACGTCCCGGTGGGGGATGCCGTGGATGTCGCCGCCGGACGAGCGGAGCTGGGTACAGGCGGCGGCCGCGTGGGCGTGGCCCCGGGGCGGGTCGCACAGGAGCAGGGCGCCTCGGACATGACCGGAGCGCTCGTCGCCGTGGGTGACCGTGACGTAGAGCCAGTCGGACTGGCCGGTGGGCCGGTGGGCGGCCGTGGCCGGGGCGGCGCCGGCGAGCAGCAGCGCGGCCGCCGCCGTCAGACCGCGGCGCAGGCAGGTCGTGGCCGCCTTGGTGAGGTGGGTCATTCCCGCTGTATCGGCACGGCCGCCCGCGTGCCCCACCCCGGCTCACCCGATCGTGAGCGCACGCGCGCGTGCCGCCCGGCGAGTTCGCACACGGCCAGCACCACCCGCGTCTGGTACTCGGCCTGCCGGGCGACCGGTATCCAGCGCGCCCGCAGGTTGTCGTGGTAGTCGGCGCATCCCTGCTCGATGAACCGGTCCAGTTCGGGCAGGACGCCGGCCCTGTCGTGCCCGGCACCGCGCACGAGCCGGTGCAGCAGTCCGGCGGTGCGCAGCGCCAGCCGCCGCCCCGCGATGCGCAGCGCGGCCAGGTGGGCGTTGGTCAGCGGCGGGAGCGGGCGCAGGGTGCCGTCGTCGGTGTCGGGGTCCCACGCGTCGGCGAGCCCGGGGCAGACCAGGAGGTAGTCGTCCACCGGCGCGAGCAGCCGGTCCGCGTCCGGCACGTCGGCGAGGTACGGCCGGACCCGTTCCAGCAGCCGTTCCATGAGCCGGATGTCCTCGCGCAGGGCGCGGCTGACGGTGCGCAGCACGCCGTCCGGGTCCGCGGGCGCCGAGCCGTCGGACACGGCGTCCACACCCCACATGGGCGCTTCGACGACGGCGGTCACGGTGCCGTGCCGCTGCGGGTGGAACCACGTCGACTCCACGGCCGCCTCGGTGATGGCGGCGGCCAGGCCGCTCCGGCGCGGCGGCGGGATCCGGTAGACGGCGGGCCCCAGACGCGGCCAGTACAGGGGGTCGTACGGGCCGAGTTCGCGCGGGATGCCGAGCCGGGCCGCGGCGTGCCCCACGCGCCGTGCGAGGCCGGGCAGTTCGCGGGTCACCTCGACGAAGCCGCCGCCGACGTCGACGCCGTGCAGCGAGCACTGGACGAAGGGCCGCAGCTCGTCCTGGAGTTCGAGCAGCGCCCGGGTCTCCGGCAGCGCGGCGGCCGCGGCACCGTCGGGCAGCCATTCCGGCTGCTCCAGGAACCCGGGCCGGAAGAAGTCCCGGAAGTAGTGGCCGAGGGTGTAAGGGCCCTTGAGCCAGCCCTCGTTGCGCCGTGAGCCGTCGGGGTCGAGGCACAGCAGCAGGTTCCAGGTGACGTCGGCATCCGCGCCGCCGCCGCGGCCGGCCAGCACGCGTTCGGCCAGCCTCAGTACGGTGGCTCCGCCCACGGGCTCGTTGGCGTGCGGTCCGGCGACCACGAGGGCCTGGCGGCTGCCGTGGCCGACGGAGAGCAGCCACAGGGGCAGGCCACCGCGGGAGGTGCCGACGCGGCGCAGCCGGGCGTCCCGGGGCCGGCGGGCGACGAGTGCGGCGGCGTGCGCGCCCAGCTCGTCCACGGACGGATAGCACGGGAGTGGCGGCAGGGCACACCTCCACAGTGCGGCGCCGACGCTTCACCACATGTGCATGGCGTACACACAGTCAGTCATGACGTGTCGGATACGTCAACACCAGCGTCCGAAAAAGGACTTGACCCGCCATGTCGGATGAGCCGGGGCCGGTGGCGGCGGTGTGGTTCAGTTCGCGGAGAGCCGGAACGCCACCTGCCCGAACCCGACCTGGTCGCCCTCGCGCACGACCGCCGCGCCGACCACGCGCCGCCCGTTGACGGTCGTGCCGTTGGTCGAGCCGAGGTCCCGCAGCACCCACATGCCGCCCTGGTGGCGCAGTTCGGCGTGCACCCGGGAGACCGTCTCGTGGGTCAGCCGCAGACCGCTGGCAGGATCGCGCCCTATGAGCAACGGGTGACCACTGCCGGGAAGCGGCAGCAGCAGCTTGGGCAGCCGCTCGACCTGCCAGGCCCGGCGCAGCCGGACGCTGAAACCGGACACCGCCTCGACCGTGCCGAACACCAGCCGGGAGACGCGTCCCTCGGTGCGCAGGTCCGAGGTGAGCGCGGCGAGTTCGTCCGGCCGGCGGGCGGCCAGGGCCAGCTCCATCCGCCGTACGAACGTGTCGTGCGACAGCCGTCCCATCGCGACGCCGTCACGGAGCACCTTCAGCGCCTTGTCGCGCTGCGCGTCGGAGAGCCGCGCGGGGTACGTGTGGGACTCGAAGGACGACGTCACGTTGGTGATTGTCGGTCAGTCGACCCCGCGTGTCCAGCTACCACGGCGACGCACACCAGCCACGCGGATCCGGCGACACCCACCGTGAAAGGGGGAATTCAAAAGCGGATTGATCTCTTGTGCCGCACCATGGACGGGCTACGTCACGGTGAGCGAACGAAGGGGAACCGTCCGTGCAGTTCGAGGTGTGGGCACCACAGGCCGGCCGTGTGACGCTCCAGTGCGACGGCGCCACGCGCGCGCTGGAGCACGATCCGGAGCGGGAGGGGTGGTGGACCGGTGAGGCCGAGGCGCGCGACGGCTCGCGGTACGGATTCGCGCTGGACGGCGGCCCGGTGCTGCCCGATCCGCGCTCGCCGCGGCAGCCGGACGGCCCGGACGGGCTGAGCGCGGTCGTCGAGCACGCGCGGTACCCGTGGCGCTCCGCCGAGTGGCCCGGGCACCCGCTGTCCGGCGCGGTCCTGTACGAGCTGCACATCGGCACGTACACGCGTGAGGGCACCTTCGACGCGGCCGCCGAACGGTTGCCCCATCTGGTGGAACTGGGCGTCACCCACGTGGAGTTGATGCCCGTGTGCCCGTTCCCCGGCCGGTACGGCTGGGGCTACGACGGCGTGTCGCTGTGGGCCGTGCACGAGCCGTACGGCGGACCCGAGGGGCTGAAACGCTTCGTCGACCGGGCCCACGAGCTGGGCCTGGGCGTGGTCCTGGACGTGGTGCACAACCACCTGGGTCCGTCGGGCAACCACCTCCCGCGGTTCGGGCCGTACTTCACCGACACCCACCACACCCCGTGGGGCGCCGCCGTCAACCTGGACGCGCCCGGCTCGGACGAGGTGCGCCGGTTCCTGGTCGGCAGCGCGCTGGCGTGGCTGCGCGACTACCGGATCGACGGTCTGCGCCTGGACGCGGTGCACGCCCTGGTGGACACGCGCGCGTGCCACTTCCTGGAGGAGCTGTCGACGGCCGTGCACGCGCTCTCCGCCGACCTGGGCCGCCGTCCGTTCCTGATCGCGGAGTCGGACCTGAACGACCCGCGGATCATCACCCCGCGCGCGGAGGGCGGTCTCGGCCTGGACGCCCAGTGGAACGACGACTTCCACCACGCGCTGCACTCGGCGCTGACCGGCGAGTCCCAGGGCTACTACGCCGACTTCGGACGGGCCCCGCTCGCGGCGGTCGCCAAGACCCTCACCGGCGGCTACTTCCACGACGGGACGTACTCCGGCTTCCGGGGCCGCCATCACGGCCGCCCGCTGGACCGCACCCGGGTGGCCGGGCACCGGCTGCTCGGCTACAGCCAGACCCACGACCAGGTCGGCAACCGTGCCCGGGGCGACCGCCTGTCCACGCTGCTCGCCGGCTCCCCCGGGCTGCTGGCCTGCGCGGCCACGCTGACGCTGACCGCGCCGTTCACGCCGATGCTGTTCATGGGCGAGGAGTGGGCGGCCGGCACGCCGTGGCAGTACTTCACCGACCACACCGACCCGGAGCTCGCGGAGGCGGTGCGACGGGGCCGGCGGCGGGAGTTCGCCGAACACGGCTGGGCGGAGGAGGACGTGCCCGACCCTCAGGACCCGGCGACCCGTGACCGCTCCTGCCTGGACTGGTCCGAGCCGGGGCGCGAGCCGCACGCGCGTGTGCTGGCCTGGTACCGCCGGCTGACCGCCCTGCGGCACGAGCAGCCCGACCTCACCGACCCCGACCTCGCCGACACCAAGGTGGCCTACGACGAGGAGGCCCGCTGGTTCGCCTTCCGGCGCGGGGACGTGCTGGTGGCGCTCAACCTCGCCAAGGAGCCTGCGCGGATCCCCCTCGGCAACCGTCCCACCGAGGTGCTGGCCGCCTGGGAACCGGTCGCGGCACCCGGAGCGGACGGGCTGCTGCACGTGCCCGCGGAGTCGTGCGCGGTGCTGTTCCAGCACTGAGCACGGCACCGCGCCCGGACGGCGCCTACTCGCCGGTGTCCCCGGGGTCGGCGGGGTCAGCGAGGTGAGCGGGGTCTGCGGGGTCCGCCGGGTCCGCGGCGTCCTCCCGGAACTCCGTCACCCGCTCCAGCAGAATCGCCTCCCAGGCGTGGCGCAGCTGGGACCTGAGGAGCGGCAGCGGGCTTTCGTCGCGGCCGTCGAGGCGCGCGGCGAGGCGGATCACGGTGTCGCAGCGGGCCAGCCACAGGCCGCGCAGGCAGGGCCGGGCGCTGTAGCCGGCGAGGGTGGCGGCGCGCACCGCGGCGGGGGAACCCACGGCGACGGCGACGCCGGCGATGTCTTCGGCCGGGTCGCCGACCACGGCGTCGGTCCAGTCGAGGACCCCGCGCACCCGGCCGTCGGCGCTCACCACCAGATGCTCGCCCTTGAGGTCGTGGTGGACGAGCACGGCGGTGCCGGGCTGGGCGGCGAGCTGGGCCGCGGCGGGCGCGGTGAGCTGGGCCATCCGCGCAGGGTCGAACTCGTCGGCGGCGCCGAGGCGTACGGCGGCGTGCACGGCCATGCGGCGCAGCGCCTCCAGGGAGCGCGGCGCGGTGCGCGGGACGCCGAGGGTCCGGGCCTGCCGGACGGGGACCTCGCGCAGCCCGGTGAACAGCCCGGCCAGGTCGTCCTCGCCGACGGCGGAGACGTCGTGCTCGCCGGCCGAGCCGCCGGTGATCCGGGTGTCCAGCGTGTACGTCAGCCCGGGCGCCCATTCGCCGCGCGCGACGCTGGCCGGGACGGCGACCGGAAGGTGCGGGCGGACCAGTTCGCGCAGCCGCAGTTCGCGGCGCTGGCGCTCGGCGGCCTCACGGTCGGGGGCCAGGCGCAGCACATGGCGGGTGCCGACCCACCAGGTGGAGTGCTCGCCGCCCTCGGCGACGGGCCGGATCTCGGGTCCGCGGGCGGTGTCCGAGCCGTCCTTGAGCAGGGTGCGGACCAGTCTGCGGACCGTGTCCGTGGTGGGTGTCGGTGCCTGGGTCATCGTCGCGCCGTGTCGTTGCGGTTGCGGGGTGGGGACTGCCGGTGGTCAGTCCACTATGACCATCTCCCGGGTCGTGTCGTTGAGGCGGCGGCCCCCGTCCTCGGTCACGGTGACGATGTCCTCGATGCGCACCCCGAAGCGGCCGGGCAGGTAGATGCCGGGCTCCACGGAGAAGCACATGCCGGGTACGAGGGGCTGCTCCTCGCCCTCGATCATGTAGGGCGGCTCGTGCGTGGTGACGCCGATGCCGTGGCCGGTGCGGTGGATGAAGAACTCGCCGTACCCAGCCCGGGTGATGACCGCGCGGGCGGCGCGGTCGACCTCCTGGCAGGAGACTCCGGGGCGCACCGCCCGGAAGCCGGCCTCCTGGGCCTCGCGGACGATGTCGTGCACCCGCCGCTCCTCGTCGGTCGGCTCGCCGACGTGCACGGTGCGGGTGGTGTCGGAGCCGTAGCCGTCCTTGAGGCCGCCGAAGTCGAGGACGACCATGTCGCCGCGCTCGATGACGCGGTCGCCCACCTCGTGGTGCGGATTCGCGCCGTTGGGTCCGGAGCCGACGATGGTGAAGTCGACCTGGGAGTGTCCGAAGCGCCGCAGCAGGCCGGCGAGGTCGGCGGCGACCTCGGATTCGCGGCGGCCGGAGAACCGCAGCTTCCGGATCTCCTCGAACGCGGCGTCGGCGGCCGCGCCCGCCGCCGCGAGCAGTTCCACCTCGGCCGCGTCCTTCACCGCGCGCAGCATGGGCAGGGCCTCGGTGAGGGAGGCGTAGGAGGTCTTGGGCAGCGTCTGTTGCAGGGCGAGCAGGTGCATGGCCCAGGTGTTGTCGCTGATGCCGAACCGGCCGCGGTCGTCGAGGAGGGCGGCGGTGACGGCGTAGGGGTCGGTGCCGTCGGTCCAGTCGCGCAGGGCCAGGGCGGACGCGCCGGACGCCTTGGCGGCGTCCGGGGCCTCCAGGGTGGGCACGACGAGTACGGGTTCGCGTCCGGCGGCGAGGACGAGCAGCGTGAGCCGTTCGGTGACGGCGGTGGGCGCGTACCCGGTCAGCCACGCCAGGTCCGGCCCCGGTGCCACCAGCAGTCCGGCCAGACCGGCGTCGGCCGCCGCGCGGGCGGCGCGTTCCAGCCGGACCCTGTAGTCGTCGGCGGTGAAGGGCGCGAGCGCGGTGCCGGTCATCCGGGCCTCCGTATGCGGCTGAAACGGTGAGGAAGGCTACGGGCAGCATCCTGCCCGGCCACGCCGTGCGACGCGAGCCGGTCGGGGATCTCGACCACCCTCGCGTCGTCCGCCCGCACCGGCCCCTCGGCCGACGCACGGGGGACGAGCCACGGGACGGGACACGGGCAACGAGCCGGGGCAGGCCACGGACCAGGGCGGACCACGGGCCGCGGCGGGGCACAGGACGGGGCCGGGTACGGGGCATGAGCCAGGCCGGGCCTCGGGATGCGGCGGGAGCCGTCATGTGACGATCCCCGGGGTGACCGTCAGCTGCTGGTAGCCGCCGTCGGCGTGGCGCACGGTGAGGACCACCGGCTGCCCCGGGCGGGACCCGGCGACCGCGCGGGCCAGGTCCGCCGCCGTGTCCACCCGGGTTCTGCCGAAGACGAGGAGTACGTCGCCGCGGATCAGGCCCGCCGTGTACCCGGGGCCGGGGACGTGGACGCCGACCACCCGGGCTCCGGGCCTGCCGTCGTCCACCACCTCCACGCCCAGGGTCGGACGCACCGGTGCGGGCGCGGAGACGGGCGCGGAGACGGGCGCCTGATCCGTGCGCGCCCGGGTGCCGGCCGGCCGCTGCGGCTCAACGGGGGCGGGCCTGCTCGTGCCGATCACCGTGAGGCCCACCGCGCCGAGGCCGACCCCGGACAGGACCAGGACGATCGCGGCGAGCAGCCCGCACGCCAGGGCCGCGAGCCGGCGGCCGCGGCGGCGCGCGGCGAACGGGCGTCGTACCGGGCCGTGCTCGCCACCGCCGGGCTCCTGTCCCGGCATCGGCTTGGGACGCAACGCTGTCTGTTCCATCGACCGCCTCCGGCTGCCGCTGTTCGGTGGGCGGTCAGCCCACGGGGAGGGCGGCGACCGGCGGACGGTCCGGGAGGAAGGCGTGGGCCCGGCGGCCCAGCCACTCGGCCTTGTAGCGGTCCACGTTCCGGTGCCAGTTGAGAATGCCCGCCATCCAGTTCTGCAGGTCGGCGACATAGCCGAGCAGGGCCGCCCGCGCCTCCTCGGACAGCTCGAAGTCGTCCTGGACGACGGGCAGTTCGTGGGCGACGACGTGCTCGAACTGACGCATGCGCTGGTTCATCATGTCCTGGACGACCTTGAGGGCGGCCGGGTAGTCGATGCCGAAGAAGTGCTGTACGACCAGGATCGCGTTGTGGATCTCGCCCTCGTACTCGATCTCCTTCTGGTACGAGAAGACGTCGTTGAGAAGGCAGGCGTAGTCGACGGCCGCGTTCTCCAGGGAGCGGACCGGGCCGCTGCGGTAGACCTCCGCGGGGATGGCCGGGCCGTATCCCATCCGGCACAGGCTCAGGGTGAGGTCGGAGCCGAAGGTGGCACGCCGCATCTCCAGGTAGTCGACCGGGTCGGGGACGCGGTTCTGGAGCTGGTTGGACAGCTCCCACACCCAGCTCTCGGTCATCGAGTCGATGGCGTGCTTCAGGGTGCGCCGCTGGTCGGGGGTCATCTCCGCGGTGGTGCGCGCCCACAGGTCGGTCAGACTCCGCTCCATGGCGTTGAGCGGGACCGGCGCCGCCTCCCCCGCCACGGGCATGCAGGCCGACAGGCGTGCCGTGGTCGCCTTCGCGGCGACGAGGTCGCGGCGGTGCCCGTACACCAGCGGGTAGTAGTCGTCGCCGTAGGTGCCGAAGGCGAGCCACTGCGCGCTCAGGTCGAGTGCCTCGGGCGTGGCGTCCGGGTCGATGCCGGCCGAGCACAGCGCGAGGTCGTAGGCGGCGAGCTTGTCCTCGTCCCACACGCCCTCCTCGAGGATGCCCATGCTGTGGCACCAGTCGACGAGCCTTCGCCGGGAACGGTCCAGATGCGGGCTCAGCCCCAGCGGGTAGGGCATGCGGAGGTCGGGGATGCGGGACGGACCGACCTTCTCGAAGGGCACGTGCGTGTACGCGCGCAGCCTCTCCGCCCCGGCCGCCGCGAGCAGCGCGCCCACGTCGGCCGCCGAGGTGCCGGGGCCGGCCAGTCGCTGCCAGGGGCTGGTGGGCCGGGCCCGCTCGTTCATGTACCGGCTGGAGCGCGTGTGCCACTCGTGGCCGCCGGACTGCCAGTCCTGGAGGCCCTTGGCGTACGCCGCCACCGCCGCGGTCTCGACCGGGGTGAGGCCCTTCTCCAGGGCCACCGCGGGCACTTCGGTGAGCGCGGTGTGCTCGAACTGGTGGAGGCGGGAGGTGAGGACGTCGTTGACGGAGTCGGCGGCCTCCTGGGTGGTGCACCCGAAGAAGGTCTCCAGGACCAGGACGCCGTTGCTCAACTCCCCCTCGTCCTCCACCTCACGCTGGTAGGAGAACAGGTCGTTGCGCAGGTGCACGGCGTCGGAGAACGTCTCCATCAGCACCCTGAGCGGCCGGGTTCCGGCGACGGCGGCGGGCACTTCGGCGGTCGCGTACTCCACCAGCCCCGCCGACCAGGGCGCGCCGCCGACCTTGCGGCGCATCTCGATGTACTCGACGGGGTTGGCGATCCGCCCCTCGTTGATGTTCGACAGCTCCCACAGGGACTCGTTCAGCAGGTGCTCGGTGGCCACCGCGAACCGGTGGCGCCAGTCGGCCGACATCGACGGCACCGTACGCGCCCACAGGTCGGCGAGGCCGGCCTCGACCGGGTTGCGCGGCTCGGGGACGGGGGTTTCGGGGTCGAGGGGCATGAACAGGGGAAGCCGGTCCAGGTAGGCCTTGCCGCCCGCGCGGTCCTGGCTGCGCTTGAAGGTCTCCAGGAAGTGGTCGTCGAAGAAGAAGACCCACACGTACCAGTCGGTGATGAGCGACAGGGCGGGCCCGTCGCAGTCGGGGTGGGTGTAGGCGCAGAGCAGTCCGTAGTCGTGCGCGTCGAGGTCGGACTGCTCCCAGATCCCGGAGCCCTCCAGCATGCCCATGTCGCGCGCCCACCGCGTCGAGTGGGCTCGGGCCTCGTCGACGTTCGGGTTGAGCCGCGCGGGATACGGCATGTAGAAGTGCGGGAGTTCGAAGGGCTGCTGCGTCATGGCCGGGCCCTACCCGCGACACTCCGGCACCATCCGTACGCACCAACTGGATCACTCCATCGCGTGAATCCGCACGTGAACGGGGTTGTCGCGCGGTGCGGCCGGCCGGCGGCTCAGGTCCCGACCTGGATCAGCGCGTGCGTGCCCGCGACGCGCCAGCGCTCGCCCTCGGCGGCGTCCAGCGCGGCCTCGGTGTCCGCGTCCAGGCCGGTGATCACGTCGGACTTCAGGGTGCGCAGGGCGGCGAGGGGGCCGGGGAAGTAGCCGGTGGTGTCCGCGAACGGCGTGGTCGGGGGCCACAGCCGGTCGCCCACCAGCCGCCGGTAGTTCAGGTCGCCCTTGAACACGGTCAGCGTGGCCGCGGCGAACTCCTCGCGCAGGTCGGCGGGCATGTCGGCGTAGGGCAGCGGGGCGCAGGAGAAGGGGTGTGCCCGGACCGTCAGCCGGCCGTCGGCCATCGCCGCCCACAGGCGGCGCCCGTGTTCCGCGGCCGCGCCGGGAGCCGCCGTCAGCCGGCGCACGGCGTCGACGACGTCGGCGGTGGTGGCGTCGGAGACGTAGTACGGGTACGGCTTGACGTGCAGGACCGCCCGCCGGACGCGGCCCTGGGCGAGGAGGTGGGCGACGAGGAGGAGATCGGGGACGAGTTCGCGGCCGGCGTTGTCGGCGACCAGGCAGAGCGTGCCGGTGCCGGAGGGCGGCAGCAGCGACCAGAGGGCCTCCCTGTCGTCGGCGACCAGGGCGGGGACGGGCGGTCCGGCCTCGGCGCCGCCCGCCGACAGCCGGAAGCCGAGGTCGGCGCGGTTGCCCCAGAGCGAGCCGTGCAGCAGGGCGTCCGCGCGCTCCGCCGCCGGCTTGCCCTCCAGTTCGTCGAGCGCCGCCAGTTCCTCGTCGGTCTCCGGGGATTCGAGTTCGGCGAGTTTGGACGGGCGGAAGGGGTCGATGCCCTGCCAGGGGCCGGGTGCGAAGTAGCCGACGGCTTCGAGGAGCCGGCGGTAGAAGTAGCTCTCGGACCACAGCCACGGCACGTCGAACCAGGAGTGGCCGGCGTACTGTCCCAGGCCCCAGTCCTGCCAGCGGTCGCGGTCGGGCGCGGCGGCGGGAAGGTCGTCGATCACGCCCTCGGCGCAGCTCTCCAGCAGCGTGTCCAGGGCGCGGTGCTGCCCGGGTCCGTAGGGGAACGCGTCGCGCACCTGCCGGATGACGGCCGGGTGCCGTTCGGCCAGCACGCTGTGCGGGAAGGAACCGGGTTCGTCGCCGACGAGTACGGGCGCGGACGGGTTGGCGGGCATGCGCCTCACCGTACCCGGCGGGTCATACGACGACGATCTCCCGCTCCAGCCGGGTGGCGAGGCTCAGATAGCGGGGGCGCCGGTGCACCGGCACGAGGCCGCGGATCAGCAGGTGCCACATCTCGGTCGTCCTGCGCGGCAGCCGCGCCATGGGTTCCAGGGGCCGGCCGGCGACCCGGGTGCCGACGAAGAAGCAGACGAGGGAGTGCGCGACGGCGTGGACGTCGACGTCCTGCTGGATCTCGTACTCCTTGACGGCGCCGAGGAGTTTGCCGGTGGCGATGTCCAGCCACTCGGTGAACGGGTGCCGCAGCGGCGGGCGCACCTCGACTCCTCCGGTGGCCAGTCGCAGGCCGGCGCGGGTGACGGGGCCCTCCACGGTGAGGCGGGTGAGCGCGTAGGTGATGCGTATCAGGGCTTCCAGCGACGAGTGGCCCTGCTCGTCCACGCGACTGGTCACCTGCCGGGCGGCCCGGGACTGCAACTCCAGGATGGCGTGGGCCAGATCCTCCTTGGCCGCGAAGTGGAAGTACAGGGCGCCCTTGGTGACGTGTGCGTGTGTGACGATGTCGCTCAGGCTGGTCCGTTCGTAGCCGTGCCGGTCGAACAGGTCGGCGGCGGCCGTGATGATCGTCGCGCGGGTCTGTTCGGCGCGTAACTGCCTCGGCATGGACAGAACACTCCCGGGGCCGTAACGAACGGGGCGTGCCGTTTGTTTCTCACTCCGCGTACACGATAGCTCACGGCTCCGAGGCGTCCACCAGGGCCCCTTGGACCTTCCTCCGTCACCCCCGGCGCTCCGGAAACGCGCGCCGCCGGTGGAACCAGACGGGACGCGCTGTATCGGCACCCGCCGCCCGTCCGCGCTCATGTGCCGCCACTCGCGGGCCGGTTGAACGCTTCGCGCCCGCCGCCCGTACTGGACCGCGCAGCAGCCCGTTTCCCCGCCGGCCCAGGAGACGTCTCCCGATGACCCGGACGACCGCGCCCCTCGGGCGCACCGCAGCCGCTACGGCGGTGTCGGCCCTGCTCATGGTGTGGGCGGCCGGGCCCGCACACGCGCACGGCGCCCCGACCGACCCGGTCAGCCGGGTGTTCGCCTGCTCGCCGGACGGCGGCGGCCGGGCCGGTTCGGCCGCCTGCCGGGCGGCCGTCGCCGCGAACGGAGCCCCCTTCACCGCGTGGGACAACCTGCGGGTGGCGAACGTGGGCGGCCGGGACCGCCAGGTCGTCCCCGACGGAAAGCTGTGCAGCGGAGGACTGCCCGCGTACAAGGGCCTCGACCTCGCCCGCGACGACTGGCCGTCGACCCGTCTGGTGCCGGGCGCGGGGCTCACGATGGCGTACGCCTCGACGATCCCGCACGAGGGCACGTTCAAGCTCTATCTGACCAGGCAGGGCTACGACCCGACGAAGCCGCTGACCTGGTCGGACCTGCCCGCCCAGCCCTTCGCCGAGGTCAAGGACCCACCGCTGACGGGCGGCGCGTACCGCATCGGGGCGACGCTGCCCGCCGACCGGGCGGGCCGTCATGTGCTGTTCACCATCTGGCAGAACAGCAGCACGCCGGACACCTACTACTCGTGCTCGGACGTGGTGTTCGCGAAGGCGACAAAGGCGACAAAGGGGGCCGGCGGCACGAGCGGTTCGGGCGGCACGAGCGGAACGGCCGGGCCGGCCAAGCCGGGTGACTCCGGCCGCTCGGGCGGGAGCCCGGCCGCCGGTACGCCGGAGCCGGGCACGCAGGCCGCGAGTCCGGGCCACTCGCACGGGCCGCACACGACCGATCCCGCGCGGCAGACGCCGAACTCCGCCGCCGCTCAGGCGCGTTCGGGCGCTCCCGACAGCAGCCCGGTGGCGTCCGCGACCGACGCCGGCCAGGGTCCTTCCGCGCCACTGCTGGCGGGCGGCGCCGCCGCGGTACTGGTGCTCACCGGGGGCGCCGCCCTCGCCCTGCGGCTGCGCGGCCGCTGAACACGCTCGTGCCGGCTTCCTGACCAGGAGCCTCGGCGGCGTACCCGGGCCCGACGGCTTCCGGAGTTCGCCGCTCGTACCGCCGGACCGCCGCCGCGAGGGCGAGTCCGTACGGTGCCAGGACGGCGGCGAGCAGAACGTAGTAGGGCAACGGAAGCCCCGTCATGCCCAGCGGCGGGCCCAGCGGACTGACCGGGAGCAGCAGCCCGGCGAGGGCGAGGCCGGCCGCGGCCCGGCCGACGGGTCCGGGCAGCCGCCGCCGGCCGCCCTCGTCCCGGCCGGTGCGCAGGAGCACCATCACCAGCGCCTGGGTCAGCAGGTTCTCGGTGAACCAGGCCGAGTGGAAGACGGCCTCGTCGTTCAGCGCGTCGGGTCCCCACAGAACGAGGGCGAGGACGGCGAAGGTCGCGAAGTCCGCGACCGCGTTGAGCGAGCCGAACCCGGTGATGAACCGCAGGAAGGCACGCGGCCGCAGCGCGGTCGGACGGCGCAGCGCCGCCCTTCCCGGACGGTCGTGGGCGAAGGACGACTGGGCCGCGTCGAAGCAGAGGTTCTGGACGAGCACCTGCACCGGGAGCATCGGCAGGAAGGGCAGCAGCAGGCCCGCGACGAGCATCGCTATGACGTTGCCGAGGTTGGAGGAGAGCGTGACGCGCAGATAGGAGGCGATGTTGCCGCTGGCCCGCCGGCCGGCGACCACGGCGTGGCCGATCGCGGTGAGGTCCTTGTCGGCGAGCACCACGTCGGCGCTGTCCCGGGCGATGTCACAGGCCGCCCGCGGTGCGACGCCGACGTCGGCGGCCCGCAGCGCGGGCACGTCGTTGGCGCCGTCGCCGAGGAAGCCGACGGTGTGCCCCGCGTCCCGCAGCGCGGCCACGACCCGGGCCTTGTCGTCCGGCGTGCAGCGGGCGAAGACGGTGGAACGGGCTGCGGCCGCCGCGAAGTCCCCGTCCCCGCCGGGCCCGGGGCCCACCGTGTGCACCTCCCCCACCTCCAGCCCCAGGTCACGGCAGACGCGCGCCGCCGTGCCGGGGTGGTCGCCGGTGAGGATCTTCACGGTGACACCGGCCTCGGCGAGCCCGCGCAGGGCCTCGGCCGCAGTCGGCGCGAGCGCGTCACGGAAGGCGATCAGGCCCCGGAAGGTGAGGCCGCGCTCGTCGGCGGGGGTGTAGTCGCCGGTGCGGGCGGCGCGTTCGGCGGTGGCGAGGGCCAGCAGCCGCAGCCCGGCGTCCGCCTCGCGCGCGGCGAGCTCCCGCAGGCGCTCGCGCTCGGCGGGCTCCAGCGCGCAGCGCTCCAGTACGTCCTCCACGGCGCCCCGGACGACGAGGACGTGCCTGTCGAACCGGCCCCGCACCACGGCGGTGGCCAGGCGCCGTACCGGGTCGAAGGGGACGGCCGCGACCCCGTCGTGCTCCTCGCCGACCGCTCCGGCGGCCTCCAGGAGTGCCTCGTCGAGCGCGTCCGGGGCGGGCAGTTCGGCGAGCTGGAGGGTCCACCAGGCGCCGACCGCGGCCCAGCGCAGCACCTCCGGGTCGTCCCGGCCGTCCGCGTCGAGGGCCCGTTCGACGACGGGCCGGTCCTGGGTGAGGGTGCCGGTCTTGTCGACGCAGAGCACGTCGACGGCGCCCAGGTCGTGCAGTGCGGGCAGCCGCTTGACGATGACGCCGTGCGCCCCCGCGAGCTGCCGGGTGCCGCGGGCCAGGCAGAGGGTGACGATCACCGGCAGCATCTCGGGTGTGAGCCCGACGGCCACCGCCACGGCGAAGGGCAGCGTCTCCAGGCCGCGCCCGCGCAGCGCCGCGTTCGCCACCAGCACCAGCGGCGGCGTCAGCAGCATGAACCGGATGAGCACCCAGGAGATGCCCTGCACGGAGCGGTCGAAGGCGCTGAGGGCCGTCCGGTCCCCGCGCCCGCGGCCCGCGGTGCCGTGGGCGGCGGCGAACCGCGTGCGCGCGCCCGTGTGCACCACCACGGCGGTGGCCGTGCCGGTGGCGACGCTGCTGCCCTGGAAGCACAGGTGCGCCTGTCCGAACGGGCCGCTTTCCCCGAGCCCCGGCTCCTCCACGGCCGCCTTGGCGACCGGGGCGGACTCGCCGGTCAGCGCGGCCTGATGCACGGTCAGCCCTCGGGCGCGCAGGAGTCGTACGTCGGCCGGTACGCGGTCGCCGGGGCCGAGCCGGAGCACGTCGCCCGGCACCAGTTCGGTGACCGGGACCTCCCGGGCGCGCGGCCGTTCCCCGCCGGCCGTCCGCCGCAGCACGGTGGCGGTGCCGGCGACCAGTTCACGCAGGGCGGCCATGGACCGGTCGGCCCGGTGCTCGCCGGTCGCGCGCAGCACGCAGCTGACCACGACCAGGCTGAGGATCACCGCGGCGGTCCCCCAGGAGGCGACGAGCGTGGAGACCAGGCCCAGGCAGAGCAGTACGGCCGTGAACGGGTCCCGCAGGGAGCGCACCCACAGCAGGGGCCAGGACGGGGTGCGCACCTCGGGGACCGTGTTCTCGCCGACCGCCGCCAGCCGTGCCTCCGCCTCGGCGTCGGTCAGCCCGCGCGGACCGCTGTCGAGCCGCCGCAGTACCTGGAGGGGTGTTCCCTCCGGCTCGGCCGGGCGCGCCGCCGCGAGCTCAGAGGCCACGGAGGCGGCGCGCCGGGGCGTCGGCGTCGGCTCCCCGGTCGGTGAGCCGGGCGACCGTGAGCCGTACGACGTCGACCACGTCGGGGTCGTCGACGAAGTAGACCTGCCGCCGGCCCTCGCGGCGGGAGCGGACGAGCCCGGCGAGCTTGAGTTTGGTCAGGTGCTGGCTGACGGCGGGCAGCGCCCCGCCGACCCGCTCGGCGAGCCCGGTGACGTCGCTCTCGCCCTGGGCCAGTGCCCACACGATGTGCAGCCGGGCGGGCGAGGCGAGCAGCCCGAAGGCCGCGGCCGCCTCCGCGAGCACGTCGGCGGGCGGATCCTCGAAGCCACTGCCGGCTGCCGCCACGGTCGTCTTCCTCCTGTTCGCGCACGCCCGCACGCCAGGTACGAGCCGCACCAGTCTAGGCGGCCCCGTACGAACGGGACCCGCCGGAACTCGTCCACCGGAACTTATCCGCCGCTCCGCTAGTTTCTACGTTGCTGTAGATGCAGCACGGAACGTGTTAGGCCACCCGACACCACACTTGGAGAGCACATGGCCCTGTGGGACCGCATCAAGGACTCCGCGACGCAGATGCAGACCCAGCTCGTGGCGAAGAAGAACGACCTGAAGAGCGGTGCCTTCCGGGACGCGAGCATGGCGATGTGCGCCCTCGTGGCCGCCGCCGACGGCACCGTCGACCCTTCGGAGCGCCAGCGTGTCGCACAGCTGATCGCCACCAACGAGGTGCTGCAGAACTTCCCCGCGGACGATCTGCGCCGCCGCTTCGAGGAGAACCTGAACAGGCTGACCGCGGACTTCGACTTCGGCAAGGTCAGCGTGATGCAGGAGATCGCCAAGGCGAAGAAGAAGCCCGCCGAGGCGCGTGCCGTCGTCCAGATCGGCATCGTCATCGGCGGCGCGGACGGCGACTTCGACAAGACCGAGCAGGCCATGGTGCGCGAGGCCTGTTTCGCCCTGGGGCTGCCGCCGCACGAGTTCGACCTCTGAGCCGGCGGGTCCCGCGGCTCGACGCCTCGCCGGGTGCCGGACGGTCGTCCGGTACCCGGCGAGGCGGTGTCACGGCCCCGCGGGCGTCCCCACCGCGGTCGGTCAGTCGAGGCCCGCGGACTTCAGCCAGGCCTTGGCCACGTCGAGCGGGTCCTTGTTCTGCGACTGCACCTGGGTGTCCAGGTCCAGCAGGGTGGCTGTGTCCAGCTTGACGGAGACCGCGTTGAGCGCGTCGACCCCCTTCTGGTCCAGGCCGGACTTGTACACCAGCGGCTGGACGTTCTCGAAGCCGAAGAGGTTCTTCGGGTCCTGAAGGACGACGAACTTCTCCTTGGCGATGGTCGGATCCGTGGTGAACAGGTCGGCGACCTGCACGGTGTTCTTCTTCAGCGCCGCCTGGGTCAGCGGGCCGCCCGCGTCCAGCGCCTTGAAGGACTTGAACTCCAGCCCGTACTCGGACTTCAGGCCCTTGAGGCCCTGGTGCCGGGCCTGGAACTCCGGCGAGCCGCCGATGACCAGGTCCTTGGCGGCGCCCTTGAGGTCCGCGATGGAGGACTTCTCGGTGAGGCCGTACTTCTTCGCCGTCGTGGCGTTGACGGTGACGGAGTCCTTGTCCTCCGCGGGCGCCGGTTCGAGCAGCGTCAGCCCGGAGTCGAGCTTGGCGCCGATGGCGGCCGTCGTCGCCTCGACCGTCTTCGGGGCGGCCTTGGAGTCGAGATACGCCAGCAGCGCCCCGTTGTACTCGGGCAGCACGGTGATCGAGCCGTTCTTGAGCAGTCCGTAGGTGGTCTCGCGGCTGCCGATGTTGGGCTTGTACTCGACCTTGATGCCCTTGGCCTTCAGGGCCTCGCCGTAGATGTCGGCGATCAGGATGCTCTCGGCGAAGTTGTTGGAGCCGACGACGACCGTGCCGGCGCCCGCCCTGCCCTCCGCGAGCGGGTCCTTGCCGGAGGAGCCGCCGGACGAACACCCCGCGAGAAGCGCCGCGGAGGCGGCGAGTGCGACGGCGGCCGCCCCGAAGTGGCTCTTGCTGGACTTGGTGCTCTTCGTGTTGGAAGTCACAATTCCCGTTCCCGGCTGAGAGGTTGGTCGGGCACATGGCAGCGGCGGCAGCACGCGGGACGCGAGCACCGCCGTTTGATCCAATCCAGCGGCTTCTTCGTCAGTCAAGAGGCGCCGGGTCACCGATCGGCTTCGATGCGTGGCAGGTGGTGAGGGCGGAGGGCGCCCGGGGAGGCCGGGGATCCGCCCCGGCCCCGGGGTGCCGCTTCGCCGCCCGCGGTCAGCCGCCACGGCGCACCCCGGGCGACACCGTCACCCGCGCGACCGCCCAGAACACCGCGAGCGTCGCCAGCGCCATCACGGCGACCAGCGTGGCCCCGCCCACGACCTTCTCGTAGTCGTGCTGGTAGAGGCCGTCGACGATGTACCGGCCGAGGCCGCCGAGGCTGACGTACGCGGCGATGGTGGCCGTGGAGACGATCTGGATGGCCGCCGACCGCAGTCCGCTGAGGATCAGCGGGAGGGCGACGGGCAGTTCGACCTGGAACAGGACGCGCGACTCGGCCATGCCCATGCCCCGGGCCGCGTCCACCGGCGAGGGGTCGACGGAGCGCATCGCCTCGTAGGTCGTGATCAGGATCGGCGGAACGGCGAGGACGACCAGCGGGATCATCACGGGGATCTTGCCGAAGCCGAGCAGGATCACCATCAGCACCAGCAGACCGAAGCTGGGCAGCGCCCGCCCGGCGGTGGCGATCAGGGCGAGGGCGTTGCCGCCGCGCCCGTAGTGCCCGGTGACCAGGCCGACCGGCAGGCCGATGACGGCGGCCAGGCCCAGGGCCATCAGGGAGTACTGGACGTGCTCCGCGAGGCGCGTGGGGATGCCGTCGTAGCCCTTCCAGTGGGCCGCGTCGCTGAAGAAGGCGTTGACGAAGTGGAGTACGTTCACCGGGCGGCGTCCTCCCGTGCGGGCGTGGCCGGTTCGGGCCGGGCCTCGGGGTCCGTGGGAGTGCCGCGGCGGGTGCCGCGCGGCATCCAGGGGGTCAGCAGCAGGCGTACGAGGACCAGCACGGCGTCGACGACGACCGCCAGGGCCGCCGTGGTGAGGACGGAGTTCCAGGCGAGTTCGGGCCGGTTGTAGATCTGCGCGTCGTGGAGCAGATTGCCGAGGGCGCCCTGGTTGCCGATCAGCATCCCGACGCTGACGAGCGAGATGCTGGAGACGGCGGCCACCCGCAGCCCCGCGATGATGGCGGGCACCGCGATCGGCAACTGCACCTGGAGGTACCGGCGTACGGGCCCCAGGCCCATGGCGGTGGCCGCGGCCAGTGTCTCCTGCGGCACCGAGCGGACGCCGTCGACGATCGCCGGGACGAGCACGACGAGGCTGTAGACGGCGAGCGGGATCATCACGGTGAGCTCGGTCTGGCCGGTGTAGTCGATGAGGACGACGAAGAACGCCAGCGACGGGACCGCGTACAGCACGGTCGTCAGACCCAGCACGGGCGGGTACAGCCAGCGGAAGCGCACACACAGCTGGGCGAGGGGCAGGGCGGCGAGGAGACCCGCCAGCACCGGCAGCAGCGCCTCGCGCAGGTGCAGTCCGATCAGGCCGAACCAGCTGTGCTGAAGGTCGCTCGGAATATCGAAGAATCGGTTCATCCGGCGACCCCGGCCTCAGCGCCGGCTTCCGCTCCGGCGTCGGCGCCGGCCTCCGCCGCGGCCCCCGCGCCGGCCTCCGCCCCGGTACGCCCCTCGGCGTGGGCGCTGCGGATCGCCTCGCCGATGGTCTGCTGCGAGACGACGCCGACCGCGCGGCCAGTGCCGTCCACGGCGACCGCCCAGCCGGTCGGCGAGAGCACGGCGCCGTCGAGGGCGGCGCGCAGCGAATCGGTGCCGTACTCGAAGGGCCGCCCGTAGGAGAGGAGCCGTGCGGCGTCGAGGGGGCCGTCGCCCAGCGCGCCCGGCTCGCTCCAGCCGAGGGGCCTGCCGTCCGGGTCGGTGACGAGGAGGTAGGGCACGTCGGGGATGGCGCGGGCGGCGATCTGCTCGGCGGTGGAGTCGGCGGTGACGATCGGGGTCTTCGTCAACTCCAGTCCCCCGGATGCGAAGAAGGACAGCCGGCGGATGCCGCGGTCGATACCGAGGAAGTCCTCCACGAAGTCGTCCGCGGGCGCGGAGAGCAGTTCGGCGGGCGGGGCGTACTGGGCCAGCCGGCCGCCGGTGCGCAGGACCGCGACCATCGTGCCGATTTTGACGGCCTCGTCGATGTCGTGCGTGACGAAGACGATGGTCTTGCCCAACTCTTCCTGGATACGGAGCAGTTCGTCCTGGAGGCCCTTGCGCACCACCGGGTCCACGGCGGAGAACGGCTCGTCCATCAGCAGCACCGGCGGGTCGGCGGCGAGCGCCCGCGCCACGCCGACGCGCTGCTGCTGGCCGCCGGAGAGCTGGTACGGGTAGCGCTTGGCGAGCGAGGCGTCGAGGCCGACCCGCTCCATCAACTCGGCCGCCCGCGCCCGGGCCTTCTGCTTGCCCCAGCCGAGCAGGCGGGGCACGGTCGCGATGTTGTCGACGATGGTGCGGTGCTGGAAGAGCCCCGCGTGCTGGATGACGTACCCCATGGACCGGCGCAGGGCGTTGACGGGCTGTTCCTGGATGTCGACGCCGTCGAGGAGGATGGTGCCCCCGGTCGGCTCCACCATCCGGTTGATCATGCGCAGAGTGGTGGTCTTGCCACATCCCGACGGTCCGACGAGGACGGTGATCGAGCGGTCCGGTATGTCGAGCGAGAGCCGGTCGACAGCCAGCGTGCCGTCCGGATACCGCTTGGTGACTGAATCTATCCGTATCAAAACGCCGAATACCCTTCGGGTCTGGCAGGAGCTGTCCGCTCTCCGCCAAGGTCGCGCGGGCCGTTGCAGGAATGGTCCGAGCACCTTGTGACGTGCGACGACCGCACGTGACACCCCCGTCCCCCGTAACCGCACCGTGCGCAAGCTGTGAGCCCGGCGCGCGGGCCCGCCCGACCGGACGGTTCCCAGGCCCCGTGGCGCCTTTCGACACCGACGCCTACCCAGCATCGCGCCCGCGACACCGGTCGGCCTACGCGATCCGCGCCACGTCTCCGCCCCGCCCCGCCCCCGGCGCCCCGGCCCCGGCAAGGGGCGGGGGCGGGCCCGAAGGCCCGTCCCCTGGACGGGTGCGGCCGGGGCCGGGTCAGGTCCGGCCGGGGCCGCCACCGCCGAAGGATCCGCTGCTGCCCGGGTGCCAGCGCCGCCGGTGCTGGTCCTGACTGCGGCGGGTTCCGGTGGCGTGCAGCTCATAGGGCATGAGCCGCTCCCCGTCGTCCGGGTGGAGCTCGTCCAGCTCCCGCATCTCCCTGATCTCGTGGACGGCGCCGGTGACCGGCAGGTGCGGCTGCTCCGCCTCGGTCGGCCGGTCCGGCTCGCGGCGCATCACACCGATGCCCATGCCGACGGCCCACACCAAGGCGATCACGATGACGAGTCCACCGATGAAGGCGCCGAAGGTGGCCCACACATTGGGCGCCACGGCCAGTACGGCGTAGGAGGCTATGTCCATGTCTTCCACCCGCCTCACCAAGGAAAGCGAAGAGTGCCGGTGGCGCCGATGACGCCACCTGTGTCCCACATTGTCCCACCGTGCGAGTGCCCCGCAAAGTGCCCGCGACTCCCCGGGCGGCCGCCGCCCCGGTAGCCGCCGGTGACTCCGCCGTGGCCGCCGGTGCTGGAAAATGAACACATGGCCGGACTTCTCGACCGATGCCGGATCCTGATGTCCAACGTCCGCACCGGCCGTCGTCCGCTCCGGCACCGCGCGGACCCGGAGCCGGAGCGGGGACGGCGGACTCGGACCGGCGACGCGCACGGGCCTCGGCACACGCCCGCGTGGCGGCGGCGCCCGACGCCGGGCGTGCGCAGCTTCGCCGCGCAGGCGTTCGCCGTCCAGATGGTGATGCTGCTGGTGCTCATCATCGCCGCGGGCGCCGTCCTCGTGCTCGAGACCTGGAACAACAGCCTGGCGGACGCCCGGCACCGCACCCGCTCCGTCGCCGAGTCCTTCGCCAGTGCCCCCGGGACGGCGCAGGCCCTCGACAGCCGCGATCCGACGGCGATCCTCCAGCCGCGCGCCGAGGAGACCCGGAAGCGGACGGGTGTGGCCTTCGTCGTCGTCTACCGGCCGGACGGGATCCGTCTCACGCACCCCGACCCCGCCCTGATCGGCAAGCACGTCGTAGGGCCGTACAAGCAGGCGATGGAGGGCAGGCCCTTCACGGAGGTCATCAACGCGAGCCGCGGCCCCGCGGTCGACTCGATCGTCCCGGTCTTCCGGCCGGACGGCTCGGTCGCGGGCGTCGTGAGCGTCGCGATCACGCTCGGGACGGTGAACACGACGGTCCAGCACCAGTTGCCGGTCCTGCTCGGCGGCGTGGGGGGCGCGCTCGTCCTGGCCACGTGCGGATCGGCGTGGGCGAGCAGGCGGCTGCGGCGGCAGACCCATGGTCTGGGCCACGTCGAGCTGACGCGGATGTACGAGCACCACGACGCCGTCCTGCACTCCGTGCGGGAGGGCGTCCTCGTCCTCTCGGGCGAGGGCCGGCTGCTCCTGGCCAACGACGAGGCGCGGCGGCTGCTCGGCCTGCCGGCGGACGCGGAGGGACGCCGGATCGCCGATCTCGGCCTCGAACCGCGGGTGGCCCAGCTACTGTCCTCCGGGCGGGTGGCCAGCGACGAGGTGCTCCTCGCGGGAGACCGGCTGCTGATCGTCAACACCCGTCTCACGGACCGCGCCGGAGGCCCGGCCGGCAGTGTGACGACGCTGCGGGACACCACGGAGCTGCGCGCACTCTCGGGCCGGGTCGAGGAGGCTCAGGAGCGTCTGCGGCTGCTGTACGACGCGGGTGTGCGGGTCGGCACCGCCCTGGACGTCGTACGGACCGCCGAGGAACTGGCGGAGGTCGCCGTCCCCAGGTTCGCCGACCTGGTCACCGTCGAGCTGCTGGAGCCCGTCCTGCGCGGCGACGAGCCGACGGACACGGCGGACATGCGCCGCACGGTCATCCTCGGCGACAGCCTGGACCCGCCCGTCTTCCCTGTCGGAGGGCGGATCACCTGGGTGCCCGGCACCCCGATGGCGGCGGCGCTGGAGACCGGTCACGCGGTGCTGGAGGCCGATCTGGGCGCCGCCCGCGACTGGCGGGTCCAGAGCCCGGAGACGGCCGCGAGGATCCTCGACCACGGGATCCGCTCGCTCATCGCGGTACCGATGCGGGCGCGGGGCGTCCTGCTGGGACTGGCCGACTTCTGGCGGACGGACCGGCGCAGCCCCTTCGACGACGACGACCGCTCCCTCGCCGAGGAGCTGGTCGCGCGGGCGGCCGTGTCCATCGACAACGCACGCCGCTACACCCACGCGCACGGCGTCGCCGTGACCCTGCAACGCAGCCTGCTGCCCCGGGGGCGGCCCGAGCAGAACGCGCTGGAGGTGGCCCACCGCTATCTGCCCGCGCAGGCCGGCGGCGTGGGCGGGGACTGGTTCGACGTGATCCCGCTGTCGGGCGCGCGCGTGGCCCTCGTCGTCGGCGACGTCGTCGGACACGGTCTGCACGCCGCCGCCACCATGGGCCGCCTGCGCACCGCGGTGCTCAACTTCTCGGCCCTCGACCTGCCGCCCGACGAGATCCTGGTCCACCTCGACGAACTGGTCACCCGGATCGACCAGGACCGGGCGGCCGAGGCCGAGGCCGACACGGTCACCGGGGCCACCTGCCTGTACGCGATCTACGACCCCGCCGGCGGACGCTGCACCGTGGCGACCGCGGGTCACCCCGGGCCGGCGCTGGTACGTCCCGACGGCACGGTGGTCTTCCCCGAGGTGCCCGCCTCCCCGCCCCTCGGCCTGGCGGCGGGCCTGCCCGTCGGGACCGCCGAACTGGACCTGACGGAGGGTTCGCTCCTGGTCCTCTACACCGACGGGCTGGTCGAGGACCGGGACAGGGACATCGGCACCGGCCTCGCCCTGCTGCGCGACACCCTGGCCGGCCGGCCCGACCGGAGCCCGGAGGAGACGTGCCGGGAGGTGATCGACGCCGTGCTGCCACCGCGCCCCAGCGACGACGTGGCACTGCTGGTGGCCCGCACCCGGCTGCTGGACCCGGCGGACGTCGTGGAGTGGGACGTGCCCCGCGACTCCGCGTCCGTCGCCCCGGTGCGCGCGGCGTGCGCCCGGCAGCTGGACGCGTGGGGACTGGAGGAGGTGGGTTTCGACACCGAGCTGATGCTCAGCGAACTGGTCACCAACGCGATCCGCTACGGCAGCGAGCCGATCCGGGTGCGGATGCTGCGCGACCGCGACCTCATCTGCGAGGTCTCCGACGGCAGCAGCACCTCACCGCACCCGCGCCGGGCCGCCCTGACGGACGAGGGTGGACGCGGCCTGTTCCTCGTCGCCCAGCTGGCTCGGCGGTGGGGGACCAGGTACACACCCCACGGCAAGGTCATCTGGACCGAACAGCCGCTGCACGGCGGGTCGGCGCGGCCCGGCGGGGACCTGGGCGACCTGCTGCTCGACCAGTGGGACGACGAGGCGTTGTGACGGGCGCGCCGTCCGTGCTCCCGGACACGGTCGCGGGTCCCGGCGTCCGCCGGGACCCGCGACCCGCCGCCTCAGCCCTCGTCCGGCACCAGCCGCAGGGAGATCGAGTTGATGCAGTACCGCTGGTCGGTCGGGGTCGCGTACCCCTCGCCCTCGAAGACGTGCCCGAGGTGCGACCCGCAGCGCGCGCACCGCACCTCGGTGCGCAGCATCCCGTGGGAGCGGTCCTCCAGCAGCTCCACGGCGTCGGTGTCCTTCGGGTCGTAGAAGGACGGCCAGCCGCAGTGGGACTCGAACTTGGTGCCGGAGGTGAACAGTTCCGCGCCGCAGGCCCGGCAGGAGTAGACACCCTTGGTCCTGGTGTCCGTGTACTCACCGGTGAAGGCGGGCTCCGTGCCGGCCTTGCGCAGCACGGCGTACTCGGCCGGGCTCAGCTCGGCCTGCCACTGCTCGTCCGGCTTCTCGACGTCGTACGGCATGGGTCTCGCGCCCCTCACTTCGACAGACGGTCCAGGATGCGCGGTCCGAGGTCGGTGACGTCGCCCGCGCCCATGGTGAGAACAAGATCGCCGGCCTTCGCCATTCCCGCGACCGCGTCGGGCACCTCGGCCTTGTCGTGGACGGCCGTCACGTCGGCGTCCGCCGCCCGCGCGGCGGCGATGATCAGCTCGCTGGTGACACCGGGGACCGGGTCCTCGCGGGCCGGGTAGATGTCGAGGACGACGGAGGCGTCCGCGAGGGCCAGCGCCTGGCCCATCTCCTTGCCCAGCTCCTGGGTGCGGGAGAACAGGTGCGGCTGGAAGACGACCAGGATCCGGCCGTCGCCCGCGGCCGCGCGCATCGCCTCCAGGTCGGCGGTCATCTCGGTCGGGTGGTGGGCGTAGGAGTCGACGACCTGGACGCCGGCGGCCTCGCCCTTGAGCTGAAGGCGGCGCTTGACACCGGTGTACGCGGCCAGCGCGGAGGCGAGCTCGGCGGCCGGGACGCCCAGGGCGGCGCCCGCGGCCAGCGCGGCGACGGCGTTGTGCGCGTAGTGGCGGCCGGGCACGGAGACGGCGAAGGTGAGCTCGGCGCCGTCCAGCAGGACGGTGACCTCGCTCTTGAGACCCTGCGGAACGACCGACAGGATCCGTACGTCGGCGTCCTCGGACTCGCCGTACGTCACCGTCCGCACCGCACCGGACACACGCCGGGTCAGTTCCCGCGCGCCCGGGTGGTCGGCGGCGATCACCAGGGTGCCGCCGGGGACGATCCGGTCCACGAAGGTCTCGAAGGACTCGTAGATCTCGTCCATCGAGGCGTAGTTGGCATGGTGGTCGAGCTCGACGTTGAGAACGATGGCGACCTCGGGCGCGTACTTGTGGAAGCTGCGGTCCGACTCGTCCGCCTCGGCGACGAAGATCTCGCCGTCGCCGTGCAGCGCGTTGGAGCCGGGGGCGTCCAGGTCGCCGCCGATGGCGTACGACGGCCGCAGGCCCAGCTCGCCGAGGGACACGGCGAGCATCGAGGTGGTCGTCGTCTTTCCGTGGGTGCCGGCGACCGCGATCGGGCGCAGGCCCTCCATCAGGGCGGCCAGCGCGTCGGAGCGGTGGACGACCGGGATGCCCAGCTCGGCCGCGCGGGCCAGCTCCGGGTTGTCCTCGCGGATCGCCGAGGAGACGACGACGCAGCTGGCGTCGTCGGCGAGGTGCCCGGCCGCGTGCCCGATGTGCACGGTGGCGCCCAGCGCGCGCAGTGCCTGCGCGGTCGCCGACTCCTTGGCGTCGCTGCCCGCCACCTTGGCCCCGCGCTGGGCGAGGATCTTCGCGATGCCCGACATCCCGGCGCCGCCGATGCCGATGAAGTGCGGTCGGTCCATGGCGGTAGGAAGGCCGGGTGCCATGCGCTTTTCTCCCCAGGTGGTGCGGCTGCGGTACGACGGTGCGAGCGCCCCCGTGCGGGGGCGCCGCCCAAGCCTATGCCTTGCTGTGGGAGAAGAGCTTCAGGACCGGTACGCCCACCTTGTGGCGGGCCCGGGAGGCCCAGTCGCGGTGGAAGAACTCCTCCACGTAGTGCGGGTCGGTCAGGACGATCACCTCGTCGGCGTCGACCTCGGCGACCAGGGACTTCAGGGCGTCCAGCGGGTGGTCCTCGACGAGCCGGCCGTCGGCCCGGCTGCCCGCCGCGCGCAGCGCGAGGAGGGACACGTCCAGGGCCTGCTCCCCGGCGCCCTTCGCGGCCGCGCCCTCCGGGGTCTCGCCCTCGCGCGCCGCCTCGTCGAGTTCGCCGAGCGCGATGTCGTCGATGGCCCGCAGCAACCGGTCCGCCTGATCCCCGCGCGGCTGGAGCAGCACGTGGAAGAACACCGGCTCCTCGCCGTGCAAGGTGGTGACGAACTCCACGTCGGCGGACGTCAGGGCCTTCTCGATCATCAATACGCTTGTGAACACCAGGCGCCCTTTCTCCTCCGAGGGTCCCTGGACCCTCCGTCTCCCTCCACGGGCCGTAGCAGCCCCTGCGGAAACCATCCTGCCCCGTGATCGCACGGGTATCGCGGGATTTGGCGCACCCGGCGCACACGGATCGGAACAATTGATTCCGCTGGCCCGGAGCGCGAGCCCCCGGGCAGCCGGACGGCGGGGCTCCGGTCAGGGGCGGCGGTACCTGCCGAACAGGAAGCCGTCGTCCTCCAGCAGGGAGGCCAGGGTGAAGCGTTGCGGGACCGCGACGGAGGGGCCGCTCGCGATGCGCTGGGCGTCACCGGCGGTGAGCATCGGGGAGAGCGTGAGGCACATTTCGTCGAGGACGCCGGACGCCACCATCTGACCGAGCAGGCGGGGGCCGCCCTCGGTGAGCAGGCGGGTGTGACCGAGTTCGGCCAGCGCCCGCACGGCGCGGGCGGGGTCGACGCCGGCGCCGTCACCGGCGATCACCACCCGGGCGCCCGCCTTCTCCGCGGCCGCGATCCGTTCCGGGGCCGCCGCCGCGCCCGTGAGGACCAGCGTGGGCACCAGCGGCGAGGTGAACAGCGGCAGCGAGAAGTCCAGCTCCAGGCTCGCCGTGACGACCGCGATCGCCGGAGCCGGGCCCTGCCCGGCCGCCTCTCGCAGCGCCGCGAACTCCGCCCGGGCCCGGGCCGGGCGGTACCCCTCCTGGCGTACCGTCTCCGCGCCGACCACCACCACGTCGGCCAGTGCCCGCAGGGTGCCGAAGATCCGCATGTCGGCGGCGCTGGAGATGGGCTGCGAACGTCCCTCGTGCTGGGCGGCCCCGTCGAGGGTGGCGACCATGTTGGCGCGCAGCCACGGCTCCCGCCCCGCCACCCCGCGCTCGGGGTAGGCGTACGCGGCGGCCAGCTCGGCGAAGGTCCACTCCCGGTCCACGAGGGCGCCGGGCGCGCTCGTACCACCGGCCCCGTGCGCCCCCTCCGGGGTCTGGGCTGCTGTTTCGTCGGTCACAGGGAACAGGCGTCGCATGACGTGCAGTGTTCCACGCCGCTTACCATGGGGAACCGTGTCGTCCTCCACAACCGCCTCCGGGCTCAGCTCCCTGACCGCCGCGGCCCCGCTGTCCCTGTGCGCGCGCGAGCCGCACGTCCCCGCGGACCGGCTGGTCGCCGAGATGGTGCCGCCGCCGCGCTTCGACTCGGTGCGCTTCGCGACGTACATCCCGGACCCGAAGCAGCCCAGCCAGACCGAGGCCGTCGGGGTGCTGGACGACTTCGCCGCCGGACTCGGCGTGGCGGCCGCGGCCGGTTCCGGCAGGCGCGGCCTGTTCGGCTTCGGCAGGAGCAGGACCGACGACAAGGGCAGGACGAAGGGCAAGGGCAGGGCCGCCGGTGCCGGGCCCCGCGGTGTGTACCTCGACGGCGGTTACGGCGTCGGCAAGACCCACCTGCTGGCCTCCCTGTGGCACGCCACCCCGGCCGAGCCCGCCCGCAAGGCGTTCGGCACCTTCGTGGAGCTGACCAACCTAGTGGGCGCCCTCGGCTTCCAGAAGACCGTCGAGACCCTCTCCGGCCACCGCCTCCTGTGCATCGACGAGTTCGAACTGGACGACCCGGGCGACACCGTTCTGGTGTCCACCCTGCTCGGCAGGCTGGTCGACGCGGGCGTCGCGCTCGCCGCCACCTCCAACACGCTGCCGGGCAAGCTCGGCGAGGGCCGCTTCGCCGCCACGGACTTCCTGCGCGAGATCCAGGGCCTGTCCGCGCACTTCCGCGCGCTGCGCATCGACGGCGAGGACTACCGCCACCGCGGCCTGCCCGAGGCGCCGGCGCCGTACTCCGACGAACAGGTGACGAAGGCGGCGTACGCCACCGAGAACGCCTCGCTCGACGACTTCCCGCACCTGCTGGACCACCTCGCCAAGGTGCACCCCAGCCGTTACGGCGCCCTGACCGACGGGTTGGCGGCCGTGTGCCTCACCGACGTGCGGCCGGTGCCGGACCAGTCGACGGCGCTGCGGCTCGTGGTGCTCGCGGACCGGCTCTACGACCGCGAGGTGCCCGTGCTGGCCTCCGGGCTGCCCTTCGACCGGCTGTTCAGCGAGGAGATGCTGAACGGCGGCTACCGCAAGAAGTACTTCCGCGCGATATCCCGCCTGACCGCCCTCGCCCGGGACGCCAAGGGGCTCGTCGAGACGCACTGACGCGACAGCGCCCCGGCGGACGGCTCCCCGGGGTCTACCGTGTCCCCTGGCCAGTTCTTGATCGTTGGCCGGTCCGCGCCGGAGACACGGAGTCACCCCATGCAGCCCCTGATCCACAACGCCCGTACGTTCGGACGGCGCCCCGAGGACTTCGCCCGGCTCGCCGAGGGCCAGTCCCCCGAGGTCCTGTTCATCACCTGCTCCGACTCCCGGGTCGTGCCGGCCCTGATCACCGGCGCCCGGCCCGGTGAGCTGTTCGAGTTGCGCACCGCGGGCAACATCGTGCCGCCGTACGCCTCGGCACGGCCCACCGCCGAGGCGGCCACCATCGAGTACGCGGTGGAGGTGCTGGGCGTCGGCGACATCGTCGTCTGCGGCCACTCCCACTGCGGTGCGGTCGGCGCCCTCGTGCGCGGGGACGACCTCGACGCCGTGCCCGCCGTACGGGACTGGCTGGCCCACGCGACACCCCGGCCCACCGGAGCCGTCGAGGACCCCGCCGTCGCCGAGGGCGTCCAGAGCCACGCCCTGACCCAGCTGCTGCGGCTGCGCTCGTACCCGTGCGTCGAGAAGCGGCTCGCGGACGGGCGGCTCACCCTGCACGCCTGGTACTACGAGGTGCACACCGGCGCGGTGCTGGCGCACTGCCCGCGGACGGACGCCTTCACGGCCCTGTGACGGGCCTGTGAGCCGGGGCCGTCCGGCGACTCGACCATGACCTCGGAGCGGGCATATCGTTGAAGCGGCGCATAACGCGCATATCGGCGACCGGTCGAGGAGTCCTCGTCATGGTGCAGGAACTGGTGACCGCCGTGATCAGCGCGGGCTGCGTGGGGTTCGTGTACCTCGCCGCGGCGATGCGGGTCGTCAAGCAGTACGAGCGCGGGGTGGTGTTCCGCCTCGGGCGGCAGAACGGCGAGCCGCGGCCGCCGGGCCTGGCCATGATCATCCCGTTCGTGGACCGGCTCTACAAGGTCAACATGCAGATCGTCACGCTGCCGATCCCGGCCCAGGAGGGCATCACCCGGGACAACGTGACGGTACGCGTGGACGCGGTCGTCTACTTCAAGGTCGTCGACGCCTCCAGCGCGCTCATCCGGGTGGAGGACTACAAGTTCGCGGTCTCGCAGATGGCGCAGACATCCCTGCGCTCGATCATCGGCAAGAGCGACCTGGACGACCTGCTGTCCAACCGCGAGAAGCTCAACCAGGGGCTGGAGCTGATGATCGACAGCCCGGCCGTCGGGTGGGGCGTGCAGATCGACCGCGTGGAGATCAAGGACGTCTCCCTGCCGGACACGATGAAGCGGTCCATGGCCCGGCAGGCGGAGGCCGACCGGGACCGGCGCGCCCGCATCATCAACGCGGACGCGGAGTTCCAGGCGTCCAAGAAGCTGGCCGAGGCCGCCCAGCAGATGGCGGACACGCCCGCCGCGCTGCAACTGCGGCTGCTCCAGACGGTGACGGCGGTCGCCGCCGAGAAGAACTCCACCCTGGTCCTGCCCTTCCCGGTCGAGCTGCTGCGCTTCCTGGAGAAGGCCCAGCGGGAGCCGGAGCCGGAGCCGCACCGGAGCCTGGACCGCAGCGCCGCACCGGCGGCTCCCGGCCCGCCCGAACAGCTGCCGGAGGGTGCGGGGGCAGCCGCGGATCCCGGCGACCCCGCCCCCGAGGAGGCACCGATCACGCCCGTGCGGAGCACCGCCGACGCGGTCACCCCCGACCCGGACGGCAGCGCGGCCCGCACCAGGAGCTAGCTATAGCTAGGGTCTTTCGTTTGGATCAGGCCGGATCAGGGACCCCGCGAGCCCGGCACGATCCAAACGAGAGGCCCTAGGTGCCGCGGCAGGCGACGTCTGCCCCTGAAGGAGCGGCGTCCGACGCGTCAGGAATGCCGGGCGTCGCGACGGGGCGAACGCTGTCCGTCGCGGCACTGGCTTGCCTCCGGCCCATCCCCTGTCCCCGTACCCCACCCGTCCCCCGGTCGGCCCCGCGCGGTGGCGGCGCCGTGGGGCCGTCGTTAGCGTGCGAGGCATGCGCAGCCGGTTCGTGGGGGTTGTCCTGATCGCGACGCTGGGGGGCGTCGCGGGGTGCGGTGGCGGCGGGGGCTCGAGGGCCGCCACGCCGAGCGACTCCGGCACCGCCTCACTCGGTGCCGCGGGTCGGATCACCGTGTCGAGTCCGGCGTTCACCGACGGCGGCACCGTTCCCGGCCGCTACACGTGCACCGGGTCGGACGTCTCGCCGCCGCTGGCGTTCTCCGGGGTTCCCGCGGGCACGGCGGCGCTGGCCCTGCTGGTCGAGGACCGGGACGCCCCGGGAGGCACGTTCACGCACTGGCTGGTCTGGAACATGGACCCGCGCACCACGAGCCTGCCGACGGGCGCGACCCCGCCGGGAGCCGCCCAGGGGCGCAACGACTTCTCGAAGACGGGCTACAGCGGCCCCTGCCCGCCCCCGGGCAAACCCCACCGCTACGTCTTCACGGTGTACGCCGCCGACCGCCGCCTCGCCCTGAGACCCGACGCCACGGCCGCCGACGTCCGACGCGCGCTGAGCGGCCACACCCTCTCCACCGGTACCCTGACCGCCCGCTACGGCCGCTGAGCCGGGACCGCGGCGCCCGGCCACCGGCCGGGTGACCGGACCGCCGTGCCGCCGTTCTCGTGACCGGAGAAGGTCATATGTTCATCGTGTGATCACACTTGTACGACGCATCACCGCCGTCTGCGCTCTCAGCGCCGCCCTGGCCGCCTGCGGCGGCGGCACCGAGGCGTCCCGCACCGGTATGACGGCCCCCGCCACGTCCGCGTCGGCCTCCCCCTCCGCTCCGCCCAGGCCCTCGCCCTCCCGGCCTCCGGCCCTCACCCCGGGACCCGGCGGTCTGACCCCCGTCTTCAGCCACGGCCCCCGCACCAAGGGGAAGACGGTCGCCCTCACCTTCGACGCCGACATGACCGCCGACGAGGGACCGCGCGCGGCGGCGGGCGAGCACTTCGACAACCCGGAACTCATCGCCACCCTGCGCGCCCTGAAGGCGCCGGCCACGGTGTTCATGACGGGCCGCTGGGCCGAGCAGTACCCCGACCAGGCCCGCTCCATCGGCAGCGACCCCCTGTTCGAGCTCGCCAACCACTCCTACAGCCACTACGCGTTCACCGCGAACTGCTACGGCCTGCCCAGAGTGCCCGCCCATCGGATGCGGTCGGACGTGGAGGGCGCGTACGAGGCGTTCCGCAAGGCGGGCGTGCCGCACGCGATGCCGTACTTCCGCTTCCCCGGCGGCTGCTACGACCAGCAGTCCCTGCGGGCGCTCAGCGGTCTCGGCGTCACCGCGGTGCAGTGGGACGTGGTGAGCGGAGACGCGTTCGCGACGAACGCGGACGCCGTGGTCCGGCAGGTCCTGGACGGGGTCAGGCCGGGCTCGGTCGTGGTCATGCACTGCACCCGCAGCGCCGCCCCCACCACCGAGCGCGTGGTGCGCGCCGTCGTACCGGAGCTGCGCAAGAGGGGCTACCGCCTGGTGAAGGTCTCCGAACTGATCGGCGCCTCGGCCGACCGCGCCTGACGGACCGGCCGGCTCTCGGGGAATCGTCCGCGGGCCGGCGCGCTCCGGCGGCCGGTCACCCGGCTGGCAGACTGGACGCCGTGAGCACCGACGAGAGCACCACCGCCACCGCCCCGCAGGACAGCCCGTTCCGGTCCGAGCCCGGCGCACGCGACCAGGCACGGCAGTTCGTGCTGCCGCTGGTGGTGCGGATCGAGCGGGCCGCTCCCCCGGCCCGTACGGACGCCCTGGAGACCGCGGCCCGAGCAGTCCTGATGCTGCTCGCCGACGAGCGCTCGGCCGGTGACGGGGAGTGGGCGCGGGCCGTGCGGGACTGGCAGGACGCCCGGATCCGCAAGGTGGTGCGGCGGGCGCGCGGCGCCGAGTGGCGGCGGGCCGAGGCCCTCCCCGGCATCACCGTGACCGGGGGGACCGCGCAGGTGCGGATCTTTCCGCCGGTGCCGCTGGACGGCTGGCCCAAGGACCTGGCGAGGCTTCAGGTCTCCGGCACCGAGCTGGACGACCCGGAGCCGCCCGCCGCGCCGGATCCGGCCGTCCCGGTGCTGTGGATGAGCCCCGGCCTGGAGATGTCGGCGGGCAAGGCGATGGCCCAGGCGGGTCACGGCGCCCAACTCGCCTGGTGGGAACTGTCCGAGGAGCAGCGCACGGCCTGGCGGGACGCGGGCTTCCCGCTCACCGTCCGCACCGCAGGCCCCGCCCACTGGCGGGACCTCACCTCCGGCGGACTGCCGGTGGTGCGCGACGCCGGCTTCACGGAGATCGCCCCCGGCTCCTGCACGGTCGTCGCCGACCACCCCGCGCTGCGGCCGGGCCTGATCTAGGGTCTCTCGTTTGGATCATGCCGGGCTCGCGGGGTCTGGCACCGTTCCCCCAAGCTCTTCGAGCAGGGGGTACCCCCAGCCGCGTTGTCGTCGGTTGGCAGGGCTCCGCCCTGCTGCCCTCCTCCGCCTTGCGATGCACGGCACCAGACCCCGCTCCCTGATCCGGCCTGATCCAAACGAAAGACCCTGGTGCCGCGACCGTGATGGTTCACCGGCTCGCGACGCCGCCCGGCAAACCCTCCGGTCGCAGAACTGGCTCGCAGAACTGGCTCCCCCGGCGGACTTAGCTCAAATGTTGCTCTGAAGGTGCGGGCGGCGGGGTTCGGGTCCCGGCGCCCGGGCCATACCCCGGTCACGTGCGCCGTGTGGAGGCGGACAAGAGGGGGGCGAGAGCACGATGGAGCGGCTGGGGACGGGGATCGGGTGGCGGCCGGAGATCGCGGACGCCGTGGAGGAGATGCCGGGCGTCGACTGGGTCGAGGCCGTCGCCGAGAACGTGTGTCCCACACACCTTCCCGAGTCACTGCTGCGCCTGCGCCGCCGCGGGGTGACCGTGGTGCCGCACGGGGTCTCGCTCGGCCTCGGCGGGGCCGACCGGCCGGACGAGGGACGGCTGACCGCCCTCGCCGAGCGGGCGCAGGCGCTCGGCTCGCCGCTGGTGACCGAGCACATCGCGTTCGTGCGCGCGGGCGGCGTACTGACCGCCTCCCCGCGGCTGGAAGCCGGGCACCTGCTGCCCGTGCCGCGCACCCGCGACGCCCTCGACGTGCTGTGCGAGAACGTCCGGATCGCGCAGGAGGCGCTGCCCGTGCCGCTCGCCGTGGAGAACATCGCCGCGCTGCTGGCCTGGCCGGACGAGGAGCTGACGGAGGGCCAGTTCCTCTACGAGCTGGCCGACCGCACGGGTGTGAGGCTGCTGATCGACGTCGCCAATCTGCACACCAACCACGTCAACCGGGGAGAGGACCCGGCCCGGGCGCTGGCCGAACTCCCCCTCGAAGCCCTCGCGTACGTCCATGTGGCGGGCGGCCTCGAACGCGACGGTGTCTGGCACGACAGCCACGCACACCCGGTGCCGCGGCCGGTCCTCGACATCCTGACCGACCTCGCCTCACGCGTCGCCCCGCCGGGGGTCCTGCTGGAGCGCGACGAGAATTTCCCCGAACCGGCTGAGTTGGAGCGGGAGTTGGCGGCCATCGGAACAGCGGTGGAGTCGGGGCGTACGACGGCCCGGCGGGCGGCCGACCCCGCCCCGGCCCCCACTCCAACCCCCGGTCCCGGCCCTGCCCCTGACCCTGACCCTGACCCTGACCCTGACCCCATTCTCGACCCCGACCCCGACCCCGACCCCGCCACCGCCACCGCCACCGCCACCGCCACCGCCACCGGCCAGGCGCCGGACGCCGGCGGCCGCGGTGCGCCCGGACCGGATCCGCGGGCGGCCGGCGGCACCGGGCCCGCCCGGCAGCGGCTCGCCCTCGCACAGACCTCGCTGCTGTCGGCACTCGTCGCCGGGACGCCCGCGCCGGAGGGGTTCGACCGGGTGCGCATCGGCGTGCAGGCGCGGTCGCTGGCCGCGAAGCGGGCGGACGTCGTGGCCAAGGTGGCTCCCGAACTGCCGGTGCTGCTCGGCGAGGGGTACCGGACCGCGTTCCTCGCGTACGCGCAGAGGCACCCGATGACCGGGGGCTACCGGCAGGACGCCCTGGACTTCACGGAGTCCCTGCTGCTCGCCGGCGGGCCCCGGAACCTGGGCATCCGGCGGGAGCTGCGGGAGTGGTGGCTGGACCGCTCGGGGCCGGCGCCGCGGTCGCGCCGACCGGCGGTACGGGTGGCCCGCGCGGCCCAGCGGGTGCTGCTGCGCCGCTGAGCCCGGCCACGACGCCCTGACCTCGGAAAACAAACGGAACGTCACATACCGGCAACACTCTGTCCGGATGGCGAACAAGGCATGGCGTTTCCCAGGCCTCTGGCATAGAAACGCGTCATGTTCTGGGTCCTTCTCCTGCTCCTGGCCTGGGCCTTCGCGGGCGCGGCGTGCCTGCGGCTGTGCCTGGCCGCGGTACGCGCCGCGGCCGTCGACGTGGACGCGGGCCGGGGCCGCGATCTGACGCTCTATGAGGCGGCGTTCCTCTCGGGCGGACCGGCGCGGGTCGCCGATCTGACCCTGGTCTCCATGGCGCGCCAGCGCCGGCTGCTGCTCGCGCACACCGGCTGGGCGACGGTCGTGGATCCCCGCGGGCGGGACGAGATGGAGCGCTCCGTCATAGGGGCGATCGGCCCGGAGGGACAGTCCCGGATCGCGCCGGTGCGCGCGGCCGCGGCCACCGCGGACGCGGTGCGCGGCCTCGCCGACCGGCTCGTCAGCGCCGGTCTCGCCGTGCCGGACGGGGACGGGTCCACGATCGCGGCCGGGGTCCGCCGGGTGCGGACGGCCACGCTGGCCGTGCTCGCCCTGGGCGCGACCGCGCTGCTGCTGCCCGGCCCGACCGGGATGCCCCGCGAGCTGATCGCCCTGTGGTTCGCGCTGCCGCTCACGCTCACCCTGAGCTGCCTGGCCATCGCCCGCTTCGAGGTCCACCCGTACTCGCGTTGGGCGTCCCCGGCCGGACAGCGCCTGCTCGGCGCGCTGAACCGGCGGGTGAACGGCGCCGGTGACGAGCGTACGTATCTGGCGTCCGTGGCCGTACACGGCATCAGCGCGATCGGCGAACCGAACCTGCGCGCGGCCTTCGCCCATCGCGACCAGCCCTCGCCCGACCGTCCCTCGCACGGCGGGCCCCCGCACGGCCGGGCCCTCCGGGACGGGTAGCCCGCGACGCGACCGGCCCGGGCCAGGGTCAACGGGCGTACGGGCCAACGGGCGTGGGGGGCGTACGGGCCAACGGGCCAACGGGCCAACGGGCCAACGGGCGTACAGACAGCGGTGCGGGCCGGAGCGCGCGCCCGGCACCAGCGCTCGCGCGGGGCGCGACGGGCGCATCGGCGCCGACACCGGCGGGACGGTGCTTGCCCTCCCCACCGGGGCGACGAAACATCTCTTCTGTCGCTGCCGTGCACCGAAGGGATACGCGATGACCGCTGCCGCCGTCTGGACGGCCGCCGGGTCCCTGGTCCTCACCGCCCTCGCCGGCGCCCCGGCCTCGGGCGCCGCGCGCCTTCCCGGCACCGTGGCGGAACTGCGCGGCACCGCGGCGGAACTGCGCGGCACCGTCGTGGCCGCGGCGCGCGCCCGCGCGGCCGGAATCGACTTCGGCGCGTGCCCGAAGGCGCGGGACCTGCCCGGCACCCTGGAGTGCGGCACGGTCCCGGTGCCCCTCGACTACGCGCACCCCGACGGCAAGCGGATCCGGCTCTCCGTCAGCCGGGTGCGGGCCACCCACACGGACCCGAGCAACAGCAAGCGCAGAGTGCCCCGTCAGGGCGCCCTGGTGTTCAACCCGGGCGGTCCGGGCGCCGACGGCACCTCCTTCCCGCTCATGGGCCTGCTGCCGGAGTGGAAGCGCGTCGCCGCCGCGTACGACCTCGTCGGCTACGCCCCGCGCGGGGTGGGCCGGTCGGCCCCGCTGTCCTGCCAGGACCCGAAGGGCTTCTTCAAAGCGCCCGCACCCGCGCCGACGCACCCCTCACGGGCGTACAAGGAGCGGCGCGTCACCGAGGCCAAGGCGTACGCGGGCGGCTGCGCCCGGCGCGCGGGCCAGGCGCTGCGGCACTACAACTCCCTCAACAACGCCCGTGACCTGGACGTGCTGCGGGCGGCGCTGGGTGAGGACCGGCTGACGTTCGTGGGCGCCTCGTACGGCACCTACTTCGGCGCGCTGTACGCCACGCTGTTCCCCTCGCACGTACGCCGGATGGTCTTCGACGCGGCGGTGAACCCGGCGCCCGACCGGATCTGGTACCGCAACAACCTGGACCAGTCGGCCGCGTTCGAGGCGCGCTGGGCGGACTTCCGGGAGTGGACGGCCCGGCACGACGACGTGTACGCGCTGGGCCGCACGGCCGCGCAGGTGCAGAGGAGCTACGACAGGGCGCGGGCGCGGCTCGCCGCCGAACCGGCGGGCGGCTCGGTGGGGCCGGGGCAGTTGCAGGGCCTGTTCCTGACGGCCGGGTACTACGACGACCACTGGCCGGGCAGCGCCGAGGCCCTGTCGGCGTATCTGAAGGGCGACCCCGAGCCGCTGGTCGCGCTGGCGGCCCCGCACCGGGAGGGGGCCGCCGAGGCGGAGAACGGCAACGCGGTCTACACGGCCGTGGAGTGCAACGACGCTGCCTGGCCGGCGGACTTCGAAGTCTGGGACCGGGACAACACGCGGCTCGCGCGGGTGGCGCCGTTCGAGACCTGGGGCAATGTGTGGGCGAACCTGCCGTGCGCCTACTGGAAGGCACCCCGGCAGCGGCCCCTGGATGTGCGGACCTGGCCGGGTGAGCTGCCGCCGACGCTGATCCTGGCCGCCAAGCGGGACGCGGCCGCGCCGTACGACGGTGCCCTCGAGCTGCGCCGGCGCCTGGCCGGTTCGGTGCTGGTGACCGAGCGGGGCGCGGGCACGCACGGCATCGCGGGCGGGCCGAACGCGTGCGTCAACGCGTATCTGGACGCCTACCTGCTCCAGGGCCGCCTGCCGGTGCGGCAGGCGGCGTGCGCCCCGCGCGCGGAGCCGAGGCCGGACGGCCCGACCTTCCACGAGTCCCGCGCACGCCAACTGCGCGAGGCCCTGAAGAACGCCACCCGCCGGCCCACCGCCACCCGCTGACCGAGCCGGATCCCGGGGCCCGCCCCGGGACCCGGCCGGGTGTCAGGCCAGACCCGCCACCAGCTCGGCGATGTCCTTGCGGCGCCCGGTGAAGAACGGGATCTCCTCGCGGACGTGCCGGCGGGCCTCCGAGGCGCGCAGGTGCCGCATGAGGTCGACGATGCGATGCAGCTCGTCGGCCTCGAAGGCGAGGACCCACTCGTAGTCGCCGAGGGAGAAGGACGCGACCGTGTTGGCCCGCACGTCCGGATAGCCCCGGGCCATCTTGCCGTGGTCGGCGAGCATGCGGCGGCGGTCCTCGTCGGGCAGCAGGTACCAGTCGTAGGAGCGCACGAAGGGATAGACGCTGACGTAGTCGCGCGGCGTCTCGTCGGCGAGGAACGCCGGGATGTGCGAGCGGTTGAACTCGGCGGGACGGTGCAGCGCCATGTTCGACCACACCGGCTCCAGCGCGCGGCCGAGCCTCGTGCGGCGGAAGAGGTTGTACGCCTCCTGGAGCTGGTCGCTGGTCTCGGCGTGCCACCAGATCATGAGGTCGGCGTCGGCGCGCAGGCCCGAGAGGTCGTACGTGCCGCGGATGGTCACGTCCTTGGCGGCGAGCTGGTCGAACAGTTCCTGGACCTCGTCCGCGTAACCCGCGCGGTCCTCGGGAAGCAGGTCCTTCAGCTTGAAGACGGACCACAGCGTGTAGCGGATGACCTCGTTGAGGTCCTTGGCCAGCTTGCCCTTGTTCGGGATCCTGCCGGAGTCGGTGGTAGGAGCGTCGTCACTCATGAGGCTATTCTCCCGCTCCGCCGTGCAGACTCTGCACCGGGTCCGCGGTCAGCTCCCGCACGGCGCGCAGGTCGCCTTCCAGCTGGTCCACGGCCGCGTACGCGCTCGCGACGCACGCGGGGATGCCCACCCCGTCGTACACCGCGCCGCACACCGCCAGACCGGGCAGCTTGCCGATGTGCTCGCGGATGCGGGCCACGCGCGCGTGGTGGCCGACGGGGTACTGGGGCAGGCCGTCGGTCCAGCGGGTGACACGGGTCTCCAGGGGCGCGGCGTCCAGGCCGGTCGCCTCGCGCAGGTCGTGCCGGGAGACCTCGACGAGGTCGGCGTCCTCGCGCTGGAGGATCTCCGTCTCGCCGTACCGCCCCACGGAGGTGCGCAGCACGACCACGTCCGGGTTCTCGTCGGCGATCCAGCCCCACTTCTGGGAGGCGAAGGTGGACGCCTTGATGGTGCGGCCGTCGACGGGCGGCACCAGGAAGCCGCTGCCCTCGGGCAGGGCGGTGCCGGCGCGGCGGTAGGCGAGGGTGATCAGGGCCATGGAGGCGTACTCGACGGCCCGCAGCTCGGCGGCGGCCTCCGGGGACTCGGCGCGCAGCAGCCCGGCGGCGGCGGGCGCGGGCACGGCGACGACCACCGCGTCGGCGTGCAGCACGCGGTCACCGGCGGCCACCCGCCAGGACGTACGGTCCTGCCGGCACAGCTCCGTCACGGGGGTCCCGGTCAGGATCTCACCGCCGCGGGCCCGCACCGACTCCGCGACCGCGAGCGGCAGCCGGCCCACACCGCCCTCGATGCCCATGAACACCGGCCCGGTCTGCTGTGCGGCGGCCGCCGCGTCCTGGATCTCGCGGACCCCTTCCAGCAGCGAGTCGTGGGTCTGCACGGCCCGGAAGAGCTGCGGGACGGCCGAGCGCATCGAGATGCGGTAGGCGTCACCGGCGTAGACCCCGCCGAGCAGGGGCTCGACCAGGCGGTCGACGACCTCGCGGCCCAGGCGTGCGGCCACGTACTCGCCGACCGCCACGTCGTCGCCGACCTCCGTGCGGGGCAGCTCGGCGTCGCGCTCGATGCGGGCCAGGCCCTCCTCGGACAGCACGCCGGCCAGCGCGGAGGCGGTGCCGGGCACGCCCATGACGTGTCCCTTGGGCATGGGCCGCAGGGCGCCGCGGGTCCAGAGGGAGGCGCTCGCCGTGGCGGGCGGCTGGAGGCGGCCGGCGAGTCCCGTCTCGCGCGCAAGGGTCACGGCCTCGGGCCGGCGGGCCAGCATCGACTCGGCGCCCAGGTCGACGCGGACGCCCGCGATCTCGCCCGGCAGCAGCTTGCCGCCGACCCGTTCCGCCGCCTCCAGCACGGTCACCCGCGCCCCGCGCTGCAACAGCCGGTGCGCGGCCGCAAGCCCCGCGATCCCGGCCCCGATCACGACGACATGGCCCGTGCCCGTACCCGTTGCGCTCATGAGCCCACTCTCTCAGACCTCTCCGGCGCTCCTCCCGCGCCCCGGTGTCCGCCCCGAGTCATGAACGTGACCGCATCGGAACCGTTTCCGGCCAACGTCTCGCACCGCCCGGGAGTCGAAGAAGCGTCAGTGGTCACGAGGACCCTCGGGGGTATGCCACATGCGCACACGACGTTCCGTCCGGCCCGCTTCCGCCCTGGCCGGGCTCCTGCTCGCCGCCGCCCTCGCGCTCACCGGGTGCGGCGCGGGCGACAGCGGCGGCGGCAGCACTGCCGACGCCAAGTCCGCCGCGGACGCGGCCGGCGGAGAGGCCCGGAAGGGCGCGCCGGACACCGGCGGCGGCCAGGCCTCCGAGGCGAGGGCCACCACGCCGCCCCGGGTCGCCGCGAGCCACATCATCCGCACCGCCTCGCTCACCGTGCAGGTCAAGGACGTGCCGAAGGCCCTCGACGAGGCCCGCACCACCGTCGAGAACGCCGGGGGCTACATCGGCGACGAGAGCACCAGCCGCGACGAGGACGGCCACGAGCGCACCCGCGTGGTGCTGCGCGTGCCCGCCGACAGGTACGCCGAGGTCCTCGGTGGCCTGGAGGGCACCGGCAAGCTGATCGAGCGCACGGCGAAGGCGCAGGACGTCACCGACCAGGTCGTCGACGTGGACAGCCGCATCAGGTCGCAGCGCGTGAGTGTGGCGCGGGTGCGTGAGCTGATGGACCGGGCGACCCAGCTCAGCGACGTGGTCAGCCTGGAGGGTGAGCTGAGCCGCCGCGAGTCCGACCTGGAGTCGCTGCTGGCCCAGCAGGCGTCGCTGAAGGACCGCACGAGCCTGGCCACCATCACCCTGTCCCTGTCCCGGACACCGGCGCCCGAGCCGGCGGTCGCCAAGGATGATCAGCCCGGGTTCATGGACGCGCTGGCGGGCGGCTGGCACGTGTTCGTCACCGTGCTCCGCTGGATCGCCCTGGCCATCGGTGCGATCCTCCCGTTCGCCGCGGCGGCGGCTCTCCTCGCGGCGCTGTGGCTGCGGGTCGTACGGCCCCGGCTGCCCGGGCGCCCCGCCGAAGCGACGCCCACCATGACCACGCTGGGAGCGGTGCCGGACTCCCGGCGGGCGCCCGCGCCCCCGGCCCAGAAGCCCGGCGGCGAACCGGACCCCCAGGACTGAGACGACCTCAGGACCGGGACGACCCCAGGACCGGGACAACCCCAGGACCGGGACGGCCCGTCCCCGTAGCGTGTTCGCATGGACATGAGCGCTGCGCGGGATGCCCGGGGTACGAAGGAACGCCTTGTCGTGATCGGCGGCGACGCCGCGGGGATGTCCGCGGCGTCGCAGGCACGACGGCTGCGCGGGCCGGACGAGCTGGAGATCGTGGCGTTCGAACGCGGCCACTTCACCTCGTTCTCGGCGTGCGGCATCCCCTACTGGGTGGGCGGCGACGTCGGCGAGCGGGACCTGCTGATCGCCCGTACGCCCGAGGAACACCGCGCGCGGGACATCGACCTGCGGATGCGCACCGAGGTGACGGAGATCGACGTGGCCGCCGGCCGCGTGCGCGCGCGGGACGTGGATTCCGGTACGGAGTCCTGGACGTCGTACGACAAGCTCGTGATCGCGACCGGGGCCCGCCCCGTCCGGCCCGACATGCCCGGCGCCGACGCGCCCGGCGTGCACGGGGTGCAGACCCTCGACGACGGTCAGGCCCTGCTGGACAGCCTGGCACGCGCGCGTGGCCGCCGGGCGGTGGTGATCGGGGCGGGCTACATCGGGGTGGAGATGGCCGAGTCGCTCATCAAGCGCGGCTACGAGGTGACGGTCGTCAACCGCGGCCGGGAGCCGATGTCCACGCTCGACCCCGACATGGGCCGTCTGGTGCACCGGGCCATGTCGGGCCTGGGCATCACCATGGTCGACGACGCCGAGGTGACCAAGGTGCTCACCGACGACGACGGCCGGGTCCGGGCGGTGGCCACCGCGGACGCCGAGTACCCGGCGGACGTGGTCGTGCTGGGCATCGGGGTGCGCCCCGAGACCGCGCTCGCGCGGGCGGCCGGGCTTCCGCTCGGCACACGCGGCGGGCTGCTCACCGACCGGGCGATGCGGGTGCGCGGCCACGAGAACATCTGGGCGGGCGGCGACTGCGTGGAGGTCCTGGACCTGGTCTCCGGACAGCTGCGCCACGTGCCGCTGGGCACTCACGCCAACAAGCACGGCCAGATCATCGGCACCAACGCGGCCGGCGGCTACGCCACCTTCCCGGGTGTGGTCGGCACCGCGGTGAGCAAGGTGTGCGACCTGGAGATCGCGCGCACAGGGCTGCGCGAGAAGGACGCCCGCCGGGTGGGCCTGAAGTTCGAGACGGTCACCATCGAGTCGACCAGCCGCGCGGGCTACTACCCCGGCGCCTCCCCGATGACCGTCAAGATGATCGCCGAACGCCGTACCGGCCGCCTGCTGGGCGTGCAGATCGTCGGCCGTGAGGGCGCGGCGAAGCGGGTCGACATCGCCGCGGTCGCCCTCACGGCCGGCCTGACGGTGGAGCAGATGACGGCCCTGGACCTGGGCTACGCGCCGCCGTTCTCCCCGGTGTGGGATCCGGTGCTGGTGGCGGCCCGGAAGGCCGCGGCGAAGGTCCGCGCCAGCATGGCGTGAGCCCTACGCCGTTCCGTTCAGCCTCGGCAGGGAGGAGACCGAGCCGCTGGACGTCACCGCCGACGCCGTCGCGGCCGGCTGCTCCCCGGCCGGCCGGGCGTGCGTGGCCGTGGTCCGGGTGGAGCGCAGCCGGTGCCCGACTGCCTCGTCCAGCGTCACCGGGCGCTTCATCTGGGATGCCAGCCGGCCGGCCTCCTGGCCGAGCCGGGCGACGTCCTCCCAGGGCAGTCGCACCACCAGGGTGAGCTCGGCCTCGCCGTCGGGCAGCGCGTGCACCGCGGGAGTGACTCGGTCGTTCATTGCCTGTTCCTCACGTCGTCCCCGCGGCCCGCCTTCCCCGGACCGCGGGTGGTTGAGGAGGCATACGTACACGCGGACGGCGGCGTTCACCGGTTCGGCGAGCGCATCTCGGGCAGAACTTCTCCGTGGTCATTCCCGTCCATGACGTGAACCCGGCGCGGCGCACTCCGTGGGTGACGTACGCCCTGATCGCCGCGAACTTCGTCGTGTTCCTGCTCACCCCCGGCATCGCCGGGTCCTTCACGGGCAGCAGCACGCTGGCGCAGTTGTGCCACCTCCAGGCCTTCACGGAGCAGTACGCGCTGGTGCCGAGAGAGTTGATCCACCATCAGTTGCCGTCGCTGGTCCCGACGGGCGTCGTCGGGGTGGGCGTGCACGGCCCGGGCTGCGTGGTGGGGCCGCCCGCCTACGACAAGTCGCCCGTGCTGTCGGTCCTCACGGCGATGTTCCTGCACGGCAGCTGGCTGCACCTGCTGGGCAACATGCTGTTCCTCCTCATCTTCGGCAACAACATCGAGGACCGCATGGGCCATGTGCGGTTCCTGCTGTTCTATGTGGTCTGCGGGTACGCGGCCGCATACGGATTCGCTCTCACGAACTCCCAGTCCGCCACTCCCCTGATCGGCGCCTCGGGAGCCATCGCCGGCGTCCTCGGCGCCTACCTGCTGCTCTACCCGAGGGCACGGGTCTGGGTGCTCGTCCCCTTCCTGATCTTCCTGCCGCTGCGACTGCCGGCCTGGGTGGTCCTGGGCTCCTGGTTCGTGCTCCAGGCGTTCTACTCCTCCGGCCAGGCCGTCGCCGAGGCGGGCACCGTGGCCTACCTGGCCCACGTGGTCGGCTTCATCGTGGGCATGCTGCTCGCCTGGCCCCTCAAGCCGGGTACTCCCCCACCGCCCGAACCGCCCCGCATCCTCTTCGGCCGGCAGACGCGACGGGCCTGGTAGGGCCACACGCCGGAAGCCGGTGCCGTGGCAGGCGACGTTTGGCCTGCGACCGCCTGAGGCGTCAGCTCGTGCCGAGGGGTGCGCCCTCCTCGGCGTCGAGCTGGTGGTCCGCCCAGATGTAGCTTTCGGGAAGCAGGTCCGTGACGGGCACCATCCGGAGGCCATCGTCCGTCCCGACGATGACCTCGAGGGCTGGGAAGTAGTCGAGAAGGACCTGGCGGCAGCGGCCACAAGGGGGCACGACGCCTCGGTCACGGTCACCCACGGCGACGATGGTGTCCAGGTCATAGGCCCCCTGGGCGGCAGCGGTGCCGATGAGGACCAGCTCCGCGCAGGGGCCTCCGGTGAAGTGATAGGCGTTCACCGCGGTGACGATCCGGCCGTCCCTGGCGCGGGCCGCAGCCGCCATGGTGTGGTTGTCACCCCGGCAGCGTGTGGCCGCGACGTGCGCCGCTGCCCGGATCAGTTCGTGGTCGACACGGTCGGTCTGTGTGGTCATCTTCTCCGCTTTCTTGCACGGTCGGGCGACGTCGGCCCTGTCTACGACGGAGCCTGGGCGCCGGTCCTGGACGTGGATTCGACGGTGTCACCCATAACGTGCGACTCGGTGTGTTTAGTACGGGTTCTTACGGTCACGCGCAGGGAAGGGCATGGAGGACCGGCACGACGAAAGGGCAGTCTCATGACGGAGTTCCTTCCCGCCACCACGACGGACTCCGGCGCGCCCGTGGAGAGTGATGAGCACTCTCTCACCCTGGGCCCGGGCGGGCCGGTCCTGCTGCAGGACGCCTACCTGATCGAGCAGATGGCCCAGTTCAACCGGGAGCGGATTCCCGAGCGCCAGCCGCATGCCAAGGGGAGCGGCGCCTTCGGCCACTTCGAGGTGATCGAGGACGTCAGCGCCTACACCATGGCGGCCGTGTTCCAGCCGGGCACCCGCACCGACCTGGTCATTCGCTTCTCGACGGTCGCCGGCGAGCGGGGCAGCCCCGACACCTGGCGTGACCCTCGCGGCTTCGCGGTGAAGTTCTACACCACCGTGGGCAACTACGACATGGTCGGCAACAACACGCCGGTGTTCTTCGTGAAGGACCCGATGAAGTTCCAGCACTTCATCCGCTCCCAGAAGCGCCGCGCGGACAACAACCTGCGCGACCACGACATGCAGTGGGACTTCTGGACGCTCTCGCCGGAGTCCGCGCACCAGGTGACCTGGCTGATGGGAGACCGCGGCATCCCCCGTACCTGGCGCCACATGAACGGCTACACCTCCCACACCTACATGTGGATCAACGCCAGGGGCGAGCGGTTCTGGGTGAAGTACCACTTCAAGACCGACCAGGGGATCGAGTGCTTCACCCAGCACGAGGGCGACCAGATGGCCGCCGTCGACACGGACTACCACATGCGCGATCTCTTCGAGCACATCCGTGACGGCGACTTCCCCAGCTGGACGCTGTACGTGCAGGTCATGCCGTACACGGAGGCCGCGCACTACCGCTTCAACCCGTTCGACCTCACCAAAGTGTGGCCGCACGGTGACTATCCGCTCATACCGGTCGGCCGGATGACCCTGGATCGCAATCCGACCGACAACCACGCGGAGATCGAGCAGGCGGCGTTCCAGCCCAACAACTTCATCCCCGGGATCGGGCCGAGTCCGGACCGCATGCTGCTGGCCCGGCTGTTCTCCTACGCGGACGCCCACCGGCACCGCATCGGCGCCAACTACCAGCAGCTTCCCGTGAACGCGCCCATCGTCGACGTCCACACCTACTCGAAGGACGGGGCGATGGCGTACCGGAAGACGACGGATCCGGTGTACGCCCCGAACTCCAAGGGCGGTCCCGCCGCCGACCCCGCCCGCTTCGGCCCGCCGCCCAGCTGGGCGGCCGACGGCGAGATCATCCGTGCCGCGTACGTCTCCCACGCCGAGGACGACGACTGGGGGCAGCCCGGCACCCTGGTCCGGCAGGTCCTGGACGACGCCGCCCGGGACCGTCTGGTCGACAACGTCGTCGGGCACCTCCTCGACGGGGTCAGCGAGCCGGTCCTGGAGCGGGCCTTCACGTACTGGTCGAACATCGACGAGACGATCGGCAAGCGCATTGCCGACGGCGTGCGGTCCAAGGCCGACGAGAAGGACGCCGGCCAGGGACCTGGCCGGCGCTGATCCCGCTGGGACGACCTCGCCGACGCCGGTGCAGTGTGGTGGGTCGCGATGGGGTCGTGGCCCCTCAAGCCGGGCGCTCCCCCACCGGAGGAGCCGCGCCGCGTCCTCTTCGGACGGCCGACGTGTCGGGCCCGGTAGGGGGCGAGTCGGGGAGCAGCAGGCGGAATGTGCAGCCTTCGCCGGGGCGGGTGTCCAGTTCCAGGCGTCCGTCGTGTCCCTCGGTGATGGCCGCGGCGATGGCGAGGCCGAGGCCGGAACCCGGTTGGGGCCGCGACCCCTGCGGTTCGGCCCGGAAGAAGCGGTCGAAGACACGGGCTGCCTCGTCGGGGTCGAGGCCGGGGCCGTCGTCGGCGACCTCGATGACGCAGACGGGCGTGCCCGGCGCCGGAGGCGGGCCGGCGCCGGTGCGGTCGGGGCGGTCTGTGCCGTAGCCGTGTTGGCCGGCGTGAGCGGCGCCGACCCTGACGCGGACGCAGGTGTCGTCGGGGGTGTGGGTGCAGGTGTTGGAGAGGAGGTTGCCGAGTACCTGGGCGAGTTGGTGGGGATCGCCGGACGTCTCGACGATGTCGAGACCGCGCTCGTGGCCGCCGGGGTGGGTGAGGAGCGGTTCGAGGGTGATGGTGCGCCGCGGGTGGCGGACGGCGGTGGTGGCGATGGCGTCGGCGGCCAGGGAGAGCAGGTCGACGGGCTCGCGGTGCGGAAGGGGGGTGTCGCCGAGTGTGGCGAGGAGGAAGAGGTCGTCGACGAGGCGGCTCATCCGCTCCGCGTTGTGGTTGATCAGGGTGTGGGCTTCGTGCCGTCGCAGGTCGCTCATCCGGGGTTCGTCGAGGAGGAGTTCGGCGAAGCCCTGGATCGCGGTGAGCGGCGTGCGCAGTTCGTGACCGGCGTCCGCCATGAAGCGGCGCAACTGCTGTTCGGAGGTCTCCGTGCGATGCAGCGCGGTGCGCAGGCGGTCGAGCATCGTGTTCAGTGCCAGGCTGAGCCGGCCGACCTCGGTGTCCGGGTCGGTGACGGGAACGCTGAGTTCCAGGGCGCCCTCGGTGATGCGCTGGGCGGTCCGCTCGACGCGGGTGAGGGGGCGCAGGCCGAGGCGGACGGCGACGTTGCCCAGGATGACGACTCCGCCGGCGACACCGATGCCGAGAACGACGCTGAACCAGAGCAGTTTGGTGGTGGCGCCGTCGACGGTGTCCAGGGGAAGGGCGACGACGGCGTGCATGTCGTCGGGCCCCGAGTGGTCGATCACCCGCCACCCGGATCCGGACGAGTCCTCGGACTCGACCGTCCTGGGCTTCTCCGTGTCCAGGTGCAGGTCGGCCGCCTTCTCGGGCAGGCGCGGGCCGGGGCTGTCGCCGTTTCCCAGGGAGGCGCGCAGCAGGTGTCCGTCCTGGCCGTAGAAGTGGACGCGGTAGTCCGAGGGCAGGGCGTCGTTCCCGCCGGGGGGCCGCAGCGCGCCGTCGCCGCCGATGTCGCGGTAGACGTCGGGCGGGGGACGGAAGTGGGTGAGCCGGTCGTCGACCTGGTCGGTGAGCCAGGAACGCACGACGGTCAGCCCGGCGATCTTGCACAGGACGACGGCGGTGGCCTGGTGGGACTGGCCCGCGGAGCACATCACCGAGCATGTGCGGACGATCATGTCGGGCAGCATCGCCGATCTCGAAGCCGTCGCCCCGGACGCCCCGCACAGGTGACGCGCACACGGCGAGGCCCGCGCCGAGGACCGTGCCCCGGCGCGGGCCTCGACGGTCAGAGGTCCAGCACCAGCCGGGGGCAGCGGGCGCGGCCGACGCAGATCATCATCGTGTCGTTGGCGGCGCGTTCCTCCTGCGACAGGAGGCTGTCCCGGTGGTCGGGCACGCCCTCGACGACCTTGGTCTCGCAGGTGCCGCAGATGCCCTCCCGGCAGGAGTTCGAGGCGTCGATCCCCTGGTCCTCCAGCGCTTCGAGGATCGTCCTGCCGGCGGGCACGGTGACGCTGCGGCCGGAGCGCTGGAGCACCACCTCGAACTCCCCGTCGGCGTCCGCGGCGCCGGGCTCCCGGGGCGCCGCGGCGAACCGCTCGGTGTGCAGGGCGCCGGGAGGCCACGGGACGCAGAGCCGCTCGACGGCGGCGAGCAACGGCTCGGGGCCGCAGCAGTAGACCGCCGTCCCCTCCCGCGGCACACCCAGGAAGGGCTCCAGGTCGAGCAGGCCGAACTCGTCCTGCGGGCGCACCAGCACCCGGTCGCCGTAGCGGGCCAACCGCGGCAGGAACGCCATGCTCACTCGCGTCCGCCCGCCGTACAGCAGCGTCCAGCGGGCGCCGGCGGCGGTGGCCCGGTCCAGCATCGGCAGCAGCGGGGTGATCCCGATGCCTCCCGCCACGAACAGGTACTCGGGGACGTCGACCAGCGGGAACCGGTTGCGCGGCCCGGTCACCTCGACCTCCTGACCGGGGCGCAGGGTGTCGTGCACGGCCCGGGAGCCGCCGCGGGACGCCGGTTCCCTGAGCACGGAGACCCGCCAGACGGACCGGTCCGCGGGCGATCCGTTGAGCGAGTACTGCCGGGTGAGGGAGCCGGGCAGGCACAGGTCCAGGTGCGCTCCCGGCTCCCACGCCGGCAGGTCGCCGCCGTCGGGCCGCCGCAGGTGCACCGAGACCACCCCTTCGGACTCCCAGACCAGGGCGGACACACGCAGCCGCAGCCGCCGCTCCCCGTCCGCGACGGGTGCCGCCGCCATCAGGGCACCCAGCTCAGGGTGCGGCCCCGGGCGGAGCCGAGGCGGACCACGGCGACCCGGGTGTCCAATCCGTCCGAGGTGCCTGGGCCGTCCGGGTGCCGGACGTCCACGTGCAGGGGGTCGTCTCCCGCCAGCACCATCGCGTCCGCGTCCGCCAGCAGGTGCCGTTCCTCCACCAGCAGCCGTCCTCCGGTGGACACCAGGACCAGCACATCGTCCTCGGCGCGGTCCACGGTCGTCCCGGCGCCGGGGTCGAGTACCTCCACACGGGCACGGACCGCCGCGGGGTCGGCCGCGACCTCCAGCAGCGCCCCGTCCGGCAGGGCTTCGGTGATCCGCGACGCTCCGGGCAGCGGGGCGGTGCTGGGGCCGTTTCCTTCGGCGAGCAGCCGCACCTGCCACTGCCAGGGCTCACGGCGGGGCGTGTCCGGTGCGGCCGCGACCTCCCGGCAGCCGCCGTCCACCTGCCGGTGGGCGTTGGCGCGGAGCAGGAGCCTCATCGGTCGTCCTCCTTCGTCGTCACTCGGGGAACTCGAGGGGATTTCTCACTCGAGGGCGTTTCTCAAGGGTGGGTGCCGGAGGCGCTCAGCGCACGGCGGCCAGGAAGGCTTTGGTCCGTTCGTGCCGGGGTGCGGTGATGACCTGCCGGGCGGGTCCGGTCTCGACGACCTGGCCGCCGTCGAAGAAGACCACCCGGTCGGCGACCTCGCGGGCGAAGCCCATCTCGTGGGTGACCACGATCATGGTCATGCCGGACGCGGCCAGGTCCCGCATCACCCTGAGCACGTCGCCGACGAGTTCGGGGTCCAGGGCGGACGTCGGCTCGTCGAACAGCATCAGCTTGGGCCGCATGCACAGCGCCCTGGCGATGGCCACGCGCTGCTGCTGCCCGCCGGAGAGGTGGCGCGGGTAGGCCTGGGCCTTGTCCTTGAGTCCCACCTGGTCGAGCAGGTCCAGCGCCCGCTCGGTGACGACCGCCTTGGGCTCCTTCAGCGCGCGCCGGGGCGCCTCGACGAGGTTCTCCAGCACGGTCATGTGGGGAAAGAGGTTGAAGTGCTGGAACACCATGCCGATCCCGGTGCGCCGGCGGCAGATCTCCTTGTCGCCCAGTTCGTGCAGCCTGGTCCCGCGCTGCTCGTAGCCCATCACCTCGCCGTCCACCCACATCCGGCCGCCGTCGACGGTCTCCAGATGGTTGATGCAGCGCAGGAAGGTGCTCTTGCCCGAGCCGGACGGGCCGATGAGGCAGACCACCTCGCCCCGCCGGACCTCCAGGTCGACTCCCTTGAGGACCTCCAACCGCCCGAAGTGTTTGCGGACCTTCTCGGCCCGGACCATCGGGGCCGGTTCCGCGGTGGCACTGCCGGTGGTCATGACTGCCTCCCGGTGGCGATCGGCGCGTGGGTGCTGAGCATCTGCCTCAGCCGCTGGAGCGGGGTGGGCGGCAGCGTGCGGTTGCCGCGCGCGAACCGGCGCTCGACGTAGAACTGCCCGATGGTGAGGACGCTGGTGACGACCATGTACCAGATGCTGGCGACGATGAGCAGCGGGATGGTCTGGAAGTTGCGCGAGTACAGGATCTGCGCGGAGTAGAGCAGGTCGGGCACGGCCAGCACGCTCACCAGGGCGGTGGTCTTGAGCATGCCGATGGTCTCGTTGCCGGTCGGCGGGATGATCACCCGCATGGCCTGGGGCAGGATCACCCGGCGCATGGTCTGCATCCGGGTCAGGCCCAGCGCTCCGGCGGCCTCGGCCTGGCCGTGGTCGACGGACAGGATGCCGGCCCGGACGATCTCCGACATGTAGGCGGCCTCGTTCAGGCCGAGGCCGAGGACGGCCGCGACCAGCGGGGTGATCAGCCGGTTGGCGTCCAGGGACAGGCCCGGGATGCCGAAGGTCAGCGTGGGGTAGAGCGCCGCCAGGTTGTACCAGAACAGCAGTTGCACCAGCACGGGCGTACCGCGGAAGAACGACACGTACAGGAACGCCGCGGAGCGCACGACGGGGTTGACCGACAGGCGCATCACCGCCAGGACGATGCCCAGTACGACGCCGAGGACCATGCAGATCGCGGTGAGTTCCAGTGTGACGGCCAGTCCGCGGCCGATGGACACGTCCCGCAGATAGGTGTTGACGACGTCCCAGCCGAAGCGGGGGTTGGTGAACACCGACCGCAGCGTCGCCGCGCCGATCAGCAGCAGCGCGACCGCCGTCAGCCAGCGGGCCGGGTGCCGTTTGGGGACGACGGTCGGCTCGGCGTCCGGTGTCTTCGCCTCGGTCTCCTGGGCGAGCGGGGTGGGCGGGGCGCTCATGTCAGCTCCCGGACTTCAGGTGCAGGCCGGCGGGAATGTCCCACTTCTTCATGAGCGACTCCATGGTGCCGTCGGACAGGAGGGCCTTCATGGCCGCGTCCAGGGCCGGCTTGAGCGCGGAGCCCTTGGGCACCGCGATGGCGATGGGGGACGGCTCGTAGTCGGCGCCGGGTGCGAGCTCGAACTTGCCGTTGGACGCCTTGGCCTGGAGCGCGAGGGAGACCGAGTCGGCCATCACCGCGTCGACCCGGCCGCTGACGACGGCGAGGTTGGCGCCGTCCTGGGAGGGGAAGAGCTCGGCCTTCACCGGGGCCTTGCCCGCGCCGGTGCACTGCTGGGAGACCGCGGGCAGCTGGTTGAGGCCCTGGAGGCTGCCCTTCTGGGCCGAGATGGTGTGCCCGCACAGCGACATCGGTTCCATCGCGAGGCCCAGCGGGTTGCCCGCCTTGACCGCGATGCCGGAGCCGCCGTTCAGGTAGGGCACGAAGTCGACGGTCTTCGCCCGCTCGGGGGTGCTGGAGAAGGCGGAGGCGCCGATGTCGAACTTGCGGGCGGCGAGGCCGGGCAGGATGCCGTCGAATCCGGCGTTGACGTGCGTGACCTTCAGGCCCAGCCGGGCGCCGAGGGCGTCCGTCATGTCGACGTCGAAGCCGATCATCGTCTTGTTGTCGGTGTCGAAGTACTCGAACGGCCGGTAGGACGCGTCGCTCGCCACCGCGAGCACGCCCTTGGACTTGACGTCGGCGGGGAGCAGCGCGGCGGCCGCGGCGTCCACCGCCGCCGTGCCGGCACCGCCGCCGGACGCCGCCGCGGACGGCCCCGGACCGGCGGAACCGCCTTCGGCCGATGCGTTGGTACAGCCGGCGAGAGCCAGCGCGACGACTGCCGCGAGGAGGGGAAGACGTATCGGATGGCGCACGGGATCGTCCTTCTTGAGGGAGGGCAGGACAGGGGTGGGTGGTGCGTCAGTGGGAAGGGTCGGAGCGGCGGCCCCGGACGGTCAGCAGGCGGCCGGAACGGTGGTGTCGGGGCGGTCGGCGGCCAGGTGGTAGAGGGCGTCGCCGAGGTCCACCAGCGGTGGCCGCCGGACGACGGCGACGATGCCGGTGCGGTGTGCGAGGACGGGGACGGAGGGCCGGGCGAGTTCCTCGACGGGGTGGACCCGGCCGATCGGATCGCCCTCCTCGACCTGTTGGCCGATGCGGGCGATGGGCTCGAAGAGCCCCCGTGCGGGGGTGTACACGGCGCCGTCGGCGAGCAGGTCGATCCAGCGGGTCGGTGGGGCGGGCGGGGTGTCCGGCTCCGCCGGGAGGATTCCGGCTCCGGCCAGGACCCGGCGCAGTCCGTGGACCGCGTCGGACACGAAGGCGGGATTGACCTCACCGCCGCCGCCGAGCTCGGTGGAGATCATCGCGACCCCGGCGTCGTCGGCGGCGGTGGAGAACGAACCGGGTTCGAACCGCGCGGGCACGACCATCGTCCAGGGCAGCCCCATCTGCTCCGTCAGCCGCCGCTTCGCCTGCCACGCCTCGGGGGTCGGGCCGTCGTAGACGAAGACCGACGGGAGGTAGTGGCTGCTCGATCCGCCGGAGTGCAGGTCCATCACCAGGTCGGCGTGCGGCAGCAGTTCGCCGGCCAGGGCGTGGGCGACCTGGTCGGTGGGGCCGCCCTTGTCGTTCCCGGGGTAGCTGCGGTTGAGGTTCCCGCCGTCGAGCGGGGAGACCCGGGACGCGGTACGGACCGCGGGCAGGTTCAGCGCCGGCAGGACGATGAGCCGGCCGGTCAGCCGCTCGGGATCGGTCTCGCGCAGCAGGCGGTGCAGGACCACCTGCCCCTCGTACTCGTCGCCATGGGTACCGGCGACGAGCAGGGCCGTCGGGCCCGGCGCGCCGGAGAGCACCGCGACCGGGACCGGGACGACGCCGTTGTCGTGCCGGTTGTCCGAGTGGGTGAGGTGGATGGCACCGATCCGGCGCCCCGGCGCGTCGAGGTCGATGCCGTGCAGCCGCGTCACGGCCCTCAGCCCTTCGCGGTCTGACCGGCGGCCTGCTCGGCGGCGAGCAGCCGGCCCAGGATCCGGCGGGCCTTGGCGACGCCGGCGTCCTGCCCGATGAGCACGTCGTGCTCGCCGTCGGGGCGCTCCCGCATCCCGATTTCCTGCTCGCGCAGCGCGTCGGCGTCCTCGCGCAGCACGGTCTCGAGGCCGACCTCCAGTTCCTTGGTGGCCCACTCGGCGTCGACCGCGAAGTTGCGGCTGAAGGCGTAGTAGTACCAGGTGGTCCGCTCGTCGACCGGGGTGATCCCGTTGAGCACCTTGATGAGGTGTCCCTCCTCGCGCGGGCGCCCCTGGGCGGTGATGCCGGAGTGCAGCACGTGGTAGCTCGGGATGTGGAACTCGGTGGCGTGGAACCGGTCGTACAGGCCCTCGGTGCCCATGGTCCGCGCGTACAGCGGCGGCGCCTCGACACCGGGCATGAAGCGGTCCACGGTCACGACGGTGCCGTCCACCTCGACGGTGATGCCGTACTCGGGGATGTAGTCGTCACCGACGGTCGTCTTGTGCAGGAACGTTTCGTGGGTGAGGTCGAGCAGGTTGTCGTGGATGAGGTCGTGGCGGCACTCGAAGAGCATCGTGTGGGTGACCGTCGCCCACGCGGGGTCGTTCATCCAGTGCGTGTCGGGGATCAGGCTCTCGTCGGCGAGGTCCTCGTCACCGGTCCACACCCAGATCCAGCCGTCCTTCTCCACTACCGGGTAGCGGCGCACGCGGGCCCGGGCGGGGATGGCGGCCTGGGCGGGGACGCGGGTGCACACGCCGTCGGGCCCGTAGGCGAAACCGTGGTACCCGCACTCGACGGAGTCCCCCACGGTGCGGCCGGCGGACAGCGGGTAGGCGCGGTGGGCGCAGCGGTCGGCGAGAGCCACGGCCGCGCCGTCCTGGGTGCGGTACAGCACGAGGGGTTGCTTGCAGACGACCCGGCGTACGGGCTTGCGGGTGACTTCGGTGGACCAGGCAACGACATACCAGGTGTTCAGAACGAACACGGCCAGACCTCCTCTGGATGCAGTGCGCACACCGTATACAGTGAGTTCAGGGAAGACAACGGTCCGCGCGAGGTGGAATTCTTCGGCGGAACGGAACCGAAATCCCGGTCCGGAACGGCGCTCAGGACGGAGACACAGAGGTGGAGCCTTTGCGGAGCGACCCCAGGGACACCCGGCCGTTGGGAGTCCGGGTGTACGAACAACTCCGCGACGAGATCGTCTCGGGCGACCTGGAAGCCGACGCCACCCTGGTGCAGGAGCAGGTGGCGGAGCGGCTCGGCGTGTCCCGCACCCCGGTACGGGACGCGCTGAACCGCCTTGCCCACGAGGGACTGGTCACCTGGCTTCCCGGCAGCGGATACATCGTCAACGCCCTGCAGCCCAAGGACATCGCCGAGGTCTACCAGGTGCGGCAGTCCCTGGAGACGCTGGCCCTGCGGCTGGCCTGCGGTCGGCACGACCGGGCCCGGCTGGCCCGGCTGGCGGCGGTGATCGAGGAGATGGCGGCCACGGATCCGGCCGACGCGGCGGCGCAGTTCGAACTCAACCGGTCCTTCCACCGGCTGCTGATCGAGCCCTGCGACAACGCGCTGCTCCTGCGGATGACCGACACCCTCTGGGACCACCCGGTCAACCGGCGCATCACCCGCTCCTACGTCCATGAGGCGGGCAACGTCCCGCTGATGGTGAGCGAGCACCGCGCCATCCTGGAGGCCGCCCGCACGGCGGACGAGGAGCTCCTGGTCCGCCTGGCGACCGAGCACATGTACACCGGCTACCGCGAGACCCTGCCCGCTGACAGCGGCCTCGACCTGGTGCCGCGGCCGGAGTCGGAGGAGCCTGGCTGAGGACGGGCCGCCTCACGCGGAGGGCAGGTCGAGTTCGGCGCGGACGGTCTTGCCGGGCAGGGCCACGCCCCGGGACACGCGGTCCAGCACCTCGCACCGGTCGGCGAGCGCGTCGACGAGGAACAGGCCTCGGCCCGCCTCGTCGAGCGGCGCCGGGGCCGTGGCCTCTTGACGCGCGGGCGGCCGGCGTTCACCGCGGGTGTCGGACACCTCGATGCGCAGCAGGAGGCCCGGGGTGTGCGTCAGGCGCAGTTCGAAGTCGCGGCCTGGTACGCGGCCGTGGGTCACGGCGTTGGCGGCCAGCTCGCCGACGATCGTGGCGGCGGCGTCGGAGAGCGGGGTGCCGTGCGGGACGCCCCAGGTGTGCAGCTGGACGAGGGCGAGGTGCCGGGCGAGGCGGGCGCCGAGCGGGGTGGAGCTGAAGCACTGGGTGAACATACTTACAGTAACCGGCCGTTGAGGCGCCGATGGTGCGGTCATGGGCCCAATCTGGTGCCCCGGAACAGCCTTTCACCAGGCAGACACTGCGTACGCCGCGACGGCGTACACGGTCACGGCGCAGGCAGTACATGTGACTATCCGTGAGAGCGTTCGTTGCTCGATGTGTACGGCGGGGCGCGGGTGCACGGGAGGCGGCCGATGGCGGCGGACAGCTTGGCGGGAACGGGCACGGGCGGCGAGCCCGAGTGCTCGGACAGTCTGCGGACGTTCGGGGCGGTCGTCCAGGCGTTGCGGGAGCACGCCGGTCTGAGCCGGGCGGAGCTGGGCGAGCTGGTCCGCTTCTCCAAACACACAGTGGCATCGGTGGAGTTGGGCCGCCGCATGCCGGACCCGGTCTTCGTGGAGCGGGCGGAACAGTCCCTGGGCAACACGGGCGCGCTGCGGAAGGCCGCGAGCCATTTGACTCGGCAGCCGGGACTGGCGGCATGGTTCCGGCAGTGGGCGCGGCTGGAGGCGATGGCGATCAGTCTCATCACGTACGAGTGCCGTCTGATTCCGGGACTGTTGCAGACGGAGGCGTATGCGCGCACGCTGTTCGTGAACCAACTGCCACCGCTGGGCGATGAGCAGATCGAGGCCCAGTGGGTGGCGCGAGCGGAACGGCAGAGGCTTCTGCGGGAGCGGCCGAACACGGCGTTCAGCTTCATCCTGGAGGAGCACCTGTTCCTACGGCGCACGGGCGGGGTGGACGTGACACGGGAGCTGATCGACCACGTGCTGGAGCTGGCGGAACTGCGCAACGTCGAGGTGCAGGTGATGCCTCAAGTCCGTGAGAACCACGCAGGGCTTGATGGCCCGATGCAGTTGCTCGAGACTCCGGAGAACCGGTGGTTCGCGTACAACGAAGGCCAGCGTGGCGGCCTGTTTGTGTCCGATGCCAAGGAGGTCAGTGTCCTGCAGATGCGGTATGCCAGGATGCGCTCACAGGCTCTTACCCTCGAAGACTCCGTGAGCCTGTTGCAACGGATGCGAGGAGCCCAATGAGCACCAGTGACCTGGCTTGGTTCAAGAGCAGTTACAGCAGCGGCGGAGACGGTGACTGCGTCGAGGTGGCCGTCTCCTGGCAGCAGCCGGCAGCCGCCGCGGCGGTGCGCGTCCGGGACTCGAAGGACAGGCGCGGCCCGCAGCTTGCCCTCTCCCCCGCCGCGTGGAACGACTTCGTCTCGTACGCCGCCCACGCCTGACGACTTACGACAACGCGCCCCGCACCGGTCGGCTCCGGTGTGGGGCGCTTTGCATTCACTTGCCGTTGGCCTGCGCATCCTTCAGCCGCTTCTCGAAGTAGGTGTGCGCGGTGCGCATCTCCTCCTCGCGGTTGGCCTCACAGAGGGGGCGATGCAGCCCTCGGGAGTAAACGTGCACCACACCCACCGCCAGCGACCGTTCCCAGTCGCTGATCTTCTTGATGGCGAGTCGCATGGGATCATCCCCGCGGGTGCAGCAAGCAGGTCCTGAGGAAGGTCGCGTCCCCGCCCGAGGCGGGACCATCCCCGCGGGTGCAGGGAGCAGCCGGCCCCGGTTGACCTCCTGTCGTGGGAGCAGGGACCATCCCCGCGGATGCGGGGAGCAGCAGCCCAACGGCACCGGGCGGCCCTGGCCATCCGCCGAACCCGGAGGCGACGCGCTCTCCCACGACAGCCACCACGGAGCCGGAGAGAACGCGCCCTCCCACGACGGCCGGGGCGACCCCCGGCACGCCTCGAAAGGTCCTGTGGCGGCCGCGCCCCGGACTGGCCTGGCAGTGGCAGCTCAATGGCAGGGCCGATCCCTCGGTCGACGTGCCCGTCTACGACATCGACGGCTTCGAGAACTCCGCGGCGGACGTGGCCCGTCTGCACCGGGCCGGCCGCAAGGTGATCTGCTACGTCAACGTCGGCGCCTGGGAGGATTTCCGGCCCGACAAGGACGCCTTCCCGCGCTCGGTGCTCGGCGCGACCAACGGGTGGGACGGCGAGCGCTGGCTCGACATCCGCCGCCTCTCCGTCCTGCGCCCGATCATGGAGCGGCGGTTCGACATGTGCCGGGACAAGGGCTTCGACGCGGTGGAACCCGACCTGCTGGAGGCTTACTCCAACCGGACCGGCTTCCCGCTCACCGCGCGCGACCAGCTCCGCTACAACCGGATGATCGCCGAAGTCGCCCACGAGCGCGGCCTGTCGGTGGGTCTCAAGAACGACCTCCCGCAGATTCCGCAGCTCGTGGGCGACTTCGACTTCGCCGTCAACGAGGAGTGCGCGCAGTACCGGGAATGCGAGCGGCTCACCCCGTTCGTGAAGGCCGGCAAGGCCGTCTTCCATGTGGAGTACGCGGTGCCCGCCGACGGCTTCTGTCCGCTCTCGCGCAGACTGGGCCTGTCGTCGATGCGGAAGAAGCTGGAGCTGGGGGTGTGGCGCGAGCCCTGCTGAGCCGGTTCGTCGAGGGCCCGCGGCCTCCAGGTCAGACCGTTTCGGGGGTCCTGGTCTCCTCGGTGAAGTCGATCTCCGGCGGCGGGATCCGGAACAGGCGGGTGAGGTAGGCGAGGTAGAGCACGCCCACGGCGAGCCAGATCAGGCCCAGGGTGATGGCCTTGCCGTCGAGGCGGGTCAGCAGCCAGATGTCGACCGCGGCGCCGATCGCCGGGAAGGCGACGTAGGTGAGCGGGTTCAGTCTGCTGCCCGCGCGGCGCTCGCGCAGGAAGGTGGCGATCACGCTGAGGTTCACCGAGGTGAAGGCGGTGAACGCGCCGAAGTTGATGAACGACGTGGAGGTCGCCACGTTGAGTCGCAGCGCGATGAGCCCGATGACGCCCGTCAGCACGATGTTGACGGCCGGGGTGCGGAACCGGGGGTGGACGAACCCGAAGAAGCGGCGGGGCAGCACCCCGTCCCGGCCCATCGCGAACAGCAGGCGGGAGGCGCTGGCCTGGGCGGCGATGCCCGAGGCGAACTGAGCGACCACCAGACCGGCCAGGAAGATCGAGGAGAACAGGCTCCCGGCGATCGTCCTGGCGATCTCGAAGGCGGCCGAGTCCGGGTCGGCGAAGGTGCTCCCCGGGTGGACGAGCTGGGTCGTGTACGCGAGCAGGACGAAGATTCCGCCGCCGATCAGGGCGATGAGGATGATCGCGCGGGGGATGGTGCGCCGCGGCTCGACGGTCTCCTCGGTGAGGGTGGTGACGGCGTCGAAGCCGAGGAAGGAGTACGCGGCGATGGCCGCTCCGGCCGAGACGCCGACCAGGGTGCTGTTGTCGTTGAGGAACGGCGTGGCGCTGAACAGCCCTCCGGCGCCCGAGTGACGGAAGACGTGGAGCAGCGAGAAGAGCGCGAAGAAGCCGATGACGAGGACCTGGAAGATCATGAGCAGGTCGTTGGTCTTCTCCGCGGTGCGGATGCCGCGCACGTTCAACGCGGTGGTGATCGCGATGAAGCCGACGATCCAGACCCAGAAGGGCACGCCGGGGAACTGGGCGTGCAGGTAGGCGCCGCCGATCAGCCAGATGACCATGGGCAGGAAGAAGTAGTCGAGGAGCGTCGCCCACCCGACGAGGAAGCCCGCCCTGGAGTCGATGGCCCGCCGCACGTAGGTGTAGGCCGAGCCCGCCACCGGATGGGCCGCGGCCATCTTGCCGTAGCTGTGCGCGGTGAAGATCATCGCGACCATGGCCAGCAGGTAGGCGGTCGGCACGGTGCCGTTGGTCGTCTGCGCGATGACTCCGTACGTGCCGAGCACGATCAGGGGGGTCATGTAGGCGAGGCCGAAGGCGACGACCGATCTGAGGGTCAGGGTCCGGTTCAGCGTCGGGGTGGGCTGTTCCATGGCGGGGCTCCAGGGGGCGCGTAGGGGCCGGGCGGGCTTCCGGGGATGTGTCGGCGGGCGAGGGGGACGGGGCGGAGGCGAATGTGCCGGGCGGTCAGCCGCCGGCGCGGCGGTCCGGATTCCAGCGGCGGGGGTCGATCCGCCCCTGGTACAGCGGCAGTTCGATCGGGGCGTCACCGTCCTGGAACTGGTCCCACACACGGTTGAGGCCCGCCGTGCCGTGGGTCCGGACCCGGGTGACGTCGTCGAGGTCGAGCACATCGGTGAGGACGGTGGGCAGGGCGTCGGGGGCCTCGACCCGTACCCGGCCCTCCGGGTCCACCACGAGACTGCGGCCGGTGCCGACCGGGCCCGCGGTGTTGACGCTGATCACGTAGACCTGGTTCACCATGGCGTTGGCCCGGGCGAGGACCAGTTCCTGGGCACGGTCGGCGGTCGTCGTCATGACCGGATTGACGATCACTTCCGCGCCCATCCAGGCCAGATGCCGGGAGACCTCGGGGAACCACGCGTCGTAGCAGATCGCGAAGCCGATCCGGCCCGCCTCGGCCAGGTCGGCCACGACGAAGCGGTCGCCGGGGTCGTACGGCTCGTAGGGGCGCCAGGGGAAGACCTTGCGGTAGGAGGCCGCGAGCCGGCCCTCGGGCGAGAAGGCCAGAGCGGTGTTGAACAGCTCGCCCCGCGGACCACGCTCGCACACGCTGCCGGGCAGCAGCCAGATGCCCAGGTCACCCGCCAGTTCGGCGAGCATCCTGGTCCGGGGGCCGTCCAGCGGCTCCGCGGACTCCCTCAGCTGGGCGTCCCGCTCCTCCCGGGAACCCTCCACGCCGCACAGGTGCAGCTCGGGATGAACCACCAGACGGGTCCCGGGGAACCTCGCGAGGAGGTCCTGGACCTCGTCGGCGAAGCCGGCCAGCGGCGAGCGGGAGGAGCGCGGAGGGGCCTGCGCGAGGGCGATGGGCAGGGGCCGGGACACGGGAGTCACCACTTTCGGACAGCAGGTGGCCTGATGGCGAAAAAAAATAGAGCACGATGAGCACTTAAACAAGAGTGTTCAAGATGAGCACTTTTGAGTACGGTGTCGCCATGCCCGGCTCCCCCGTGAACTCCCGCCCGGCGCGCGCGGAGCAGGCCACGCACGGCCTGAACGCGCCGCCGCTCACCGCCATCCGGCGGCTGTCCGCCCTGGACGTCGTACGGGCCCGGATCGCGCTCGCCGTCGATCTCGGCCTGCTGGCGCCCGGTGAGCGGCTGCCGGGCAGCGACCGGATCGCCGAGGCCCTGGGCGTTTCCGAGATCACGGTCCGCCGGGCCCTGGTGGCGTTGTGCAAGGAGGGCGTGCTGGAGCGCAGACGCGGCCGCACCGGCGGGACGCTGGTGGCCGAGCGGCCCGCGCACTCGACGGTCGGGGCCATCGAGACGTACCGGGCGGCATCGGCCGACGTGCACCAGCTGATCGACCACCGGCTCGTCCTGGAGTGCGGGGTCGCCCATCTGGCCGCGGTCCGCGGCCTCGGCCCGGAGTCCGCGCGGGAACTGGACCGGCTGGTCGATGAGATGGACCGGGCCCCGAGCTGGGCGGAGTTCCACGGCTGCGACGAGCGGTTCCACATGGCGGTGGCCGCCGCGACCGGACTCGACTCCGTCGCCGAGCCCTACGGCGCCGTGCTACGGGAGCTGTACCGCTACTACCTGCCCTACCCGCTGGACTTCCTGCGCCACTCCAACGACGAGCACCGCGCCCTGGTGAAGGCGATTCTGCGCGGGGACGCGGCGGAGGCGGCCGAGGTGGCGCGCCGGCATGTCGAGGAACTCCACAAGAGCATGTTCATGGACCTCCTCGACCGACGCTGACCGGAACGGGCGGTCCACTGCCGCGCCGGGCGCACCCCTGCCCCGGCCGGCCCGGCGCACCCGCGGCCGGCCCCGGCACCCGCACCCGGCCGCCGCGGCGTTCGCCCACATCAGCGAAGTGATCCGGGGCAGGGGCCTCGGCCGTCGGCGCCCCGGCGGCGATCACACTCAAGAGCACGACCGCGGAGCCGATCACGGCCGCACGCGGTGAAGGAGGATGCCATGTCCACCGCGCGCGAGGAGCGGGCCCGGGCGGCCGGGGAGGCCGACCGGCTGACGGCGCAGGGAGTGACCGGGGTCGTCCTCACCATGGTGGACACCGCGGGCATCACCCGTATCAAGACCGTGCCGGTCTCGGCGCTGCCCGACGCCGTGCGGTGGGGTGTCGCCATGCCGCCGGTCTTCGACCTGTTCCTGGCCGACGACTCCGTCACCGGCGGCGGGCTCACCGGCGCCCCCGAGGGCGACCTGCGGCTCCTGCCCGACCTCGACCGGCTGACCCCGCTGGCCGCGCAGCCCGGCTGGGCCTGGGCGCCTGCCGACCGCCACGACCAGCGGGGCACTCCGTACCCCGGCTGTCAACGTCTGTTCGCCCGGCGGATGACCGAGCGGGCCGCCGAACGCGGTCTCGCCCTGCGGATGGGCTTCGAGACCGAGTGGGTGGTCGGCCGGGACGCGGACCCGTCCCCGTCCCGCCCGGCCGCGGGCCCCGCGTACGGCATGGCACGCTTCGTCGAGCTGTCCGACTACCTGCGCGACGTACTGGACGCCCTCGTCGCGCAGGGTGTCGCCGTGCAGCAGCTGCACCCGGAGTACGCGCCCGGCCAGTTCGAGGTGTCCGTGGCACCCTCGGACCCGGTGGGAGCGGCCGATCTGGCGGTGCTCGTGCGGGAGACGGTCAGGGCGGTCTCCGCGCGGCACGGGCTGACGGCGTCGTTCGCCCCGGTCGTCGAGGCGGGAGCGGTCGGCAACGGTCGCCACCTGCACCTCAGTCTCTGGCAGGACGGCCGGAACCTGTGCCGGGACGGGGACGGCCGGCACGGCATGACGGCGGTCTGCGAGGCGTTCCTCGCGGGCGTCCTGCGGGAGCTGCCCGCGCTGCTCGCCCTCGGTGCGCCCTCGGCCGCCAGCTATCTGCGGCTCGAACCCTCGCGCTGGGCCGGCGCGTTCCAGTGCTGGGGCCCGGAGAACCGGGAGGCCGCGATCCGCTTCGTCGCCGGGGCGCCGGACGCCGACTGGGCGGCGAACGCCGAGATCAAGAGTTTCGACGCGGCGGCCAACCCCTACCTGGCGGTGGGCGCGGTCATCGCCGCCGGCCTCGCCGGAATCGACACCGCCGCGACCCTCCCGCCGCCCGTCGTGGGTGACCCCGCCGAGGTGGGAGGGCACAAGCGGCTGCCCACCTCGCTCACCGAGGCGCTGGCGCACTTCGAGCGGTCGGCGGTGCTGCGCGAGGCGCTCGGGGAGCCGCTGTTCGGCGCGGTCGTCGCCGTACGGCGTGCGGAGGCCGCGCGGTTCGAGGGGGCGACCCCGCAGAGCATCGTGGCGGCCACCCGCCTGCGGTACTGACGGCCGGCGACCGGCCGCCGAAGGGCCCGCGCTCTGTCCTTCCTCCCGGTGCGCCTGGCACCGGGAGGAAGGGCGGCGGGTCAGCGGGCGGTCTGCGTGTGGACGTACTCGACGAGGTGGGTGAGCGCGTCGGGGTCGGTCGAGGGCATGACGCCGTGGCCGAGGTTGAAGATGTGGCCCTCCAGTCCAGCGGCCGCGTCCAGCACCTCCTGGGCCTTGGCCTCCATGGCCTTCCGGGGCGCGAACACCACGGTCGGGTCGAGGTTGCCCTGGAGCGCCTTGCCGGGGCCGACGCGGCGCGCGGCCTCGTCGAGGGGGACCCGCCAGTCGACGCCGACGACGTCCGCGCCGGCCTCGCCCATCAGGCCGAGCAGCTCGCCGGTGCCGACGCCGAAGTGGATGCGCGGGACGCCGTACCCGGCGACGGCCTCGAAGACCTTGGCGGAGGCGGGCAGCACCGAGCGGCGGTAGTCGACCGGCGAGAGGGCGCCGGCCCAGGAGTCGAAGAGCTGCACGGCGCTCGCGCCCGCCTCGATCTGCACCTTCAGGAAGGCGGTCGTGATGGCGGCGAGGCGGTCGAGCAGGTCGGCCCACAGCTCGGGGTCGCCGTACATCATCGCCTTGGCGTTCTCGTACGTCCGGGAGGGGCCGCCCTCCACGAGGTAGCTCGCGAGGGTGAAGGGGGCGCCGGCGAAGCCGATGAGCGGGGTGGACCCGAGTTCGCGGGTGAGCAGGCCGATCGCCTCGGTGACGTAGGAGACGTCCTCGGGGGTCAGGTCGCGCAGCCGCGCGAGGTCCTCACGGGTGCGCACCGGACGCTCGACGACCGGGCCGATGCCGGGCTTGATGTCGAGGTCGATGCCGATGGCCTTGAGGGGCACGACGATGTCGCTGAAGTAGATCGCCGCGTCCACGTTGTGCCGGCGGACCGGCTGGAGGGTGATCTCGGTGACCAGCTCCGGGCGCATGCAGGACTCGAGCATCGGGATGCCCTCGCGCACCTTGCGGTACTCGGGCAGGGAGCGCCCGGCCTGCCGCATGAACCACACGGGCGTGTGCGGCACGGGTTCACGCCTGCACGCCTTCAGGAAGGCGGAGTCGTAGGTGGCTGTCTGCGGCTGCCGGCTTGCGGGCGTCTGGTTGGCACTCACGCCCGCAAGTCTCGCATGCCCCCGATGACGCGAAGGCCCCGGTGTGCGGCCCCCGGACGGCGCCGCCGACGGCGGCGGGGTGTCTTGCCCTGCACAAAGGCCCGGTTCCCCTTAATCTTCCCGGCATGGCTGCGGCTCAGGGACGACTGTCGGACGGCACTGGCGGAACGGACGATCCGAAGGATCCGGGAAAGGGGGACTGCGATGCGAGCAGGGCGGCTCAGGCCCCGTTGCCCTTCCAAGCGGCGGTCGAGGCGCTGAGGTCCGCGCGGTTGCGGCCGCAGCTGGAGATCGAGCAGGTCCCGCCGCCGCAGCGGCTCGCCCCGTTCACGTACGCGCTGGAGGCCGCCGTCGTCGACGGGGAGCAGGACCTGGCCGACGGCCGGCTGGTGCTGCTGCACGACCCGGCCGGGCACGACGCCTGGCGGGGCACCTTCCGGCTGGTGACGCTGGTGCGCGCGGAGCTGGAGCCGGAGATGGCCTCCGACCCGCTGCTGCCGGACGTGTGCTGGTCGTGGCTGACCGGGGCGCTCCAGGCGCGCGGGCTGTTGTACGGCGAGCCGAGCGGGACCGTCACGCGTGCGAGTTCGCACTACTTCGGCGGGCTGTCGTCCCGACCGGCCGCCTCGCAGATCGAGATCCGCGCCTCCTGGACGCCCCGGGAGGGGCTGGGCGGGGTGCCGGACACCGCGGCGCACCTGGCGTCCTGGTGCGATCTGCTCGCCCAGGTCGCCGGGCTGCCGCCGGCCGGTCCGGGGGACGCGTCGGTGGTGACGCTGCCGCAGCGGCGCGGCCCGCAGTCACGCTGACGGCGGAGCCGTCCTCGCGCTGACGGGAAACGGGCACCCACGCTGACGAGGCCCCGCACCCGTGCGCGTACACCTGTCCGGGCACCTCACCGGCTTCTTGCCGTTTCTTTGTCGATACGGCCACTTTCAGGCAGGTATCGCTCCCGAACGACACCCAAGTGAACCGATTCGACCTTCGGATTATCGACAATGCGTTCGAATTAAACGCTCGGTCACTCACCAGATCGTGATCATTCTCTAAAGGACAGCGGGTTTGGTGCCGAAGACCACTGTGACCTTGCAAGCACGGTTCTTCCCGGCTTCATCCCCACAAGCCGGCCCCGTCCCCCCACCCCCCAGGAGGCCTGGTGTCCGTTCTCCTCGAGCAGCCCGCAAGCCTGGTCGCCTACCGCCCGAACAAGCCGACCGCCATGGTCGTCGTGGCGGACCCGCGCGTCCGTTCCACCGTCACCCGTCATCTGTGGGCGCTCGGAGTCCGTGACGTCATCGAGGCGTCGTCCGTCGCGGAGGCCCGTCCCCGTATCGGTAATCCGCGTGACATCTGCGTGGCCGATGTCCACCTGCCCGACGGCTCCGGGCTCACGCTGCTGTCCGAGACCCGTGCCGCCGGATGGCCCAACGGCCTGGCCCTGTCCGCCGCCGACGACATCGGGGCGGTGCGCAACGCCCTGGCCGGCGGTGTCAAGGGCTATGTCGTCACCGGCACCCGCACCAACGTCGGGCTACCCACCCGGCCCGGCGCCGCCCCCATCGGCGCCGCTGCCGCCCGACTGCACCGCCGCCCCCCGGGCGCCCCGAGCCATCCGGGTGGTTTCCGTGAGCTCTCCGGCCGCGAGGTCGAGGTTCTGCGGCTGGTCGCGGAGGGTCAGTCGAACAAGGCGATCGGCGTCTCGATGGGCCTGTCCGCGCTGACCGTCAAGAGCCACCTCGCCCGCATCGCCCGCAAGCTCGGCACCGGCGACCGGGCCGGCATGGTCGCCGTGGCCCTGCGGACCGGCATCATCCACTGACCGCCCCGACCAGCCCTTTCCCGGCTTGTCCGTCACCATCCCCGATCCCCCGCTCACCTCTCCCCCGTCCCCCCGTCAGCACGTTCAGCACCCGATCCGTCCACCCGAGAAACCGTCCCCTCCCCCCGGTCGTCCCCCCGGTCGCGCTCCGCGCGTGCCCCCTGCCGGTCGTGCACCGGACGTATCACCTGCCTGACCGGTTTACGACCCCCCGGCGCCCGCCGACGGAACGTTCCGTCGGCGGGCGCCGTCCATCCACGGATACTCTTGACATGTGACCGACGCCCAAGAGACCGCAGCAGACAGCTCACTGCGAACCACCGGAGGCGCCCCTCCGGACGACGGCGGATCTTCTGGCACCGGGGCGCCGATCCCCCTGCTCGAACCCCGTGAGGGCATCCCGCCCGTGATCGCCGACGCGGACGCGCTCGCCGAGGTGACCGCCGCGCTCGCGGCCGGCTCCGGCCCCGTCGCCGTCGACGCCGAACGGGCCTCCGGCTACCGCTACGGCCAGCGCGCCTACCTGGTGCAGCTGCGTCGCCAGGGCGCCGGCACGGCGCTGATCGACCCCGTCGCCTGCCCCGACCTGTCCGGTCTCGGCGGAGCGCTGGCCGGTGTCGAGTGGGTGCTGCACGCGGCCACCCAGGACCTGCCGTGCCTGCGCGAGATAGGCATGCTGCCGACCAGCCTGTTCGACACCGAACTGGCCGGCCGGCTGGCCGGGTACCCGCGGGTCGGGCTCGGCGCGATGGTCGAGGGCGTGCTGGGCTTCGTCCTGGAGAAGGGCCACTCCGCCGTCGACTGGTCGAACCGGCCGCTGCCCGAGCCGTGGCTGCGGTACGCGGCGCTCGACGTGGAGCTGCTCGTCGACCTGCGCGACGCCCTGGAGAAGGAGCTGGACCGGCAGGGCAAGCTGGAGTGGGCGCTTCAGGAGTTCGACGCCATCGCCTCGGCGCCGCCGGCCGAGCCGCGCAAGGATCCCTGGCGGCGCACCTCCGGAATGCACAAGGTGCGCCGCAGGCGGCAGCTCGCCGTCGTGCGGGAGCTGTGGCAGACCCGGGACCGGATCGCCCAGCGGCGGGACGTGTCGCCCGGCAAGGTGCTCTCCGACGCGGCCATCGTGGAGGCCGCGCTCGCCCTGCCGGCCAATGTGCAGGCGCTCACCGCGCTGAACGGCTTCGGGCACCGGACCGGCCGGCGGCAGCTGGAGCAGTGGCAGAGCGCGGTGGAGCGGGCCAAGGCCCTTCCGGAGTCGGCGCTGCCGCAGCAGGGGCAGCAGGTGACCGGGCCTCCGCCGCCGCGGGCGTGGGCCGACAAGGACCCGGTGGCGGCGGCGCGGCTCGCCGCCGCCAAGACCGCGGTGTCGGAGCTGGCCGAGCGGCTGAACATGCCGCAGGAGAACCTCGTCGCGCCGGACACCGTACGGCGCCTGTGCTGGGAGCCGCCGAAGGGCGCCGACGCCGAGTCGGTCGGCGACGCCCTCGCCGGGTACGGTGCGCGGCCCTGGCAGGTGGAGCAGGTCACGCCGGTGCTGGTGAAGGCGCTGGCGGCCGGGGGCGCCTAGGACTGGTCGGCACTGGCGGCCAGGGGCGCCCGAGACCTTCAGGACCTGTCCGGCCGAGCGTGCCTCCCCCGTCGCCCGGGTGCCCGTGCCCTACCTGGTCGCCCCCTTCATGAAGCCGTTGTAGATGAAACGCTGGAGGAACAGGAAGACGATCAAGGTCGGCAGGATGACGAGAACCGCTCCTGCCGAGATCGTCTCCCAGTGGGCGCCGAAGGGGCCGCGGAAGCGGAACAGGGACGTCGAGATCACGCCAAGATCCTCGGAGGGCATGTAGAGGAAGGGGATGTAGAAGTCGTTGTAGACGGTGATCCCCTTCACGATCACGACCGTCGCGATCGCGGGCTTCAGCAGCGGAAAGATGATCTTCCGGTAGATCGTGAAGGCGTTGGCGCCGTCCAGGCGGGCCGCCTCGTCCAGGGACAGGGGGATGGACCGGACGAACTGGAGGAAGATGTAGATCGACACGATGTCCGTGCCCATGTAGAGGGCGATCGGCGCCCAGCGCGTGTCGAACAGGCCGAAGCCGTTGACGATCTGGAAGGTCGCCACCTGGGTGGTGACACCGGGGACCAGCGCGGCGACCAGGAACAGCGCCACCACGAGCTTCCTGAAGCGGAAGGTGAAGCGGTCGATGGCGTAGGCCGTCATGGAGCCGATCAGCACGGTGCCGCCGATGGCGAAGACCAGGATGAAGGCCGTGTTGCCGAACGCGGAGAGCATCCGGCCGTCCTGGAACGCGGTGGCGTAGTTGCGGAAGTTCAGCGGATCGCCGGGGAGCGTGAGCGCCCCGCCGTCGTCGGCCATCTCCTCCGGCGTCTTCAGCGAGGTCATCAGGACCACACCGAGCGGGAGCAGCACGACCAACGACGCGGCGGCCAGCGAGGTGTACACCAGGGTCCGGGCGACGATGCGGCGTGTCATACCAGGTCCACCCTGTCGTCGGGGACGAGGCGCCGCTGGGCCCAGGTCACCGCCAGGATGATCAGCAGCAGCACGACCGCGGCCGCCGAGGCGAGCCCCGTCTTGTTGAACTGGAAGGCCAGCTTCACGGTCTGGATCACGAAGGTCTCGGTGCCGGTCGCCCCGCCGGTCATGATGTACGGGATCTCGAAGGCCGACAGCGAGCCGGAGACGGACAGGATCACGGTCAGGGTCAGCACCGGCTTGATGCCGGGCGCGATGATGTGCCGGAACTGCTGCCAGCGGTTCGCCCCGTCCAGTTCGGCGGCCTCGTACAGCTCCCCCGGGATGGACTGGATCGCGCCCAGGAACAGGACGAAGTTCAGGCCCAGGTAGCGCCAGACGGAGACCCCGGCGAGCGACGTGTTCGCGGAGACGGGCGTACCCAGCCAGGCGTGCGAGGAGTGCCGGCCGAACAGGGCCAGGACGGAGTCGAGGGTGCCCCCGTCCTGGAAGAAGTAGAGGAAGACGAAGCCGATCGCGACGCCGTTGATCAGGTACGGGAAGAAGAGCACGCCCTTGAAGAAGTTCCTGAACCGCACGTCGAAGCTGAGCACGGTGGCGAAGTAGAGGGCGGCGGCGATCTGCACGGCGGAGGCGGCCAGGTAGTAGCCGCTGACGAAGAACACCTCGAACAGCTCGGGGCGGGTGAACAGTTCGGTGTAGTTGTGGCCGCCGGTGTAGTGCAGCTCGGGGCTCACCCCGTCCCAGTCGGTGAAGCTGTACGCGACCATGTTGGCGACCGGCGCGTAGGTGAAGGTGATCAGCAGGGCGAGCGGGGCGAGCAGGAAGAGCCAGGGGGTCAGCCCCCGCCGCACGCGCGCGCGGCGCGGGACGGGGGCCGGGGCGGCGGCGACGGGCGGCGCGGCCGGCCCGGCGGTGGTGTCCGTCATCAGGACCCCGCGTTCTTCCGCGCCGCCGTCCACTTCCCGCCGAGGTCGTCCAGGAAGCCGTCGAGGCTGCCCTTGCGGGCACCGCGCGCGAGGTCGACGAGGTTCTGCCGGTAGCCGGGCTTGTAGATGCCGATCTCGGACTCGTCGTCGATCAGCTTCACCCGGGCGCCGGCGGTGTCGTCCAGTTCGATGAGCTTCACGCCCGCGTCCCGGTACGGCGTGAGGACCGCCGGCAGGGGCGCGTCCTTCAGCGGCGAGATGGCGAGGTTGTCCTTGTCGTAGCCGGACTGGTCGGTGAACCAGTCGATCCAGGCACGGGCCGCGGCCTTGTGCCGGGAGTGGATGTTGACGGCCTGGTTGTAGTCGGGGCCCACGACCCCGCAGAACGTGCCGTCCGTCTGGGCCGGGAAGGGCATGAACCCGATGTCGCCGGGGTCCACTCCGGCCTTCTCGGCCGCGTCCTGGAACTGGATGATCGCCCAGGTGCCGAGCCACTGCGTGGCGATCTCGCCCTTGGCCAGCCGCGCCTTGGAGGCCTCCCAGTTGGTGGTGGTCGGGTCCTTCTCGGCCAGGCCCCGACGCACGATGTCGTACAGCAGGGTGTCGCCGACCCGCAGGTCCGCGCCCCGCGCCCAGGGGTCGCCCTCGGCCAGCTTCGTCGTCGCGCCGGTGTCGCAGTGCACGGAGCCGTTGACGTAGGTCCAGGAGGTCAGCGGCCACTGGGCGGCGAAGTTGGTGTAGTACGGGGTCGCGCCGGTCCTGTCCTTGATGGCCTTCAGATCGGCCAGGAACTGGGCGGACGTGGTGGGCCACTCGGTGATCCCGGCCCGCTCCCAGACCTTCTTGTTGTAGACGAAGCCGGGCATCACGCCGATCGGGCTCTGCCCGTAGACCTTGCCGTCGACCGTGGTGAAGTCGGTGAACCGGTACTTCTCGGCGCGCTCGGCCCGGGTGCCGAGCGAGGCGAAGAACTTCGGGTAGTCGCTCTTCTTGATCACCCCGGGGATCATCAGGACGTCGCCGTAGTTCTCGGTGTTCATCCGGATCTTGACTTCGGACTCGTAGTCGGTGAGCGCCTGAAACTCGACCTTCACCTTCGGGTACGTCCGGTTGAACGCGGCGGCGTACTTCTTCATCGTGCCGTCCTGCACCAGGTCGGTGCGCTGGGTGAGGACGGTGATGGTCCCGCTCACCTTCGCGGGGTCGTCGGGTGCCTCGGCGTCCTGTCCCTTCGAGACGCCTCCGGTGCCGGTGCACCCGGTGAGCAGCAGGGCCGCGGTGGTCGCGGCGAGAAAAGTGCGGCGGTTCATGTGCGTCAGCTCCGTTCTGCGGACGGACGAGCACTGCGGATGGGCCGGCCGGACGGCCGGGTTGGCTGGTTCGGCACTCTGACAGCGCTTTCTCAACCGGTAAAGTCCGAATCTCGCCAACGCTGCTACACCACAGGCCAGTTGGGTTGGACCGGTTTAGGGAGAGCGCATGCTTCGGGCCACACCGCTCACCGAGGGATGGATCCTGCGACACCCCGACGACGCGGGTGCGGCGCTCCCGGCGGCCGTGCCGGGCTGCGTGCACACGGATCTGCTGGCCGCGGGGCTCGTCCCGGATCCCTTCCTCGGCCGGAACGAGGCGGACGTGGCCTGGGTGGGCCGCCGGGAGTGGACGTACGAGAGGCGGCTGGAGACCGGCTCGGAGCACGAGCGGACCGACCTGGTCTTCGACGGGCTCGACACCGCCGCCGAGATCACCCTGGACGGCGGGCGGCTCGGCCGCGTGCGCAACATGCACCGCTCGTACCGTTTCGACGTGACGGACCGCCGGGGGAACCTGTCGGTGCGCTTCGACTCCGCGTACACCGAGGCGGAGGCCGTGCGCGCACGTGTCGGAGAGCGGCCCTCCGCCTATGCCGAACCCTTCGCCCACATCCGCAAGATGGCCTGCTCCTTCGGCTGGGACTGGGGACCGACGCTGGTCACGGCGGGCATCTGGCGCCCGGTGCGGCTGGAGTCGTGGTCCACGGCCAGGATCGAGCGGGTGCGCCCTGTCGTCACCGTCGAGGACGGCACGGGCGTGGTCGAGGTGCACGTCGGGGTGGAGCGGACCCGTTCCGAGGCCGAACTCGCCGTCGAGGCCCGGGTGGGAGGGGTGCGGGCACGGGCGGCCGTCGACGGCACGGCCGCCGTCGTACGGCTCCGGGTGCCGGACGCCCACCTGTGGTGGCCCCGGGGGTACGGCGGACAGCCGCTGTACGAGCTGGAGTTGACGCTGCTGCACGGCACGGAGGTGCTGGACGCGCGGCGTCACAGGATCGGCTTCAGGACCGTGGAACTGGACACCTCCGCCGACGAGCACGGCAGCGGCTTCACCCTCGTGGTCAACGGGGAGCGCCTGTTCGCCCGGGGCGTCAACTGGATCCCGGACGACGTGTTCCCCTCCCGGATCACCCGCGAACGGTACCGGGAGCGGCTGGGCCAGGCGGCCGCGGCGGGGGTGGACCTCGTCCGGGTCTGGGGCGGCGGCATCTACGAGAGTGAGGACTTCTACGACGCCTGCGACGAACTCGGCCTGCTGGTCTGGCAGGACTTCCCGTTCGCCTGCGCCGCCTACCCCGAGGAGCAGCCGCTGCGCGGCGAGGTGGAGGCCGAGGCCCGCGAGAACGTCGTACGCCTGATGCCGCATCCCTCGCTCGTGCTGTGGAACGGCAACAACGAGAACCTGTGGGGCTTCCGGGACTGGGGCTGGGAACCGCGGCTGGCCGGCGACTCGTGGGGCGAGGGGTACTACCTGGGGCTACTGCCCCGGGTGGTGGCCGAACTCGACCCGACCCGGCCGTACACGGCGGGCAGCCCCTGGTCCGGGTCCTGGGCGCACCACCCCAACGACCCGGCGCACGGCACGCACCACTCGTGGGAGGTGTGGAACCGGCGCGACTGGGCGGACTACCGGCTCAACGTGCCGCGTTTCGTGGCCGAGTTCGGCTGGCAGGCACCGCCCGCGTACGCGACCTTGCGCCGCGCGCTGCCCGGCGAGGAGCTCGCCCCGGACTCCGCCGGCATGCTGCACCACCAGAAGGCCGACGACGGCAACGGCAAGCTGGAGCGCGGGCTGGCCCCGCACTTCGCCCCGCCCGAGGGGGACTTCGGCCGCTGGCACTACCTCACCCAGCTCAACCAGGCGCGGGCCGTGGCCGCCGGCATCGAGCACTGGCGCTCGCACTGGCCGGTGTGCGCGGGCACCGTCGTGTGGCAGCTCAACGACTGCTGGCCGGTGACGTCCTGGGCGGCGATCGACGGCGACGGGCGGGAGAAGCCCCTGTACCACGAGCTGAAACGGCTCTACGCGGACCGGCTGCTGACCCTCCGGGCGCGGGACGGCGAACTGGTGCTGGCCGCGGTCAACCAGTCGGGTGCGCCCTGGGCGGGTGAACTGACCCTGCGCCGGATGAACGTCGACGGCGAGGTCGTCGCCTCCACGCGCACGGCCCTGCGCGCCGCGGCGCGCACGGTCGCGGACGTCGCCGTCCCGCCCGAACTGGTGCCGGCCGGCCCGAAGGAGTTCCTGGTCGCGGACGCGTGGGGGTCCCCCCGGTCAGGGGGGTCCCCCCTGTTCGAGCGAAGTCGAGAACTTGAGGCAGAGACCGAGAGCGAAGGAGGCCTGCGCGCCCTGCACTTCCCGGTGCCTGACCGCGAATTCCTCTTTCCGAGGCCCGAGTATGACGTGTCCGTCGCCCCGGACGCGGTCACCGTGACCGCCCGCACCCTGGTGCGGGACCTGCTGCTCCAGGCCGACCGGCTGGACCCGGCCGCGCGGGCCGACACGGGGCTGGTCACCCTGCTCCCCGGTGAACGGGTGACCATCGGTGTCGACGGCTGGAGGATCCCCGGCGGCCGGGAGGCGGCCGACGCCGTCCGGTCGGCCCTGTACTGCGTGGAGCCCGCGCGATGACGGCACCCCGCGTCACCATCAAGGACGTCGCCGCCCGTGCCGGGGTGTCCAAAGGGGCGGTGTCGCTGGCGTTCAACCGCAAGCCGGGCCTTTCGGAGGCGACCCGCGACCGCATCTTCCGGGCCGCGCGCGAGCTGGGCTGGGCGCCGAACCCGGCCGCCCGGTCGCTGGCCGGCTCGCGCGTGGACGTGGTCGGGCTCACGATCTGCCGGCCGGCCCGGCTGCTCGGGCTCGAACCCTTCTACATGGAGTTCATATCGGGGGTGGAGAGCGTCCTCGCCGAGCACTCCTGCTCGCTGCTGCTGCGGCTCGTACGCGAATCGCGGGAGGAGGCGGGCCTGCTGGAGACGTGGTGGAAGGCACGGCAGATCGCGGGCTCGATCCTGGTCGACTTCGGCACCGACGATCCCCGCCCGGCCGTGGCGCGGCGGATCGCACTGCCCGCGGTCGCCGTGGGACACCCGTCGCTGACCGGCGGGCTCACCTCGGTGTGGACCGACGACGCCACCGCGGTCGCCGAGGCCGTGCGCTACCTGGCGGCGCTCGGGCACCGGCGGATCGCCCGGGTCGGCGGCGCGGCGGCCCTCGGGCACACGGCGATCCGCGCGGCGGCGTTCGACGCGGCGGCGCGGAGCCTTCGGCTGGCCGGGGCGTGGCAGGTGGCGACCGACTTCTCCGGCGAGACGGGGGCGCGGGCGACGCGCTCGCTGCTGTCCGCGGCCCCGCCGGAGCGGCCCACGGCGATCGTCTACGACAACGACATCATGGCGGTGGCCGGACTGTCGGTGGCGGCGGAGATGGGCCTGCGCGTCCCGGCCGACGTGTCCCTGCTGGCCTGGGACGACTCCCAGCTGTGCCGGCTGACCCACCCGACGCTGTCGGCGATGAGCCACGACGTGCACGGCTTCGGCGCGGACGTGGCCCGCACGCTGTTCGGCCTGTTGCTGGAGGAGGGTCCGGGCTCGCATCCCGTGCCGACTCCGGTGCTGACGCCGCGGGGTTCGACGGCACCGCCGGCAGTGTGACCTTCGCCGCTGTGGGCGCGGGGACTGGGCAGTCACATTACCCACGAGTAGCATGGAGGCTGAGCGCGCGCTCAGCGCTGCGCGGCAGTGCCGTCCCGCACCCTGGAGGAGAGCCATCGTGCCTCGTACCGTCAAGGACGTCGTCTTCGTCGACGGCGTCCGCACCCCGTTCGGCAAGGCGGGCCCGAAGGGCATCTACCACGAGACTCGCGCCGACGACCTCGTCGTCAAGGCGATCCGGGAGCTGCTGCGCCGCAATCCCGGCCTGGACCCGAAGAAGATCGACGAGGTCGCCATCGCCGCGACCACGCAGATCGGTGACCAGGGCCTGACTCTCGGCCGCACCGCCGGCATCCTCGCCGGTCTGCCGCAGTCCGTGCCGGGCTACTCCATCGACCGGATGTGCGCCGGCGCGCTGACCGCCGTGACGACCACCGCCGGTTCGATCGCCTTCGGTGCCTACGACGCCGTCATCGCCGGTGGTGTCGAGCACATGGGCCGCCACCCGATGGGCGAGGGCGTCGACCCGAACCCGCGGTTCGTGAGCGAGAAGCTGGTGGACGAGTCGGCCCTGTTCATGGGCATGACCGCCGAGAACCTGCACGACCGCTACCCGAGCATCACCAAGCGGCGCGCCGACGAGTACGCGGTGCGCTCGCAGGAGAAGGCCGCCAAGGCGTACGCCAACGGCAAGATCCAGCAGGACCTGGTGCCGATCTCGGTGCGCCGCACCAGCCCCGAGGCCGGCGAGACCGGCTGGGGTCTGGTGACCGCCGACGAGCCGATGCGTCCGGGCACCACCGTGGAGAACCTCGCGGGCCTGAAGACGCCGTTCCGTGTGCACGGCCGGGTCACCGCGGGCAACGCGGCCGGTCTGAACGACGGTGCCACCGCGTCGGTCATCGCCAGCGAGGACTTCGCCCGCGAGAACGGCCTGCCGGTCAAGATGCGCCTGGTCTCCTACTCCTTCGCCGGCGTGGAGCCCGAGGTCATGGGCTACGGCCCGATCCCGGCCACCGAGAAGGCGCTCGCCAAGGCGGGCCTGTCCATCTCCGACATCGGCCTGTTCGAGATCAACGAGGCCTTCGCCGTCCAGGTCCTGGCCTTCCTCGAGCACTACGGCATCGCGGACGACGACGCGCGCGTCAACCAGTACGGCGGCGCCATCGCCTTCGGTCACCCGCTGGCCTCCTCCGGCGTCCGTCTGATGACGCAGCTGGCCCGCCAGTTCGAGGAGCAGCCGAACGTCCGCTACGGCCTGACCACCATGTGTGTCGGCTTCGGCATGGGCGCGTCGGTCATCTGGGAGAACCCGCACTTCGAGGGGGACAAGTGAACACCACCGAGCTTCTGAAGCAGGCCTCGGGCCTGTTCCCCGACGAGGTCGTCACCAGCGCGCACGTCCGCCACTTCGACCTCCCCTTCGGCGCCGGCCGCTTCGCGCTGATCACACTGGACAACGGCCTGGACCACACCAAGCCGACCACCTTCGGCCCGGCCTCGCTCGCCAACCTGAACGCCGCGATCGACCAGGTCGAGAAGGAAGCGGCCGAGGGTGCGATCGCCGGCATCGGCATCACCGGCAAGCCGTTCATCTTCGCGGTCGGCGCCGACCTCAAGGGCGTCGAGCTGCTGAAGGAGCGCGAGCACGCGCTGGCCATCGGCACGGGCGGCCACGAGGTCTTCAAGCGGCTGTCGGAGCTGGCCGTGCCGACCTTCGCCTACTACAACGGCGCGGCCATGGGCGGCGGCGTCGAGGTCGGTCTGCACTGCACCTACCGGACCGTCTCCAAGGCGATCCCCGCGTTCTCGCTGCCCGAGGTCTTCCTCGGTCTGGTCCCCGGCTGGGGCGGCTGCACCCTGCTGCCGAACCTGATCGGCGCCGACAAGGCCGTCTCGGTCATCATCGAGAACTCGCTGAACCAGAACAGGCAGCTCAAGGGCAAGCAGGTCTTCGAACTCGGCATCGCCGACGCCCTCTTCGAGGGTGCCGACTTCCTGGAGCAGTCGCTGCTGTGGACGGCCAAGGTCCTCAAGGGTGACGTCACGGTCGAGCGCCCGGAGATCGACCGCGGCGAGGGCTGGGACCAGGCCGTCGCCAAGGGCCGCTTCATCGCCGACTCCAAGGTGCACGGCGCCGCCCCGGCCGCCTACCGCGCCCTGGAGATCATCGAGGCCGCCAAGAACGGTGACCTCCAGCAGGGTTACGACGCCGAGGACCAGGCGCTCGCCGACCTGATCATGGGCGGCGAATTGCGCTCCGGCATCTACTCGTTCAACCTGGTGCAGAAGCGCGGCAAGCGCCCCGCCGGCGCCCCGGACAAGAACCTGGCCCGCCCGGTCACCAAGGTCGGTGTCGTCGGCGCCGGTCTGATGGCCGGCCAGCTCGCTCTGCTCTTCCTGCGCCGCCTCGAGGTGCCGGTCGTCCTGACCGACATCGACCAGGAGCGCGTCGACAAGGGTGTGGGCTACGTCCACGCCGAGATCGACAAGCTGCTCGGCAAGGGCCGTATCAACCAGGACAAGGCCAACCGCCTCAAGGCGCTGGTCACCGGTGTCCTGGACAAGGCCGAGGGCTTCGCGGACGCGGACTTCGTCATCGAGGCCGTGTTCGAGGAGATGAGCGTCAAGCAGAAGGTGTTCGCCGAGGTCGAGGCGGTCGCCCCGGCGCACGCGATCCTCGCCACGAACACCTCCTCCCTCTCCGTGTCGGAGATGGCGTCGAAGCTGAGGCACCCCGAGCGGGTCGTGGGCTTCCACTTCTTCAACCCGGTCGCGATCCTCCCCCTGCTGGAGATCGTGCGCGGCGAGCAGACCGACGACGCCTCCCTGGCCACCGCCTTCGCGGTCGCCAAGAAGCTGAAGAAGACCGCGGTGCTGGTCAAGGACGCCCCGGCGTTCGTCGTGAACCGCATCCTGACCCGCTTCATGGGCGAGATCCAGAACGTCATCGACGAGGGCACCCCGGTCGAGGTGGCGGAGCGGGCGGTGGAGCCGCTCGGCCTGCCCATGTCCCCCCTGGTCCTGCTCGAACTGGTCGGCCCGGCGATCGGCCTGCACGTCTCGGAGACCCTCAACCAGGCGTTCCCGGACCGCTTCACGGTCTCCCCGAACCTCAAGGCGGTCGTCGAGGCCGGCAAGCGCGGCTTCTACGTCTACGACAGCGGCAGGCCCGAGCTGGACCCGGAGGTCGCCGCACTGCTCAAGCAGGGCGACACCGTCCTGACGGAGGAGCAGGTGCGGGCGCGGGTGCTCGACGCGGTCGCGCAGGAGATCGGCCTGATGCTGGCCGAGGGCGTCGTCGCCGAGGCCCAGGACATCGACCTCTGCCTGATCACCGGCGCCGGCTGGCCCTTCCACCTGGGCGGCATCACGCCGTACCTGGACCGCGAGGGCGTGTCGGAGCGTGTGAACGGCAGGCGGTTCCTGGAGCCGGGGGTGGCGAGCGTCCCGGCGTAACGCCTCTCGCCCGCCACGGCACTCCCGTCCGCCCCTGTCGCCCACCGCGGTGGCAGGGGCGGACGCGTACCGCCGGTCGTTCGGCGGCGGAGGGAACCGTCAGGTCACCAGGTGGGCATCGCCGGGTAATGGGCGCACGTCCCGGAGCAGGGTTCACGGGAGGACAACGACGTGTGCAGCCAGTTGTCCTCGGGAACGCCGTGCACGCGCACCGTCAGCGAGGCGGGCGCCGAGTGGATGGCGCTGAACACCGTCACGAACTCGACCGTGTAGGAACCGGGCCGCCACGCGTGGGCGTGGGTGACCCGCCAGGTGCCGTCCTCCTGGACGGGTGCCTCGGCGATGAGCCGGCCCTGCTCCAGGACCATGACCTTCTGGGCGCCGCGCGGCGCCTTGCCGGAGAAACGGGGGCGCGGGCCGGTCCAGGCGTTCGGCCGCGGGCCCACGACCTGCGGCGGGTCGATGCGGTCGAGGACGTGGAAGTCCACCGTGGAGGTCCGTGAGACGGCGTTGCCGTCGGCGCCGAGCACCTGGACGGTGTGGGGTCCCGCGGTCCAGTTGACGACTCGGCGCCACTGCCAGGTCCCGGCGGCGGAGACGGCGGTGCCTCCGAGGTAGCGGCCCTCCTCGTAGAAGAGGACGTAGCCCGTGCCGGCGGGTGCCTTGCCGGCCAGCTTGCGTGCGGCGCCGATCAGTTGGCCGGGGGCCGGCGAGGTGACGACGGGCGCGTCGGGCAGGCTCGGCGCCAGGGTGAGCGCCGTCTCGGGGTGGCTCATGGTGAACTCGGCGAGCACCGGGGGCATCGTGCCGGGGGTGAGACGCCGGGGGTCGACGATGTCGGGCGGCAGGTCCGGCGAGTCGGCGACGACCATGGCCATCCGGCGGGCGACCTCGCGCGCCCCCAGGTCGTTGTAGTGGCTCGCGTCGATGATGCCGTCGGGGTGGTTCGGGTGCTCGCCCGGATCCAGCCACCGGTAGAGCCTGCGTGCTCGCGTGGGCCCCAGTTCGGCGAGCATCGCCGTCGTGAAGGCGGTCATGTCGATCAGGGGGACCCCGTTCTCCGCCGCCGCCTCCCGGGTGAGTTCGGGATATCCGTCATGGGTGTCCAGGACGTTCCCGGCCTCGGAGAAGGTGCAGCGGGCCGCCGGGGTGAGCAGCACGGGGACGGCGCCCTCGCCCCGTACGGCGTCGACGTACAGGCGCAGGTACTCCTTGTACTCGCGTGGCCCGTGGTGGCGGTTGAGCTGGTTGATGCGCTGCTCGACGTTGCCGAAGGCCATCAGGACCAGGTCGCCGGGGTTGAGGACGCTGAGGAGGGTGGCGAACCGCTCGGTGAAGTAGCCGCGCAGGGTCATGGCGTCGCGGGCGTAGTTGCGTACTTCGTAGTGCTCGGTCAGGAATTCGCCGAGGTACTGCCCCCAGCCGGCGAGCGGTGCCTCCTCGGCGGTGCGCGACGCGGCCACCGAGTTCCCGATGATGCAGATCTTCCTCAAGTCTTCCTCTGTTCCGTCAGGCCGTGCTGTGGTCGGCGGGATCAGACGACGGTCGACGGCCCGAAGCCGGCGGCGGCGTCCGGTGCGTGCTGCCGCATCACGCGCAGCCGGGAGTCCGTGCCCAGCACCGCCACCACGACCCGTCCGGCGTGGTCGAGGGCGAGGGCGGGCGGACGGGCCGTCAGCACGTCGTGGTCCGTCCACTCCGGCGTCTGCTCGCGGCCCTGCGCGGCGAGGACCGCGGTGCTCAGCCGGTTGCGGCCGTTGCGGCGGGCGAGGACGACGGCGTCCTGCCGGTCGGTGGGCTGCCGCAGGGCCGCGATCCTGCCGGTTCCGCCGTGCCCGCCCAGCCGTTCGACGCGCTCGTTCCACCGGCCGTCCGGTCGCTGCCGTACCCACATCACTTCGCCGGACTCCTCCTCGCGGTAGAAGACCGCCATGCGGTTGCGCCCGATCTGCAACGGCGTGAGGCCGCCGACGGGCCGCCAGGCGTCCGGGTCGGCCGACGTCACACCGTCCTGGAGCTTGTACGGGCCGTAGACGTCCTCCTGGAACCAGTGCACTGCGCCGGTGCGGTTCGCGGCGAACATCTGGATCCGGCCGGTGGACTTCAGCACCGCGCTCAGGCAGTCCTGCATCCCGCGGCCGCCCAGGTCCTCCCAGGCGCCCCAGCCCTCGCCGGTCTCGCGGCGGGCGCTGATGCCGGATCCGAAGTTGCGCAGGAAGACGTGCAGCCGTCCCGAGGGGTCGACCACGGCCTCCGGGACGCCGGCCTCCCGGCAGCGCCGCCAGTCGTTCGACCGCTCGTTGGGGTTGCCGAGGCTCTCCCAGGGTGTCGTCGCCCCGGTGTGCGCCTGCCGCCACATGCGTACGACCTCCACGTCCACCTGCCCGCCCGGTCCCGGGGTGCGGCGCAGGCCGACGAGGTGCACTCCGCCGTCGCGGTCCGCGGCCACGGACAGGGCCGGGCCGAGGCCGGCACCCGGCAGGAAGGCCGGCCCGCCCCAACTGCCGCTGCCCGGCGCACTCTCGGTCCAGACCGCGACCCGGCCGCCGAGGACGGCGTAGGCGGCGAGCCGGCCGTCGGCCTGGAGGTGGAGCCAGTCGGTGCCGCCCTCGTACCGGGTCCGCGTGCTCCATCCGTAGCGGCGGATGTCGGAGCCGTCGGACAACTGCCGGTCACCGCAGTAGCGGTGGCGGCAGTCGTGTCCGTCGGCGGAGGTGTACACCTCGATCACACGCTTCTTCTCGTCCCAGGCGTGCTCGGTGAGGTTGCTGGGCCAGAGTTTGTTGCCGTAGCCGACGCAGTGGTCCACGAGCGGAGGTGTACCGCCCTGCTGGATGTACTGCTCCAGGGCGGCCAGGGCGAACTGCGCCGTCGCGGTGTGGTCCTGGTGGTCGCTGGACGCCGGCCCGCGCTTGTCGTCCCAGGCGGTGTGCCACGGGTCGGGGTCCATGGTCCAGAACTGGGCGGGCCGCGTGTGGTGCAGCAGCTCGACCAGGGAGCGCAGCAGCCCGTCCCGGGTGATCTCCTGGGGCCGGCGCAGCGGGGACTCGGCGGAGATCAGGGTGAGCTGGGCGGTCGCCTGCTCGGTCCAGAGCGTGGCCAGCCGGGCGGTCGGCACGTCGGCCGCGAATCCGTGCTGGGCGTCGACCATGCGCAGTCCGAAGAAGAACAGCTGGACGTGCGGTGCCGCGAGCAGCGTCGAGCGCTCGGCCATCACTCCGGTCGAGAACGAGACGACGTCGCGCGCCCACTCGCTGTCGCGCTTGCCCGTCACCATGGCCGCGTACGCGGCGCGCAGTCCGTGCTGGCGCGCCTCCGCGTACCCCTCGTAGTCCGGCGGGCTGTCCAGGCGGTCCGGGTCGCGGGTGTCGATGTTGCGCCCGTCGGCCTCCGCGGCCGTCAGGTAGACGCTGGTGACCCGGTGGCCGGCCTCCAGCGCCCGTTGCAGGTCGGGGTTGATGAAGTAGAGGTCGTCGTCCGGATGCGCCAGAACCTGGATGAGCGAAGCCTGTGACGTACTGCCCTCGGCGGACTGCATGGCGGTCTCCTCGGTCGCGGACGGGCGGGCGGTGGGCGGTGCGTGCGGTTCCGGGCTGCCGGAGGTCACAGCGGCCAGTCCGGCAGGCGGCCCTCGTGGGCGAGCTGGTTGCGCTGCGATCCGGTCTCGAACTGGCTCGGCACCGGGAAGTAGCTGGGCAGGAACGCGGCGAGGACGGCGTCCTGCTCGTCCTCGGGCACGTCGCCGTCGTGGTAGTCGTTCAGGCAGAACACGTCGTGCGGGCGGACGTTGAGGATCCGGTTCAGCCGGGGGGCGTGCTCGCTCAGGCCGACGTTGACGAAACCGCACGAGATGCTGCCGGGGACGCTGCGCAGTGTGTGGAACCCGTAGTAGTGGTGCAGCGAGGACGCCACGGACACGTCGCTGTGGCTGCGCAGCCGGTTGGCCGCGGTGGTCGCCACCGCCTCCTGGTAGTGCTCCTCGATGTCGGCCAGGACGCTGCGGCGCAGCGGGTGCGGCGCGTGCAGGAACGAGTGCACCAGCGTCTGCCCGAAGGACTCCTCGACAAGCGCGCGGTTGTTCTTCGCGGCGCTGATGTTGAACTCGTCCTCGTAGGAGGGCGGGGCCATCGGGACGGAGGTGGGCGACATGAAGTGCTTCGCCTGCCCGTTGCCGTGGAAGAACGTGCTGGGCTGGAGGGTCCGCCCGACGAACACGTCGTCGTTGAAGTAGAGGAAGTGCTCGGCCAGGCCCTCGATGTGGTGCAACTGGCTCTCGATGGCATGGGAGTTGTACGTGGGCAGCGCGCCGCGCCCGGCGAAGATCTCGGTGTGGTCCACGACGCGCACACGCGGGTGCGAGAGGTCGAGCCAGGACGGTACCTGCTGGTCGGTGACGAGGTAGATGTTCCGGATCCAGGGCGCGTACATGTCGATGGAGCGCAGGGAGTAGCGCAGTTCGTCCCGGTCCCGGAACCGGGCCGCGCTCGTGGCCGCGTCCTCGGTCTCCATGCCCATGGCGGCCAGGGCGGCGTTCTTGCGCTCCAGCCACGAGACGTCGGCGCCGTTCACCCAGGTGTAGACGGCGTCCACGGGGAAGTCGACGTCTCCGTGCAGCACGTGCTGGAAGGCGTCGATCGTCGGGTAGTGGCGGTTGCCGAGAGTGATCGGGCGCCGGCGCAGGGCGCTGTTCGGCACCCGGTCTCCGATGAGCGTGCGCGCGGGAGCCTTCAGGTGCGCCCCGGACTCGTCGTCGGGGTCGGTGTCCCAGAAGGACACGGTGCAGCCGTAGACGGCGCCGAGCCGCAGGATGCGCGAGTGGGAGACCACGTTCTGGTACACCCGGACACCGGACGAGGGGGTGTCGGCGTACGGCGCGACGAGACCGGCGAGGACGGTGGCGACCGTCTTCTGCCCCTCGTTGAGCACGGCGGCGTACACGGCTTCCTTCGCGTACCGTTCGGCGAGGGCCTTGAAGACCGCCTCGCGGTGCACGGCGTGCACCGCGACGGTGTGCCGTACGAGGTGGTCGCGTACGACGAAGTAGGGGATGTCGGCCTCTTCGAGCGCGTCGGCCACCAGGGCCAGGTTCTGCTGGACGACGTCCCACGGGGACTGCCACTCCATCAGACGGCAGACCTGGCCGCCGTCCTGCACCAGGCCGCGCCGCTTGAGCAGGCGTCCTTCCAGCGCGCGCTGGTCGGAGGTGCGCACGGTGGTGGCCGGAGTGGCGGCCGCCGCGGGCACGATGCCGTCGGACCCGCTGCGGAAGGCGTGCAGGGCCTCGCGTTCGGCCTTGAGGACCGCGCGGGCGCCGCTGTCCCGCTGGGCCACGAGTTCGTGGAAGACGCGCTCCCAGTGGGCGGTGACCACGGTGGGCGAGAAGCGGTTGACGGACGCCAGGGCCGCGGCGCCCATCCGCTGCCGCAGCTCGGAGTTCTGGATGAGCAACATCAGCGCGGAGGCGAGGGCGTCGGTGTCGCCGGGCGGGACGAGGACGCCGGTCTGCCCGTCGATGACCACCTCGCGCGGGCCGTTGGGCGCGTCGTAGGAGACCACCGGGACACCGGCCGCGTGCGCCTCCGCGAGGACCAGGCCGAACGCCTCGTTGCGGGAGGTGAGTGCCGCGATGCTGGCCTTGGCCCACTCCTCCGCCAGATGGGGGGAGTTGCCGTTGAGCTGCACGCAGTCGTGCAGTCCGAGCATCTCGATCTGGCGGCGCAGGGCACCGCTGAGCGGCCCGTCGCCGAAGATCCGCAGCTGCCAGTCCGGGTACGCCTGCGCGACGGTCGCCCAGGCCGTGACGGCGTGGTCGATCTGCTTCTCCGCCACGAGCCGGCCGGCGATCACCACCGTCCGGGTCTTCAGCGTCGAGCGGGGCCGGAAGCCGCTGGGCAGGGCGTTGGGCACGACCTCCAGGCGGGGAGCGGCGTCGCCCAGGGTCTCGGCGAACCAGTCCCGGGTGCGCTCGCTCAGCACCGCCAGCGCGTCCAGCCGGGAGGCGTAGCGGCGCAGCGGCTCGCCGCTGGTGCCGCGCAGTTCGGAGACGCGGTGCTCCTGGTGGACGGTGACGACGTGGGCGGGGACGAGGTGGACGGCCAGCGCCATCAGCGCGGGCGTGGTGGTGACCAGGATGTCCGTGTCGGTGTCCTGGAGCGCGAGTTCGAGTTCCAGGTCCGACAGCCGGTTGAACGCCGACTCCCAGGAGGGGTCGACGATCCGGCTGGGCTGGGCGGCCAGTCCGGCCCACACCGAGTCGTCCACCGAGGTCCGGCGCACCGGGCGGGGCGGACGGGAGGTGAGGTCGACCAGGTAGTCGACACGGACCCGCTCGTCGGGCGTGAAGAACTGCTCGCGCCTGCTCCTGAAGACGCTGAGCACCCGCACCTCGTGCCGGGCGGCGAGCTCGGAGGCCTGGTTGAAAACGGCCCGTTCGGTGCCGCCGACGGCGTCGGCCGTGGTCAGCAGAAACGTGATCTTCATCAGTCGGTCCGGCCCGCCTCGGGCATGCGCGTGCAGGTGACCCGGAAGTTGCCGGCGGGGGTGTAGCGCGGCTGGACGATCAGCGGCGCCTGGCCGGGCGGTGTGATGGCGAGGCTGCGCATGGCGAAGACGCGCAGCGGGTTGCGTACGTCGTGCAGCCTGCGTCCCAGCCGCATCGAGCGTCCGTCGCGGTCGCGCAGGACGACGTCCCAGTGGTCGGGGCGGCTGCCGCGGGGCGGCATCTCCCCCAGCGGGACGGTGACGCGGAAGCCGTCGGGGCCGAGCGCGGTGACCGCCTGCTCGATCCGGCGGCCGGAGGCGACGAAGTCCACCCAGGGCGCTTCGACCCGGGTGCCCAGGACGCGGAAGTCGACGGTGACCCCGGCGTGCGTCAGGTGCACCTTGGCCACTTCCACGGCGGGCCGGGCAGCGGTGCTGACCACCCGTGCGCTGCCGCGGAAGGAGCGGCCGAGCCGGTGGCGTTCGCCGGTGACCGGCGAGGCCGTCATCGGCTTGGTGGGTCCTTCGTAGGGCACGGGCGGCTGAAGCAGCAGCAGCGGGAGCGTGCGCGAGCGGCGGCCGGTGTGCACCCGCAGCCTCAGCCGCCAGCGTCCGGTGCCGACGGGCACACCGCCGACGTCGGCGCCCAGCAGGACCGCGGCGTCGACCAGGATCTCGCCGGCCGGGCCCTCGTGGAGACGGGCCTCGCCGGGGTAACGGCGGCGCCCGCGCTGCAGGACGACCTCCGCCCGCTCGGGCAGGCCCGCGCGGGCGGGCAACTCGGCGTGCAGGTTCACCGTCTGGCCGTCGAGGATCGCGGCGTAGCGCAGTTGGGCCGCGCGCCTGCTGCGCAGCGGGACGAGGACACCCAGCAGCCGGTTGCGCAGGGCGACGGCGCCGGCGCGCAGGCGGCGGCGCGGGCGACCGGCCCCGCCTGCGGTCGTGGCGGGGCGCTTGGATCGGGAGGTCATGAGCCCGCGTACCCCAGTTCTGCCGCAGGGGCCGGCCTGCGCGGCGCCACGGCGCCGGAGGCTGTCTCGAAGGGACTGGCTACTGGGAAGTAGTTTTCCAGGAAGGTGGCGACCATGCGGGACTGGGCCTCGGGGTCTGCGGCGGTGACGGTGTCGTTCATGCAGAAGGTGTCGAAGTTGCGGCGGGCCAGGAGGGTGTCGAGCCGGCGCTTGGCCAGCCCGTCCGCCAGGTCGATGTAGACGTAGCGGATGTCACCGACCGTGGCGCGTGCCGAGTGGTAGGCGTAGTAGTGGTGCAGGGAAGAGGCGATCGGTACGTCGCTGGGCGAGCGGAAGCGGGAGTGCTGGGTCACCCGGTGCGCCTGGTTGTAGACCTGCTCGATCTCGGCCAGCACACTGCGCCGCAGCGCGTGCGGCGTGTGCTTCATCTTCTGGGAGATGACGGTGCCGAAGTACTGGGCGATCAGGCCGCGGCTGTTCTTGCCCGCCGCGTTGACGGGCAGGTCCTCCGCGCTGGTCCGCCCGGACGGGATCAGGGCCTTGGACTGGAAGAACTTGGTCAGCCCGTTGGCGTGGAAGAAGTGGCCCGGATGCACGGGTCGCCCGAAGAAGACGTCGTCGTTCAGGTACAGGAAGTGCTCCGAGAGCTCGGGTATGTGGTGCAACTGGCTCTCGATCGCGTGGGAGTTGAACGTCGGCAGCGCACTGGGGTCGGAGAAGATCTCGCGGTGGTCCACCACGCGGATCCCGGGGAAGTCCGTGTTGAGCCACGACGGCACCTGGCCGGCCGTGACCAGGAAGATGTTGCGCACCCAGGGCGCGTACTGGTGGATCGAGCGCAGCGAGTACCTCAGCTCGTCCCGGCTGGTGTAGCGGGCGTCGTTGGCCGCCTGCTCGTGCAGAGCGCCCTCCCGGGCGGAGGTGAGCTGCCCGCGGGCCGCGTCGCGGCGGGCCCGCCAGACCGTGTCCGAGTCGTCCACCCAGGTGTAGACGACGTCGATCGGGAAGAGGTGGTCGTCCGGCAGCGCGGCCACGAACTCGGGCAGGGTGCGCGCCCGGCCGGTGGTGTAGGGGCCGGGCACCGCGCTGAAACGCTTCTGCTCCGCCCAGCAGCGGCCCGCGTCCAGCGGGACCTCGGTCGCCACCTTGTTGGGCCGCGGCGCGACGAGCAGGCCGTCCCGCTCGGTCCAGAACTCGATGTCGCAGCCGTACTCGCCGCCGAACACCAGGCGCGCGCTGGGGTCGCAGACGACCCACGTCACCCGCAGCACGTCCTGCCCGCGCAGCGCCCGCCAGCTTCCCGGCGCGGACCCGGGACGCAACTGCGCCGGGGAGGTCCCGATGTATCCGGGGTGCTCCACGAAGGCGAGCTGGAGCAGTTCCTCGAAGTCGGCCCGCCGCCGGGCGGGAACGGCCACGCACGGCACCACGGACGACTTCGCGCCGCGGACGCAGAAGTAGTCGATCCCGGCTTCCTCCAGCAGGGAGACCACAATGTGGAGGTTGCGCGCACGGGCGGCCCACGCGGTGGCGCCGGGCACCTCCACCGCGCGCAGATGCTTGCCGGCTTCCCGTACGACGCGCAGAGGACCGTCGGACGTGCGCTTGCCGCCTCGGCCCTGACCGCCCATCGCCCGCACCATGACGGCGGAGCGCACGGCGTCGGCGGAGGCGAGCGAACGTTTCACCGACGTGCGCAGTGGGCCCGGTATCCGGCGCCGGGCCCCCACGGGAACCAACGACCGATACGCCGACACGAGCGCACTCGCCTCGGGATTGTTGAGGCTCACCCGACTTCCGCACCCACCCAGCTCGAGGCCGGCACAGAATGCCCGGCGCACGTCCCCCGCCCTGCCCGCGGCCTCCACCTCATGTCGACCAGCGGTACACCTGAGGCTTACCGATCGGACAGAATGTTTACATCTGCTTCTCAGACTGTCCAGAAGTAATCGGTTTCTGCGAACCGTCTGTCATAAAGGCCACATCTGTACAACCTTTTTGCGGAACGCCTGCTCAACGGCCTCCGGACGGTATGTCAGACCCGCACCCAGTCCATGAGCACCAGGCCCGGTTCGGGTGCCTGCCGGGCGAGACGGAGCGCGCCGTCCGGGCCGAAGGCCGCCACCACCACCCGGCCGTGCCCGTCGTGCGCCAGGGCCGGCGCGCCGGCGGCGTTCCCGCCGGCGTCGGTCCACCACATGCCCGACGACTCGGCCTCCGTGCCGCACACGCCGAACAGGATTCCGCCGGCCGCGCCACGATGGGCGATCACCGTGCAGTCGTATCCGTCGACAGTGGTGCGCAGCACCGCGTTGGCGCCGTCCGAGGGAGTGCCGCCCAGCGTGATGAGCCAGGAGCCGCGGCGGTGAGAGAGCAAGCCGGATCCGGACGCGTCCGTCCAGAAGCAGGTGAGCCGTCCTGGAGCGGTCTCGACGGCGGTGACGGACCCGGGCAGCGGGCCCGGCCGCATGTCGTGGGAGCGCTGCGGCACGGCGCCGGGCTCCGGCTGGATCCAGTGCGCGAGCGCGTCGGCGGTGGGCGCGAACACCTCGACATGGCCGGTGGACGTGACCGCGGTGGCCAGTCCGTCCCGCAGGTCCGAGCCCCGGAGATCGGTCCAGGGCTCCCAGCCGCCGCCCTTGCCCTCCCGGCGCATCATCAGCCCGCCGCCCGCGTTGCGCACGAAGACGTGCACGGTGCCCATGGCGTCCACGGCACCCGCGGGCGCCCCGAGCCGGGCCGCCCTGTCCGGCTCGCGGTGCGGATTGCCCACGGAGCGCCATTCGGTGACGGGACGCCCGCTCTGGTACTGGATCGCGTGCACCACGTCGACACGCACCGCGCCGTCGGCGCCGCGCCGTTCCCGGCGGCCGAGGAAGTGGACGTAGGTGTCGGCCCCCTGGGCGACGGTGAGATGCGTGAGGCCGGCGACCGGAAACAGGTCGGGTCCCGACCAGTCCGGGCCGCCCGGCCGGGTCTCGGTCCAGCGCAGCAGTCCGTCCGGGCAGCGGGCGTAGGCGGTGAGCCGTCCGTCCTCGCCCCGCACGAGCCAGCTTCCCTCAACGGCACCGGTCACGACGGGAGATGACACGGCCTCGGCGGACGGAGCGGAACGACGCCCCTGCGCCACCCGCGCCGGCCGGCCTCGCATCGCCATGACGGACCCCCTGGAAGAACCCGCCCGAATTCGACGCGGGGACATGAAACTCTCACATCACATGAACAATACATACGCGTTTCCGGCGTGAATCGGTCCCGGAACGCGGCGCCGCGACCCCGGTCGGCAGTCACTTCAACACCCGTCGGCACGGTGTGTGATGTATGCCACTGCCGTACAACGCCCCCCATGGGTCACGGGTCTGTCCGATAGCCCGAGCGCTCCCTGCCCGGGCACGAGGAGACGAGGACAGCGCGCCATGACAACCCCAGCCGTCGAGAGCCCCCGCAGCCCGCACCGGCCCGACCAGGACGGGACTCCCCGTCGCCGGCGTCGCACCGGCCGGTGGATCCTGCTCTCCATGGCCGTGCTGGTCGCGGCCGGGGCGGGGACCGTGTACTGGCTGTACAGCGGCCTGAACGGCAACATCAAGGGCGTCGACATCGAAAACGCCATCGGCGACGACCGGCCCGAGAAGCTGCCCACCTCCGGACAGAACATCCTGATCCTCGGCTCCGACTCCCGCGCCGGCGACAACGCCGCGCTCAACACCGGCAAGGTGGCCGGCGCGCGCTCCGACACCGCGCTGATGATGCACATACCCGAGGGCCGCACCGAGGCCGTCGCCATCAGCATTCCGCGCGACACCCTGGTGACCCGGCCCGAGTGCACGAAGTCCGACGGCACCACGGTGGCGTCGGCGAAGCGCGTGATGTTCAACTCCATCTACGGACAGGTCGGCCCGGCCTGTGTGGTGAAGACCGTGGAGCAGATGTCCGGCATCCGCATGGACCACTACATGGAGATCGACTTCGCCGGCTTCCAGGGGCTGGTGGAGGCGATAGGCGGGGTCACCGTCACCGTGGACCAGGACATCCACGACAAGTCCAGCGGCCTGGACCTCACCGCCGGCACCCACCGCCTGGACGGCACCCGGGCCCTGCAGTTCGTCCGCACCCGGCACGGCATCGGCGACGGCAGCGACCTCGGACGCATCAGCCTCCAGCAGCAGTTCATGCTGGCCCTGCTGGGCGAGATCAAGAAGCAGGACCTCCTGGGCAGCCCCACCAAGACGTACAAGATCTCCGACAAGCTCACCGCGGCCCTCACCACCGACTCCGATCTCGCCTCTCTCACCAAGCTGGCGGAGTTCGGGCGCAGCCTGAACGGGGTCGACCCGTCCAGCATGGAGACGATCATGCTGCCGGTGACGTACGACAAGATCGACCCCAACCGCGTCGTGGCCGCGGAGCCCCAGGCGACGGAGCTGTGGAAGGCGCTCCGCAACGACTCCACCATCCCGGAGTCCGCCAAGAAGTCCCCGGCGACGGGCGGTTGATCCGTCCAGCGAGGCCGCACGCATCCACGGGCCGGCCTCCGCCGGTCGGGACGGGCCGGGCGAGAAGCCCACGGGCCCACGACGTCACGGACACTGGTACCGCGTCTGATCCCGACCGGAAGGACCGACCCAGGATGCCGACCCTGCTGATCGTCGACGGGGCCAACGTCGTCGGCTCCGTCCCGGACGGGTGGTGGCGCGACCGGCGGGCCGCCGCCGAACGCCTGCGCGACCGGCTCGCCGGGTACGTCGAGGAAGGCGTTCCCGGCGTGCCCGGTCCGCTGGACATCGTCCTGGTCCTGGAGGGCGCCGCGCGAGGCGTACCGTCCGTACCCGGCGTACGGGTCGAGGAAGCCCCCGGCAACGGCGACGACCACATCGTCCGACTGGCCGCCGCCACGGCGGACCGGTCCCGCGTGGTCGTCACCGCGGACCGCGAACTCCGCCGCAGAGTGACCGCGACGGGCGCCACCACGGTGGGTCCCCGCGCGGTGTACGGCCCCGGCGACCAGGACACCTCCGGTCGGGAACGTTGACCGCGGGTCAGGGCAGGGCCGGAATCCCGGTGCCGCGGCGGGTCAGTTCAGCGTGGCCTGGTACAGGGCCACACAGGCGCTGGCCACCAGGACGCCCAGAACGATCCGTTTGAAGCGGGTGGGATCCGTACGGGCGAAGAGGCGGTCTCCCAGCCACCAGCCCACCAGCAGGCCGGGAAGCCCCGCACCGGTCAGCAGGAGGCTGTCCGTGGTCAGCCGGCCGACGGCGAGGAATCCGGCGAGGGCCAGGGCGTCCTGGACGCAGAACGTGGCCTGGAGGGTCGCCCGGAACTCCCGGGGCGCCAGGCCCATGGCCTGGAAGGTGGCGACCAGCGGCGGCCCGTTCATACCGGTCGCGGTCAGCAGCGCCCCGCTGGCGAAACCCGAGGCGATGGTGGGACCCGTACCGCGGCGGAAGGTCAGGCCGCGGCCGATCAGGACGGCGAACACCAGCACCACACAGGCGATGAGGGCCGACAGCGAGCGGGCCCCGAGCACCGTCACCGCGAGCAGCCCGAGCGGCATGCCCACCAGTCCCGCCGCGCTCACCAGGCCCGCGGTGCGCACACTGACGTGCTCTCTCTGATGGACGCAGACCGCCAGCGAGAGCACCCCGCCCAGCGCGGTGACCACGACGATGGCGTTCTGCGGGCTGGTCAGCAGGGTCAGCAGCGGCACCGCCACCAGCGCGAACCCGAAGCCGCTCAGCGCCTGCGCGAACGACGCCAGCGTGGTGACCAGTGCCACCTCGGCGATCAGGGTCGTCGTCACCCGCTCCCCCTCCGGCCGCTGCCGCCGGGGTGGCCCGTCCGTCCCCGTACCTGCCCGAACCCTACCGAGCAGAAGAGCGCCGGCCGCCCGGGGGGTGCTCGCCGAACGGCCCCGGCGCCGTCGTCATCTGCGCAGCAGCAGCGAGGTGACCCTCAGCCGGCCGCTGTGGATCCACACGTCCGAGTACTCCACCGGACGGTCGTCGGCGAGATAGGTGACCTGCTGGAGGTACTGCACGGGGGCGCCCTCGGGCAGTGCCAGGGCATCGGCGACATCGGCGGTGGCGGCCTCCGCGCTGAAGGTCCGGCGGGCCGTGGCGATCTTCAGTCCGTAGGTGCCCTCCAGGACCCCGAAGAGACTGGAGGTGGTGAAGTCCACCTCTTCGATGCCGGGCGCGACATCCGTGCGCACGAAGTTGAACAGCAGCGCGACCGGCCCCTCGCCGGTGCTGCGCACCCGCACCAGGCGCAGGACGCGGGTACCGGGGGCGACGTCCAGCAGGGCCGCGACGGGCCGGGGCGGAATGATCAGCGAGCACTCCCGCACCGACGTGGTGGTGACGACTCCCTGGCTGGCGAAGTCCTCGGACAGGGTGCTCAGCTTCTGGGCGATGGCCGGTTCGATCGTCGTCGAGGTTACGAACGTGCCGCGCCCGCGCACCTGCCGCAGCAGGCCCTCCTCGATGAGCGTGGTCAGGGCGCGCCGCAGGGTGCCGCGGCTGACGCCGAACTCCTGAGCCAGTTCCGGCTCGCTCTTGAGGCGGTAGTGCGCCGGCCACTCGCCGCTGGCGATACGCAGTCGGATGTGTTCCGAGATCTGGACGTGGATCGCCGTGGGGACGTCACGCTTGATGCCCGGAAGCCCCCCTTTGTCGGCCGTCACAGTCGTCGCATCTCCTTCTCCGGTCTCACCGGAGGACGGGCGTCGCTCCGGAAAATGGGGAGCCGCACCCCGGCCGCGGGGTGCGGGCGGGGTGCGGCGGCAGTGGCCGGTCAGTAGCTGACGGTCGACTCGTCACCGGTGTCGGTGACGATCGCCAGACCGGCGCTGGTCCCGAGCAGCGAGGCACCCGCGCGCAGGAGTTCCAGGCCCTGCCGGTAGGTCTTGATGGACCCGGACGCCTTCACCTGAACCCCGTTCCGCGCCCGGTCAACAAGGTAGCGAACGCTCGTCGGGTTCGCAGTCTCGATCTGTCCGCTGCTGGCGTTCTTCAGGAAGGCGGCACCCGCCTCCATGGCGAGCTCGACGGCGGTCTCCTTCTCGTCGTCGGTGAGCAGCGGCAGTTCCAGCATGACCTTGACGGGCAGGCCCGAGGCCCGGACCACGCCCGCGATGTCCTCGCGGAAGTCGTCGTAGCGGCCGCTCTTGAGCCAGCCGACCTGGACGCCGATGTCGAGCTGGGTCGCGCCGAGCCGTGCTATCTCCGCGGCCTCGGCGGCCTTGCCCGCGCTGGTCATGACGCCGACGGTCGGGAAGTCCAGGGCGGAGGCGACCCCGACCCCGGTGCCGCGCAGCTCGGCCACCACGACGGGAAGCCAGGAGGCGGGAACCATCGCGGCGTTGAAACCGTGGGTGACCGCCTCCTGGGCGTGGGCGACCATCTCGTCGCGGGTCGCGTCCGGATCGATCTTGGTGTGCTGGATGTAGGGGGCCAACTCGGCGGGGGTGAGGTCGAGTTCGGCAGAGGTGACGGTCGTGGTGGACACGGAGTGATCTCCCTGTGTGGAGGGCGGTGGGGCACCCGGCGATACGGCCGCCGGGTGCGTTCGACGGACGGGCCGTCGCGGAAAACGGGAGCCGGGACGTGGGGTCCGGCGGCGGCTCAGAGCTTGGAGGCGTAGTGGTCCGGGACGACGACGCCCTCGCCGCCGAACCACCGGGGGGCGTCGACGCCGCAGAACAGGCCGATGTTGCCCCAGGGTTCGAAGGCTCCGGTGCGGACGACGACCTTGGCCTGCCGGGCCAGTTCGCCGAGTACCTCCGCGTGCGGACGGGTGGTGAACTCGGCGTCGGAGAAGCGTTCGCGCAGCCACGCGTCGAGCCGGGGGTTGTGGGTGGGGACGTCCTCGGCGCGGACCACGCCCTCGACGACCAGTTCGTCGGCGATCAGCCCGAGCACCGTCCGTAGATCCGGGAGGTTCTCGGCGAGGGCGAGATCGACGCGGTGCGCGTCCCGGGGGATGGGGAAGCCGGCGTCCACGACCAGCAGCAGGTCGGTGTGGCCGAGCGTGGCCAGGGCCCCGCTCAGTTCGGCGTTGAGGATGCCGGAGCGTTTCACGGTGGGTTCCTTTCGATGGGGTCTTCGCAGGTCGGGCTGTGGGTCTCAGGCCGCCGCCGGCACCGCTCCGGTCGCGAGGGCCATGATGGATTCCTCGGTCGCCTCCGCGGTGTCGACGCAGCTCACCAGCCGGCCCTCGCTCATCACGGCGATCCGGTCGGTCAGGGTCAGCAGTTCGGGCAGGTCGGAGGAGGAGCAGAGGATCGCCAGGCCCTGCCGGGCGAGGGCGAACAGCTGCTCGTAGATCTCGGCCTTCGCCCCGATGTCCACACCGCGCGTGGGCTCGTCGAGGATCAGCACACCGGGGTTGATCGCCAGCCAGCGTCCGAGGACGGCCTTCTGCTGGTTGCCGCCGGACAGGCTGGTGATGGGCTGGCTCATGGTGGCGGTCTTGACCCGCAGCCGCTTCGCCTGGTCGGCGGCCTGCGCGTCGAAGGCACGGCGGCGGACGATCCCGAGCCGGCTGAACGTCCTCGTGGTGAGCGCGCCGATGTTCTCGCCGACGCTCATGGTGGTCAGCAGCCCCTGGGCGCGGCGCTCGCCGGGCACGAACGCGAGCCGCCGTTCGACACTGGCGATCGGGTTGCGCCGTTCGTAGGGCCTGCCCAGCAGTTCCACGGTGCCGCCGGTCCCGCGGTCCCCGCCGAAGAGGTGGTGCAGCATCTCCACCCGGCCGGAGTCCGGCAGTCCGGCCACGCCCAGGATCTCGCCGGGGCGCAGGTCGAAGGAGACGCCGCTGTGCCGGCGTCCGCTCAACTCCCGTACCTTCAGAACGGGTTCGCCGCTGGACTCGGTGCCGCGCTCCGAACGGCGGGTGAACTGGCCCAGTTCACGACCGACCATGGCGGCGACGGCCTGGTCGGGGGTGGTCTCCGCGCTCCGCCAGGAGGCGACGTGGGTGCCGTCGCGCAGCACCTGGATGTGGTCGGCCAGGCGGAACACCTCGGGCATGCGGTGCGAGACGTAGAGCATGGTCGTCCCGGCCGCCTTGAGCTTGTCCATCAGGGCGAACAGCCGGTCGGCCTCGGCCGGGGTGAGCATGGCCGTGGGTTCGTCCAGGATCAGCACGCGGCAGCCCCGGGCGATGGACCGGGCGACCACGATGAGCTGCTGGGTGGCCAGGTCCAGGGTCCGCACGGAGGCGTTCGGGTCCAGGCGGAGGTCGAGTTCGGCGAGGAGTTCGGTGGTGCGCTCCAGCATGCGGCGCCGGGAGGGGAACCAGCGGTTGCCCGGCTCGACCCCGCTCAGCACGTTCTCCGCCACACTGCGGTCGGGCAGCAGGGACAGCTCTTGGGGGACGATCGCGACGCCGTGCCGGCCGAGCATCGTGCTCGGGTCGAAGGACGTGACCTCCTCACCGAAGACGGTGACGCCGCCGTCGCTGGGCGGCTGGAGGCCGGCCAGGATCTTGAGCAGGGTCGACTTGCCGGCCCCGTTCTCCCCCAGCAGGGCGGTGACCTCGCCCGCGGGGACGTCGAAGGAGACGTCGCTGAGGGCGCGTACCGGGCCGAAGTTCCGGGACAGGCCCCGGATCCGGACGGCCGGGGCGGCGGCGGGCGGGGTGCCGGGAGGTGCCGAGCCGCCCGTGGCGGCGTCGCGGGCGGCGGCCATCAGTCCTCCACCGTCGCGGCGTCGAGGTTCTTGCGGGTGATGAACTGGGCGCCGGTGTCCACACCGGTGATCTCGGTGCCCTTGGTGAGGAAGTCGTACAGCACCTTGACCGCCTGGTAGCCCTGCTCGGACGGGTTCTGGCTGATGGTGAAGTCCAGGACCCCGCGGTCGATGTACTCGGCGGTCTGGGTGAGCAGGTCGAAGCCGCCCATCGTGATGGCGTCGGCGCGTCCGGACTGGGCCACCCACTTGGCGGCGGCCGTGGTCGAGCAGCAGTCGAGCCCGGCGACGGCCACGACACCGGACTGACCGGACATGGTGGACTCGACCGTGTTGTAGGCGGCGTTGGGTTCGTTGCCGACGTTCACCGGCCCGACGACCTTCAGATCGCTGCCCGCCAGCCCTTCCTTGAAGCCGTTGAACCGGTCGTGCGACCAGCCGGCGCCGGTGTCCACGGAGAACACGACGACGGACTTGCCCTTGCCGGTGCCCTTCAGGTCCTTGAGCAGCTGTTCGGCCTCGGCCTTGCCGGAGGCCTTGAGGTCCTGGCCGACGAAGCCCATCTGCTGGGAGTCGGGGTTGTCGGTGTTGAACGAGATGACCGGGATGCCCGCCTTGTAGGCCTGGCTGATGACCGGCTTCAGCGCGTCGCTGGAGGCGGAGGAGACGGCGAGCCCGTCCACGGCCTTCTGCTGGATGAGCGTCTGGAGCTCGGAGACCTGCTTGGCGGCGTCGCCGCCGGTGGGGCCGATGAGGGAGACCTCGGCCCCCAGCTCCTTGCCGGCCCGCTTCATGCCACTGCCGATCGGTGTCGCGAAGGCGAGGGACGGGTCGTGGTAGCTCAGCTTGATGCGCATCGGCTTGTCGTCGTCGATCCGCTGCTGGATGTACGAGGCGAGCTTGAAGGAGCCGTCGCCGGAGCCGGAGCCGGCGGCGTCGCCGGCGGTGACGGCGCCGCACGCGGTGAGGGTGAGAGCCGCGGCGGCGGCCGTCGCGGCGACGAGGGATCTGAGGAGGGTGCGCGGGGACATCGTGACTCCCTTGTCGTGTCCGTGGGTCTGTGCGTCTGCGTGAGGTGGGAAGCGGACGGCGGTCAGGCGCGGGTCTTGCGCTTGCGCTGCCAGGTGTCGGCCGCGACGGCGGCGACGATGACGAGGCCGGTGACGACGGTCTGCCAGAAGGAGGAGATCCCCTTGATGTTGAGGATGTTCTGGAGCAGGCCGATGAAGGCGACGCCGATGACGGTGCCCCACATGGTGCCGGAGCCGCCGAAGAGGGCCGCGCCGCCGATGATGACGGCGGAGATGACGGTGAGTTCCAGCCCCTGGCCGGTCACACCCTGCACGTAGGAGAGGAAGGACAGGCCGAGTACGCCGGCGAGGCCGGCGGTGAAGCCGGACAGGACGAAGGCGGTGAGCTTGACCCGCTTGACGTTGACGCCGACGAGGCGGGCGGCCTCCTGGTTGCCGCCGACCGCGTAGGTGTTGAAGCCGAAGCGGGAGCGGGACAGCAGCACCACGCCGAGGGCGGCGACGGCGGCGAAGAGGACGAACTGCATCGGGATCACCCCGAAGAGCCGTCCCTGGCCGAGGAGGTTGAACTCCGCGACCCCGGGCTGGGAGGAACTCAGGGAGATCGGGGCCCCGTCGGAGATGAGCAGGGCGACGCCGCGGAAGACGCTGAGCGTGCCCAGGGTGACGATGAAGGAGGGCACGCCGAGCACCACCACGGCCAGCCCGTTGAGTAGTCCGGCCAGGACGCCCACGGCCAGTCCGACGAGCATCGCCGCGGGCCAGTTCCAGCCGTCCGAGATGAGCAGTCCGGTGGAGATCGCGGAGAGGGCGTAGGTGGAGCCGACCGAGAGGTCGATCTCGCCGTTGAGGATGACGAACGTCGCCCCGACGGCCATGATGCCGATCTGCGCGATCTGCTGACCGACCGAGAGCAGGTTGTCGGACTGGGCGAAGGTCGGCGAGAGCACGGTGCCCAGCAGGAAGAGCAGGACGAGCGCGGCGAAGACGCCGGCCTCGCGTGCGTGCAGCAGCCTGCGCAGCGCGAGCGGGAGCTGTCGTGCCGGTCCGGTGGCCGACGGCGCCGCGGCGGTCGGGGGTTTCGAGGTCGTCGAGGTCACGGGGTTCTTCCAATCCGGGCGTTCAGCTGGTCTCGGGTGGGCAGGGCGGGTACGACGCCCGCGATCGTCACGGTGTGGGCGCCCGCGGCGGCGGCGAACCCGGCCGCCCTCTCGAGGGGCTGCCCCTCGGCGAGGGCGACGGCGAGGGCCGCGGTGAAGGAGTCGCCGGCGCCCGTGGTGTCGACGACGGTGGGGGCCGGGTGCGGTGGCACCGTGGTCACACCGGAGGCCTGGGCGATCAGGGCGCCCTCGCCACCCCGGGTGAGGACCGCGGCGCCGCCGGTGCGCTCCCGCAGGGCGCGCACCAGTTCCCCGTCACCGAGCCCGTGGCCCTCGTCGAGGCCGAGGAGTACGGGGGCTTCCGTCTGGTTCGGCGTGATCACGTCGATGAGGGGCCAGCACTCGTCGGGAAGCGGTCGGGCGGGCGCGGGGTTGAGCAGGGTCGGCGTGCCGGTCTCGCGACCCAGGCGGAGCGCGGTGACCACGGCCTCCTCGGGGATCTCCATCGACACGACCAGGATGTCGGCGGAGGCGATCTCGGCGCGGAAGGGTGCGACGGCGGCGGCGTCCAGTTCGTCCAGGGCGCCCGGGGCGATGGCGATGCGGTTCTCGCCGGACGGTTCGACCAGGATGAAGCCGACCATCGTGGGGGCCTGGGCGGTCAGCACATGTTCGGCGCCGACACCCTCGCGCTGCCACAACGCACGTGCGGAGCGGCCGAAGTCGTCGTCGCCCACGGCGGTCAGCAGCGAGACCTCGGCACCCAGCCGGGCGGCGGCGATGGCCTGGTTGCTGCCCTTGCCGCCAGGGCCGGGATCGAACACCCCGCCCGAGACGGTCTCACCCGCCGCGGGGGCCTTGGGGACCCGCATGGTGAGGCCGGCTCCATAACTTCCGACAACCGCGATCTTCATGGGCGCACCGCTTTGTGTATGGACAACCATGGACAAGCGAGATCGTAGGTACAGGGATGTCCATAGTCAATGGTGGTCAGGAAGATGAACTCCGGATGGTGTCACGCGTACAAGGAACGGGCCCGGGCTCCTCGGTGACGAGGAACCCGGGCCCGTCGGCCGCGCCGCGAGCGGACGGCCGCCGCTAGTGCTGTGACCGGAAAGGTTCACCGGCTCGCGACGGCCGGCACGGCACTCCCCCAGCCTTCGGCCGGGGGTACCCCCACGCCGCGTTGTCGCATCACCCGAGTACATCCCGTACGCGGGCAATGCTCCGCCTTGCGATGCACCGCACCGGACGCCGCGAGCTTCCCGGCAAACCTTCCCGGCCACAGCACTAGGAAGCGCCTGAGTCGCCCGCCGGGCGGCCTGCCCGCGCCTGGCGTTCGCCGAGCCTGCTGTGGGTGCGGCCGTAGAGGAAGTACACGACGAAGCCGATGACCATCCAGATGGCGAAGCGGAGCCAGGTCTCGGCGGGGAGGTTGACCATCAGCCAGAGGGAGGCGCAGACGGAGAGGATCGGGAGCACCGGGACCCAGGGGGTGCGGAAGGCGCGGGGCAGGTCGGGGCGGGTGTTGCGCAGGATGATCACGCTGATCGCGACCACCACGAACGCGAACAGCGTGCCGATGTTCACGAGTTCGGCGAGTTCGCTCAGGCTGGTGAAGCCGGCGACGACGGCGATGATCACGCCGAGCAGGATGGTCGGCCGGTACGGGGTGCGGAACCGCGGATGGGTGTGCGAGAAGAACCGGGGCAGCAGCCCGTCCCGGCTCATCGCGAAGAAGACCCGGGCCTGGCCCAGGAGCAGGATCATGCACACCGTGGTCAGGCCGATGGCCGCGCCGAAACTGATCAGGCCCGCGTACCAGGGATGTCCCGTGGACTTGAACGCGTCGGCGAGCGGCGCGTCCACGGACAGCGCGCTGTACTTCTGCATACCGGTGACGACGATCGACACGGCGACGTACAGCACGGTGCAGATGATCAGCGAGCCGAGGATGCCGCGCGGCACGTCGCGCTGCGGGTTGCGGGTCTCCTCGGCCGCGGTGGCCACCACGTCGAAGCCGATGAAGGCGAAGAAGACGACGGACGCGGCGGTGAAGATGCCCATCACACCGAAGTTCGAGGGCGCCCAGCCGAACATCAGCTGGATGAGCGGTGCCTTGAGGGTGCCGCCCGCGGGCACCGGCTGCGCCTTCGGGATGAACGGGTCGTAGTTGCCGCCCTTGATGAAGAAGGCACCCGCGATGATCACGACGAGCACCACGGCCACCTTGACGGCGACGACGATCGTGGTGACCCGCGCGGAGAGCTTCATGCCGAGCACGAGGATGACGGTGAGGACCAGGACCAGGAGGGCGGCGAGGATGTCGAAGCCGAAGCCGGTCGCGTTGTCACGGCCGCTGAGATATTCGGGCAGGTGCCAGCCCGCGTTGTCGAGCAGCGAGTGGATGTAGCCGGACCATCCGACGGCGACCACCGCGGTGCCGAGCGCGAGTTCCAGCACCAGGTCCCAGCCGATGATCCAGGCGGGGAACTCGCCGAGCGAGGCGTAGGAGAAGGTGTAGGCGGAGCCGGCCACCGGAACCGTGGAGGCGAACTCCGCGTAGCAGAGCGCGGCGAGCGCGCAGACCACCCCGGCCACGACGAAGGACAGGGAGACGGCGGGGCCGGCGGTGTTCCTGGCCGCCGTGCCGGTGAGGACGAAGATGCCGGTGCCGATGATGACACCGACGCCGAAGACGGTCAGATCGAGGGCGGACAGGGTTTTTCTGAGCGCGTGCTCGGGTTCCTCGGTGTCCTGGATCGACTGCTCGACGTTCTTCGTCCTGAAGAGCGTGCTGCTCACGGCGTGACCTCCCCTGCGTGTCGTCCTCGACCTGGCCCGGACCGGCCGAGCCGGCTCGACATGATCGAGAGAGCTGGGGATGCGTATGCCCCGGCACTCGCAGGTTCACGCAGACGGGCCGGTCGCGCCACCCGTAAGAGGGGGCAGGACCGGCCCGTGCCGTCGTCCGCGCGGTCGGCGGCTCAGTCGTGCGCGGGCTGCACCGCCACGTCGACCCGCGCGTCGACCTCGGCGTCGACCTCCGCCTCCGGCCGCTCGAACCGGCCGTCCAGCTTGGAGACCAGGCCCGTGACCTGACGGGCGATGTCCGGCGCGGTCAGCCCGATCTCCGCCAGCACCTCGGCCCGGGAGGCGTGGTCGAGGAAGCGCGGCGGGATGCCGAAGTCGCGCAGCGGCACGTCCACGCCCGCGTCCCGCAGGGCCTGCGAGACCGCCGAGCCGACACCGCCGACGCGGGAGTTGTCCTCGACGGTGACGACCACGCGGTGCCGTGCGGCGAGCGGCGCCATGGCCTCGTCGACGGGCTTGACCCAGCGGGGGTCGACGACGGTGGTGGTGATGCCCTGCTTGTCGAGAAGCGTGGCCACCTCCAGGCACATCGGGGCGAGGGCGCCGACGGAGACGAGGAGGACGTCCGGGGTGTCGGTGCCGGGCTCGCGCAGTACGTCCATGCCGCCGACGCGGCCCACCGCGGGTACGGCGGGACCGACGGCGCCCTTGGAGAAGCGGACCACGGTCGGGGCGTCGTCGACCTCGACCGCCTCGCGCAGCTGGGCGCGGACCTGGTCGGCGTCGCGCGGGGCGGCCAGCCGCAGACCCGGGACGACCTGGAGGATCGACATGTCCCACATGCCGTTGTGGGAGGCGCCGTCGGTGCCGGTGACACCGGCCCGGTCCAGGACGAAGGTGACCCCGCACTTGTGCAGGGCCACGTCCATCAGGACCTGGTCGAAGGCGCGGTTGAGGAAGGTGGCGTAGACGGCGAAGACGGGGTGCACGCCGGCGTGGGCGAGACCGGCCGCGGAGACGGCGCCGTGCTGCTCGGCGATGCCGACGTCGTAGACCCGGTCGGGGAAGGCCTTGGCGAACTTGTCCAGGCCGACCGGCTGGAGCATGGCCGCGGTGATGGCGACGATGTCCCGCCGCTCCTTGCCGAGTCTGACCATCTCGTCGCCGAACACCGAGGTCCAGTCGGCGCCGGAGGTCGAGATCGGCAGCCCGGTGTCGGGGTGGATCTTGCCGACGGCGTGGAAGCGGTCGGCCTCGTCCTGGAGGGCGGGCTGGTAGCCACGGCCCTTCTCGGTGAGGCAGTGCACGATGACGGGACCGCCGAACCGCTTGGCGCGGGCCAGCGCCGACTCCAGGGCCTCGATGTCGTGGCCGTCGATGGGGCCGACGTACTTCAGGCCCAGGTCCTCGAACATGCCCTGCGGGGCGATGAAGTCCTTCAGGCCCTTCTTGGCGCCGTGCAGGGTCTCGTACAGCGGTCGGCCGACGACCGGGGTGCGCTCCAGCACCTCCCGGGTGCGGGCCAGGAAGCGTTCGTAGCCGTCGGTGGTGCGCAGGGTCGCCAGGTGGTTGGCGAGGCCGCCGATGGTGGGCGCGTAGGAGCGCTCGTTGTCGTTGACGACGATGACGAGCGGACGGTCCTTGGCGTCGGCGATGTTGTTCAGCGCCTCCCAGGCCATGCCGCCGGTCAGCGCGCCGTCGCCGATGACCGCGGCGACGTGGCTGTCCCGCTCGAGCAGCTGGTTGGCCTTGGCGATGCCGTCGGCCCAGCCCAGCACGGTGGAGGCGTGGCTGTTCTCGATGACGTCGTGCTCGGACTCGGCCTGCGAGGGGTAGCCCGACAGACCGCCCTTCATCTTCAGCTTGGAGAAGTCCTGGCGGCCGGTGAGCAGCTTGTGCACGTAGGACTGGTGGCCGGTGTCCCACAGCACCTTGTCCTTGGGCGACTGGAAGACCCGGTGGAGGGCGATGGTCAGCTCCACCACACCGAGGTTCGGGCCGAGGTGGCCGCCGGTCTTGGAGACCTCGGTGACGAGGAAGGTCCGGATCTCCTGCGCCAGCTGGTCCAGCTCCTCCAGGCTGAGCCGGTCCAGATCGCGCGGTCCCCTGATGCGGGTCAGCAGCGGCACCCGTGCCTCCTTGCGTAGAGCTGATCGAGCTGTTGCCGGGCTCGTCGAGTCTAATGTTCCGCCCGAGCGCCCGATGTCCGGGCCGGGGGTCGTGTGTCACGCGAACGGCGGTACCCACTGTCGCGCAGGTCATGACACGACTGTGCCCGGCACCCCAGGGGTGCCGGGCACGGTCGTGGTGCGGGCGGCGCTCAGGCGCGTCCGGCCGACTTCTGGGTCTTGCGGGTGATCGAGTCGATGACGACCGTGGCGAGAAGCACACCACCGGTGATCATGTACTGGATCGGGGTGGCGATGCCCTGCAGGGCGAGGCCGTACTGGATCGACGTGATCACGAGCACACCCAGCAGCGCGTTCCAGGTGCGGCCCCGGCCGCCGAAGAGGCTGGTGCCGCCGATGACGGCCGCGGCGATGACGTTCATCAGCAGGTCGCCGGAGCCGGCGCTCTGGTTGGCAGCCGCGATCTTGGAGGCCCAGAAGAGACCGCCGACCGAGGCGAAGAGGCCCGCGACGGCGAAGACCGAGACACGGACCGCGGTGACGTTGATACCGGCGCGGCGGGATGCCTCGACGCTGCCGCCGAGCGCGAAGACCTTGCGGCCGTACGCGGTGCGGCGCAACACGAAGTCGCTGCCGACCAGGACGATCGCGAAGAGCAGCACCGCGAGCGGAAGACCCTTGTACTGGTTGAACATGAACGCCACGGCGAACGCGGCGACCGCGAGCAGCACGGTGCGCAGCACTATGTCGCTCAGCGGGCGGGACGGGATGCCCGCGGCCTCGCGGCGGCGGTTGCCGAGGAAGGCCGACAGGAAGTATCCGGCGACCGCGACGACGGCCAGGAGGTAGGCGGCGGCCACGTCCGAGAAGTAGTACGTGGTGAGCTTGCCGACCACGCCGTCGCCGTCGATGTTGATCGTGCCGTTGGAACCCAGGATCTGGAGCATGAAGCCGTTCCAGAACAGCAGACCGGCCAGGGTCACCGCGAACGCGGGCGCACCGATGCGGGCGAAGAAGAAGCCGTGCAGGGCGCCGATGACCGCGCCGGCCGCGAGGGCGCTGACGACGGCGAGCCACTCGTTCACGCCGTGGGTGACGCTCATCACGGCCATGATGGCCGAGGAGACACCGGAGACGGAGCCGACCGACAGGTCGATCTCGCCGAGCAGCAGCACGAAGATGATGCCGACCGACATCATGCCGGTGGCCACCATGGCGACGAAGATGTTGTTGAGGTTCTCCGCGCCCAGGAAGGCCGAGTCGAGGCTCTGGAAGATCGCGCAGATGGCGATGAGGCCGATGACGACCGGGATGGCTCCGAGGTCGCCGGCGCGCATCTTGCGCTTGAACTCACCGAGGTAGCCGGCGAATCCCTGCTCGCGCACGAGAAGACGGGGGTCGACGGCGGGGGCGGCGTCGGCCGCGGCGGCGGGCGCGTCCACGGGGGCGGCCTGGGACTTGTCGATGCTCACTTCTGAGCCTCCGCGTTGGTGCGCGCCGCACGACGGGTCACGGCGTTGTCCGTGGCACCGGTGATGGCGGAGATGATTTCTTCCTGCGAGGTGGTCCCGACCTCGAACACGCCGTTGTTGCGGCCGAGCCGGAGGACGGCGACCTTGTCGGCGACGGCCTTCACATCCGCCATGTTGTGGCTGATGAGGATGACCGCGAGGCCGCGCTCACGCAGCCGCTCGACGAGGTCGAGGACCTGGGCGGTCTGCTCGACGCCGAGGGCGGCCGTCGGCTCGTCGAGGATGACCAGCTTGGGCTCGCCGAGCATGGAGCGGGCGATGGCCACGACCTGGCGCTGACCGCCGGAGAGCGAGGCGATCGGGATGCGCACGCTGGGGATGCGGATGGACAGGGTCTGGAGCAGATCGCGCGAGCGGCGCTCCATCTCGACCTCGTCCAGGACACCGCGGCGCTTGATCTCACGGCCGAGGAACAGGTTGCCGACGACGTCGATGTTGTCGCACAGGGACAGGTCCTGGTAGACCGTCGCGATGCCCAGGTTCTGGGAGTCGTGCGGCCGGTTGACCGTGACGGGGTTGCCCTCCCACTCGATGACACCGTCATCGATGGGGTGCACGCCGGCGATCGTCTTGACAAGGGTGGACTTTCCGGCGCCGTTGTCGCCGACGAGGGCGACGACCTCTCCGGCGTGGACCTCAAGCTCTACGTCGGTGAGCGCCTGGACAGCACCGAATCGCTTGGAGACCCCGCGCAACGCCAGCACGGGCGTAGCGGACACGTGAACCATCTCCTTCGCCGCCTGAGCCTGACCCCGGCGGGAGGTTGAACAAGAAGAGTGAGGGGGGTTCCGTCCGGCGCCCCGCCGTTGTGCTGCGGGGCTGTCGGCGGCAGGGCGCCGGACGCGCTGACACGGGTACGCGTGATCGATGGACGCGATGTCCCGTGCAGGTCAGTCGGGCCGCCGCTCGGGCGGCCCGGCAGTGTTACTTCAGGCCGATCTTGTCGCAGGCGGCCTTGTACTTGGCCGTGCAGATCTCGCCGAGCGTGTAGTAACCCTGGTCGATGACCGTCTCCTTGATGTTGTCCTTCGTCAGCGAGACGACGGGGACGATGACCGCCGGGACGCCCTTGTCGGTACCGCTGTCGACGGTGCTCGTCGTCAGCGAGCTGTCGAGCTTGCCGGTCTTGGCGATCGAGACGGCCATCTTGGCGACGGTCTCGGCCTCCTGAGGGTACGACTTGAAGACGCTCATGTACTGCTCGCCGGTCACGATGCGCTGCACGCCCGCGAGTTCGGCGTCCTGGCCGGTGACCGGGGGAAGCGTCTTGAGGCCCGCGCCCTTGAGCGCGGTGATGATGCCGCCCGCCATGCCGTCGTTGGCGGAGTAGACGCCGACGATCTTGTCCTTGCCGAGGGCGGAGATGGCACCCTCCATGTTGGCGTTGGCGTTCTCCGCCTTCCACTGCTTGGTGTCGTACTCCTTGCCGATGTTCACCTTGCCGTCAAGGGCGGCGTGGGCGCCCGCCTTGAACTGCGCGGCGTTAGGGTCGGTCACGGCGCCGTTCATCATGACGATCTTGCCGGACTTGGCCTTGTCACCCATGGCCTTCAGCAGGGCCTCGCCCTGAGCCTTGCCGACCTCCTCGTTGTCGAACGAGGTGTAGGCGGCGATCGGGCCCTCGGCGAGGCGGTCGTAGGCGACGACCGGGATGCCGGCCTCCTTGGCCCTCTTCACGCCCGAGGCGACGGCCTTGTAGTCGACCGCGTCCAGGATCAGCACGTCGACCTTCTTGGTGATCATCGTGTCGATCTGCTGCGCCTGGAGGGTCGCGTCCTCCTTGGCGTTGAGGTACTCGACCTTGCCCTTGCCGTTCGTCAGCTCCGCGATCTGCTTCTCGATGATCGGCTTGTCGAACTTCTCGTAACGAGCGGTCTGGTTCTCCGGCAGGAGCAGGCCGACCGTGATGTTGTCGCCCTTCTTCTCGCTGCCGGTCGACTTCGAGGAGCCACCGGACTCCTTGGCGCTGCCACAGGCGGCGAGCGAGACGGCCATGGCACCAGCAGCAACGGCGAAGGCCGCGCGACGCATACGCGTGTTCACTTCTTCAAACCTCCCTGACGAGGCCGCGTCGTTGCGGCCGAGGTGGCTGGAAGTCAACTCGGCTGCGCGTGCGACGTCAAGAAGTAAATCCTTAACGAGATGGCAACGGTGCCATCCGTTCTCTAAGTGAAGGCAGGAGTGGCCGCGTTGAGTGTACCGTCCAAAAGGGTTGAATCGCCCATCTCGCTCAACGCGAGGGCCAGCGCGCCGAGTACTTCGGCGCGGCCGCCAAGCGCGCCGGGAAGCACGGAGAGTTGGCGCGCGGCACTGGGGATGGCGTACCGCCCGACCGACTCCCTGATCGGGCCGAGCACCAGCTCACCGGCCTCGGCGAGATCCCCGCCGAGCACCACCCGGCTGGGGTTCAGCAGGTTGCAGAGATTGGCGACCCCGCTGCCGATATGACGGCCGACGTCGGCGATCACCCGGCGGCAGCCCGGGTCGCCGTCCCGCGCCAGCCGTACGACGCCCTCCATGGTCAGGTCGGTGCCGTGACTGGGCCGGAGCAGCGGGAGCACGTACCCGGCGGCGGTGAAGGTCTCCAGGCAGCCGCGGTTCCCGCAGCGGCAGACCGGGCCCGACTCGTCGAGCGTGATGTGCCCGATCTCACCCGCCGTACCGCCGGGGCCGCGGTAGATCCTGCCGCTGATCACCAGGCCCGCGCCGACCCCGCTGGCGATCTTGATGTAGGCCAGGTCGCGCACGCCCCGGCCGCTGCCCCAGACCAGCTCGCCCAGAGCGCCCAGATTGGCGTCGTTGTCCACGTGCACCGGCACGCCGAGGCGCCCCCGCAGCTCCTCGGCGGGCTTGACGCCCGTCCAGCCCGGCAGGATGGCCGTGGAGCCCAGCGTGCCGGACTCGACGTCGATCGGGCCGGGTACGCCGACACCCACGCCGGCGATCTTGGAACGGTCGACGCCCGTGGCCGCGATCAGCCGGTTGACCAGCTCTTCCGCCCGGTCGAAGCCCTGCGTGGAGGAGGCGTCCACGTCCAGCGGCTCGGACTCCTCGGCCAGCACCTGGTGGGCGAGGTTTCCTATGGCGACCCGCAGGTGCGTATGCCCGAAATCGACGCCGATCACGATGCCGGCGTCCCCGCTCAGGGACACGCTGCGGGCCCGGCGCCCGCCCGCGGAAGTGGGGGTGACCTGGACCGTTCCACCGTCCTTGAGTTCGCGCACGATATTGGAGACCGTCGCCGCGGACAGGCCCGTGGTCCGCGCGATCTCCGCCTGCGTGAGTGATCCGGCAAGGCGCACGGCACGTACGACCCGCTCCAGGTTGGCTCGGTGCAGCGACGACTGCGACCCTGGAGTCTCCACGACGACCTCCTGCGCGCGGGGCCGCTTCGGCGAGGCCCCGTCCAATGTCCAACTAGTGAACTCTAAGCTGAGCTGTTCGGGTCCCCTCCCGTCAAGAGGTTGAACCGTATCCGGGTCCGTGGACACGCTGATGGAGCCGTGTCACGCACGCATGTGCGGACATGCGTGAGCCGCCCCCGCACGCCCCGGAGGGGGCGGCGAGAGCGGCGTACACGGGCGGCGAAGGCGCCGGGCGCCGCCCGCACGGGACGGGCCTCGGCACCGGAACGCCGGAGGGCGACGCGCGGAGGGCGGCAGGAGGCACGGGGTGGCGCGTGCGGGCGCCGGGACGCCGGGAACTACTTCAGGGCGCCCGCGGTGAGCCCCTGCACCACCTGGCGCTGGAAGACGATGTACGCGGCGAGCACCGGCAGCATCGCCATCACCAGTCCGGCGAAGAGACCGGACCAGTCGCCCTTGTAGCCCTGACTCACGGCCAGCTGCACCAGGCCCTGGGTGAGCACGTGCTTGTCCGGGTCGGTGTTGAGCACCGTCGGCAGCATGTACTGGTTCCACTGCCCCAGGAAGTTGAAGATCCCCACGCTGATCAGACCGGGCTTGGCCATCGGCAGCATGATCTGGAAGAACGTCCGGGTGTGCGAGGCCCCGTCCACGAAGGCCGCCTCCGCCACCGAGCTCGGCAGGGTCCGGAAGAACGCGGTCAGGAAGAACACCGTGAACGGCAGTGAGTAGGCGATGTAGACCAGGATCAGACCGTGAATGGTGTTCAGCAGTCCCATGTTGTTCACGACATAGAACAGCGGGACCAGGGCCAGCATGATCGGAAAACTCATGCCGCCGATGAAGAGGTAGTAGATGAAGCGGTTGCCCGGAAAGTCGAAACGGGCCAGCACATACGCCGCCATCGAACCGAGCACCAGGGTGCCGACGAGCGAACCGCCCACCACCAGAATGGTGTTGAGGAAGTATTCGCTCATATTGGCATCGGTCCAGGCCCGCGCCCAGTTGTCGAAGTGGAGTTTGTCGGGCAGCGCCCAGGGCGAGCTGAAGATGGAGTTGTCGTCCTTGAAGGACGTCATCACCGCCCAGACCAGCGGCATGACCACCATGATCGCCCAGATGATCAGAATGCCGTGCGAGAAGACGTTGAGGACGGAGCCGTCCTTCTTCCGTCCGCCCGGCTTTTCGGCCGGTACGCCGGCCGTGGCGAGGCCGACACCGGACTCGGCCGGAACGGGGGCGGGGGACTCGGTCGTTTTCATCGTCAGAACTCCAGCCGCTCGCGCCGGCCCAGCCGCATCACGACGGCCGCGAAGGCCAGCGTGACGATGAGCAGGGCGACGCCGATCGTGGTGGCGTAGGCGGCCTGACCGTCACGGAACGCCTTCTGGTACACGTACAGGACCATGACGGTGGTCGAGTAGTCGGGGCCGCCCGGCCCGGTCGTCATGATCTGTACGACCGCGAACGACTCCGCCCCGAGGGCGAGGATGCCCATGTACACCCAGCCGGACTGCACGGTGTCCCACAGCAGTGGCAGGGTGATCCGGAAGAAGGTGGTGAAGCGGCTGGCGCCGTCCAGCAGCGCGGCCTCGTACAGGTCCGCCGGGATGGAGGCCATGCCGGCCGAGAACAGGACCACGAAGAAGCCGACCGTGGACCAGACCAGCACCCCCATCACGCACCACAGCGCGAGGCCCGGGTCGCCCAGCCACAGCGGCTGGACGCTGCCGAGCCCGATCCCGCGCAGCACGGAGTTGATCGCGCCGCTGTCCGGGTTGTAAGCGAACGCGAACAGCAGGGCCACGATGGCGATCGACAGTACCTGCGGGAAGAAGTAGACGATCTTGTAGAACGAGGAGCCGCGGACACCGGAGATCGCCGGCCCGCCCCGGCGGCGCCGCCCACCCACATTGATCATGAAGGAGAAGAACAGCGCCAGACCGATCGTCACCAGCGGTAGCACCAGAGCGAACAGCAGGCTGTGCTGCAACGACTTCCAGAAGATGTCGTCGTGGAGCATCCTCTGGTAGTTGTCGAAGCCGACCATCTGGAAATCGGGGCTCAGACCGGTCCAGTCCGTGAACGAGTAGTAGATGGACTGGATGAACGGCCAGATGACGAAAAGCGCGTACAGCCCGAGGGGAACCGCGAGGAACCCCACGATGAACCGGTACTTGCCGTGCTGCATTGCTGCCGACCCCGATCTCTGGGCGGGTGGTACCGCTGGTGACGGATCCTCAGAACTACTGGTGCTTGTAGTGCTTGATCGACTGGTCCTTGGCGGCCTCGTCGGCGAAGCCCTGGATCTTCTTGATGGCCTCGGCCGGGGTGAGGCGGCCGGCCATCATCTCGCCGATGCCCGACACACCGATCTTCTCCTTCTGGAGCTGCACGTACCAGTCCTGGAGCCGCGGGTTCACCACGTTGGAGCCGGCCTTGTCCAGCGCCGCGACTCCGGACTTCAGTCCGGGGGTGAGCGGAATGCCGTCCGTGCCGCCGTTGTACGCGGTGAGCGACTTCACCTTGGAGGTGAAGTTCTTCGAGGAGGCCTCGCTGAGCATGATGCGCAGCTGCTCCATGCCGCCCTCGGGGTTCTTGGCCTTGGCCGGGACGATGAACGGCTCGCCGCCGGAGGCCCAGATGGTGCCGAACGGCATCTTGTCGGAGCTGTCGATGCCGGTGGGCGCGGAGACGGCCAGGTCGAAGTCGGCCGGGATGACGTTCGCGGACTCGTTCTCCACCCAGGAGCCGTTCGGGATGAACAGCGCCTTGCCCTTGGCCCAGGCGGTCTGCGACTGGATGTGGTCCAGGCCCGGGGTGCCCTTGAGGATGTAGCCCTTCTGGAAGAGCTCGTAGTAGGCCTCGAAGCAGGCCTTGACCGCCGGGTGCTTCCAGGCGTTGGGCTCGAGGTTGTCGATGGCGTCCAGGACCTCGCGGCCACCGACCTTGCCGATCATCGGGTAGAGCGAGAAGGGCAGGTAGTAGGGGTACTTGCCGGCGTAGGTCCAGCCGGCCATGCCCTTCTTCTTGGCCTTCTCGCAGACCTTGAGCATCTCGTCCCAGGTCTCCGGGTACTTCTCGTCCAGCGAGTCCAGGGCCTTCTGGGAGTACCACACGCCGTAGACCGTGTAGGCGTAGTACAGGATCCAGACCGGCTGTCCGTCGAACTGGCCCATCTCCACGATGCCCGGGCGCAGGGTGTCGCGGACCTTCTTGCTCGGGTCGTCGTAGGACGCGGCGTCCAGCAGCGGGGTGAGGTCCGCGAGCTGGCTCTTGCCCACGAGGACGCCCATGTCCATCTGCTCCGCGCCGGAGTTGTCGATGAGGTCCGGCGGGTTGCCCTGGTTGAAGCGCGGCTGGAGCGTCGACTGGATCTTCTGCGTGGCGGCGAACTTGGTCTTCGCCTTGGGGAAGTCCTTCTGGTAGATCTTCACGGCGTCCTCGGCGTATTCCTTGCCGAAGCCGCCGTCGAACAGGACGAATTCCATCTGCGCGGTGTCATTGACACCGAGCGGGTTCTTCTCGGTCTTCTTGCCCGCCTTGGCCTTCTCCTGGCCGTCCCCGCCACCACCACTGGCGCAGGCGGACAGGAAGCCCATCGCGGGAACGCTGATGAGACCGAGTGCGGCGGACCGCTTGATCAGAGCCCGGCGGCCGACGCCTCCGTGGTGCTCGGCGGAAGTGGATCCCATGCTCAAGTCCTCGCCTTCTCCAGGACTCAGGCGGTGAACCGGATCCTCCCCGGCACCGCGGTCGGGTCAAGCTGGGTCGTGCAGGAAGTACTTCGTGCGTCATCTACCGGGATCGGACGGAAGACGAGGAGGCGGACGCGTCTCGCACGTCGCACCACCCTTTCCGACTCCCCCCGGGTCCGCTTCCGGCCGTTCTCACGGTCGCGCGGACGCCGACAGGTATAGTCCACTTCCCGTCAACGGAGCAAGATCGAGAGCAAGGTTCACCGCGGGTCTTTTCCGAGTTGAGACCTCACGCAGAATATGAGCCGTCTGTGGGCTTCCGTTGACGGAGATATCCGCACCTTTGCGTCCGAATGCCACACCCAACACCCTTGACATCACTGGTCACTTGGCTCCCTACTGGTCCTTGCGTAAAGAGCTGACAACGTTGTCCGAACGCAGGGAGGGACGCCGCGCATGCAGCGCAGAGTACGGCACAGATGGGGTCCGGCGGTCGTCATCACGGCCGCCTTCGTCACGGCAGCCGGCTCGCAGGGGGCCGCGGTCGCCCTGCCCGGCAAGCCCCCGGCCGCCGACCGGGAGTTCAGCTCCTCGTTCGAGGCCGGCGATCCGGCGCCGGACTGGCTGAACACGGTCGACACCGCCCCCGGCGGCGGCAAGCGCGCCTCGGGCGTGGACGGCGGCTACAGCACCGGCATCCCGGGCAATGTGGACGACCACATCACCGAGGTCCGGGCCAGCGGGGAGAACACGGGCGGCGGGGAGGTGAAGGAGAACCTCGTCGACGGCGAGTCCGGCACCAAGTGGCTGACGTTCCAGCCCACCGGTTGGGTCGAGTTCGACTTCGACACACCGCAGAAGATCGTCCGGTACGCCCTCACCTCCGCCAACGACTTCGACGGGCGCGACCCGAAGGACTGGACCCTGAAGGGGTCCACCGACGGCAAGGACTGGAAGACTCTCGACACCCGCACCGGGGAGAAGTTCTCCGAGCGGTTCCAGACCAGGACCTACGACCTGGCCGAACCGGCCGAGTACCAGCACTTCCGGCTCGACGTCACCAGAAACAACGGCGCCTCGGACATACTCCAGCTCGCCGATGTGCAGTTCTCCACCGGCGGCGACGACGCGCCGGTCCCGCAGGACATGCTCTCGCTGGTCGACCGCGGCCCGAGCGGCTCCCCGACCGCGAAGTCGGGCGCCGGCTACACGGGCAAGCGGGCCCTGCGGTACGCGGGCCGGCACACCGCGAAGGACCGGGCGTACTCGTACAACAAGCTCTTCGACGTCAACGTCAAGGTGCTGCCCGACACGCAGCTGTCGTACCGCCTCTACCCGTCGATGGCCGACGGCGACCGCGACTACGACGCCACCAACGTCGCCGTCGACCTCGCCTTCACCGACGGCACCTACCTGAGCGGACTGGGCGCGACCGACCAGCACGGCTTCACCCTGAGCCCGCAGGGCCAGGGCGCGGCGAAGACGCTGTACGTCAACCAGTGGAACAGCGTGGCCTCCCGGATCGGTTCGGTCGCGGCGGGCAAGACCATCGACCGGGTCCTCCTCGCCTACGACTCCCCCACCGGCCCCGCGAAGTTCCGCGGCTGGCTGGACGACGTGGTGATCAAGCAGACGCCGCAGGAGAAGCCGAAGGCGCACCTGTCGGACTACGCGCTGACCACCCGCGGCACCAACTCCAGCGGCAGCTTCTCGCGCGGCAACAACTTCCCCGCGACCGCCCTGCCGCACGGCTTCAACTTCTGGACGCCGGTGACCAACGCGTCCTCGCTGAGCTGGCTGTACGAGTACGCGCGCGCGAACAACGACGACAACCTGCCGACGATCCAGGCGTTCAGCGCGAGCCACGAGCCGAGCCCCTGGATGGGCGACCGGCAGACCTTCCAGGTGATGCCGTCCGCCGCCGCGGGCACCCCGGACACCGGACGCACCGCCCGCGCGCTCGCCTTCCGGCACGAGAACGAGACCGCGCGGCCGTACTACTACGGGGTGCGCTTCGAGAACGGCCTCAAGGCGGAGATGACGCCGACCGACCACGCGGCCGTCCTGCGCTTCACCTACCCGGGCGACGACGCGAGCGTGGTGTTCGACAACGTCACCGAGCAGGCCGGCCTCACCCTGGACAAGGAGCACGGTGTCGTCACCGGCTACTCGGACGTCAAGTCCGGGCTGTCCACCGGCGCCACCCGGCTGTTCGTCTACGGCGTCTTCGACAAGCCCGTGAAGGACGGCTCGTCGAGCGGCGTCAAGGGCCACCTGCGCTTCGACGCGGGCAAGGACCGCACGGTCACCCTCCGCCTCGCCACCTCCCTCATCAGCCTCGACCAGGCGAAGGACAACCTGCGCCATGAGGTCCCGGACGGCACCTCCTTCGACACCGTCAAGGCGTCCGCCCAGCGGACCTGGGACAAGCTGCTCGGCAAGGTCGAGGTCCAGGGCGCCACGCCCGACCAGCTGACCACGCTCTACTCCAGCATGTACCGGCTGTACCTGTACCCGAACTCCGGCTTCGAGAAGGTCGGCGGGAAGTACCAGTACGCCTCCCCGTTCTCGCCGATGCCCGGCCAGGACACGCCGACCCACACCGGCGCGAAGATCGTCGACGGCAAGGTGTACGTCAACAACGGCTTCTGGGACACCTACCGGACCACCTGGCCCGCGTACTCGCTGCTGACACCCGGTCAGGCCGGTGAGATGGTCGACGGCTTCGTGCAGGGGTACAAGGACGGCGGCTGGACCTCCCGCTGGTCCTCCCCCGGCTACGCCGACCTGATGACCGGCACCTCCTCGGACGTGGCCTTCGCGGACGCGTACGTCAAGGGCGTGCCGATGGACGCGAAGGCGGCCTACGACGCGGCCCTGAAGAACGCCACCGTGGTGCCGCCGTCCTCGGGCGTGGGCCGCAAGGGCATGACGACCTCCCCCTTCCTCGGGTACACCAGCACGGCCACCGGTGAGGGCCTGTCCTGGGCGATGGAGGGTTACGTCAACGACTACGGCATCGCGAAGATGGGCGAGGCCCTCTACAAGAAGACGGGCGAGAAGCACTACAAGGAGGAGTCCGACTACTTCCTCAACCGGGCCCGGGACTACGTGAACCTGTTCGACTCCCGGGTCGGCTTCTTCCAGGGCCGCAACGCCCGGGGCGACTGGCGCCTCGACGCCTCGAAGTACGACCCGCGCGTGTGGGGCTACGACTACACGGAGACCAACGGCTGGGGCTACGCCTTCACCGCCCCGCAGGACAGCCGCGGACTGGCGAACCTGTACGGCGGGCAGAAGGGCCTGGCGGACAAGCTGGACACCTACTTCGCCACTCCCGAGACGGCCGGCCCGGAGTTCGTCGGGTCCTACGGCGGTGTCATCCACGAGATGACCGAGGCGCGGGACGTGCGGATGGGCCAGTACGGCCACTCCAACCAGGTCGCCCACCACGTGACCTACATGTACGACGCGGCAGGGCAGCCGTGGAAGGCGCAGGAGAAGGTCCGTGAGGCGCTGTCCCGGCTGTACGTCGGCAGCGAGATCGGCCAGGGCTACCACGGCGACGAGGACAACGGCGAGCAGTCGGCCTGGTACCTGTTCTCCTCGCTCGGCTTCTACCCGCTGGTCATGGGCAGCGGCGAGTACGCCATCGGCTCCCCGCTGTTCACCAAGGCGACGGTGCATCTGGACGGCGGCCGCGATCTGGTGATCCAGGCCCCGAAGAACAGCGCGAAGAACGTGTACGTGCAGGGCGTGCGGTTCAACGGCAAGGCGTGGAACTCGACGAGCCTGCCCCACTCCCTGCTGTCCAAGGGCGGTGTCCTCCAGTTCGACATGGGTCCGCGGCCCTCCTCGTGGGGCACGGGCAAGGACGCGGCGCCGATGTCGATCACGACCGGCGACAAGGCGCCGAGCCCCCGGGCGGACGTACTGAAGGGCGACGGGGCGCTGTTCGACGACACCTCGTCGACGGAGGCCGCGGTGACGACGGTGGACCTGCCGGTGACGGGCCCCGTCAAGGCCGTCCAGTACACCCTGACCTCGTCCGGCGACCGCGCCAAGGCCCCAGCCGGCTGGACCCTCCAGGCGTCCGCTGACGGCACGACCTGGAAGACGGTGGACCGGCGCTCGGGCGAGTCCTTCGCCTGGGACAAGCAGACCCGCCCCTTCACGATCGCCGCACCGGACACCTACCAGAAGTACCGCCTGATCCTGGACGGCGCCTCGACGCTGGCGGAGGTGGAGCTGCTGGCCTGACGCCGCCGAGCACCCGGCATGAGGAAGGGGCGGGCCCGCCGGGCCCGCCCCTTCGTGCCGTCCCGCGGGCCGGTCAGCCCGTGGCGACGGTGAAGACGTGCAGGTCGGCGTTGCCGGGCAGGCGCACTGCGCTGATCCGCTTGCCCGCCGGGGCCTCGTACGGCTCGGTGGCGAAGACGTAGGTGGTCACCGTGTCCTTGCCGGCGCCCGCGACGTTGCGGTACGCGGTCCGGGCCACCACCGTGTTGCCGTACTGGACGGTGCCGCCGCCTCCACCGACGGTCCAGTCGGTGAAGGAGAGGTCGACAGTGCCCGTGGTGCCGTCGGTGTAGGTGACGGTGGCCCTGGTCTGCTGGTTGCCGTTGACCGCGCTGCCGACGAAGGACAACCGGGCCGCCGGCGTGGCCAGTTCGATGCTCTGGCCGGCCGCCGAGGCGTTGTCCGGGCGCCCGCTCGGCGAGTTCGGCCAGGTGAAGGTGAGGCCGTTCACCGTGCCCTGCCCGCCCGGGGTGAGGCCGGCCGCCGCGAGGGCCTGGCGGGAGTAGCTCCAGCCGCCCCCGTCGTAGTCGGCCTCGTCGTGGTCGCCGTCGTCGTCCGAGACGCCGGTGTTGTCGTAGGCGGCCAGCAGGCTGCCCGGGGCCGCCACCGTCAGGGACACCGGCTGCTCGTAGGACTGGCTGCCGGAGGTGACCGTGACCTTCGCGTCGTAGAAGCCCTGTTCGGCCTCCGGGGCGGCGGTGAGCGTGATCTGCCGGGCGCCGTCGGTCACCGTGCCCTCGGCGGGGGTCGCCGTGATGCCGGACGGGGTGCGGACGCTGAAGCGCACCTCGGGGCCCTGGCCGCCGTTCAGTGACAGGGCGCGGACGCCGAGCGTCGTGCTGCCGCCGGGCGCGAGCGTCGCCGCGGTCGGGCCCACACCGATCTGGTACAGCTGCTCGCCCTGGCGGAAGGAGGGCGGGGCGGCGGACGGGGCGCTGCCCCAGGTGCGGTCGGGGGTGGCCGAGAGGGTGTAGTCGAGCCGGCCGCCGTCACGGACGAAGCCCGCCGGCAGCCAGGGGCGGTCACTCGCCCGGCCGTTCACCTTCAGGGACCGGACGTACGGGGATCCGGCCGCCGCTCCCGTGGCGCGCACGGAGATGTCGTTGCCGTGCGGGCGGCGGATCTCGATCCGCTCGAACAGCGGGGAGGACAGGACGAGTTCGGCGCGGGAGGGCACCTGCGGATACATGCCGAGCGCGGAGAAGACGTACCAGGCGGACATCGCGCCGAGGTCGTCGTTGCCGGGGATGCCGCCCGGCTGCGTCGTCCACAGCTGCCGCATGGCCGCGCGGACGGTCTCCTGCGTCTTGTAGGGCGCGCCCGCGTAGGCGTACAGGTAGGGGACGTTGATCGAGGGCTCGTTGTCGAGTTCGGACTTGGCGCCGCCGCTGCCGCTGAACGCCCAGCCGCCGTCGGCGTCGTGGAAGAAGTCGTCCAGGCGGGCCAGCGCCGCGTCGCGGCCGCCCATCGCCGCGAACAGGCCTGCCGGGTTGTGCTGGACCATCCAGGTGTACTGGGCCGCCGTGCCCTCGACGAATCCGTTGCCGGTGTCCGGGGTGAAGCCGGTCACCCAACTGCCGTCGGCCTTGCGGTTGGCGATGTAGCCGCCGGAGGGGTCGGCCGCGACGTTGAAGTTGTTCTGCCACCACTGGGCGCGCTCGGCGAACGTGGCGGCGGTCTTCTTCTGCCCCGCCGCTTCGGCGAGTTGAGCCAGGGCAAAATCGGCCGTGGACATCTCCAGCGTTTCGGCGGCGCCGCCCCAGGCGTTGGAGACGGACGGCATGTAGTGCAGCTTCAGGTACTTGTCCAGGGAGGGCCGCTGGCCGGCCGACAGGACCGGTTTGCCCGCCGGGGACAGGTCCCGCTCGGTCGGCACCGTCGCCGCCTTCACCAGGGAGGCGAGGGCCCCCTTCAGGTCGAAGCCGGTGCCGCCGAAGGCGTGGATGCCGGCGAGGGCGGTCGGCGAGGGGTCGCCGTTCATGACGTGGGTGCCGCTCGCGCCGTGCAGCCACCGGTCCCAGACACCGTCGTTCTGACGGGCCAGCTCGTACAGGGACTGGGCCATGTCCGAACCGGTGGCCGGGCTGAGCAGGGTCAGCAGCTGCACCTGGTCGCGGTAGACGTCCCAGCCGGAGAAGGTGCCGTACTGGGCCTGGTGGCCGCGGCCCACGGTGTGCACCTTGTCGTCGGCGCCGCGGTATCTGCGGTCGGCGTCGCTGACGACGTTCGGGTGGAGCAGGGCGTGGTACAGCGCGGTGTAGAAGGTGGTGCGCTCCTCCTCGGTGCCGCCGCCGACGCGGATCGCGCCCAGCCGGTCGTTCCAGGCGCGGCGGGCCGCGTCCTTGACCGCGCCGAAGGAGCGCTGGGGCGGGTTCTCCGCGGCCAGGTTGGCCTCGGCGCCGGCCTGACTGACGTAGGAGATGCCGACCTTGACACCGACCGGGCCGGTGCCGGACGCGAACTCGACGTAGCCGCCGGCGCCCTTGCCCGCCACGGGCCTGCCGCCGTTCGCGAAGCCGCCCGTGCCGCCGTTCGCCGAGGTCGCGCCCTGGTTCAGCTTGTCGTCCTGCCAGGTGCCCGTCGCCTTGAAGGGGCGGTCGAAGCGGGCGGTGAAGTACAGGGTGTAGTAGGCGCGCCGGCCCTCCGGGTCGAGGTATCCGCAGAAGTTCCCGGAGGTGACGGAGCCGGAGACGGTCCGCTTCGCCGGGTCGATGGTGAGCGACGAATCGGTCGAGCCCACCTCGGAGTTGGCGGTACGGACGAGGAGGGAGGCGGGCTTGTCCGCGGGGTAGGTGAAACGCGCCGAACCGGTGCGGGCCGTGGCCGTGAGGTCGGCGGTGACTCCGGAGGCGAGGCCCACCGAGTAGTGGCCGGGCTCGGCGGTCTCGTCGGAGTGGCTGAAGCCGGAGGCGTAGACGGCGTCCTTGGTGTCGCTCGCGGGTGAGGAGGTGACCTTCCCGGCGTACGGGAAGAACGGGATGTCGCCGCTGCCGCCCGCGCAGCCCGTGCCGGACATATGGGTGAGGCTGAAGCCGCGGATGCGGGTCGCGTCGTACTGGTAGCCGCCGGGCGCGACCGTCCTCGTGGCGTCGCCGCGGGTGTTCTCCGGGCTGAAGGAGAGCATGCCGAACGGAACGACGGCACCCGGGAAGACATTGCCCGCGTTCCTGGTGCCGATCAGCGGATCGACGTACGCGGTGGCGTCCTCGACGAGGGCGGGACCGGATCTCGGGGGTGCGGCGGGCGCCGCGAGGGCGGGACTGGCGCCGCCGGTCGCGAGCACCGCGGCCAGCAGCAGGGACATGGGACGGAAACGCATGACGCGGCCCCTCCTCCTTCGGACGGGTCGCGCACCACAGGTCGCACAAGCCTCAGGGACAGTAGCGTGCGCCGGTGGTATCACGGAAGACCGCGTACGGGTACGCAGGCGCGCGCCGCACTCACGCGGGCGGACTCCTGGGCACGGGCATTGACATCGTTGTCGGCACAGGCAGTACAGTCATGTACAGACCAATTACGACAACGTTGTCGCACCGCGGTGTCGCACAAGCCGGCAGCATCGGGGGCGAGGTGGGAGCCCCCGGGGACGGCGGGTTCCGGTCCGCCGCCATGGGAGCGCTCCCACCTCGCGTGCGAGAAAACTAGCGCGGACGGCAGCGGCTGTAAACGGCCGCTGCCGGGTGACGCGGCGACCGGTGAACGGCCGACAGGACGGACACATCCCTCCAGGGGCGCACACGCGAGACGAGGCGACTGTTTCGCGCGCCGGGCTCACTCCTGCGCGCCTATGACGCATTCTGCGCGCCGGTCACACCACTGCATCCATTGATGAGGGCGCGAACACGCTCGTGGGGAGCATCGAAGTCCGCCCCGACGTTGTCCAGTGAGTAACGGCCCGCGGAAGGGGCGCATTTTCAAAGAACTCACGCCCCCAGCGCGCCACCAGCGCGCGAATCCACCGCCGTGCCATGCAATTGCATTCAGCTCTAGGCTGACCGCTCCATGCATAATGGTGACGGCTGATAGACAGGAACGTTCTGTGCATGGCTGACCGACCTCAGGGTAGTGGCGGTCAAAGGAGCGGCGATGACACCCCCCGTGGACCCAAGCCTGAACCGGCGCAAACTGCGCCTTGCCCTACGACAGGCGCGCGAGCGAGCCGGACTGAGCCAGCGCGAGGCCGCCGAGCGGATCGAGTGGTCGCAGTCCAAACTCATCCGCGTGGAGACCGGCACCGTCAGCGTGTCCGTCAGCGACCTGCGCGCCCTGCTGTCGCTGTACGCCATCACGGAACCGGACCAGGTACATGAACTCGAGGAAGCGGCGCGCGGCAGCAAGGGACCCAGCTGGTGGTCCACGTACCACGACGTCGTCACACCGCAGTTCGCCCAGTATCTGGGGTACGAGAGTGCGGCCACCTCCCTGCACACCTACCACCCCATTGTCGTCCCCGGGCATCTGCAGACCCGCGCGTACGCGGAGGCACTCCTCGCCCCGCGCGGTCTGAGCCCCGAACGGGTCGGCAGGATCGTGGACCTGAGGATGGAACGGCAGCGCAGGATGCTCGACGGGCCCAGGCGCCCCGGCGTCACCTTCGTACTGGACGAGGCCGCGGTACGAAGGCGGATCGGCGGCGCCCGAGTGCTCGGTGAGCAGTTGGGCCAACTGCTCGACTTCGGCGCACGGGACGACGTCGCCGTCCGCGTGCTGCCGTTCGAGGCGGGTGCGCACTACAGCACGCTCGGCAGCTTCGTACTGCTGGGCTTTCCGGACGACGACGATCTGCTGTACCTGGAGCACGCCGCCGGCAGCATGACCGGCGGCGAGGACCTGGAACTGCTGGCTCGTTACCAGGAGTGCTTCCAAGAGATCACGGCTCTGGCGCTCGACGACACCGAGTCCCTCGACCTGATCGATCGCATCAAGGAAGACCTCGGGACCCGATAAAAAGCACGCGGCCCACGGCTTTCGTGGAGCCAGGGGGAGGACCGACGTGGTCTTCAGGTCGACATGGCAGGACCTGCAACAGCGGTTCCGGACCTATGTACTCGGGGACGAGGCGTCCGAGCCAACCGATATAGCGCTCAAGGCGCAGGCCATCCAGGACGAGAGGCAGACGCAGAACCTCATCGCGATAGAGAAGGCGCGTGGCGCCACGCAACTCCACTTTCTGGTCGCACTCGGGCTGTTCGCGCTGCTGGCACTCGTGATCGTGCTGGCAGCGGCCCTTTGGGTCGTCCATCTGGCCAAGGGGCTGAAGCTGTCGTCGTCCGGGATACGCGTCGATCTGCTGACGTTCCTGGGGACTTCCGCCCTCAGTGGGCTGACCTGGGGAACGATCCGGCTGTGCAAGCGGCGCGGGAACCGCGACGCTACTCCGGCGAGCCCGTCCGAGGACCATTCCGAAGGCGATCAGAACCAGGTGGGGACGCCGTGAGACCACGGCCGGCTCGCCACGCTCCCGCGGCGACCGCCACGGCAACGGCGACGACCACCCAGACCACCCGCTTGACCAGCACGCCCTCGACCATCAGTGAGGCGACGGCCGCGGCCAGGGTCGCCACCGCGCCGGCGCCGACGGTGAAGATGACCGCCCCGACCGCTGCGGGCCGCCGCCCCGTCGTCTTCCCGGAACGCTCCACTGCCGATGCCCCGGCACCCATAAGGCCCCCTACCTCCCGGCGTTGGCTTGACAACCGCGTCACGAGTCGGCCAACTCCCCTCGCGTCAACGCGTGCAGGAATTCCTTCCAGGCGGGGGCGGCGAAGCGCACGGGCGCGAGACAAGGCACTTTGGAGTCTCGCGCGAGCACACCACGGCTCGCCACGGCAATCTCCAGGCACTCGTTCTCATTGCCACACATGCTGCTCCTGCGCCACAAGGGTCCCCCCTCATGCACCACCTCAGCCCCCATCCCCCGATGTACCTGATGGCGCCCAGCCATGCTAGTGGACGGCTGTGCACCAGCGCAGGCAAGTACCCCCAAACGCCAGGGCCAGGCAACACTCACGGCATCCAAAAGATTACTCATAGCTATCGAGACTCCAGCGTAGAGGGAGGCCGCCCTCTGCCACCAGACCAGAACCGGTCGATATGCCCTACGTCCCCGCGCCCCTCGGCCGCACCCAAACCGACCCACCGCGACCGTCGCGTCGTGGGCGCGCGGATCGAGGACGGCATGTGCGAGCAGGCCGAAAAACGGCGAGGGGCCGCACCCCCGTTACCGGGGATACGGCCCAACTGCCCTACCGAATCGGTTACTTGCCGATCAGGTTGCGCAGCACGTACTGCATGATGCCGCCGTTGCGGTAGTAGTCCGCCTCACCGGGGGTGTCGATGCGGACGACCGCGTCGAACTCGACACCGCTGTCGGTGGTGACCTTCATCGTGCTCGGCGTGCGGCCGTCGTTGAGCTCGGTGACACCGGTGATGGAGAAGGTCTCCTCGCCGGTCAGGCCGAGGGACTCGGCCGAACGGCCCTCCGGGAACTGGAGCGGCAGGACGCCCATGCCGATGAGGTTCGAGCGGTGGATGCGCTCGTAGGACTCGGCGATGACGGCCTTGACGCCGAGCAGCGCGGTGCCCTTCGCGGCCCAGTCGCGGGACGAGCCGGAGCCGTACTCCTTGCCGGCCAGGACGACCAGCGGGATGCCCTGCTCGATGTAGTTGCGCGAGGCGTCGTAGATGAACGAGACCGGTCCGTCGCCCTGCGTGAAGTCGCGGGTGTAGCCGCCCTCCGTGCCCGGCGCGATCTGGTTGCGCAGGCGGATGTTGGCGAACGTGCCCCGGATCATGACCTCGTGGTTGCCGCGGCGGGAGCCGTAGCTGTTGAAGTCGCGGCGCTCGACGCCGTGCTCGGTGAGGTACTGGCCCGCCGGGGTGTCGGCCTTGATGGCACCGGCCGGGGAGATGTGGTCGGTGGTGACCGAGTCGCCCAGCTTGGCGAGCACCCGGGCGCCGGCGATGTCCTCGACCGGGGCCGGCTCCATGCCCATGCCCTCGAAGTACGGGGGCTTGCGGACGTAGGTGGACTCGGTGTCCCACTCGAAGGTGTTGCCGGTCGGGATCGGCAGCGACTGCCACTGGGCGTCGCCGGCGAACACGTCGGAGTAGGACTTGGAGAACATGTCCTCGCCGATGGCGTTGGCCACGACGTCGTTGACCTCGGTCTCGCTCGGCCAGATGTCCTTCAGGCGGACCGGGTTGCCGTCCTGGTCGACACCGAGGGCGTCCCGGGTGATGTCCACCTTCATGGAGCCGGCGATGGCGTAGGCGACGACCAGCGGCGGGGACGCCAGGTAGTTCATCTTGACGTCGGGGTTGATCCGGCCCTCGAAGTTGCGGTTGCCGGAGAGGACCGAGGTGACCGCGAGGTCGTGCTCGTTGACGGCCTTGGAGACCTCCTCCGGCAGCGGGCCGGAGTTGCCGATGCAGGTGGTGCAGCCGTAGCCGACGAGGTTGAAGCCCAGCTTGTCCAGGTACGGGGTCAGGCCGGCCTTGTCGTAGTAGTCCATGACGACCTTGGAGCCCGGCGCCAGCGTGGTCTTGACCCACGGCTTGCGGGTCAGGCCCTTCTCCACCGCCTTCTTGGCCACCAGCGCGGCGGCGACCATGACGTACGGGTTGGAGGTGTTGGTGCAGGAGGTGATGGCCGCGACGGTGACCGCGCCGTGGTCCAGCTCGTAGGTGGTGCCGTCGGGGGCGGTGACCTGGACCGGGTTGGTCGGGGTGCCGTTGGGGTGGACGGCCGGGGCGTCGGAGGCCGGGAAGGACTCCACGCCCGCCTCGTCGACGCTGTCGACGTAGTTGCGGACGTCCTGCTTGAACTGCTCGGCGGCGTTGGCCAGGACGATGCGGTCCTGCGGACGCTTGGGGCCGGCGATGGAGGGCACGACGGTGGACAGGTCCAGCTCGAGCTTCTCGGAGTAGTCCGGCTCGGCGTTCGGGTCCAGCCAGAGGCCCTGCTGCTTGGCGTACGCCTCGACGAGCGCGAGCTGCTGCTCGGGGCGGCCGGTCAGGCGCATGTAGTTGATGGTCTCGTCGTCGATCGGGAAGATCGCGGCGGTGGAGCCGAACTCCGGCGACATGTTGCCGATGGTGGCGCGGTTGGCCAGGCTCGTCGCGGCCACGCCCTCGCCGTAGAACTCGACGAACTTGCCGACCACGCCGTGCTTGCGCAGCATCTCGGTGATGGTCAGCACCAGGTCGGTGGCGGTGGTGCCGGCGGGCAGCTCGCCGGTGAGCTTGAAGCCGACGACCCGCGGGATGAGCATGGAGACCGGCTGGCCGAGCATGGCGGCCTCGGCCTCGATGCCGCCGACGCCCCAGCCGAGGACGCCGAGGCCGTTGACCATGGTGGTGTGCGAGTCGGTGCCGACGAGGGTGTCGGGGTAGGCCTTGCCGTCGCGGACCATCACGACACGGGCCAGGTGCTCGATGTTCACCTGGTGGACGATGCCGGTGCCGGGCGGGACGACCTTGAACTCGTCGAAGGCGGTCTGACCCCAGCGCAGGAACTGGTAGCGCTCCTTGTTGCGGCCGTACTCGAGCTCGACGTTCTGCTTGAAGGCGTCGTTGGTGCCGAACTTGTCGGCGATGACGGAGTGGTCGATGACCAGCTCGGCCGGGGCCAGCGGGTTGATCTTCGCCGGGTCGCCGCCGAGCTCCTTGACGGCCTCGCGCATGGTGGCGAGGTCCACGACACAGGGCACGCCGGTGAAGTCCTGCATGATCACGCGGGCCGGCGTGAACTGGATCTCCTGCGACGGCTTGGCCTGGGAGTCCCAGCCGCCGAGGGCACGGATGTGGTCGGCGGTGATGTTCGCGCCGTCCTCGGTGCGGAGCAGGTTCTCCAGCAGCACCTTCAGGCTGTAAGGCAGTCGGGCCGAGCCCTCGACCTTGTCAAGCCGGAAGATCTCGTACGACTCGTCGCCCACGTGCAGCGTGCTGCGGGCGTCGAAGCTGTTCGCCGACACGACAGTCTCCTTCATTCATGTGCGCCTACCACCACGATCCTGCCGCCACGGCATCTCGACCGATCCAGTAAGGTAAGGCTAAGTTAGGTGAGCCTTACCGAGTGGCGACCGTGGTGCACCCCGGCAGATATCTCGATGTCGAGATAACTCTAGTACATGGGGGCCGAATGGTCATGCGCGGACCGGGTCCGGACCGGCCGACGGACGCCCGGACCGGATCCGGACTGGCCGACGGACGCCCGATCCCCGAGAGTGAGTACGCCACCCGGCGGTAGAAATCGACACCTGGACGCGCAAAAGGGACCGGCGCGCCCTCCGCGACCGAGGCGGCGGTGCGGCGCGAGACACCTGCTCCGCACGCCGCGACAACCGCCGCACACCGCCACGGAACATCGATGAATACACCCGGAAACACCCGGAATGCCCGGAACACCCAGACCTTGCGGGCGGCATCGAACCCTTTGGCCCAGGGCCCACTGACGACTCATCACCCGAACGGACCCCCCAAGAGGCGCCATCTCATATCTGAGATAACCTCAACCCCATGGCAGACGACTACCTCGTACGCATCGGCAAGCTCATCCGTGACGCTCGGCAGCACCGGGGCTGGACGCAGGCACAGCTGGCCGAGGCGCTCGGCACCAGCCAGAGCGCCGTCAATCGCGTCGAGCGCGGCAATCAGAACATCAGCCTTGAGATGATCGCCCGCATCGGTGAAGCCCTGGACAGCGAGATCGTCTCGCTGGGCTACGCGGGTCCCATGCACCTGCGAGTGGTGGGCGGCCGCCGGCTCTCCGGCGCGATCGACGTGAAGACGAGCAAGAACGCGTGTGTGGCGCTGCTGTGTGCCTCGCTGCTCAACAAGGGACGCACGGTGCTGCGCCGGGTGGCCAGGATCGAGGAGGTGTATCGCCTGCTGGAGGTGCTGAACTCCATCGGCGTGCGCACCCGCTGGATCAACGACGGCACCGACCTGGAGATCGTGCCGCCGGCCGCCCTCGATCTGGACGCCATCGACGCCGAGGCCGCCCGCCGTACGCGGTCCATCATCATGTTCCTCGGGCCGCTGCTGCACTGGATGGACCACTTCAAGCTGCCCTACGCGGGCGGTTGCGACCTCGGCACGCGGACCATCGAGCCGCACATGATCGCGCTGCGCCGGTTCGGTCTCGACATCACCGCCACGGAGGGCCAGTACCACGCGGTGGTGGACCACGCCGTCCGCCCGGACCGCCCGATCGTGCTGACCGAGCGCGGCGACACCGTGACCGAGAACGCGCTGCTGGCCGCGGCCCGCCACAACGGCGTGACCGTCATCCGCAACGCCTCCTCCAACTACATGGTCCAGGACCTGTGCTTCTTCCTGGAGGTGCTCGGAGTCAGGGTGGAGGGCATCGGCACCACCACGCTCACCGTGCACGGCGTGCCGAACATCGACGTCGACGTCGACTACTCCCCCTCCGAGGACCCGGTGGAGGCGATGAGCCTGGTGGCCGCCGCCGTCGTCACCGAGTCGGAGCTGACGGTGCGCCGGGTGCCGATCGAGTTCCTGGAGATCGAGCTGGCGGTCCTGGAGGAGATGGGTCTCGACCACGACCGCACCCCCGAGTACTTCGCCGACAACGGCCGCACCCGGCTGGTGGACCTCACCGTCCGGCCCTCCAAGCTGGAGGCGCCCATCGACAAGATCCACCCGATGCCGTTCCCGGGCCTGAACATCGACAACGTCCCGTTCTTCGCGGCGATCGCTGCCTCCGCGCAGGGCAAGACGCTGATCCACGACTGGGTCTACGACAACCGCGCGATCTACCTGACCGACCTCAACCGCCTCGGCGGCCGCCTGCAACTCCTCGACCCCCACCGGGTCCTGGTCGAGGGCCCCACCCGCTGGCGCGCCGCCGAGATGATGTGCCCGCCGGCCCTGCGCCCCGCCGTGGTCGTCCTCCTGGCCATGATGGCCGCGGAGGGCACGTCGGTACTGCGCAACGTGTACGTCATCAACCGCGGCTACGAGGACCTGGCCGAGCGGCTGAACTCCATTGGGGCGCAGATCGAGACCTTCCGGGACATCTGAGCGACGCATGCCGCCGGCCCCCTTCCGACCTGCGTTGGTGCGGGTCTGGAAGGGGGCCGGCGGCGTCCCTGGGACTTCTCTGGGACTTCGGGCCGAGAGCGAGTTACTCCCGGGTGGCCGGCGGCTGCGCACGGACCGCGTCGATGCCGGCGCTGCCACGCGCACCCGCGCGAGGCGGGAAGTGCGCGCTCCACCGGGCTCACGGCCGCCTCCTGGCTCACACCCGTCGATGTCGGCCGGCGCAAGCTGTGAACCTGGTCCGGCCTCAGCCTCACTGCTCAGCAGTATCGGTCTTCCGCTTCGGCGAAACCGGCGCTGTACCCATGGCTGTAGCCACGGGTGTAGTCGCTGTTGCCGGAGCTGTAACCCCGATTTCCCCTATGCATGCGGCAGTCGTCCCGGGCGTCCTTGTATCCGTCCCGGAATCCGTCGCGGAAGCCCCGTCGGTAGTCACGCTGATTCTCGACCGAGCTGGCGTGGGTCTGGCTCGGCGTTGCCGCCGCTGCCACCGCCGGCTGCAGGCCCAGCGGTGCGAGGGCGAGGATGAGGGCCGAGCCCGCAACGGCAGATCGCTTGCAGAGCCTTGCGTTCATGACCGTACCCCTTTGCAACATAGGTCACATCGGCCACTTCCACCGTAGTAGCCCATATGGGTCGCGCAACTTGCTGACATCGGCGCCAGATGCATATGCGCTCCACGGCGTGTGGGCCGACCGCCGCGTATGCGGTCCTCCAACGGCTGGTCGGCATCGCACGTCACCCGTGATCGACCTGATGAGGATGAGAACGGGCCTCGGCCGACATGCCCAGGTCCAGGGCCATTCCTCATGTTCAACTCCGCCGCCCGCGCGACTACGAGACGCGTGTCCGACTGTCGCCGAGGACGTCCGCGGCCGCTGAGCGGAGGCCCTTCACGGCCTGGTACAGCAGGTGCTCGCGCTCAGCGGCGAGCGCCGTGTCCGCGGCCTTGCGGGATGTGTCACCTGCGGGGGCATCACGCACCATCCGCCGCACGACCTCGGCCAGGGCGCGGATGGAGCTGGGTGGTGGTGCGCCGGTAGGCCGACAGTTCCGGGAACAACGCCTCGGCATCGAGCGGGCGCGGCGGTGTGGTCCTCGACATGCACGTGACCTCAGGACAGCCGCCGGGCGTCGTCACTTCGGAGAAGGCCGCGCAGCAGAGCTGCCGTGACCTCGCGGTGATCCCCCACTGCCTGTCGGTGGCCCGCCGGGTCCGCAGCCTCGTCGACCAGCGCCGGCGTCTCCTCCACCTGCGCATGCCGCCGCGCGTCCGGATCGGCGGCCTTCGCCGCCGGATGCGCCGCCCCGGCTCGACGATCCGCCGGAACTCCAAGGCGTCCCGAAGTTCTTCGCGCGAGAACGACAGCGACCCCTCCCCGGGCTTCAGCGGCCGGTGGACGACGACGGTGCCACCGCCGCGACCCCGGTGCGTCTCGACGAAACCCGCCATCCGCACATGCGGAGATCGCCTCCCGGAGAGTCGCCCGGGACACTCCCGGGCGCTCGGCCAGGATCCGCTCGGTCGGCAGCGCCGAACCTCGCGGATGCCCGCCCAGCCTGATCGCGGTCGCCAACCGCTCCACGCACGACTCGAAAGCGTGGTGGGAACGCACCGGCCGGAGCAGGCTCTCTCCCGGATCGGGGTCCATCGCAGGCCCGAGGGGGACCGCGGGCGTCACGACGTCACAGCTCCTCCAGGTTGTCACGGCTGGTCATGAAGTGCTTACGGCCGCCCGCGTACCACGACACCAGCGCGAACAGACCGACCACGGCCACCGCGATCGGCGCGTAGTTGAAGCTGTCGACGTTGACCGGCCGGGTCGGCGGCAGCACGAACAGCACGCAGATGACCACGACCCACACGATCGCGACCCAGCCGACCAGGCTGCTCCACTTGCCCAGGTGCCACGGTCCCGGAACGAACTCGTTGCCGCGCAGACGACGCAGCAGCACCGGCGTGACATAGGCGATGTAAAGGCCGATCACCGCGATCGAGGTCACCGCCAGGTATGCCGTGGTGTTGAACAGGGCCGGCAGCGTCAGGAGCGCCGAGAGCGCCACGCAGAACCAGATCGAGTTCGTGGGCGTCCCGGTGCGCGGGTTGACCTTCGCCCAGATTCTCGACCCCGGAAGGGCGTTGTCGCGCGAGAACGCATAGCTCATCCGGGAGTTGGCGGTCACCGAGGCCATCCCGCAGAAGAACTGCGCGGCGCAGACGATGAACAGCAGGAACTTCGCCGTGGCCGGACTGTTCAGCGAGTCCAGGAAGACCTGCGCCGGCGGCAGCCCGGTACTCGACGCGGCCAGCTTGTCCAGTCCCGCGGAACTCTTGTCCTGGATCGACGCGGTGATGGAGAAGAGCAGGATGAAACCGCCGATGACCGAGATCACCACGCTCATCACGATCCCGCGCGGCGCGCTGCGGGCCGCTCCCCTGGTCTCCTCCGCCACATGGGCCGAGGCGTCGTACCCGGTGTAGGTGTACTGCGCCATCAGCAGGCCCATGAGGAAGACGTAGATTCCGGAGGTCCAGCCCGTGGCGTTGTGCCAGCCCGTCAGCGTCCACCCGGCGGACTGGTGGTGCTCGGGCAGCGCCCACAGCACGCCGACGATGACCAGGACGCCCACCACGTGCCACCAGGCGGAGACGTTCGACAGGAACGCGACGAGCTTCACGCCGAATGTGTTGAGAAGCGCGTGCACAAGAATGATCGCGAGGAACAGCAGGAAAGTACCGCCGGCGGTTACCTCGATGCCCCAGACGAGGTTCATGAACGCCATCCAGGTCGTGGCGCACCCGAAGTCGATCGCGGCGGTCACCGCGACCTCGCCCATGAAGTTGAACCAGCCCACGAACCAGGCCCAAGCACGCTTGTTGTTCCTGGCGAGCTCACCGGCCCAGAAGTAGAGACCCCCCGCGGTGGGGTAGCGCGAGCACACCTCGGCCATGGCCAGCGCCACACACGTCACGAAGACACCGACCACCGCCCAGCCGAGCACGATGGTCGACGGACCACCCGACTTCAGCGCGATCCCGTACGACGTGATGCAGCCCGCCAGGATCGAAATGATCGAGAACGATACGGCAAAATTCGAGAACGCGGACATACCGCGATGAAGTTCCTGCTTGTAGCCCATCTCTGCGAGACGGGCAGCATCCTCGTCCAGCTCTATCTCTGGCTGGACTTCCTCTTGCGCAGCCATCCGCGACTCCTCATCGACGAGGGACGACGGCGAACAAAGTGGCGTACGACACACCGATTGTCAATGGCCTGATCTCAAACCTTTCCAGGTCGCAACACACAGCCCGCCGGAGTCCGCTCAGTCGGTGCGCATTCGCCGCCCGGCGGGCACGGTCTCCGCGCTGTCGCGCAGAGCTCGTTCCTCCGCGTCCGCCAGCCAGAAGAAGACGGGCGGCAGGCCGAGTTCGATCACCATCAGCGGGATCTGGAACCATTGCGGCCGGCCGTGAAGGGCGAGCGAGAGCAGCCGCCCCGCGCCACCCAGCAGAAAGACGCCGGCCAGCCATCGCACCGCCCGAGCCGGGACGGGCCGCTGCCGAGCGGCCCAGAGCCAGGCCAGCCCGTAGCCGACGAAGCTCGCCCCCATGAACCGGCCCCAGCTGTCGACCGTCGTCCCGGCGGAACCCGCGCCGGGGATCGCCGCGTTGCCGAGTGCCACATGAACTGCGCCGATCAGCACGCAGGCCCAGCCCATCAACTGCGTGAGTGCCCGCAGAGTCCTTGCCATGCCTCCTCCCAACCCGCCCCGGTGGAGCCTTAGTTGACATGTGTCTACTAGACTGCGCCAGTAGACACATGTCAAGTAGCCTGCGTTCGTGCCTCCCCGCCAGCGACTCAGCCCCGCCGACCGCCACGCCCAACTCCTCTCCGTCGGAGCGCGGCTCTTCGCCCAACGCCCGTACGACGACGTGCTGATGGATGAGGTCGCCAAAGAGGCCGGCGTCTCCCGAGCCCTGCTCTACCGCCACTTCCCCAGCAAGCACGCCCTCTTCGCGGCCGTCTACCAACAGGCCGCGGACCAACTGCTCGCCGAAACCCGGCTCGACCCCGCCGACTCCCTGGTGGAGCAGCTCGTCCAGGGCATGGACGTCCACCTCGACTACTTCGTGGCCAACCGCAACGCCGTCCTCGCCGCAAACCGGGTTCTCGCGGGCGACCCGGTGATTCAGTCGATCATGACGAACGAACTGGACGCACTCCGTACGCGGTTGCTGGCCGTACTCCCGCTCGCACACGACAGCACCCGCGAGGCAGTGTCCGCCGTCCTCAAAAGCTGGCTGGTCTTTGTCCAGGTCCTCTGCGTCGACTGGCTCACCCACGAGACCTGCACCCGCACCCAGCTCCGCGACAGCTGCGTCGGCGCGCTCCTCGGCGCTCTCCAGCCACTGCTCACCGACGACCCCACCCACGAGTGGCCGCCGCAGCGGCCCGAGGCCCACGCCTAGTTCACGGCCACGGAACGGGCCGCGATGCCGACGAGCAACGGTGGAAGCTCAGCCGGACGGGGCGTCCGGGCCTGTGTCAGCGTGCTGTCCAAGGGCGGAGTTTGTCGGGGTTGAGTACGGCCCAGATGCGCCTGATCCGGTCGTCCGTGATGTCGAACGCCAGGACCGACACGGTGACGCCGTCCAGTTGGGCCACCAGACCGGGCCGGCCGTTGACCGTGCGTTCCAGGACCGTCCCGTCGGGGGCCGCGCCGGGCCGGTCGGCGAAGAAGCAGGCGATCTGTTCGGCGCCTTCGAGCGGGCGGAGTTCGGCTCGGACGAGGCCGCCACCGTCGCCGGTCGCGGTGGCGTCGGGGGCCAGCAGGCCGATGAGAGCCTCGATGTCCTTGGCCTCCCACGCCTGCTTGAAGGCTCTGACGAGGTCGGCGCGCGGGGCTGCCGGAGTCGTCACGGGCCGCGACGCGCGAAGGCGGCGGCGGGCCGATGAGGCCAGTTGGCGGCAGGCCGCCGGGGTGCGGCCGACGATCTCGGCCACTTCGGCGAAGGGGTAGCGGAAGACGTCGTGCAGGATGAACGCGACGCGCTCGGCCGGGGTCATCGATTCCAGTACGACGAGGAAGGCCATGTCGACCGACTCGTCGAGGGTGACCCGGTCGGCCGAGTCGGGCGAGTCGGCCTCCCACCGCCCGCTGATCCACTCCGTGCCGTCGGGCAGCGGCTCCGGGAGCCATTCCCCCACGTAGCGCTCCCGCCTGGCCCGTGCCGAGCGGAGCAGGTCGAGGCAGACGCGACTGGCGACCGTCGTCAGCCAGCCGCCGGGGGATTCAATGGCTTCGCGCCGCTCAGGGGACATGGCGTACCAGCGGGCGTACGTCTCCTGCACGACGTCCTCCGCCTCGGCCAGCGAGCCGAGGAGCCGGTACGCGAGATTGATCAGCTGGTGCCGCTCGCTCGTGATCGCGTCCAGGCCCGGATCGGGCCGGCCGGGTCCGGGCCCGGCTGGGTTGGTCATGGTGTCCTCGGCTCCCTCGGTCGCTCCGCCCCTACCCGGCCCGACGAGACACCCCGTCGAGCTGTGAGGCCGGCCCGTCGCCTCACATCGCGCGGGGTCGTGTCGTCGTAACCGGTGAAGCAAACAGCGTGCCCGCGGACGAGGAAAGGAATCCCATGTCGGACCCCGTGAACGTCGCGATCATCTACTACAGCGCCACAAGTACCGTGCACACCCTGGCGCGAGCCGCCGCCGAAGGCGCCGAAAAGGGCGGCGCGCACGTGCGACTGCGCAAGGTGGCCGAAACGGCGTCACCGGAGCAGATCAGCGCCAGGCCGGAGTGGGCCCAACACCTCCAGGACACCGCCGACGTCGCCGAGGCCGGCCACGACGATCTGGAGTGGGCCGACGCGGTGCTGTTCGGTACCCCCACCCGCTTCGGCAACCCGGCCAGTCAGCTGCGGGCGTTCATCGACAGCACCGGTCCCCTGTGGTTCCGGGGCAGGCTCGCGGACAAGGTGTACTCGGCCTTCACCGCTTCCAACACCGCCCACGGCGGACAGGAATCCACCCTCCTGGCGCTGGGCAACACGTTCTACCACTGGGGCGGCGTCATCGTGCCTCCCGGCTACACCGATCCCGTCCAGTTCCAGTCGGGCAATCCCTACGGCACCTCCCACGTGGCCGGCGACGGCCCGCCCGGTGAGGTCGCCTTGCGGGCGGCCCGCCACCAGGCCCGCCGCGTCGTCGAGACCACGGCCGCGCTCAAGGCCGGCCGGGCCGCCTGATCCGTGCGGAACGCCGGACCTGCCGGGGGTGCGCGTGGACGGCCGCTCGCTCAGGACTGCTCCGTGCCCAGCACGGGCAGTTGGCGACGTTCGCCTTCATCAACACCGTGGGCAAGGGACCGTTGAGGATCTGGTCGCGGGGCAGGGTCAGGCCGAATCGCCGCTCGATGACCTTCAGGCAGGTGCGGTGGACCACCTCGGGGTCCTCCGACTGTTCCCCGGGGTCGTCGAGGGACAGTCCCGCGGCGGTGAGGTCCGCTTCCAGGATCGCAGTGGTGGAGGCCACAGCTCTGGTGGGGACGGGCGGTGGCCCCGGAGGCCCGGAGTCCGCCGACTCCGGCACGATCACTCCTCCGGGGCCACACCGTGGTCCATGCCGGTGTCAGGGCGCGATCTCCTTCGACACCCGCTCGCCGGAGGCGATCGCGCCGTCGAGGAAGCCGTAGTCGTCCAGGGACGTGTGCTCACCGGCGAAGTGCACGTTGCCCTCGGCGCCGGGCTGGGCACCCCACAGGGTCGTGTACTGGCCGACCCGGGGGCAGCTGTAGGCACCCTTGGACCAGGGGTTGAGGTACCAGACGTCGCGGTACGCCTTGCCGTTGTACGCGGCCGTGACACCGGGGAAGACCGGCTCCATCTGGGACAGGAAGGTGCTGACCTGCGCCGCCGGGGCGGTGTCGAAGGCGGCTCCCGTCCAGCCGGTGGTCACGGCGGAGCCGGCCGGGAACTGGCACAGGATGCCCTGGGGCAGCGCCTGGCCCACGGTGTCGTCCCAGACCGTCTGCAGGGTGTCGGGGTTGGTGTAGGCGACGCCGCCGTACTTCTGCGCCACCCACGGCCGGTTGGCGAACTGCACATGGAGCTTGGCGTTGGTGCCCAGATCGAGCTGCTGGATCGCCCGGGTCTTCAGCGCGGAGAACCCGGCACCGCTGAGGTCACAGTCCCGCAGTGTGGTGAAGGGCAGCGCCAGGACCACCTTGTCGGCGGTCACGTCCGAGACGGCCAGGCCGTCGCTGAAGGTGCAGGTGACCGTACCGTCGGCGTTGGACCGGAGCGCGGTGAGCTTCTTTCCGTACTGCACCGTGCCGGAAGGCAGTTGGCCGATCATCCCGGAGACGAGCTGGTCGTTGCCGCCGACGATCGAGTACTTCTCGTCGTCGCCGGCGAGCGGGGCGAGGGAGCCCGGGCTGTTCCAGCCCAGCAGGTAGATCAGGTTGAGCGCGGGCTGCTGGCTGGGGTCGAGGCCGTACTCGGAGAGCACGTTGGACCGCATGAGCTTGGCGAACCGGCTGCCGAGGCCGCCGGGGACGTTGGCGGCCAGCCATTCGTCGACCGTCATCAGGTCCAGTTGGCGGCCGCGCGCGGTGTAGTTGCCGTAGGTCTGCGGGTAGGGCGCGGCGGCCAGTTCTGCGGCGAACTTCGGCTGCACCGCCTTCCAGTCGGTGTTGGCCTCCTTGGTGCTGTAGAGCGCACCGTCGATCCAGTACTTGTCCCCGTTGGGCGGCGTGTTGCCGCCGTTGACGACCCGTAGGGTCAGGCCGAGCGAGGCCGCCAGGTTGCGGGCGGCGGTGTGGTCGGTGTTGATGAAGGCGCCGCCGTGCTCGACGACATGGCCCGCGTCGAAGAAGCCACGCAGACTCCAGCACCGGCCGCCGGCTCGGGTGTTGCCCTCGTAGACCGTGGCGGCGATGCCCTTCCTGCGGTACAGGTCGTGGGCGGCCCGCAGCCCGGCCAGGCCGGCGCCGACGACGACCACTCTGGGTGCGGTGGCGGCGTTGGCCGCCGGAGCCTGGAGCAGCGAGCGGACGCCGAGCCCGCCGGCCGCGGCGACCGCCAGGCCACCAGCGGCACCGCGCAGGAACTGCCTGCGGCTCGCCCCCTCGACAGCGGCAGCGGCCCGCCTGCCCTGGATCTCTTCCACCGGCACGCCGGTGCGTGCCGCTTCGTCGTGTGCCGAGAACATCGCGCGCATGTGGGCGCTGAGACGGGTACGACCCTGGAAACGTGCCATGCCGAAGTCCTTACTGCTGCGAAGGGGAGGGGTGCTCGGCGGCTGCGGCGCACGAACCCGCCGGCCTGGGGATGCATGGGGGGTTGGGAAGTGCCTGACGCCGTGCGTGCGGCACGGCTCGGGACGGGATGCGGTGGGAAGGGGGACGAGTGATGCTCTCGGCGGCCGGACGGTCACGGCAGCGAGAGGTTCAGCGGCGGGGGGCTTCCCTCACCTCGTCGTGCGGCGGGGCCCCGTCGGTGCCGGCCGCGGGCTCGTCGGTGGGCGCCGGGGCGTCGCGGTCCTGGACGCGGCGGCGATACTCCCACAGCAGGACCGCCGCGGCCAGTACGCCGACGGCGATGGCCAGTTCCCTGAAACCGCCGTACCCGGTGATGGAGAAGCCGGTGGCGCCGACGACCAGGATGACGGCCAGCAGCGCGGTGAGGAACCAGGCCAGCGGCACGAAGAAGTCGGGGAGCCGGATCGGGCGGGCCAGATCGGGGCGGTCCCGGCGCAGCAACGCGAACCCGGAGATCGCCAGGATGTGGGTCAGGATGTAGCCCAGGTTGCCGGTGACAATGATCGCCAGCGGCGTCTTGAGCACCACCAGCACGATCACGTTGATCGCCAGCGCGACGGTGAGCGCGCGAGCCGGTACACCGCGCCGGTTGAGCACACCCACCTGACGGATCGTCACCCCCTGACGGCCCATGTCGTACAGCACCCGCGAGCCGTCGGCCAGCCCAGTGATCATGATGAGCAGCAGTGAGGCGATAAGGAACACGATCATCAGGTCCGCGGCGCCGCCGACCAGGTCGCGGAAGGCGCCGACGTAGAAGGCGGTGGGATCCTCTCCGATCTTCTTCTCGCCGACGTAGCCGGAGAGCGCCAGTGGCAGCAGGATGAAGACGCCGAGGCAGAACAGCACCCCCGCACGCAGCGCCCGGGAGGTGTCCCGCACGGTCTCCTTGTACTCGGGGGCGAAGGTCGCGCACACCTCCACGCCGAAGGAGGTCCAGGCCATGATGTACAACCACACCAGGGCCTCGCGGAGCCCGCTCATGCCGTGAAGGTTCCAGTGCAGGCCGGCCGTGCTCCAGTCGCCGGAGAGGAACGGTCCCACGACGAAGACCGCGAGCGGGATCAGCAGGATCCCGCCGGTCACGTAGACCACCCACATCGCCGCGTGCAGGCCGTACATCGCCGCCGCGTACAGCAGCCCCATGACGACGAGTCCCACCACGATCGGCAGGCTCAGCTCCGCCACGCCCAGGTCGAGTGTCCAGGTCTGGCCGGGGAACCACTGCGCCTGCACCAGGGAGCCGATGATCCCCGCGTACACCGCCAGGGCGGTGGTCCAGGGCAGCCAGTAGCCGATGCCGGCCAGGGCTCCTACGACGGGGGCGCGGCTGCGCCAGCCCTCGGTGGCGTAGTGCGCGATTCCGCCGGAGGAGTCGGGGAACATCGCGGCCATCTCGGTGTAGATCCAGTTGGTGGCGGTGGCCAGCACCATGGACACCGCCCACAGGGCGATCGCGCCCCAGGCGCCGAGCCCCCCGATCGAGGCTCCCAGGGATGCGATGAGCGCGGCCGGCATGGTCAGCGACATGGCGAACCCGTCGTACCATCGCATCTTTTTGGCGAGGGCAGGTTGCTCGGACATGGGTCTCCTTCGGACGGAGAGCGGTTGCAGAGCCGGAAGGGGAGAGCCGGGAGAGAGGAGCCGGTAGGGGAGAGCCGGGACGGCGAGGCGGGGAGAGAAGTGCGGGGAGGCGCGCCCCGGGCGGAGAGCCGGGGTCCATGAGCCCCGCACCGTAGGGCCACCGATTTCGCAGTGTCAATGGCTTGAGCCTGCTGATTCAGCAATCAACTGGCCTTTGAATTGCGGGTTCCGACCTATTGACAGCCTTTCGTTGCCGACCCGATGGTGTGGGCATCACTCCCCCTCTGCGCTCTCCCCGTTACGACCAGAAGGGCTCTTCATGTCTGCCGTGCACCCGTTCTTCATCAACGGCGACTACGCCGACAGCACCGGTACCAAGACCTACGACGTCATCAGCCCGGTCACCGGCGAGCGCATCGGTACCATCCCCCTCCCCTCCGCCACCGACCTGGACGCCGCTGTGAAGGCGGCGAACGAAGCACAGCAGGCCTGGGCGAAGGTCAACGTCTGGAAGCGGGCGGAGATCTGTCACCGCGTCGGCGACGCGCTGTCCGCCCGGGTGGACGAACTGGCCCGTCTGCAGACGCTGGAACAGGGCAAGCCGCTCGCCGAGTCGGTCGCCGACATCGAGGAGGCGGCGCAGCTGTTCCATCTGCACGCCGAGGACGCGGTACGGCTGCACGGTGAGACGATGCCGTCGACGGACCGCACCAAGCGGATGTGGACCTTCTACCGGCCGGTCGGCACCTGGGGCATCATCACGCCCTGGAACTTCCCGCTGCTGATGCTCGCCGAGTTCGTCGCCCCCGGGCTGGCCACCGGCAACGCGCACGTCGTCAAGCCGCCGGCGAACACCCCGCTGACCGTGCTGAAGGCCATGGAGGCGATGGTCGAGGCGGGGGTCCCGGCGGGCCTGGTGAACGTCCTGCCCGGCGAGGGTGCGGCCGGGGACATGCTGGTGCGCCACCCCGGTGTCGACGCCATCGGTTTCATCGGCTCCTCGGCGACCGGCGCGAAGGTCGCGGCCGCCGCCGGGCTCAAGCGCTCCCTCATGGAGTGCTCGGGCAACGGCCCGCTGGTGGTGCTCGCCGACGCCGATCTGGACGCGGCGGCCCGCGCCGCGGTGTACGGCGCGTACCTGTGCTCCGGGCAGGTGTGCTGTGCCACGGAGCGGGTGGTCGTACACGCCGACGCGCACGACGGCTTCGTCGAGGCCGTGCTCCGCGCCGCCGAGAACGTCGTGCTCGGCGACCCGTTCGACGCGGCGACGAACCTCGGGCCGCTCAACAATGAGGGTGTCGCGGCCAAGATGGACCGGCACATGGCGGACGCCCGCGAGCGCGGCGCGCGGATTCTGCTCGGTGGGCAGCGCCGTGCGGACCAACCGACCGAACTCTACTACGAGTTCACCGTGGTGGACGGTGTGCCGGAGGACAGCCTGCTCTCTCGCGAGGAGTCCTTCGGCCCGGTGGTCCCCATCATCACCGGCGGCAGCGACGACGAGCTGCTGCGGATCGCAAACGACGACAAACTCGGCCTCCAGGGCGCGGTGTTCACGCAGAGCATGGCCTCGGCGTACCGGTTCGTAGAGGAGTTGGCCGTCGGCCAGGTCGTCGTCAACGACAGCACCTGCTTCTGGGACGTCAACATGCCGTTCGGCGGTGCGGGCAACCGCGGCACCGGCTGGGGCCGGATCGGCGGCAAGCACACGCTGCTCGACATGTCCGACCTGCGTACGGGCGTCATGAGCCTCTGATCGGGCTGGTGACCCGCCGCTCCATGGGGCTCCGTACGCTGGACCGCCCGGACCCGGTGGCCGTCCCCGTGCCGAGGGACCGCCATCGGCCCGGTCCACACCTTGGTCGCGACCTCCGGAGCAGCCGTATGTCCACCCCGAGCCCGCTCGACGACATCGACCGGCGCATCATCGCCATCCTGCAGACCGACGGACGTCGCGCCTACAGTCTGATCGCCTCGGACGTGGGCATCCCGGCCTCCTCCGTGCGCTATCGGGTACAGCGGCTGAAGGACGCCGGGATCCTGCAGGTGGTCGGCATCGCCAACCCGCTGACCATCGGGTTCGACCGGCTGGCGATGATCGGCATCCGGGTACGTCCCGGTACCGCCCCGTCGGTCTGCCGGGCGCTGCGGGAGCTTCCCGAGACCGCGTACGTCATCATGACCGCGGGCGGATTCGACATCATGGCCGAGGTGATCTGTCGGGACACGGCTCACTTCACCGACCTGATGACGCGGCGCCTCCATCTGATCGACGGGATCGTCGCCACGGAATCCTTCTTCGTGCTGGAGGTGCACAAGCTGGCGTACGGGTGGGGCGTCGGCGAGGTGGAGACCTCCGTCCTCGACGCCCCGGGTCCTCCCGACGACGCCGGCATCGACCAGCGGGCCGACCGCTGACCGCCCCGTCGCCGCACGCCCGGCTGCCCGGCACCGCTGGGGTGCCGGGCAGCCGGGCAGGGGCTCAGTGCGCGACGAGCATCACGTTCCGGTGGCGCGAGGCGTGGAAATGCGGCAGCGGCAGGCCGCTGTGCTGTCGCAGTTCCACGAGGACGGCCTCGACGCGGGCCGGGCCGGGCCTGAGCCGCTTCGGCGTCACGGTGCCGGAGGCCCGCCAGCGGTGGGGGGCGCCGTCGCACACGGCGCGGGTGCCGCCGATTCCGTAGCGGGTGGCCGAGGATCCCCGGCCGATGGCCGCACCGATGAAGACCGGGCCGTTGACGCCGAAGCAGTGGTAGGTGCCGGAGACGGTGACGGTGCCGTCCACCGACAGGCGGGCCGTCCGGTCGATGGTCACCTTGTCGCCCGGAGCGGCGATGGCGGGCGCGCTCAGCACGAGCACGGTGGCCGCCGCCGCGCCCAGGGCGCCGAGTACGGGACGCAGGGGCATGGGGAAGAACCTCCGGGGTGACTGGAACAGGAGCTTCCACTCGTACCCGGCGCCCTCTGCGGTGGCCGTGACCCTCACTCTCCGGCGGCGCGTGCCCGTCGACCACTTGGCCGACACCGCCTGATCAGCCGTCGCCCAGCACCGCGAAGCCGTCGAGCTCGACCAGGGCACGCTCGTCCCACAGCCGTACGATCCCGACCACCGCCATCGCGGGATAGTCGCGGCCGGCCAACCGGCGCCATACGCGGCCGAGTTCGGCGGCGTGCACGCGGTAGGCCGCGACATCCGTGGTGTACACGGTGACCCGGGCCAGGTCCGACGCGGTGCCGCCCGCCGCCGCGAGCGCGGTCAGCAGGTTGGTCAGCGCCCGCTCGAACTGCTCGGGCAGGGTCTCGCCGACCACCTTTCCGTCGGCGTCGAGTGCCGTCTGGCCCGCCAGGAACACCAACCGTGAGCCGGTGGCGACCACCGCGTGCGAGAAGCCGGTGGGCGGGGACAGAGCGGGTGGGTTGACGCGGTCGGCGGTCATAGGGCCTCCCCGGGCGTACGCGGCTCGACGACGGTCACAGGGTCTCCTCCGGCGGGCACGGCTCGACGGTCACACGGCCTCCTCCGAGGGGCACGGCTCGGCGGTCACCATGCCTCCCCAGGCTCGCGCAACCCCGCGTACAGCTCCTTCGCGATGATCCCCCGCTGCACCTCACTCGCTCCCTCGTAGACCCGGGGAGCCCGCACCTCGCGGTAGAGGTGTTCGAGCAGGTGGCCGCGGCGCAGGGCGCGGGCGCCGTGGAGCTGGACGGCGGTGTCGACGACGAACTGCGCGGTCTCGGTGGCGAGCAGCTTCGCCATGGCGGCGCGTCCGGGGACGCCGGGGGCTCCCTCGTCGTACGCCGTCGCCGCCGCGTACACCATCAGGCGGGCCGCCTCCGTGCGCAGGGCCATCTCGGCGACCTGGTGGGCGACCGTCTGGAGGTCCCTCAGCTTGCCGCCGAAGGCGTCCCGGCGGGCGGTGTGGGTGAGGGTGGCGTCGAGCGCCGCCTGCGCCATGCCCACGGCGAAGGCGCCGACGCTGGGGCGGAACAGGTTGAGGGTGCCCATGGCCACGCGGAAGCCGCGGTCGGTCTCGCCGACCACGTCCTCGGCCGTGACGGGGACGCCGTCGAAGTCGAGCGCGCCGATGGGGTGCGGCGAGAGCATCTCCAGCGCGGTTCCGGTGAGCCCGGGGCGGTCGGCGGGCACCAGGAACGCGGTCACGCCACGGGAGCCCGCGTCCGGTGTCGTACGCGCGAAGACGGTGTAGAAGTCGGCCTCGGGGGCGTTGGAGATCCAGCACTTCTCGCCGGTGAGCCGCCAGCGCGAGGGGCCGTCCGGGCGGGCCGCCAGCGCCAGTGCCGCCGCGTCCGAGCCCGCGCCCGGCTCGCTGAGGGCGAAGGCCGCGACCGCGCTTCCGTCCGTCACGCGCGGCAGCCAGTGGGCGCGCTGGGCGGGGGTGCCGTGGGCGTGGACGGGGTGGGCGCCGAGGCCCTGGAGGGCGAGGGCGGTCTCGGCCTCGGTGCAGGCGTGGGCCAGGGATTCCCGCATGAGGCACAGATCGAGGGCGCCGGAGGTGAACAGGCGCTCCAGCAGGCCGAGTCGGCCCAGTTCGGCGAGGAGCGCGCGGTTGACGTGGCCCGGCTCGCCCTTCTCGGCGAGCGGGCGCAGCCGGGCGGCGGCCAGGGCACGCACCTCGGCGCACCAGGCCGCCTGTTCCGGTTCGAGCGAGAATGCGGGCATTCGCCGGTCCCCTCTCTCCCGGCCGGCCGGGGCACGATCCACCGTATCGCGTACCGTTGACTGTCGTCACCAACACGATACGCTCCTTGTGCGTGCCCACCACGACAAGGGGGCGAACCGGCCATGGACACCTTGGACTCCGGCAGGGGCGGCACCGCGCGGCCGACGGCCTCGGCGCACGTGGACACCTTCGCGCGCGACCACCTGCCACCCCCGGACCAGTGGCCCGAGCTCCGCTTCGACCTTCCGGAACTGCGCTACCCGGACCGGCTCAACTGCGCCGCCGAGCTGCTGGACCCCGCCGACGCCGGGCGCCCGGTGTTCCGTACCGCCGACGGCCGGACGTGGACCTACGGCGATCTGCGCGCCCGCGTCGACCGCATCGCGCACGTGCTGACCGGCGACCTCGGGGTGGTCCCCGGCAACCGCGTACTGCTGCGCGGCCCCACCACCCCGTGGCTGGCGGCCTGTTGGCTGGCCGTGCTCAAGGCGGGCGCGGTCGCCGTCACCGTGCTGGCCCAGCAGCGCCCGCACGAGCTGAGCACGATCTGCGAGATCGCCCGGGTCCGGCACGCGCTGTGCGACGTCCGGGCCGTGGACGACCTGGCCAAGGCGGAGACACCGGGGCTCGTCGTCACGACGTACGGGGGTGACGCCCCCGACGACCTGCTGCGCCGTCCGGCGCCCGGCACGCCGTACCCGGCCGTGGACACCGCCGCCGACGACGTCGCGCTCATCGCGTTCACCTCGGGCACCACCGGGCGGCCCAAGGGCTGCGTCCACTTCCACCGGGACGTGCTGGCCATCGCGGACACCTTCTCCCGCCATGTGCTCAGACCGCACGCGGACGACGTGTTCGCGGGCAGTCCCCCGCTCGGTTTCACCTTCGGGCTCGGCGGGCTCGTGGTCTTCCCGATGCGCGCCGGCGCCAGCGCGCTCCTCCTCGAACAGGCCCATCCACGGCAGTTGTTGCCCGCGATCGCCGAGCACCGGGTGTCCGTGCTGTTCACCGCCCCCACCGCGTACCGCGCGATGCTCGACGCGCTCGACTCCCACGACGTCTCCTCGCTGCGGCGCTGTGTGTCCGCCGGGGAGAACCTGCCCGCGGCCACCTGGCACGCCTGGCACGAGCGGACCGGACTGCGCATCGTCAACGGCATCGGCGCCACCGAGCTGCTGCACATCTTCATCTCGGCGGCGGACGGGGACATCCGGCCCGGCACGACCGGAGTGCCCGTACCGGGGTGGCACGCGCGCGTGCAGGACGAGCACGGCGAGCCGGTGCCGGACGGGGTGCCGGGCCTGCTCGCCGTCCGGGGGCCGGTCGGCTGCCGCTACCTCGCCGACCCGCGGCAGCGCGTGTACGTGCGGGACGGCTGGAACGTCACCGGGGACACCTACGTCCGCGAGCCCGACGGCTACTTCCGTTACGTCGCCCGCGCCGACGACATGATCATCTCGGCCGGGTACAACATCGCCGGTCCGGAGGTCGAGGACGCCCTGCTGCGCCACCCGGACGTGGTGGAGGCGGCGGTCGTCGGGCGGCCCGACGAGGACCGCGGGCAGGTCGTGGTCGCCTACGCCGTCCTCAGACGGGGCGCGCCGCGGGACGCGGAGGCGCTGCGCGCGTACCTCAAGTCGGAGCTGGCCCCGTACAAGTGCCCGCGCGAGATCGTCTTCCTGGACGTGCTGCCGCGCACGGCCACCGGCAAGCTCCAGCGGTTCCGGCTGCGCGCCGACGGCGTTCAGGGGTGACGCCGCACGGCGGTGAGGGCGCCTACTCGACGGTGCTCGGCGGTGACGGCCCTCAGCGGCGCCGGTGACCAGCGGCGTCGGTGACCAGCAGTGATGCCGAAGACCTAAAATGATCAACGTGTCCGAGCAGCAGGCGCTACACGCCCCGAGGTCCCTCATCGTCACGCTCTACGGCGCCTACGGCCGCTTCGCGCCAGGGCCGGTGCCCGTCGCCGAGCTGATCCGGCTACTGGCCGCCGTGGGGGTGGACGCGCCGTCCGTGCGCTCCTCGGTGTCGCGGCTCAAGCGGCGCGGGCTGCTGCTGCCCGCCCGCACCGCGCAGGGCGCGGCGGGATACGAACTGTCCGCGGAGGCACGGCAGTTGCTCGACGACGGCGACCGCCGTATCTATGCCACGGCGCACCCCGGGGACGAGGACTGGGTGCTCGCCGTGTTCTCCGTGCCGGAGTCGGAGCGCAACAAGCGCCACGTGCTGCGCTCCCGGCTGGCCGGGCTCGGCTTCGGCACGGCGGCGCCCGGCGTGTGGATCGCCCCGGCCCGCCTGTACGAGGAGACCCGGCACACGCTGCGGCGGCTGGACCTCGACCCGTACGTGGACTTCTTCCGCGGCGAGCACCTGGGCTTCACGCCGACCGCTCAGGCGGTCGGACGGTGGTGGGACCTGGCGGCGATCGCCGAGCAGCACGAGGCGTTCCTCGACCGGCACGCGCGCGTGCTGCGCGCCTGGGAGAAGCGCGCGGACACCCCGCCGGAGGAGGCCTACCGCGACTACCTCCTCGCCCTGGACTCCTGGCGCCATCTGCCCTACGCCGACCCCGGCCTGCCCGCGCGGCTGCTGCCCGCCGACTGGCCCGGTGCCCGCTCGGCCGCCGTCTTCCAGGGGCTGCACGAGCGGCTGCGGGACACGGGCGCCGAGTTCGCCGGGCTCTGACGCCGGGCAACCGTCCACTGCCGGGCGGAGCTTGGATGCCCTGCCGACTGCCCGCTCAATAAGGCACCGGTCAACCACGCAGCGCCAGGCGGGGCTTGGGTGCGTCCGTGCGGCCCGCTCCCGGACGGCGGCTACCCACGCCGGTAGGGCGCGGGCGACGGCCTCCGGTCAACCACCCCATACCAGGCGGGGCTTGGGCACGCCCAGCTTCCCGCCAATAAGGCACCGGTCAACCACCCAGCACCAGACGGAGCTTGAACGCATCCGCACGGCCCGCCCCGCGCGGAGGGCAGCCGCCCATCCCGGTGAGGCACCGGTCAACCACCGAGCGTCAGGCGGGGCTTGGGTGCGTCCGTGCGGCCCGTCTGAGGGCGGCGGCTGCCCGCCCGGTAGGGCGCCGGCCAGACGGCGGACGGACCCGTGTAGCCCTGCTCGGCGGCCGCGTGCAGAGTCCAGTGCGGGTCGTACAGGTGCGGGCGGGCCAGCGCGCACAGGTCCGTACGCCCTGCCAGAATCAGGGAGTTGACGTCGTCCCAGGAGGAGATCGCGCCGACCGCGATCACCGGTACGCCCACCTCGTGGCGGATCCGGTCGGCGAACGGCGTCTGGTACGACCGTCCGAACTCGGGGCGTTCGTCGGCCACCACCTGCCCGGTCGACACGTCGATCGCGTCGGCGCCGTGCGCGGCGAAGGCGCGGGCGATCTCCACGGCCTCGGCGGCGGTCGTACCGCCCTCGGCCCAGTCGGTGGCGGAGACGCGCACGGTCATCGGACGGTCCTCGGGCCACACTCCGCGTACGGCGTCGAAGACCTCCAGCGGGAAGCGCAGCCGCTTGTCCAGTGAGCCGCCGTAGGCGTCGGTGCGCCGGTTGGTCAGCGGGGAGAGGAAGCCGGAGAGCAGGTAGCCGTGGGCGCAGTGCAGTTCGAGCAGGTCGAAGCCGGCCCGGGCGGCACGCCAGGCGGCGGCGGTGAACTGCTCGCGGATGTCGGTGAGCTGGGCCCGGCCGGCCTGGCGGGGTATCTGGCTGTCCGGCCGGTACGGCAGCGGGGAGGCGGCCGTCAGAGGCCAGTTGCCCCCGGGCAGCGGCTCGTCCATGCCCTCCCACATCAGCCGGGTCGATCCCTTGCGTCCGCTGTGGCCGAGCTGCACGCCGATCGCGGTGTCCGGGGCCTGCCGGTGCACGAAGTCGGTGATCCGCCGCCAGGCGTCGGACTGCCGTCCGGTCCACAGGCCGGCGCAGCCCGGGGTGATCCGGCCCTCGGGGCTGACGCAGACCATCTCGGTCATCAACAGGCCCGCGCCGCCGAGAGCCCGGGCGCCCAGGTGGACGAGGTGGAAGTCGCCGGGGACGCCGTCGGTGGCCGAGTACATGTCCATGGGCGAGACGACGACCCGGTTGCGCAGGGTCAGTCCGCGCAGCCGGAACGGGGTGAACATCGGCGGTGTCCCGGGCGGGCAGCCGAACTCCCGCTCCACGGCGTCGGTGAAGCGGGGGTCGCGCAGCCGGAGGTTGCCGTGGGTGACGCGGCGGCTGCGGGTGAGCAGGTTGAAGGCGAACTGGCGGGGCGGCTGGCCGAGGTAGCGGTCCAGGTTCTCGAACCACTCCAGGCTGGCCCGGGCCGCGCGCTGGGTGGAGGCGACGACCGGTTTGCGCTCCTGCTCGTAGGCGGTGAGCGCTTCGGCCAGCGAGGGCTGTTCGTCCAGGCAGGCGGCGAGCGCGAGGGCGTCCTCGACGGCGAGCTTGGTGCCGGATCCGATGGAGAAGTGGGCGGTGTGGGCGGCGTCGCCGAGCAGCACCAGGTTGCCGTGCGACCAGCGCTCGGTGACGACCGTGCGGAAGGTGGACCACGCGGACTTGTTGGAGCGCAGCGGCCGCCCGCCGAGCGCGTCCGCGAAGATCTTGGCGCAGCGCTCGACGGACTCCTTCTCGTCCATGATGTCGAAGCCGGCCGCGCGCCACACCTCCTCGCGCATCTCGACGATGACCGTCGAGGCGTCCGGTGCATACGGATAGCCGTGCAGTTGCGCCACGCCGTGCTCGGTCTCGGCGATCTCGAAGCGGAAGGCGTCGAGGGCGAAGTCGGCGGCCAGCCAGATGTAGCGGCAGCGGTGGCCGGTCAGCCGGGGCCGGAAGAGGTGGGCATGGGCCTCGCGGGTGGCGCTGTGCACGCCGTCGGCGGCGATGACCAGGTCGTACGTCCGCGACAGCCGCTCCGGGGGCGGCGCCTCGGTGCGGAAGCGCAGGTCGACGCCGAGCGCGCGGCAGCGTTCGTGCAGGATCCGCAGCAGGCGCCGCCTGCCGAGCGCGGCGAAGCCGTGGCCGCCGGAGGTGTGCCGGGTGCCCCGGTGCACGATGTCGATGTCGTCCCAGCGCACGAACTCCCGGCGCAGGGCCTCGTACACCACCGGGTCGGCGTGTTCGATGCCGCCGAGCGTCTCGTCGGAGAGCACGACGCCGAACCCGAAGGTGTCGTCGGGCGCGTTGCGCTCCCAGACGGTGATCTCACGGGCCGGGTCGAGCCGTTTGAGCAGGGCCGCGGCGTACAGGCCGCCGGGTCCGCCGCCGATGACCGCGACCCTCATGGCACCGGTCACCTCCGGTCACCTCCCCCGCCACTTCGGGGGGCGCTTCTCGGTGAAGGCCGCGTGGAACTCGGCGTAGTCCTCGCCGTTCATCAGCAGGGCCTGGGTGGAGGCGTCCAGTTCGACCGCGGCGGACAGGGGCATGTCCAGTTCGGCGGTGAGCAGGGCCTTGGTCTGGGCGAGGGCGAGGGCGGGGCCGTCGGCCAGCCGGCGGGCCAGGGAACGCGCGGCCTCGTCGGCGCTGCCCTCGTCGGTGAGGTGGCTGATCAGGCCGATCCGCTCGGCCTCGGCCGCCCGTACCGGCTCGCCGAGCATCAGCAGCCGGGTGGCGTGGCCCAGCCCGACCACCCGGGGCAGCAGATAGGCGGCGCCCATGTCGCCGCCGGACAGGCCGACGCGGGTGAAGAGGAAGGCGAACCGGGCGGTGGGGTCCGCGACCCGGAAGTCCGCCGCCAGGGCCAGGACCGCTCCCGCCCCGGCCGCCACCCCGTGCACCGCCGCGATCACGGGGAACGGGCATTCCCGTACGGCCCGCACGACCTGTCCGGTCATCCGGTTGAAGTCGAGCAGCTCGGACGTGTTCATGCTCAGAGTGGCGCCGATGATCTCGTCCACGTCGCCGCCGGAGCAGAAGCCGCGGCCCTCGCCGGCCAGTACCAGGGCGCGCACGGCCCGCTCGCGGGACAGTTCGGCGAGCAGGTCGCGCAGGTCGGCGTAGGCGCCGAAGGTGAGCGCGTTGAGCTTGTCGGGCCGGGCGAGGGTGACCGTGGCGACGCCGTCGGCGCGCTCGACGCGCAGATGGCGCCACTGGGAGGTGCGGTCGGTGGAGCCGGTGAAGGGACTCATGACACAGGGCCTCCTCGGGGGGACTGCCACGAACCGCTGCCGCGCAGGCCTCTGCCTCGACGGCTCTCCCCACCGAAGTTATCACTTGTTCATGACTGTCGTCACGAGTACGCGATACAGTCGCGCCACTGTGACCGGTACCCGTCACTTGGTCACGGCTCGTCGATAGGGAGGTAACGACGGGAGTGGCCGGGGGAGGACGGCCGTCCCTCGGGGTAAGCCCACCGTGCCGGGCCCGGCGGCCCCGAGGACGAGGCCGCCGAAAGTCCCCGCGGACGGCCCCCGTACCATTCCCCTCGTTGAAAGCGGGACAACCTGATGGTCATCACCGGGACGCCCCCCGCCACGAACGGACACACCTTGCACGAACCCCCTTCAGCCCCAGCCCACCCGTCGCCCGGCCACCGCCCCTCACGGAGGCACTTCGTGCCGTCTCTTCCGTCCTGGCGCGTCGCGCTGCCGCACTCGGCGGCCGCCGTGCCGGTGGCCCGCGCCCTGGTCCGTACGGCGCTGACCGAGCTGGAGCACACGGCCGACAGCGACACCGCGGAGCTGCTCACCGCGGAGCTGGTCGCGAACGCCGTGGAGCACACCGCGGGGCGGGGTCCGATAGAGCTGGTGGTGGAGCTGCTGCCGACCGGCTGCCACGTCGAGGTGCACGACCCGGACCCGGACCCGCCCGGCGGGCTGACCCGGCCGGGCCTCACGGCCCCGGACCCCTGGCAGGAGCACGGGCGCGGCCTGCTGCTGATCCGCGCCCTCAGCTCCGCCTGCGGGCACCGCCCGACCGCGTCGGGCAAGGCGGTGTGGTTCAGGCTGTCCGGTCCGCCTCGGCCGCGCCCGGCGTGACCTCCGCCGCCCCGGCCCGTGCCGCCAGCCGGGAGTGCCGGCGTCCGTAGCCCACGTACACGAGCAGCCCGGCCACGAGGAAGCCGGCGAACTGGAGCCAGGTGGTCCAGCCGGTCTCGTACATCAGGTACAGGGAGCAGCCGACGCCGAGCACCGGCAGCACCGGGTAGAGCGGCACCCGGAAGGTGCGGGCGAGGCCCGGTTCGCGGCGGCGCAGCGTGATCACGGCGATGTTGACGACGGCCATGATGGCGAGCGTGCCGATGGTGCACAGGTTGACCACGACGTCCAGCGACGCGAACGCCGCGGGGACCGCGAAGACCACGCCGACGATCAGGGTGCCGGCGACGGGCACCGAGGTGCGCGGCGAGACCTTTTGGAGGACGGGCGGCACGAGCCCGTCGCGGGACATCGACATCAGGATGCGGGACTGGGCGTACGTCACGGTCAGCACCACGGAGGCGATGGCGACGACCGCGCCGAAGGCGATGACGGCGCCGCCGACCGAGGAGCCGGTGACCGTGTTGACGACGTACGACAGCGCCGCGGGCCGGCCGCCGACCTGGTCGCCGCCGATGGCGCCGATCGCGGCGAGCGCGACCGCGCAGTACAGCAGGGTCACCAGGCCGATGCAGACGAGGATCGCGACCGGGATGTCCCGGCGCGGGTTCCTGGCCTCCTCGCCGGCGGTGGTGATCGCGTCGAAACCGATGTAGGAGAAGAACGCGGCCGTGGTGCCCGCGCCGATGCCGCCGAGTCCGGCCGGCGAGAACGGGGTGAGGTTGCCGTGCTTGAAGGCGGAGAACCCGATGGCGCAGAAGGCGACGAGGATGACGAGCTTGAGCACGGCCATCGCGGCGGTCGCCCGGGCGCTCTCGCGCACTCCGCGCACCAGCAGCATGCAGGCCATGGCGATGACGAGGACGGCCGGCAGGTTGACGACCCCGCCGTCGCCGGGGCCGGCGGACAGGGCGGCCGGGAGCTGCCATCCGGTGAGGCTGTGCAGCAGCTCGTTGACGTACTGGCTCCAGCCGACGGCGACCGCGGAGATGGAGATGCCGTACTCCAGCAGCAGGCACCAGCCGACCAGGAAGGCGGTGGTCTCGCCGAGGCCGGCGTAGGCGAAGGAGTACGAGGACCCGGAGACGGGGATCGCGCCGCCCAGCTCGGCGAAGGAGAAGGCGGTGAACACGCAGGTGATCGCGGCCAGGACGAAGGAGACGACGACGGCGGGACCGGCCTGGGCGACCGAGTCGGACAGGCCGACGAAGATGCCGGTGCCGACGATCGCGCCGATGCCGAAGCAGACGAGCTGGAACAGGCCCATCGTGCGCTTGAGACCGTGGCCCGCGCGGTCGGCGCCGGACTCGGCGACCAGGAGGGCCGGGGACTTGATGCGGGGAGCGGACATGCGGGGGTGGTGCTCGTTTCTGGTGGTGCGGGGCGGCCTCGGGGATGTCCGCTGCCTGTGGGAGCCGGGGGGAGGTCGCGTTACGGCGGCGGAAGGGGTGGCTCCGGGCCGCGGGTCCTGAGGGCGGCCGGTCAGGCCAGGGTGGCGACCATGATCGCCTTGATGGTGTGCAGACGGTTCTCCGCCTCGTCGAAGACGACCGAGTGGGCCGACTCGAAGACCTCGTCGGTCACCTCCAGGAAGGTGCGGCCGTGTCGCTCGTGGATCCCGCGGCCGACCTCGGTGCCGAGGTCGTGGAAGGCCGGCAGGCAGTGCAGGAACTTCACGTCCGGGTTGCCGGTGGCGCGCAGCACGTCCATCGTCACGGCGTACGGGGCCAGGGCCTCGATCCGCTCGTCCCAGACCTCCTTGGGCTCCCCCATGGAGACCCAGACGTCGGTGGCGACGAAGTCGGCGCCGCGCACTCCCTCCTCCAGGGACTCGGTGAGGGTGATGCGCGCACCGCTGGAGGCGGCCAGCTCGCGGGCCCGGTCGACGATGCCCTGGGCGGGCCAGTAGCTCTTGGGGGCGACGAGCCGTACGTCCATGCCGAGCAGGGCGCCGGTGACCAGGTAGGAGTTGCCCATGTTGAAGCGGGCGTCGCCGAGGTAGGCGAAGGCGGTCTCGCGCAGCGGCTTGGCGCAGTGCTCGGTCATGGTGAGCACGTCGGCGAGCATCTGCGTGGGGTGCCAGTCGTCGGTGAGCCCGTTGTAGACGGGGACGCCGGCGTGCGCGGCGAGTTCCTCGACGGCGTCCTGGCTGTCGCCCCGGTACTCGATCGCGTCGAACATCCGGCCGAGGACACGGGCGGTGTCCTTCACGGACTCCTTGTGCCCCATCTGCGACCCGGACGGATCGAGATACGTCGTCGAGGCGCCCTGGTCGGCGGCGGCGACCTCGAACGCGCAGCGGGTGCGCGTCGAGGTCTTCTCGAAGATCAGGGCGATGTTGCGGCCCCGCAGGTACCGCGTCTCGGTCCCGGCCCGCTTGGCGGCCTTCAGCTCGGCGGCCAGCCCGACCAGACCGCGGAACTCGTCCTCGGTGAAGTCCAGCTCCTTGAGGAAGTGGCGGCCGGTGAAACCGGTCGGGACGTGCACCATCGGGGAGCTCCTGGGGACGGTGGGACGGGTGCGGACTATGGAAGTCTATACGATGTTCCACATTTATATACAGGACCCGTGTCGGGGTCCGGGATGCGAACCGCGCGGGTCTGTTGAACTCTGGGAGTCGGGGCCCGTCTCGGCCTCCTGTGTCGGCTCAGCCGCCGGGACCCGTGCGGGCCTCCGTGTCGCCCGAGGATGCCCTGCGGGATTCTCTGCCCGATCGAGGTGGTACCCGTGGATCTCAGGATGTCGGTCGAAGACCGGGAGGAGTTCCTCGCCGGCCTCCATGTGGGAATCCTGGGGGTGAACGATCCCCGGAACGGCGGTGGGCCGTTGCTGGTTCCGCTCTGGTACTCCTACCGGCCCGGCGGGCTGGTGGCGATCGAGACCGGGCGGCAGGCGCTGAAGGCCGGCCTCGTCCGCGACGCCGGGCGGTTCAGCCTCTGCGTGCAGGACGAATCGGCCCCGTACCGCTATGTGAGCGTGGAGGGGCCGGTCGTGGGCGTCGAGGATCCGGTGCCCCCGGCCGAGCACGAGGCGCTGGCCCACCGGTACCTGGACGCGGACGCCGCGACGGCGTACCTGGCGGCCAACCAGGAGCAACTGGCCGACGACATCCTCATCCGCATGCGGCCCGAGAGGTGGAGGACGGCCGACTTCTCCGCCTTCGCCGCGGAGTTCGACACCTAGTCCTCCGTGCGGCAGGCGATGCACGTGCAGCACAGACGGGACATCCCATGGTCATTGACACGATGACGCTTCCGGTGGCGCCGGCGTGGAACGCGGGGACGCTGTGGTACCCGCGCGATCGCTGTCTGCACGAGCTGTTCGACTCCCAGGCCGCGCTGCGCCCCCGGGCGACCGCCTCCGTACAGCACGGCCGCAGCATGAGCTACGGCGAGCTGAAGGACCGCTCCGACGCGCTGGCCGCCCGGCTGCTCGGCTCCGGGGTGCGGCGCGGTGACGGGGTCGGTGTGTGCGGGAGCCGGTCCCTGGAGGCGCTGGTCGCCTTTCTGGGCATCCTCAAGACCGGCGCCGCGTACGTCCCGCTCGACGACGCCTCCCCGCCCGGACGGCTCCAGGCGATGGCGGAGGACGCCGGGGTGCACACCGTGGTGACGCTGCCCGGCAGTGTCTGCCGCATCCGGCGGGTGCGGACCCGCATCGCCCTGGACGGGTCGGCGCCGGCCGTGCCGGCCGCGCTCCCGCGCACCGGGGTACTGCCCGGGGACTGCGCCTACGTGATGTTCACCTCCGGCTCGACCGGCCGTCCCAAACCCGTCGCGGTCCCGCACTGCGGCGTGGTCCGGCTGGCCGCCTCCGATCTGGTGTGGCAGCGGCCGCGCCCCGGTGAACGGGTGCTGCACGCCTACGGCCTCTCCTCGGACGCCTCCACGATCGAGATCTGGTCCACGCTGCTCGCCGGGGCCTGCGTGGTGATCGCCGATCAGGAGGAGCTGCTGTCACCGGCCGCCCTGGAGTCCCGGCTGCTGTCCGAGCGGGTCAGCATCGCCTACCTGACCACCGGGGTGTTCCACCACATCGGGCGCACCAGGCCGTCGGCACTGCGGTCCCTGCGGTTCGCCTCGGCCGGCGGCGAGGCGATGGACCCGGAGCTGGCCCGCGCGATCCTGGCGGCCTGCCCGGACACCACCGTGGTCAACTTCTACGGCCCGACCGAGAACAGCGTGGTCTCCACCGCGCACCTGGTGGACGGTCTGCCTCCCGAGGCGACGGCGGTGCCGATCGGCCGGCCGCTGGAGAACTCCACCTGCTACGTGGTGCGGGCGGACGGCACGCTCGCGGACGCCGGTGAGGAGGGCGAACTCCTCGTCGGCGGGGACGGGCTCGCGCTGGGGTACCTCGGCGACCCCGAGCTGACCGCCGAGCGCTTCGTCGACAACCGCTTCGAGCCCGGCACGCGGCTCTACCGCACCGGTGACCGGGTGGTCCGGCGCGCGGACGGCGTACTGGAGTACCGGGCGCGGGCGGACCGGCAGATCAAGCTGCGCGGGCACCGCATCGAGCCGGACGAGATAGAGGCGCGGCTGCGGGCGGACGACGCGGTCGGCGAGGCCGTCGTCGAACTGGAGGGCGACAGCCTGATCGGGTACGTGACACCGGCCCGGCCCGGCCGGGCGCTGCCGCTGGACCGCATCCGCGGCGGGCTCACGGCATGGCTGCCCGCGGCCGCGGTGCCCGCGCGGCTGGTGGAGGTGGGGCGGTTCCCGGTGACCGCGGGGGGCAAGGTCGACCGCTGCCGGCTGCGCCTGCTGGCGGCCGCGGACGGGGCCACCGCCCCGGCGCCCGGCCACCGCCCCGGGCCGGGTCCGCAGCAGTCGGCGGCGCGGGTGTGGCAGGTGGTGCTGGGCGTGCACCCGGCGCCCGGGGACAGCTTCTTCGACATCGGCGGCGACTCCCTGCTGGCGGCCGAGGCCGTCACGCGTACCCTGGCCGCCTTCGGGCTCGACGCCCGGCACGGCCGCGCCCTGATCCACAGTCTGCTGCGCTCCCCCACCCTGGAGGACTTCACGGCCGCCGTCACCGCCCTCACCTCCGTCGAGGGCCGGGGGGCCCGGACGGCCCCCGACGCCGGCGCCGTGGACTTCCGCGCCGAGGCGCGGCTGGGCTTCACCCTGCTGGCGCCGCGCGGTCCGGAGCCGGACTGGCGGCGCCCCCGGGCGGTGCTGCTCACCGGCGCCTCCGGCTTCGTCGGCGCCTTCCTGCTGGACCGGCTGCTGCGTCGCACCGACGCCCGGGTGCACTGCCCGGTGCGCGGCCGCGACGCCGCGCACGCCCGGCGGAAGGTGATGCGGAACCTGGCCCGGTTCGGCCTCGCCACCACGGAGGCCGCCGACCGCGTCGAGTGCTTCCCGGCGGACCTCGCTGAGCCCGGCCTCGGTCTGGAACCGGGCCGCGCCGAGGAACTGGCCGACGCCCTCGACCTGGTGATCCATGCCGCCGCACAGGTCAACTTCCTCTATCCGTACGAGGCGTTGCGCCGTGCCAACGTGGAGGGCACCCGGCAGCTCGTACGCCTGGCGGCCGAACGCGCCGTGCCCGTGCACTTCTTCTCCACGATCGCGGTGCTGGCCGGCTTCGGCACCGCCGGCGTGCGGCACGTGGACGAGGACCTGCCGCTCGACCACGCCGACCGGCTCACCATGGGCTACGCCGAGAGCAAGTGGGTGGCCGAGGAGGTGCTGCGCGACGCCGCGGGCCAGGGCCTGCCGGTGGCGGTCCACCGGCCGTACGAGATCACCGGTGACCGGCGCACCGGCGCGTGCAACACCGACACCGCGATCTGCTCGCTGTTCAAGACGATCACCGAGACCGGGCTGGCCCCCGACATCCCGCTGCCGCTGGACTTCGTCCCGGTGGACTTCCTCACCGAGGCGGTGGTGCACATCGCCACCGCGCACCGCGCCGGCCACCGGACCTACCACTTGACCAACCCCCACCCGGCGAGCCTGCGCGACATGCTCGACCGGATGGACGCGGGCGGCCACCGGATCCGGCGGCTCCCCTACGAGGAATGGGTGGACGACCTCGTCCGCCATGTCGCGCGGCACCCCACGAGCCCCACCGCCCCGTTCGTCTCCCTGTGCGTGGACCGCTGCAAGCAGGCGGACATGTCCGTCAAGGAGATGTACTTCGAGGGCACCTTCCCGGCCGTGGGGCGGGCCAACGTCGAGCGTGACCTGGCCGGCACGGGGCTGCGCTGCCCGCCCGTCGACGCGGCACTGCTGGACCGCTACCTGGAGTACTTCTACGCCACCGGCTACATCGAGCGCCCGTAGCCGCACCTCTGCGGTCGAGCGCCCGCGGACGACGTCACCCCAGCACAGGAGCGAGCATGACCCCACCCCCACCCGGCGCGCAGGCACCCGGCCCCGAGGCGGACGTCCTGGACTTCCCCCTCCCGCCGCCGGGCACCATGGGGCCGCCCGAGACGTGCGCGCGGCTGCGCGAGAGCCGCCCCGTGGCCAGGGTCGGGCTGCTGATGGACGCGACCGCCTGGTACGTCACCCGGTACGAGGACGTCCGGGCGCTGCTCGCCGACCCCCGGCTGATCAGGCCGACCATCAACGACTGGCCGCCCCGTCCCGGCCCGGCCGCCGACGAGGGACCCCACCTGGTCACCATGGCGGAACTGGACGGCCCCCGGCACCTGGCGCTGCGCAGGTCCGTGGCCTCGGCGTTCAGCTCCGGAGCCGTCCGGGAGCGGCTGCCGCGCATCCGCGAACTCGCCGACCGGCTGCTGGAGGAGTTCGCGGAGGGCGGCCCTCCCGGCGACCTGGTGGCCGGGTTCACGGAGCCGTTCCCGCTGCTCGTGCTGTGCGACCTGGTGGGCATCCCCGCCGGGGACCGGGACTGGTTCCTGCCGGTCCTGGACTCGGCCCTCGACGGGATGGTGACCGCCGAGGAGGGGCGCAGGGTCACCGACCTGCTGCGCGCGTACGTGGCCGAGCTGATCGCGCGGAAGCGGAGCCGGCCCGGCGACGACGTCCTGACCCTGCTGGTCCGCCAGTGCGAGGACGGAACCCTGACCGACGAGGAGGTGACGGCCTTCGGGCTGTCCATGCTCACGGTCGGCTTCGGCATCAGCGGCTTCTTCCTGGCCGGCTCGGCGCACGCCCTGCTGCACCGGCCGGTCCAGTGGGCCCGCCTGCGCGACCACCGCGACCTCATGCCGGGCGCGGTGGAGGAACTCCTGCGGTACATGCCGGTGATGAACGGCACCGTGCTGCTGCTGGCCACCGAGGACATCGAGGTGGGCGGGCAGACCATCCGCGGGGGCGACGCCGTCATCCCGGTGCTGGCCTCCGCCAACCGCGACGGGAGCGTGTTCGCCGACGCCGCCCGGCTCGACCTGTGCCGCGCGGACAACCCCCACCTGGCCTTCGGCCGGGGAACCCACAACTGCGTCGGCGCGCACCTCGCCCGCGCCGAACTGACCGTCGGGCTGGAGGCGTTGCTCGACCGCTTCCCACAACTGCGTCCCGCCGAGGGGCAGGAACCCCTCTGGGACGACCAGTCCGTCACCAAGTCACCGCTGACCCTCCCGGTCGGCTGGTGATCCGCCCCGCAGGCACCAGGGGAGGTCCACCCGTGAACACCACGCCGGAACCCGCCGTCGACGTGTCCGCTGTGCCCGTTATCGAGTTGCCCCTCCCGCCGCCGGGCACCATGGGCCCGCCCGAGGAGTACGGCCGGCTGCGCCGGGAGTGCCCCCTGGCCAGGGTCAGGCTGCCGATCGGCGCCACCGCCTGGTACGCCACCCGCTACGACGACGTCAAGGAACTGATCGCCGACGCCCGGCTGATCAGGCCGAGCATCACCGACTGGCCGCCCCGCCCCGGCCATGTCCCCGGTGACGAACCGGGCCTGGTCACGATGATGGAGCTGGAGGGCCCCCGGCACGCCGCCCTGCGCCGGGCCCTGAGCGAGCCGTTCAGCGTCCGGTCCGTGCGGAGCCGGCTGCCGCGCATCCGGCGGTCGGCCGACCGGCTGCTGGATCCGTTCGTCGGCAGCGACCAGCCCGGCGACCTGGTCGTCCGGTTCCTCGAGCCCTTCCCCGTCATGGTGATGTGCGATCTCGTCGGCATCCCCTACGAGGACAGCGACTACTTCCTGCCCAGGGCGGACGCCGCGCTCGGGGCCATCCTCACGCTGGAGGAGGGCCGCGAGGCCACCTCCCAACTGCGCGAGTACATCACCTCGTTGCTCGACCGGAAGCGGCGCGGGCCCGGCGACGACATGCTCACCCGGCTGGTCGACGAGTGCGAGCGCGGCGCTCTGGACCACGAGAGCGCGGTGAACTTCGGGCTGTCCATGCTGGTCGCCGGCTACCGCACGAGCACCATGTTCCTGGCCGACGCCGTGCTGACCCTGCTGACCCTGCCCGGCGCGTACGCACGCCTGCGCGACCACCGCGACCTCATGCCGGGCGCGGTGGAGGAACTCCTGCGCTATGTACCGGTGATGAACGGCGTCGTCGTCCTCCAGGCCGTCGAGGACATCGAGTTGCACGGCCGGACCATCCGAGCCGGCGACGCCGTGCTGCCCGTGCTCGCCGCGGCCAACCGCGACGAGCACGTGTTCACCGACGCCGACCGGCTCGACCTGTGCCGCGCCGACAACCCCCACCTCACCTTCGGCCGCGGGGCGCACAACTGCATCGGCTCCCACCTGGCACGCGCCCAGATGACCGTGTGCCTGGAAGCCCTGTTCGACCGCCTCCCGAACCTGCGCCTGGCCGAGGGCCACCAACCCATCTGGGAGGACGAGTCACCGAGCAAGTCACCGCTCACCCTTCCGGTCCACTGGTGAGCGCCGCCAACTGGTGAGCGGCTCCTTGCCGAAGTCACCCGCGGCCGGTCCGGCTCAGGCGACCGGCTTGCCGTAGACGGCCATCTCGTAGATGGAGTACCCCCAGGTCGTACGGCGCTTGACGCCCTGCATCCGGATGTAGGACACCGGCTCGTCGCCCGTCAGCCGGATGACGTCGGTTCCGCACTCGGCCGGGGTCATGGTCGCGGCGGTGGTCCAGTCGACACCGTCCGCGGACGTCTCCAGCCGGTACCGCTCGGCGCACGCGGATTCCCAGGCGAGGGTCACGGCGGCGACCTTCGCGGGTGCGGCGAGCTTGATCTGCGCCCAGGCGTCGTCCTGGTAGCCGGAGGCCCAACGGGTGCCCATGTCGCCATCGTTGATGTACCGGGCGGCCAGTCGGTCCAGGTCCTGCTCCACGCTGGACGCGGTCGCGGTGCCCGCCGCTGCCAGGTTCTCCGTGCCGCCCGCCACGTCCCACAGGCCGAGGCGCACATCGGCCTGGACGAGGAAGGCGTCCAGGACGCCGTCACCGATCTTCGGCTGGACGCTGCCCCAGGTGTTGCGGGCCGGGTCCACCCGTACGGCCGCCGCCTTGCGCTGGAGGTCGCGGGAGGTGGTGAGCAGTTGCTGCGCACGGTCCGCGTCGCCCGCCTGCCGGGCCGCGAGCGCGTCGGCCATGGCGACGGCCGCCCGCCCCCACTGCTCCGTCGCCTTCAGCCAGGGCTCCGCGTCGGCCACGAAGCCCGCCTGCACCGCTCCCCCGCGGATGACGGCGGGCGCGTCGGCGATGGCGGCGGCGTACTCGCGCAACTCGGCCAGCGCCTCGGTGCGCCGCCCCGCGTCCCACTCCTGCCAGAACCGCTTGACGCGGGCGTCGAGCGCCGGGGCCTGCGGCTGCCACGGCTTCGCGCCGAACGTGGGGGCGAGGTGGTTCAGGTCGGCGAAGACGGCCAGTGCCCCGGTGGCCGCGCGGTCGCCCCCGGCGAGGTAGGACAGGGCGCGGGTCCAGTTCGACGCCGCGTCGTAGGCCCGGTCGTTCCAGGTGAAGTCGGCCGTTCCGAACACGGCGACCTTGCTGGCGTAGGGCTGGTTCATGGGGTTGGCGACGATGCCGCTGAGATGGTCGCCGAGCCCCGTCTCCCGCTTGTCGTAGGGCGCGAGCAGGAGCCGCCCCTGGGTGTTGCCGAAGTCGTTGACGGGGTAGTTGTCCCAGACGAAGACCTTCCGGCCGAACAGCTTCGACACGGCGTCCGCCTGGCTGTTGGTGATGGAGGGCGGGACGACGTCGGTCCCGGTCCACATCACGACGACCTTCGGGTCCAGCGTGGCCCGCATGGTCTGCTTGTACGCGGTGTCGGTCAGGTCGCCGTACTCGGTGGGCACCATCTGGAGGGCCTGGGTGCCCTCGTGGGTGTCCACGAAGGTGCGCTGGACGTCGTTCAGGAGGTCCACCTGCGCCCTGGCGGCGGCCGCCTGGCCCGGCGCGCCGAACTTCTCCCGGTCGCCGTCGCAGTTCCACCGGGTGTAACTGATGTCGTCCAGCGGGATGGAGAAGGCACGCCCGCCCAGGTCGTACACCGCCTGGAGCTTCGCCCTGAGCGCCGCGCGGTCCGCCGGGTCGGAGTAGCAGATGGACCCGCCCGGGGACACGGCGAAGGTGAACCGGACGTGGTTGGCGCTCGCGCGCCGCACCAGGGTCCCCAGCTCGGCGAGTTTGTCGGCCGGGTACGCCTCGCGCCACTTGTCCCTGTGGTACGGGTCGTCCTTGGGTGCGTAGACGTAGGTGTTGGCCTTGACGTCGCCGTAGAAGTCCATCTGGTCCAGCCGCTCGGCGGCGGACCACGGCTGACCGTAGAAGCCCTCGATGGTGCCCCGCAGCGGCATCGACGGGTAGTCGCTGGCCTCCGCGCCCGCGACACGCCAGCCGTCGTCGCTGCGGACGAACAGCTGCCGCAGGGTCTGCACGGCGTAGAACTGCCCGGCCGCGTCCGCGCCGCCGAGCGCGACCTGGCGCTGCGGCCCGACCGCGCCGACCCGCAGCGCGTAGCCCTCGGCGTGCTGCGGGACGCGGGTGTCGCCGAGCGCCTTGGCGATGTCGGGTCTGGTGGCGGGACCGAGGCGTACGGTGAGCAGTCCCGCGGGGACGGCCCGGTCCGGGGTGACGACGTCGACGCGGTCGGCGCCGTGGGCCCGCAGCTCGCGCACGAGACGGTCCCGGGCGGCGGTGTCCGTGCCGTCGTCGGCGACGACGACCACCCGCCCGGTGACGTTGGCGTCGGCCCCGGCGCGGGAGAGGGACTGCGGGACGGGTGAGACGGCGGGCAGCCCCTGTCCCGGCGCGGGAGCGGGTTCGGCTTGGGCCTGCGGGACCAGTACGAGGGTTCCGGCCGTCAGTCCGGCGGCCAGGAGACAAGAAGTGAGCAGCGAACGGCGTTTCTTCATGGATGCGTCCAATTCCTCGAATCGGAGCCACCGTTGGCGACGGCCTTCGCCGGCACCACCGGTCCTGCCGGCGCGCCTGGACGGCCTTGCCGCACGGGTGGCCTGGACGGCGTTCCCGGTGGTGCTCAACAGCGCCGTGAGGCAGGCGGGTTGACCGCCCGGCCGCACCGGCGCACGGCAGATCGAGCCTCCTGACTCCTCTCCGGGGCAGCGCTCACCGGGACCACAGTGGACGAAGACGTGCGGGCGTCACGCTCGCACAGGAACGACATGTTGTCTAGACCACTTGCCATCCCGGGGGCCGCTCCCGGCACCGCTGCGCCGCCCGGCCGCTCACTCGGCGTGGACCGTCTCCCCCGCGACCAGGGTGAGTACGGCGCGGGTGCCGGACACGGCCGTGTCCGGGGCGAAGAGGTCCCGGTCGAGGACGGCGAGGTCGGCGGCCATGTCCTCGCGCAGCAGGCCGACTTCGTCGTCGTTGCCGTTCACCCAGGCCGAGCCGGCCGTGTAGGCGCGCAGGATGTCGGTCAGTTCCAGCCGTTCGTGCGGCACGAACGGGCGGTCGGCGCCCGGCCATCCGGTGTGCGCCGAGCCGGGCGGTTCGGTGCGGTGCACGGCGACGTGCATGGCCTGCCACGGGTCGGCCGTGGTGACCGGCCAGTCGCTGCCCCCGGCGAGCCGGGCGCCGCTGTCCAGGAGCCGGCGGAAGGGGTACTGCCGGCCCGCTCGTCCCTCGCCCAGCAGCGGGTTGGTCAGCTCGTCGGTCTGCTGGTGGTGGGTCGCCCACAGCGACTGGACGTTGGCCGTCACCCCCAGAGCGGCGAAGCGGCCGATGTCCGCGTCGTCGACCAGCTGCACATGGGCGATGTGGTGGCGCCGCTCGCGCGCTCCGTTGGCCGCGGCCGCGGCCTCGACCGCGTCCAGGCACTCGCGCACCGCCCGGTCGCCGATCGCGTGGAAGTGCACCTGGAAGCCGGCGGCGTCCAGGCGGGTCACCGCCTCGGCGAGCAGCGCGGCGGGCACGTTGGAGTGGCCGAGGTTGCCGGTGGCGCACCCGCAGGAGTCCAGGTACGGCTCCAGCAGGGCGCCGGTGCCGTTCTCCAGCACACCGTCCTGCATCACCTTCACGGCGCCGGCCCGGAAGCGGCGGCCGGGCGCGCCGCGCCGCGCCACCAGGTCGTCGAGCTGCTCCGGGCCGCGGTCGCGGTCCCACCACAGGGCGCCGGTGACCCGGGCCTTCAGCAGTCCCTCCGCGTCGGCCCGCCGGTAGGCGGCGAGCGTGTCGCCGGCCCCGCCGTACGCGCCGACGATGGCGTCCTGCCAGCCGGTGACGCCGTACCGGAAGAGGTGGGCCTGCGCGTGGCTCAGCGCCGCGAGCTGGTCCTCGACGGTGTCCGGCGGGAGCAGCCGGGCCACCAGGTCCATGGCGCTCTCGTGCAGCACCCCGGTGGGCCGGCCGGCCGCGTCGCGCTCGATCCGCCCGGCCGGCGGGTCGGGGGTGGCCGCGTCGATCCCGGCGCGTTCCAGTGCCGCCGAGTTGACCCACGCCGAGTGGTGGTCGGCGTTGGGCAGGAACACCGGCCGGTCCGGCACGGCCGCGTCCAGCGGCTCCCGGGTGGGCCAGCCGCCGGGGAAGCAGTCCATGCTCCAGCCGCCGCCGAGGATCCACGGCCGGCCGGGGTGGGCGGCCGCGTACTTCCTGACGGCCGTGAGGCAGCCCTCGGCGTCGGTGGCGCCGGTGAGGTCGCAGCGCAGCGCCTCCAGGGCGCCCCAGACCGGGTGGATGTGCGCGTCCTGGAGGCCGGGCACCACGGTCCGGCCGGCCAGGTCGAACGTCTCGGACGGGCGGCCGGCGGCCCGGCGCACCTCGGCGTCGGTGCCGACGGCCGTGATCCGGCCGCCGGCCACGGCGACGGCCGTCGCGTGCGGGCGCCGCGGATCGCCGGTCCACACCCGGCCGCCGTGCAGGACGAGGGTCATGCGCCGGCCTCGTGGGTGCGCACCACGTACACCTTGCGGAGGGTCTCGTGGACCTGCCAGGTGCCGCGCCAGCCGGCCGGCATCGCCAGGGTGGCGCCGGGACGCAGCTCGACGTCCTCACCGCCCTCGGTACGGACGGTGGCGGATCCGGTCAGCACCTGGCAGACCTCGTCGTAGCCCTCGCGGGTGGCGGTGAAGTGGCCGGGGTCGCACTCCCAGACGCCGACCTCGACCAGCCCGTCGGGGGACTGCCACAGGGTGCGGGTGGTCTCCCGCTGGCCGGTGGTGCTGGTCGGCTTGGGCGTCGCCGGGGGCAGGTCGGCGCTCGCCGCGTCGGCGAGGAAGGCGACGGCGGGGACGAGAGCGGTGGTGGCGGTGGCGCCGGCGGTTTCCATGGGGGCTGCTCCTTTCAGCGTCCGCTGATGACGTTGGCGACGCGTGCGATGACGGAGGTGCGCTCCAGACCCGAGTTCTCGTGCCGGTCGGCGGCGCGGTAGGCGACGTAGAGGCTGCGCACGCCGAGCCAGCGCAGCGGCTCCGGCTCCCAGCCGCGCACCTTGCGGCCGACCCAGGGCAGCCGGGTCAGGTCGGTCTTGTGGCCGAGGATCAGGTCGCGCAGGGTGCGTCCGGCGAGGTTGGTGGTGGTCACGCCGTGCCCGACGTAGCCGCCGGCCCAGCCGAGGCCGGTGTCCCGGTCCAGGTGGACGGTGGCGCACCAGTCGCGCGGCACACCCAGCACTCCGGACCAGGTGTGGTCGATCGCGACGCCCTCGGTGGCCGGGAAGTGCTGCCTGAGGATGGCCTGGAGCTGCGCCTGGGTGGCGTCCCGGGTCTCGCCGCGCTGGTCGACGTGGGAACCGAACATGTACGGGATGCCGCGCCCGCCGATGGCGATGCGGCCGTCGGTGGTGCGCTGGATGTAGCAGTACGAGTTGGCCTCGTCCCCGATCAGTTCGGCGCCGCGCCAGCCGATCTCCTCCCACGCGGAGGCGGGCAGCGGCTCGGTGACGATCATGCTGCTGTTCATCGGCAGCCAGACCCGGCGGTGGCCGCGCAGTCCGGCGGTGAACCCCTCCAGCGCCCGGATGACGTACGACGCCCGGACGGTGCCGTGGGTGGTGACCGCCTCGCGCGGGCGGATCTCGGTGACCTCGGTGCCCTCGTAGACGGCGACGCCCATCCGCTCCACCACGTCGGCCAGGCCCCGGACCAGCTTGGCGGGCTGGATGCGGGCGCAGTGCGGGCTCCACTGGGCGTAACGGGCGCCGGCGATGCGGACCCGCTCGGCGAGCCGGTCCGCGTCGAGTTCGACCAGGTCGTCCTCGCCCCAGCCCTCGGCGCGCAGCGTGGGCAGCCCTTCACGCAGCCGCCGCTCCTGCGCGGCGTTGGTGGCGACGTGCAGCAGTCCGTCCTTCTGGATGTCGGCGTCGATGCCCTCCTCCGCGGCGACCCGGATGACCTCGTCGACGGACGAGAACATCTCCCGCTGCATGGCGACGGCCGGCTCCCGGCCGTGCGACTTCGCGTAGCGGCGCATCTGGCCGGGCGGCTCGGCGCTGAGCCAGCCGCCGTTGCGGCCGGAGGCGCCGAAGCCGGCGAACTCCTTCTCCAGGACGGCGATCCTGAGGTCGGGCTGGGCCTTCTTGAGGTAGTAGGCGGTCCACAGGGAGGTGTAGCCGCCGCCGACGAGTGCGACGTCGACGTCCAGGTCGCCGGGCAGGGCGGGGCGGCGGGCGGGGACGCCGCTCTCCCGGAACCAGAAGGAGACGTCGCCGTTGACGAAGGTGGGGCTGGTGGCGGGGGTGGTGCTCATCGTCCGCTCTCTTCCGTGGCGGCGACCGGGATCCGGTCGCCGGAAGTGGGTGGGTGGGTGGTGCCGGAGGGGTCGTCGAGCAGGACGCCCCGTTCGACGTCCCAGACCACGGTGACCTCGTCGCCGTGGCGGACGCCGGACAGCCGGTCGGCCTGCTCGCGGGCGAGCAGCACGGTGCCGTCGGGCAGGGCGAGTTCGAGCTTGCGGCCGGAGCCCAGGTATATCTCCTGGGTGACACGGGCGGGCAGCGCGTTGGCCCCGGGCGCGACCGGCTCGGCGGCCGGCTGGACCCGCAGGTGCTCGGGGCGGACCACGACGGCGGCCGCGCCGCCCTCGGGCCGCCGTCCGGCGACGCGTACGGTGCGGTCGCCGACCCGCAGGCAGGAGTCGTCGCCGTCCGGCTCGACGCGTCCCCGTACGGTGGAGGACTCGCCGAGGAACTCGGCCACGAAGAGGCTGCGGGGCCTTTCGTAGAGTTCGCTCGCGGTGCCGACCTGCTGGATGCCCCCGTCGTCGAAGACGGCGATGCGGTCCGACAGGACCAGCGCCTCCTCCTGGTCGTGGGTGACGAAGACGAAGGTGGAGCCGACCTCCTGGTGCACCCGCTTGATCTCCAGCTGGAGGGATTCGCGGAGCTTCTTGTCGAGCGCGCCCAGCGGCTCGTCCATCAGCAGCACGCTCGGCTCGTACACCACGGCCCGGGCCAGGGCGACCCGCTGCTGCTGACCGCCGGAGAGTTCGCGCGGTCTGCGGTGGCCGTAGCCGCCGAGCCGCACGGTCTCCAGGGCCGCCTCGACCATCTCGGCGCGGCGGGCCTTCGGCACCTTGCGCTGCTTGAGCGGGAAGGCGACGTTCTCCGCGACGGTCATGTGCGGGAAGAGCGCGTAGTGCTGGAAGACCATACCGATGTCCCGCCGGTGCGGCGGCAGGTCCTGCATCTGCCTGCCGCCGATGGTCAGCGTGCCCGAGGTGGCGGCGGTGAACCCGGCGATGATGTTGAGGGTGGTGGTCTTGCCGGAGCCGCTGGGGCCCAGCAGGGTCATGAACTCGCCCGGTTCGATGACCAGGGAGACGTCGTCGACGGCGACGGAGTCCGCGTACTCCTTGCGCACCTGCGCCAGTTCGATACGGGCTCCGCGCGCCTTTATGAGGCTGGCGTCAGCGGACACGGTTCCTCCTGGCGGTGGCGAAGGTGGCGGCCAGCACGAGCACCGTGGTGAAGACGATGATCAGGGTGGCGGCCGCGGCGATGGTGGGGTCGGTGTCCCGGGTCACGCTGGCGAACATCCTGACCGGCAGGGTCTGCAGGTAGGGGCTCTGGATGAACAGCGAGACCACGACCTCGTCGAAGCTGGTGACGAAGGCGAACAGGGCACCGGAGACGACGCCCGGGGCGATCAGCGGCAGGGTCACCTGCCGGATGGCGCCCCAGCGGGTGGCGCCGCAGATCAGTGCGGCGTCCTCGAGGCGCCGGTCGAAACCGCGCAGGCTCGCCGTCACCGGGATGATGACGAACGGCAGGGCCAGCACGGTGTGGGCGGTGACGAAGCCGAGCAGGGTGCCCAGCAGGTTGTACTGGAGGAAGAGCGCGTACACGCCGATGGCGACCACCACGGTCGGCACGATCATGGGGGCCAGCAGCAGCCCGTACGACGCCTTCACCCAGCGTGAGCCGGACCGGGTGAGCGCGATCGCGGCGGCGGTGCCCAGCACGGTGGCCACCACCGCCACCAAGGCGCCGACCTGGAGCGAGGAGAACAGCGCCTCGGTCCAGCGGGGGTCGGTGAAGAAGTTGGTGTACCAGCGGGTGGACCAGCCGCTCGGCGGGAACACCAGGGACGCCTTGTCGGTGAAGCTCAGCGGGATCACCACGAGCGTCGGCGCGATGAGCCAGAGGCCCACCAGCGCGCTGAACGCCCACAGCGCGATCCGCGCGGGTGCGGTCCTCATCGGGCACCTCCCCGGTTGCGGGTGAAGCGCAGGACGAGGCCGACCAGTCCCAGCAGGACCAGCGTCACCGCCAGCAGCACCACGCCCATCGCTCCGCCGCGGCCCCAGGCGAGCAGCCCGTTGACCTGGGTGAAGATCTGCTGCGAGATCAGCGCCTGGTCGGGCGAGCCCAGGAGGGCCGGGGTGATGTAGAAGCCGAGCGAGGTGATGAACACGGTCAGCGCGCCGGCGCCCACGCCGGGCAGCGACAGCGGCACGAAGACCCGCAGGAACGCGGTGGCCGGGCGCGCCCCCATGCCCTGCGCGGCGTCGAGGAGCCGGCGGTCGATGCCGCTCATCACCGCGTACAGCGGCAGCACCATGAACGGCATCAGCACCTGAGACATGCCGATCACCACCCCGGCGGGGGTGCGGATCAGCTGGAGCGGGCCCAGCCCCACGGTGCCGAGGATCTGGTTGACCACGCCGCTGTCCTGGAGGAGCACCACCCAGGCGAAGGTGCGCACCATCAGACTGGTCCAGAACGGCAGCAGTACCAGCAGGGTGAGCCAGATCCGCGCCCGGGCGCCGACCACGGTCATCAGGTAGGCGTACGGGTAGGAGAGCACCAGGGTCACCAGGGTGACGACGGCGCCGACGGCCAGCGTGCGCACCAGCGTGGCGATGGCGACGTCGCTGGTGAAGAACCAGGAGTAGTTGCCCGCGCCGGGTGCGGGCTCGCTGACGCTGCGCCAGGCCATCAGGCCCAGCGGCACCAGGAAGAGCACGGCCAGCAGGACCAGCGCGGGCAGCAGCAGCCATCCCCACCGGCCGCCGGCGCCCTTGCGGGGCCGGCCGCCGGTGGCCGGGGAGGCGATCTCGATCAGGGCCGTCATGGGTTACCGCGCCAGCCAGTCGGACCACTTCGGGATGACCTGCTCCTGGTTCTCGGCCCACCAGGCGTTGTCGAGCTTGAGGGCCTGCGCCTGGCGCTCGGGGGTGGAGGTGAGGTACTCCGCCGCGGCCGCGTCGACCTTGGGCTTGGCGTCGGAGTTGACCGGCGAGTACGAGGTCAGCTCGGTGAGCTTGGCCTGCTGGTCGGCGCCCAGGTAGTAGTTGATCAGCGCCATGGCGGCCTTGGGGTTCCTCGCGCCCTTGGGCACGGCGAGCGAGTCCGCGACCGGCATGAACTGGTTCCACTGCGGAGCGAACTTGGCACCGTTCTTCACGGCCGAGTAGGCGCGGCCGGTCCACACCATCGCCATGGAGACCTCACCCGACTCCAGCAGCTGCTGGGAGCGGGCGCCGGTGTCCCAGAAGACCAGCGAGGAACGCACGCTGGTGAGCTTCTTCAGGGCCCGGTCCACATCGAGCGGGAAGAGCTTGTCGGGGGCGACCCCGTCCGCGATCAGCGCCGCCTCCAGCGGGCCGGGGGCCGCGTCCGAGGGCACGCCGGGGATGGCGCGCTTGCCGGGGAACCTGGTGGTGTCGAAGAAGTCCGCCCAGCTCTTCGGCGGATTGTCGCCGAACTTGGACGTGTCGTACATCAGGACCATGCCGTACGTCATGGCCGGCACCGAGCACTTGCCCACCATCTCCTTGGGCAGCTTCGAGGTGTCGACGACGGCGGTGTCGAGCGGCATCAGCAGCTTGCCGCACTGGCGTTCGGCCCAGATGGAGTCGGTGTCCACCACGTCCCAGGTGACGTTCTTGGCGTCGACCTGCGCCTTGAGCTTGGTGTAGTCGGTGGGTCCGTCGGAGAGCATCCGCGCGCCGGAGTCCGTGGCGAACGGCTTGACCGCGGCCGACTCCTGACCGTCCTGGTAGATGCCGCCGTAGGAGGCGAAGGTGAGGGTGACGCCGTCGAGCGCGCCCTTCTTCACCTGGCCGGCCGTGGCCGGTCCGGGGCCGAGGTCGACGTCGGCGGCGGCCGGGCCGGTGCCGGCACAGCCGGTGAGGGTCAGCAGCAGGGCGCCGGCGGCAGCGGCACACCCCATGATTTTACGTGATATTCCGGGCATGACTGTCTCCAAGGAGGACGGTGAAGACACAAGGGGACCGAGAGGGCACGGCGCGGAGGCGCACGGCGGCGAAGTCCGCGCGGGCATGGCGCGGTGGTACGCCGCGCGGCGGAGGCGCGGTGAGGAGGTGCGGCGGCGCCGCGGGCAGGAGCGGGGAGGGATCGCGGGTGGTGAGAGGTACGGGTGGTGGGGGGTCCGGACGGGGCGGGTCAGTCCGGGGTCGGCGGGCTGATGATCCAGAGGATTTCGGCAGGCGCCTCGTGGCGGTTGACCACGCGGTGCGGCGCCGAGGAGCGGTATTCGATACTGTCGCCGGCCCCCAGGTCGTGGGCCTGACCGTCGAGTTCGACCCGCACGGCGCCGCTGATCACCAGGAGGATCTCCTGGGAGTCGCCATGGGTGTAGGCGTCGTCACCCGTGGAGGCGCCCGGGTCGAACTCGCCCGCGTACACCTCCAGATGGCTGAGCGGACGCTGCGAGATGAGGAACTTGCGGCTTCCCGGGGCGGTTTGCAGCATCGGCCGGTCGGCCCGCCGCACCACCCTCGGACCCGGCGCGCTGTCCTGGTCGAACAGATCGGCCACGGTGAGGCCGAGCGCCGCGGCGATCCGCCGCAGCATCCCGATGGAGGCGTTCGCCTGCCCGCGTTCCAGTTGGCTGAGGAACCCGGGGCTGGCCTGGGCGGCCTCCCCCAGGGCCCGCAGGGACATCCGCCGCATCGTCCGGTACTCCCGGACACGGACCCCCAACGCCGCGTCGGCGGCGGCGTCGGAGAGGTCCGGAGTTGAGCGATCAGTCATGAGTGAACACCTGATGCGTCTTCAGCGAACACTTTGTTCGCTGACGTGATACGGACCGTACGCTCAGGTGACCTGCCGCACAAGCCCCTCCTTCCGCCGTCACCGGAACGTGATCCCGTCACGAGAGGCCCTGGACGGCGTCCCGCTCGACCGGGCAGCTCATGCAGCGCGGGCCGCCCCGGCCCCGGCCCAGTTCGCTGCCGGGGATCTCGATGACCTCGATGCCCTGCTTGCGCAGATGGGTGTTGGTGGTGGCGTTGCGCTCGTAGGCGACGACGACGCCGGGCTCGACGGCGAGGACGTTGCAGCCGTCGTCCCACTGCTCGCGCTCGGCCGCGTGCACGTCCTGGGTAGCGGTCAGGACCCGGATCTCACTCAGCCCCAGCGCGGCCGCGATCGCGCGGTGCATATGCTCCGCGGGATGGTCGGTGACCTTCAACTCCTTGTCCTCGGAGCCCGGTTCGATGGTGTACGAGCGGAGCATGCCGAGCCCGGCGTACTGGGTGAAGGTGTCGCCGTCGATCATGGTCATCACGGTGTCGAGGTGCATCACGGCCCGCCGCTTGGGCATGTCGAGCGCGACGATCGTCCGGGCCGATCCGGCGGCGAACAGCTTGTGCGCGAGCATCTCGACGGCCTGGGGTGTGGTCCGCTCGCTCATGCCGATGAGCACGGCGCCGTTGCCGATCACGAGCACGTCCCCGCCCTCGATGGTGGACGGGTAGTCGGCCTGCCCCTCGGACCACAGGTGGAACGTCTCTCCCCGGAACAGGGGGTGGTAGCGGTAGATCGCCTCGAAGTGGACGGTCTCGCGCTGCCGGGCGGGCCAGCGCATGGCGTTGATGGACACGCCGTCGTAGATCCAGGCGGAGGTGTCGCGGGTGAAGAGGTGGTTGGGCAGCGGACCGAGCAGGAAGTCGTCCAGCTCCATGGCGTGGAAGCGCACGGACGTCGGCTCCTCGTGGGCGGCCAGGAACTCCCGCTTGGTCATGCCGCCGACGAGGACCTCGACCAGTTCGGCGGCGGGCAGGGTCTCGAAGGCGGCCCTCAGGTGATCGGTGGCGAGCGGCCCGTACTCCTTCTCGTCGAAGACGCGGTCCAGGACGAGCGAGCGGGCCGACGGGATCTCCATCGCCTCGGTCAGCAGATCGCCGAAGAGGTGCACGGCGACCCCGCGGTCGCGCAGCACGTCGGCGAACCCGTCGTGCTCGGCACGCGCCCGGCGCACCCACAGCACATCGTCGAAGAGGAGGGCGTCCTTGTTGCTGGGGGTGAGCCTTTTGAGCTCGAGATCGGGCCGGTGCAGGATGACGCGGCGCAGCCGCCCGGCCTCGGAGTCGACATGGAATCCCATGCCTCCATCCTGGCCAACGGCGGCCGGTTTCACCCACCGCGCACCTGTTTCCACGGCCTCCTTTTCTCGTCACCTTGACGAGAGGAAGGAACTCCTACGGCACTCGGGGCAGGGACCACCGGGGCCCGGGATCGATCCCCCGGGCTCCGCCCCGGCAGAAGGCCCCCTCACAGGCGGGGGTCCACCGGCTCCGACTCCAGCGCCAGCACGCCGAACACCGCCTCGTGCACCCGCCACAGCGCCTCGCCGTCGGCCAGGCGGTCCAGTGCCTCCAGACCGAGGGCGTACTCGCGGATCGCGAGGGAGCGCTTGTGGTGGAGGAAGCGGCCACGCAGACGGGCGAGGTTGTCCGGGCGGGTGTACTCGGGACCGTAGATGATCCGCAGGTACTCCCGGCCGCGGCACTTGATGCCGGGCTGCACCAGACGGCCCTCCTTGCCGCGCACCAGAGCGCCCAGCGGCTTGACGACCATGCCCTCGCCGCCGCAGCCCGTCATCTCCAGCCACCAGTCGACGCCCGCCCGCACCGACTCCGGGTCGGACACGTCGACGTACAGGCGGCGGGTGGTCTGCAGCAGACCGGTGGCGTCGTGCTTCACGAGCCGGTCGAGCAGCGCCAGTTGCCCGTCGTGCGGCAGCCCGGCCAGGCTGCGGCCCCGCACGGCGAGGATCTGGAACGGTGCCAGGCGGACGCCGTCCAGGCCGTCGGTCGGCCAGCAGTAGCGACGGTAGGCGGCCGTGAACGCGGCCGCGTCGGCGGCCCGTTCGCGCTGGCGGCCCAGCAGGTCCGTCACGTCGACACCGCGCGCCGCGGCGCCCTCCAGGGCGGCCAGCGCGTCCGGGAACACCGCGCCGGAGGCCGCGCCGACCGCCGCGTACTGCGAGCGCAGCAGCCCGGAGGCCTTCAGCGACCACGGCATCAGCTCGCAGTCGAGCAGCAGCCAGTCGGTGTCGAGGTCCGCCCACAGGCCCGCCTCGGTGACCGCCGTGCACAGCCGGCCGAGTATCTCCTCGGTGACGGAGGGGTCGTCGAAGAAGGGGCGGCCGGTGCGGGTGTAGAGGGAACCGGTCGGACCGTCCACTCCGAACCGCCTGCGTGCCGCCTCCGCGTCCCGGCAGACCAGGGCCACCGCCCGGGAACCCATGTGCTTCTCCTCGCACACGACCCGGTCCACCCCGTCCTCCCGGTACTGGGCGAACGCCTCTTCCGGGTGCTCCAAGTAGCCGTCGGCCCTCGAAGTCGCCGTCGGCGCCATGGTCGGCGGCAGATACGGAAGCAGCCGCGGGTCGACGGCGAAGCGGCTCATGACCTCCAGGGCCGCCGCCGCGTTCTCCTCGCGCACCGCGACCCGGCCGGCGTGCCGGGTCTCGACGGCCCGGCGGCCGTGCACGTCACCGAGGTCCAGCGGACGCCCGTCGTGCCCGCCGGGTGCCTCGGTGCGCAGCGGCCTGGCCGGCTCGTACCAGACCCGCTCGGCCGGTACGTCGACCAGCTCCCGCTCCGGCCAGCGCAGCGCGGTCAGCTTGCCGCCGAACACCGCGCCGGTGTCGAGGCAGATGGTGTTGTTCAGCCAGGCATGGGGGGTGTGACATGGGCATCGCCGTCCGGTGGTCACGCTCAGAGCCCTGACCAGGGATTCATTGGCGAACTTAGCCGAGCATTGCCGAGCGTAACCAAGTAACTTGGCGCTCCCCGAGGGCTCCCCAGACGCCTTCACCCCCCAGCCGCTCCCCAGGAACTCCCCGGGGATCGGCCTCGGTTCGCCGCCCCGAGCAGGGGCTATTCGCCGGGCGGTATGCCAGGACGGTAGGGCAGTCCGGCCCCTTCCGCGGCGGCCTTCCGCTGCTCCTCCATTCCGACCACGCACTCAGTGCACGCCCGGATGTCCTGGATGCCGCCGGCTGCGGGACGGATCGTCTTGACGTGGGCGGTCGACACCTCGCCTTGTCCGGGGTGGCGGAAGCAGGTCCCGGATGTCCAGTGGTAGAGCTCGAGGATCTGCTGGCGGTCCATGGTTGCTCCTGGCGTGTGGGAGGTCCGGCGGGTCCGGCCGTCTTTGCTATCGACTCGTCGTCTAACCGGTTGGATGCAGTGGATTCAGTGATTCACTCGAAAGAGCGAACATGCGTTCGAAGGCTGACAGTACCGCTAGCCCTGCGGCATGCTCCAGGGCTGCAGGGCTGGCGATGAGGTCCGTCATGGACTGCCGGGGTCTTACGCTGGGCGAAGTCCATGATCGCAGAATGCCTCAGATCTGCTGCTGACTTATGATCTTGGTACGTAAACGGTTGGCAGGGTGCCAGCCGATCAGCCCCAGTGGGTTCTCGATGCCCGCCGGGCCACCGGCGACCGCATCCGTGTGCGACGGCTGCACCAGAACATGACCCAGGAGTCCCTCGCCCACGCCGCCGACATCGATCGGTCGACAGTGCAGCGGATGGAAGCCGGCCACGAGATGAAGCTCAGCCACCTGCTGCTGGTTGCTCACGCTCTCCGGGTGCACGTCGTTGACCTCCTGCACGGGTAGCCGTCAGGCGCAACAGTGTTGCTGAACGGTAGTCAACAGTGGCGGTGGGCGAAATGGAAGCGGATCAGCCCAGATATCTTTGCCCGTTCCATGCACTTCCGTGACGGTCCGCGCATGCCATGGCCAGACATTTCCTGAGCGGCAACGGGAGTCGCCTGCTTCTTGCCTGACAGGCGGGTAATTTGCCGACTTGCGTAATCGAGCGAGCCCCCACCCGGCTAGCGGGTGAGGGCTCTGCCTGCGCCCGGCAGGGCGATCGGTCAGCCGCGCAGGTCGCGGTACTCGTCCAGCGTGCGCAGTGCGGCATTCCATGTCGGCCGGTAGCCGGGGCAGTGCGGCTGGCGGGGCAGTGTCCAGGCGTGCCAGCAGATCAGGCACCACAGCACCCGGGGGTGTTCCGGGTCGGGCTGCGCGTCGTCACCGCACTGCGGACACTGCCCCATGACGATCTCCCTACGGCGTGACGTCGAACTCGCCCTTCTTGGCGCCGACCATGAAGTCGTACCACTCGCGGGTCGTGAACTCGACGGTCTTGCCGGTCACGGAGCTGCGGACGACCACCTCGCCGGGGACGTTCGTTGCCACCTCGACGCAGCGAGGGTCGTTGTTGTTGTACGTGCAGGCGGTGCGGAACTCGTACTCGGGCAGTGCGGGCATGTCCTGTCCCTTCACGTGCTGCTGCGGGGATGCCGGGTGCTGCGGCCCCGGCCGGTGTGGACACCAGCCGGGGCCGCAGTGCGTACAGGTCAGGCGCCGAGCGCGCCCGCCTTCACAGCGCCGACGAACGCGCCCCAGGCCGCGGGCGCCACGGCTGCGGCGCCGCGGGGACGGTCCTTGGTGTCCCGGAAGAACGCGCCGCCGGTGGTCCGGGCGACCTCTACACAGGCGCCGTTGCCGGTGCTGTAGCTGCTCGTCTTCCAGGGCAGAGTGCTGCTGTCCATGGGTCTACCTTTCACTGGTGTCTGTTACGTGATGGGCGGCCATCCGAGCCCCAGGAGACGGCCATCCCGCCCGCCGCGTCGCGGTCGGTACCTACGCGCGGCGGGAGTCCTTAGCGCTGAGGCCAGCGGTAGCCCTCGATGTCCGTCACACAAGTGCGGCCGTTGTAGTAGTCCACGTGGTCGTCGTCGTGGCCGGGGCGCCGGGTGCAGCGGCCACCCCCGCCGGGGCGCGCTGCCCCGCAGTAGCCGGCTGCGCGGAGGGCGGCCAGGACCGCTGCCTCGTCGTGCGCGGTGTCGCGCTTCTGCCCGCTCATCGGCGGCCCTTCTTTCGGTCTTCCTGGGTGAGCGTCGCCTGGCCGCGGTGGCAGTAGCAGGCGCATCGAGTGAGCGGCACGGCCGGCCCTGGCCCGGGTTTGATGTCGACGTTGCCGGAGCAGTATTGGTGCTCGTCGAGGTGGCAGGCGGGGTCGATGCCGTCGTCGCGGCGGGCCGTGCTCATGCCGTGGGTCCTGCGTACTGCTCGCCGAACAGGACGGCGTCGTCGGGGCAGGCGTACACCTCGTTGCCTTCACCGGCGGGGGTGTGGACGTCGTCGACGAGGACCGGCTGCCGGGTGACCCGGCCGCAGTGGCAGCAGAGCTGCGGGATCGTGTCCGTGGTCTGGCGCCCGGGCGCCGGGTCCGTAGGGTTGGTCATCGTCGACGCTCCCAGAAGCGTTGGCCACGCCCCCGGGCCGCGGGCCAGCGGTCGCGGGGGTCTTCTCGTTCATGGGCAGGCTAGCGCTACTTGTATCTGCCCGTCTCGCCCCGCATCGATACGCGTGCAGCGGTATCCCGAGATGCCGCCGCGTGCAGCCCCGCCTAGCTTCGGATCATGGCCACTGACCCGGATGCCGAGATCGACCACGAGGGCCCCGTCACCCCGTACCGGCAGCTCGCCGAGATCCTGAAGGCGCGGATCGCCCGCGGGGACTGGGCGGAGGGCCGGCCGATCGCCAGCGAGACTCGGCTCGTGCAGGAGTACGGGCTCGCCCGGTCGACGGTGCGACGCGCGATTGCTGTCCTCGCCGAGGAGCAGGCGGTGTGGACGGTGCAGGGGCGCGGCACCTACGTGGGACAGCCGCCCGAGTCGTAGCCCGCTGTCCGGTCCTGGCCTTACAGCTTCCCGGCGCCGGGAAAAAGCCTGGTCAGAGACCTAGGCGTGCATAACGCGCGTCCAGGCCATCACGTTCGTGACCGACCTGCCGAAGCCTTCCTCGTAGCCGCCTGTCAGACCCCGGCCGTAGGATCGTGGCCATGTCCTCCCCTCCCCCGTCTTCGGGTCCTGCGCGCTCTGCTGCGGAGCTGAACGCGCAGATCCGTGCGCTGTTTACGCACCGGGACGCGCGGCTGACGGACGAGCAGCGGGAGGAGTACCACAGGCTGCTCGCGGAGCTGCGGCAGGTGGAACGCGGGGACGTCACGACCGCGGCGTAGGGTGACACTGCGACGCCCCGACCGCTTCACCCGGTCGGGGCATCGCTGCGTGCGGGGCTCAGGCCCTCACTTCTCGGTGTCGCCGTGGGCGTGAGAGAGGAGACGCTGGAGCGTCCATGCCGCGTCGTCTCCCGTGCGGGCCGCGTCGGCGAGGGCGTCGCGGAGTTGGTGCGCCTCAGCGTCGGTGAACTTGATCGTGGTCGTGCCGTCGTTCTCAACGGAGAGCATCTGCATAGCCGGCGTCCTTACTTGTCGCTGGTGATGGTGTCGGCGAGGGATTTCACGGGCCCGTAGCGGAGGCGGAGCGCTTCCACAGTCACGCCCAGAGCGCGGGCCATCGCGGTACGCACCCCCCGCTCGCTGGACGTGGCGAGTTCGGCGGCCAGCTCGTCCTCCTGGCCCTGAAGCTGCCCGAGCTCATCGTGGATGCGCTGCAGGCGGAGCAGCTTGTCGCGGGTCGTCTCGTCCATCAGGCGTTCACCGTCGCGGGCGGTACGAAGTCGGCATGGCGGCTGCTGCCTGCGCTGAGGACGTACAGGTAGATCATGGCCGTGTTGTTGTAGGTGATCGTTGCCCCGTAGCGGACAGCACCGGGGGTGTCGCGGTCCTGGTACAGGCTGATGCTCTCGATCTCCTCCGGTGTTGCAGCGACGGCGAGCCCGGCGATGTACTGCTCCAGTCGGGCCAGGTCGAGCTTGCCGCCTTCGACGGGGTCGGGGATGGGCAGGTCCGGATGGGGGTCGCTGATGACGGGCGGGGCCGGGTGCTCGTCGCGCTCACCGTCGGCGAGCCCGCTGGTCACCTGCACGTTCACGGGCACACCGGCCGCCGTGGTGGCGATGATGCCGTAGAGGGAGCGAGTGAAGTCGGCTTCGCTGTAGGTGCGGGCGGCGAGCCGCCGGTCGTGGTTGATGGCGTCGGCGAGGAGACGCTCGAAACGGTCAGGGCGCATGCGGTGGGGGGTCCTCAGTTCTCGTCGGCGATGCGGATGTCGAGGCTGATGGCGTACACGTGGTCGCGGTCGGTGTCGTAGGAGCCGTACCGGTTGTGAAGCTCCCTGTCGGCGTCGGCCTGGTGGTCGTGGACGCCGTAGCTCCTGACCTCGCCCTCGGCCTTGTAGTCGGTCTTGTCGTGCAGGTAGTCCAGGGCAATCCGCTGTGCCGTCCCGGCGCTGTCGGCGATGACGTAGATGGTGCCGCTGATCCGGTCCGAGTGGACGATCGGCATGGTCACTTCTCCTTGTGGGGTTTGGCTTCGTGGTTGCGGACGCTGGTTTCGGTGCCGGTGTAGGTGCAGTCCTTGATGGAGCAGTGCACCCAGCCGCCCTGCTGGACGGCGGCGGCGGTGACGGAGCGGTCGGGGCCGTAGTTGTGGGCGGCGAGGAGGCGGGGGACGGTGCCCCCGTACTCGGCTGCGATGAGCGCGGCTTCGGCGATCTTGTCGTGGCCTCGGGCGAAGAAGGATCCGATGCCGGTCTCGGTGCCGCAGCCGCACCAGCAGAAGCCGGTGGGGATGAGGCGTTGCGGGGTCTCACTCGTCATGCAACCAAGATAGCGAATCTAGATTGGCAATCAAGGTGAACTAGGAAAGATACGCACCACCGCGTAGACACGCCCCCACGCGAACTGAACGCAGCGGCGCCCCGCCGGTCCGTGACAACCAGGCGGGGCGCCATTCGAGTAACTGCACACGTCAGAGACGCGAACAGTGATGCCCCCATGTTACGAGGGGCCGCCGACAACACGGTCGGGCCAGGTGGCGAGCGTCTCGCCCGTCTCCTCGTCGACGAGGGTGACCCGCGCGTCGGGCAGGCTGCCGTACTCCCCCACCCACGCGGCCAGCTTGCGGTCGGCGGTCACGCGGTCAGCCCACCAGCCGTGCATGAGGGGGCGGCCGGCGGTCAGGGTGACGTGGTAGCGCTCGGGGTTCACCTGATCTCCTTCGAGGATGCCCCGGTCTTCAGGCCGGGGAGGAATCGAACCCTTGCGGAGCGGGGCACGGAAAGAGGAATCGCTGTCAGGGCGATTCGTCATCTCCACCCGCATGGGTGAGGGCGACCTCAAGGAGGTGGACGATCTCAGAGTTGAGGGACCGCCGGTCTGAACGGGCCTGTTCAACCAGCCGTGCATGCAGGTCGGTTGGGAGTCGGAGGGAGATTCTCTTCTCATCGATCATGCTAAAATGATGCCATGACGCTGCCGCAGACAGCCAAGGATGCCGGGCACGCCCGGTACACCTACCGGCTTCGCGTGTCGTCAACCGCCCGCACCGCGCTCCTTGCCGAGTGGGACCGGTGCCGATGGGTGTGGAACGAATGCGTGGCCAAGTCCCGGCAGGTGCACGCACACAATCGGGTGCACCCCGAGGGCAGGCTGACGTGCGGTCCGGCGCAACTCGACAAGATGCTGACCGACGCCCGCAGCAAGCTGCCGTGGCTGCGGGACGGCGCGAGCGTCCCGCAGCAGCAGATGATCCGGGATTTCGCCAAGTCCCGCTCTAAAGCACTGAAGGACATTGAGCACCGTCTGCCGGTGAGGCAGCGCGCAGGCATGCCCCGGCACAAGCGGAAGCGTGACGCCGAGCCGACGCTGAACTACACCACCCGAGGGTTCCGGCTGAAGGACGGCCGCCTGCATCTTGCGGGCGGCATCGCCGTGACCGTGGTGTGGTCGCGTGAACTGCCGTCCGCTCCGTCGTCGGTGCGGGTGTACCGGGACAGCCTCGGCCACTGGTACGCGTCGTTCGTCGTGGCCACCGAGGTGCAACCGATCCCCGAAACCGGCGCCGTTCTCGGCATCGACTGGGGCGTCAAGGAGACCGCCACCACCACATCGGACGCGCACGACCTCCCGCACGCCGAACACGGCAAGCGGGCCGCGCAGCGTCTCGCCCGGTATCAGCGGATGATGGCCCGCCGCCGGCCCGCCAAGGGGCAGGCCGCGTCCAAGGGCTACAGGAAGGCGCAGCGGCAGGCCGCGCAGGTCTCCAAGAAGGTTGCACGGCAGCGGCAGGACACCGCCCGCAAGTGGGCCAAGCGCGTCGTCCGCGACCACGACGCCATCGCCGTCGAGGACTTCCGGCCGAAGTTCCTCGCCAAGACCACCATGGCCCGCAAGGCGGCCGACGCCACCATCGGCGCCACCAAGACGGCCCTGATCGAGATGGGCCGCAAGCACGGGCGGGACGTCCGCCTCGTACACCCCGCGCATACCACTATGGATTGCGCATCGTGCGGAGCGAGAACCAAGCACGCACTTCCTCTTTCGGAACGTACCTACACCTGCACCGCGTGCGGAGTCGTGTCCCCCAGGGACAAGAACTCCGCCCGCGTGATGCTGGTCCGGGCTGGTCTCACCCCGGCTGGTGTTGAGGGCGCAAGACCTCTGGGGGCGCCGCTCCCGGAGGCAGCCTGAGCCAGGAATCCCCATCCCTTCAGGGAGGGGAGGATGTCAACCCGCCAGCATGCCCGCCGTGCGCCCGACGTCGTCCGGCGGCACCCTGGTGGCATGGCTGCACGCGTCATCGTCGACCCGCCCGCGGAGGGCGGTGGCCGGCGGGTGCGCGCAGACGGAACCACCCTCGGCACCGCCTACTCGCTCCACGACCTGACCGTGTTCCTCCAGCATGCCGGGCTGGAAGGGTGGGACGAGTTGGACGTCGCCGGGACGGACCTCATCGAATGGCGAGGCGGCGGACCCGAAGAGTGGCGGTGAACACGCGAACGCCCGCCCCGGATCCAGTCAGGGCGGGCGGTCGGAGTCGGCGGTCGCGCTAGGCCATCGCCACTGGGCACCACCAGGTGGCGCGCCAGGTCGTGCAGGCCCGGTGTCCGCGGAGGCCGCTGGCCTGAGCAACCCACACCGGGCGGAAGCCGCCTACACCGCCCAGCGGGACGGTTCAGCCGCTACCCTCAGGATGCCAGACGCACGACCGCCCCGTCCTCGGAAGGGCGGGGCGGAAGGCGAACGTCTCCGGGGGCCTCTGCCCCGCTGCGGCGTTGGTCCCGACGGGCGCGGCGTGGATGCGGGAGGGTCCAGTCGCCTGGTCCCGACCTGATCCCGGCAGACGGTGCGGGGCCGGAGTTGAACCGGCGTCCGTGCCGGGCATGACCCCGGCCGCTCTATACCCAGTGAGCTACCCGCACCCCCAGCATGCCACGGCGCCCACCGCGACGGGGGAAATGCGCGGTGGGCGCCGTGGCCAGTCTGGCACGGGGCGGCTCAGTCGTCCTCGACAGCACGCATGGCTGCTGAGATCTCGTCCTGCATCTTGTACGACGGCGATCGGTCCAGGGCGCCTGCGGCTCGGTCGTATCGTCGCGTGGTTCGTGGGTCGGCGTGGCCCATGGCGTCCTGGACGTCGGCGAGCGGGACGCCCTTGGATAGCAGGGCGGTGGCGTAGGAGTGGCGCAGCGAGTGCGGCGACAGGGCGTTGTGGTGCGGGATGCCAGCGGCCTTGGCGATGCGACGGATCAGCCGGAAGGCGGCGGGTTCATCCATGGGTCGTCCGGTGCGGGTGGCAAACACGTAGTCGTCGGACCCGAGGGAGCGGCCGTCCAGGTGGCGGTCGATGGCTTCGACGGCGAGGGGGACCAGGACGACGCGCTTCTGGCGGTCGCCCTTCGTCAGCAGGTCGGCGACTCGATGGCCCTCGTCGTGTCCGAGGCGTCCAGCGGTGAGTCCGAGGACGGAGCCGATACGCCCGGCGGTGGTGGCCAGGGTGACGATCAGGGCGTAGGTGCGCGTCGATTCGCGCTTGCGGGCGTACTTGAGCAGCGCGGCGAGTTGGGCGGGGTTGAGGCCTCGGGTGGGCGAGTCGTCGGCGGAGACGGAGGGGCGCTCCATTCCTTCGAAGGGGTTGCGGTCGGCGACGTCGGCGCGGATCAGGTACGTGTACCAGCTGGAGGCGGCGGCGAGGCGGCGGGCGCGGGTCGCCTTGGCCAGGCCCGTTTCGCGCAGCGCGGCCTCGTAGTCGTCGGCGTCGGTTGGCCGGGCGCGGGTGGGGTCGGTGCCGGAGGCGGCGCAGAAGGCGAGCCACCAGGCGGCGTCCTTGGCGTAGGCGATGCGGCTGTGTTCGCTCGGTCGCTTGGCGAACCAGGACCGGGTGGCCTTCAAGACGTTGGGCCCGGCGCCGGCCTCGGTGAGCAGAGCGAGCAGCGCCTGGGGGGTGGAAGCGGGGGGCGTACCGCGGAGGCTGATGCCCCGTTCGGTCGGGTGTTCGAGGGCGACTCCGGTGACGGGTACAGCGGGAAGCGTGTCCATGACTACAGGATAAGGGTCATTATTCTGTAGCGTTGCAGGTTCCAACCAGCAGCGCTTCAGGGAACGTTATGCGCTACGTCTCGTCATGGGGGCGTCTGGGGAGTCGGCTCGCATGACGCTCCCCGGACACGACGAGCGCCGCACCTCCACCGCTGCGGTGACGGCCAGGTCGCCGTCACGTCACAGCCCGATGACCGAAGTTCACGTTTCCCCCACATCTCGTCTAGCGTGTCCGGGCACTCAACCCAAGGGGGAACTATGCGCGTTCGCGCGACTGCGGCCACGGCCGCGATGCTTCTGGCAGCTCTGACCGCGTGCGGCGGCAACGGCAGCGACAAGGACGATGCTGCGGCGAAGCCGAAGCCGGCGGCGTCCAAGCCGGCCGAGAGCGCCGCCGGTACGGGAGGCGACGGTACGGACGGCATGGCGACGGGCCTCAAGTTCGGGGAGTCGTACACGTGGCCGGACGGGCTGAAGGTCACCGTCACAGAGGCGCGGCTGTTCACTGACTGGGACCCCGAGGCCTATGAGTCGCCGTCGCCGGGCGTGGTCGAGTTCCGAGTGAAGCTGCGACTGGAGAACACGGGCCAGGCGCCTGCCGATCTGGGCCAGCTGTCGACGATCGTGGAGGGTGCGGCGAGCGGCGGCCGGGCAGCAAGCTCGCAGTTTGAGCGGGGCTCGGAGCCGCTCGAGGGCCAGCTCGCCCCCGGCGTGTCGGTAACGAAATCCGACGACAACGCCCTCGAGACCCGCTACGGGCGGAAGATCCTGGTGCGGGTGCAGCGGGCTTCCGAGAACGGCGAGTTCGAGTTCCCCGAGTTCACCGGCACCATCACCGGCTGACCCCTACCACGGCTTCGCGCGCTCGTGCTCGCGCTGGGCCTTCAGCAACAGGCGTGTCCGCTGCACCATGAGCGCAGCGATCGCCAGCACCGTGAGAATCCGGATGGCCCGTAGCACGACCGCGAGCGGGCCGTCAGGCCACAAGTTCACCAGCACCGTGTACGCGCACAACAGACCGACCGCGGAAGCGAACGCCATCAGGTTGCAGCCGACCTCGCTACGCCACCAGGTTGCCTTCAGGTGGTAGGTGATTGCGAAGCCAGCGCAGGCGGCGAAGCCGAGAGCGGACGCGGCGAAGTTGATCCACTGGTCGATGCTGAGGTTCATCGCGCTGCTCCTCGCTGCTCGGCGAACGCCTGCTCGATGCGTTCCCGGAAGTGGTTTTCGTGGCGTGCCGCCCGGATTCGCTCGACGAGTGCGAGCACAGCGGGCCGGCGGGCTTCTACGTCCTGCCGTGCCCGCTGTGCGTCGGCGAGGGCTTCTTGTGCTGCCTGCTTGCCGGGGCTGTCCGGCTTGTTACGGCTGGGGGTGAGCCGGTTGATTAGTCGGTGCACCGGTTGTCACCTCCTCCCTGCGTGGCGGGGGGAGTGAGGCGAGGACGTGGTCGGCGGTGCGGGCGACCTCCAGGAGTTCGGTGGTGAGGGCGCGTTCGTCTTGTCGGGCGCGGACTTCTTCGGCGTGGGCGGCGCGCCAGTAGTCGCGTTCGGCGAGGAGGTCGTTGTAGGTGCGGCGGGGGACGAGCTTGCCGGTGACGACGTAGAGGAAGACGAAGGCGAGCAAGCCGACGGCGCCGCCGTCGATGACGCTGATTCCGAAGAGCTCGCTCACCGCGTCCTCCATGGCATGTAACGGCACGGGTCAGGCGCCTACGCGGCCTTGGCGAGGCCGGACTGTTCGATGCGCAGGGCCGTGATCGGGGCAGTGACCTGTGGGCGGACGACGACGAGAGCGACGGCGCCCTCGATGAGCAGGTTCCACAGGGCCTGCCGTTCTGCGCTCATGTGGAGGCCGAGGCCGAGGTAGATGGCGATGCCCGCGTGGCCGAGGTTGACGAGCGCGGCGAACGCTGCGCCGTTGTGCAGGATGAACGCTTCGGCGACGGCGACGATGCAGGACAGGCCCGCCATGATGGCGACCTGGAGTTCGGGCGAGATGTCCCAGCCGTAGGCGGCGCCCAGCTTGAGGGCGACGGCTATGAAGGCGAGGATCGTGACCGGTTCTCTGCCGAGGATGCGCATGGGGTTGGGCCTTTCAGACGGGCTGCGCAGGGGCGGCAGCTGGTGTTGGGTTGGATGGGGTTCGGGCCTGCGGGTCAGGAGAAGAGTCGCCGCCACGTTTCGGGGCCGGGGTATCCGTCGGCGTCCATGCCCTTCCAGCCCTGCGCCTGCTGAAACGCCTGCACGTTGCGGCGGTCGGCTTCTCCCCAGCGGGGTCCGGGGCCAACCGAGTAGTGCTTGCCGTACCCCTTCTTCACGAGCTGGCGGCCGAGTTCGGTGACGTGCTTGTTGTTGGCGCCGGGCTTGAAGTAGTCCCGGCCCGGGAACTTCGGCACGGCCGGGGCCGGCGCGGGCTGCTTGGCTGGCGGCTTGGCCGGGGCGGCGGTCTTGCCGGGGACCTTCAGCTTCTGGCCGGGCTGGATGGTGTAGGGGGCCTCGAGGTCGTTGGCTGCGGCGATGACCTTCCAGTCCACGTCGATGGCGCGGCCGATGCTGGACAGGGTGTCGCCGCTCTTCACCGTGTACGTGTTGACGCTCGGCGTCGTCGGGGGCGTGCCGCCGGGTCGGGGTGCGCCCTTCTGGACCCAGGCGTAGAGGGGGCCGCCGGGGCAGGCGGTGGCGTAGCCGTCGCGGTGGCCCTTGACCTCCTGTCCGGCGCCGTGCTGGCGGAGGAGTTCGATGCCGTCGCGTATCGCGTCGAGCATGGCGTCGCTCGGTTCGGTCAGCCCCTCCGAGCCGACAAGTCCGACGATCGCGTAGTGCGCTTGGTTCAACGCCTGGTTGCCGTTGGCGCCGGTCCGTCGGCCGATGCCGCGGCCCTCCAACAGGAACCCGTGGGGGCAGGCGGCGTAGTTGTAGGCGACGTCGCTGTAGTTCTCGACCTTGTTGGCTAGGTGGCTCTTGCGGATCGCCTGCCATTCGGCGATGCACGCGGCGTGGTCGTCGAGGAGTTTGCGGGAGACGGGCGTTCCCTCGTAGTGGACCTTGACGCCCTTGGTGGACGTCTGCGTCGGCGCAGCTGAGGTGGGCCAGCCGAGGTCTTGGCGGGTGACGAGCTTCATCGGTCCTCCGTTGGGCGCACCCTGCACAGCACTTGACCTTTGAATCATAGGCCAACACCCGTCACGCGCCTACGATTCGTAGGGTTCTGGGGTATGGTCTCGGCAGGGAGGCGCCACGGTCCTTGCCCTCCCGACTGCGGCGGGCTCGGTCGTGCGGGCCCGGCCCGCCGCACAGCCCGCACCCGCCCGCACGGGAGACGCCCCATGACCGAGCCGATCCGTAAGAGTTCGCTGCCCACCACGCCGCCGCCGGAGTTCGAGTTCCGTACCGTCCTCGGTGGTCAACCCGATAGCGCGGGATGCATGCTGCTCCCCGGCGACACGGGCCCCGTGGTCGTCCGTCGCCGCGTCACCTACGGCGGCTGGGAGCCTGTCCGTCCGGACCGGTGGGCGGACGAACCCACTCAGGACGCTGGCCTGGTAGCAGCCAAGCCGAAGGAGTGCCCGCCTGGTGTGCACTCGATCTTCGACCCGTGCCCAGGGGACTGCGGCGAACCCCTTCCCGGCGATGAGCAGCCCGCGCCCGTCGACTGGCAGGCCATCGCCCAGATGCACGCCGCCGCCACCGGCCGCACCGGCATGGGACCGGTCCGGGGTGTGGTCGAGGACGTCGCCGACGTGCGCGCCCACGCCGAGCAGTACCGGCACTTCGCAGACGCCGCCCGCGGCGCCTCCGGGGCCCGCGACTATCCGGACCTCACTGACACGATCCTCGCCCTGCGAGACCGCGCCGAGCAGGCCGAGGCCGCCCTCACCCGCGTGCGGGCAGAGTCGGCCCGGATCCGTGCCGCCACCCGCACCTGGGAACCGGTAGCCGACCGCATCGACGCCGCGCTCGACGGAACCGACCAGCCGAGGGAGCAGCGGGAGCGCCCCACCCACCCCGACGGCACTCCGTACCGGTATCACGAGATGGTCGCCGAGGGCTGGGAGTTCTGCGACGGCTGCCGCATGTGGTCCACGGCCACGCCCGAGCGCCCGCACCAGTGCGCGGAGACGCACGTGCAGGGCCCTGTCGTTGGCACCGCGCGCATCGCCCTGGACGTGGCGGCGACGGAAGTGTCGGCGGGGCTCGCCGACGGCATCGGTCGCGACAGCGGTCCGGCGGCGGTCGAGCGTCTCCGGAGCCTGCACTGTGACGTGCACGGCTTCTGCGACGAGTGCAGCGGCGACGTGCCCGGGTCCGAAGTTGCCTACCCCTGCAAGACCATGCGGATCATCGACGGGACGGCGGCGGCGTGAGCGACGAGAAGAAGGCCGCGTACCGCAGGCTGGAAGAGGCGATCGAAGAGGTCTGCCGCCTCGAAGGGTACGAGGGCGTACCGATCGAGTGGGTCGTGATCGCCGCCTCGCAACGGTTCGACGAGGACGGTGACGGCATCACCCAGGTCGGCACGCTACTCCCCGACGGTGGCGGGCAGATCCCGTACCACCGGGTGATGGGGCTCGTCGACTTTGTGCAGGCGCGCATGCGAGGCGAGGCAGCCCGCGATGGCGACTGAAGGCCACGCTCGCCGCGCATAGCCACAGCGCGACGAGCGGCCCGGCTCCCCGCCTACCGCACGACCCCGACCCGCACCTCCAGCCGTTGCCCGTAGGCGGCCCGGTACTGGTCCGGTGTCCAGGCGCGCCCGTCGGCGAGGAACACCGGCTCCACCCTGGCCCCGCCCGCCGTGCCCGGGTCGGCGACCAGGGCCCAGGCGACCACTCCCCCACCCGCCGGCACGCCGGTCGTGTCCGTGCCCGGCGGGGCCGTCACCTGCACGGTGAGTCCGGGTGCGGCGGGAGTCATGCCGTGGATGGGGCCCGCCGTCGTCTCGCTGCTCGTCATGATCGGCATCCGATCAGCTCGCGATGAAGGGGAGGAGGGTGTCGGCCATGTGCTGGAAGCCGACGTCGCTCAAGTGCACGCCGTCCGTTCCGGCTGCGCCCGGCGTGGCCGAAGTCCCCCAGTAGCTGAGCTTGTTCCAGGCGTCCCACGAGTTCTGCCCGTCCGTCCACCAGTTGACCAGGGCGAACCCGTACACGTCAGCCAGCGGGCGGGCCAGCCTGCTGTACTCCCAGTACTTGTTGTTGGTGCCCTCGTGCGTGCCGATGTGCGGCAGCGCCACGAGGATGTCCGCGCCCGTGCCTGCGGCGCCGGCTGCGCGGACGGCTTTGATCCAGCCGATCAGGTTGGTCACCCAGGCGTCGCCGGTGATGTTGGTGGAGGCGTCGTTGGGTGCCGCGGAGTAGACGGCAAGGTCGGCGGGGAATGCGCTGCCGCCGTTCCAGATGGCGTTGAGGGCGGCGGCGGTGTCGTTGTTGTAGCGGGCGCTGGTGGCTCCGCCGAGGGCGCAGTTGTGGACGACGACGCCGGACGCGCGCTCGCCGGACACGCCGCACACGCTGAGGTACTGGCCCGTCGACGTGGTGCCGACCTTGACGCGCACGGTGTGCTCCGTGTTGGACAGGCCGGTGACCGTCGTGGTCTGGATGGCCGCGGTACCCGAGGGCTGCGGCACGGACACGTCGGCGCCGCCGTCGATGCTGTACAGCATGGCCGGGCGGGTGCCGGACCCGGTGACGGTGTAGATCTTCACGGTGGTGCCGCGCGCTTTGAACGTCAGGGTGTCGCCGGTCTTGTCGGAGTAGATGTACGTTCCGCCTGGCCCGTAGGTGCTGCCGCCTTGGGTCCAGGTGCCGGTCTGGGTGACCGCTGCCCCGGCGGTGGTCCATGCCGTGTAGGCGGCCGGACTGTCCCCGGCGAGCGTGTTGGACAGGGACACGCCGTGGAAGCCGGACCCGCCGTCCCCGTAGGTGGCCTGCAAAGACGAGGCGACCAGGCCGGGCCACGACTTGGTGCGCGGGTTGGAGGCGTAGTAGCCGAGCGTGGCGGATCCGCCGACGCACACCATGCGTGCCAGCCCGGTTCCGGCGCCCGCCTTGGCGAGCGCAGCCCGCCAGTACTTTCCCCACCCGTTGGGCACGTAGGTGCCGAGGACCAGAGCGCTCGAGGACGAGGACCCCGAGTCGCCCTTCGGTCCTTTGATGGAGCCCGCGTAGTCCCATGCCGTGCCGCTGTAGCGGAACAGGTCACCGGACGACGGGTACAGGAACATGTCCCCGACGGCCGGGCTGGCGACGTTGCCGTAGTCCGGTGTTGCAGTGCTGGACTGATACCAGGTGCTGCCCTTCGGGCCGGGGTCGCCCTTCGCTCCCTTCAGGCTGCCCAGCGAGGATCCCCAGCCTGTGGCCGTGCGCTGGAAGACGCTGCCCGAGTCGATGCGTAGCAGCATGTCGCCGGGCTTCGTGTCGGTCGCGGCGGTCGTCGCATCGTTCACGTACCACTTCGAGCCGCCTGTCGGCGCGCCGATCTGCGTCCAGGCGCCGGACGCCTTGCGGTAGTACGTCAGGGTGGTGCTGGTGACGCCGAGGAAGGTGCGGGTGTCCTCTTGTATGTAGAGGTCACCGTTGACGCCGAGGCCCGCGGTGGGGGCGGCCGTGCCGGTGAGTACCTGGCTGCCTGGGGCGCCCGGGTCGCCGGGCGGGCCCTGCGTGCCGCCGGCCGAGCCGGCCGGGAGTTGGTCCGTCTTGACCTTGCCGGCACCGTCGAGCTGCGCCCAGCCGTCGGCCTGGCCGCCCTTGGCGAGGTGGTCGGCGAGGATCTGCCCGGTGTCGACGGCGGTGAGGCAGTAGCGGCGGCCGTATCCGAAGTCCACGTAGCAGGTGGTGACGTTGTCGGGTCCCATGAAGGCGACGGATCCGTCGCTGTCCGCGGTGATCTGGCTGATCGGGTTGCCCGCGAGATCGGTCAGGTCCGTGTACTGGCTACCTCCGGTTGCGGCCGTCCACGCGGCGCCCGTGGCACCCGGCCTGAGGAGGAGCTGGTTGCCGACTTTCTCGACCGCGAAGTCTGCGGGGCTGCCCCCGAATTTGTGCCTCATGGGTCTGTCTCTTTCTGAAGCTGGGGATGGGGGTCAGCTAGGGTCGACGATCAACCAGCCGACGACGGACGTGTCGGTGGAGCTTGTCGACTTGATCTGGAAGCTGGTTCCTGCCGTGCGGGCGTTGACGTAGGGCGTGCCGACGGTGCCGCCTGGAGACTGCGTGGTCAGCTGGATCCTGGACGTCGCAGTGACGGCCGTCGTTGGTACGGTCACGATGCCGGCCGCCAGAGTGGCCGTGCCCATCTTGGCGTTGGCCCCCTCCTTGATCCTGAGGGTCTTGCCGGCGCTGGAGGCGACGAGGTCGCCGCCTGATACGTACACGCCGCCTGCGTCGACGTAGATGTCGTTGGCGACTTCGAGGGAGTTGCCGAGGTAGGTGTAGCCGCTGAGGACAACGCCGTTGGCGCCGTCGTCCAAAATGTTGACCTTGCCGTTGAGGGCGTTCGGGCTCGTGTTGGACATGCCGGCGATGCTGGCGTAGGAACCCGCGTCGACCTGGATGAACTTCGTCGCGGTCGGCCCGGGGGTGACGTCGACGACTTGGGAGAGGCTGACGACGTGCGCGGACCCGGTGACGTGGATGCCCAGCGCCTTGTTGTTGTAGACGAACAGGCCTTGCAGGGCGGCGCCGTACCCGCCGCTGATCCGCACCCCGGCCTGCGTGTTGCCCTCCGCTCCGCAGCCCGTGAGGGTGACGGCGTAGGCAGTGTCGAGGAGGTAGCCGACCGGGTTGTCGTCGGCGGCGCAGCCGGTGAGGGTGCAGTACGCCAGCTTGTACAAGCTGTAGCCCCCGGTCTTGCAGGCGTTGGCGAAGCAGGCGTCGAGGGCGACGCTCGTACCGGGAGGCTGCCCGCCGGTCGTCTGCCCGAACAAATCAAAACCCCAGCCGCCGCAGCCCTCGACGACGATGCGCCGCATCGTCGACACGATCGGCAGTTCGACGCTGACGCCGTGCGCGCCCATCGCCTGGATGGTGATGTCCTCCATGGCCAGGTACGGCGTGCACGGATTGGAGGAGACGGTGAGCCGGATCCCGGAGCCGGAACCGCTACCGGGGCCGGTGATGCCGAGAGAGGAGATCGTCAGGTACTGGACATCGGTCGCGGTGAGGACGTGTGCGCCGGGCACTGTCTGCTTCAGGACGCTGAAAGTCGCACCTGCGCCCATGAGGGTGACGTTGCTGGGGAGGACGAGCGCCGCGGTCAGCTTGTACGTACCCGCAGGCAGGTAGACGACGTTTCCGGCGGCGGCAGCGTTGATGGCGGCCTGGAGTGTGGCCGTGTCGTCGGTCGTGCCGTCGCCCGCAGCGCCGTAGGACTTGACGTTGAGCCAGTCCAGTTGCTTGGGGAGCTGGCTGCTGGGGACGCGGCCGGAGCTGTCCAGCTGTGCCCAGCCGTCCGGTTGCCCGCCCCGGGTCATGAACGCGTCGAGGGTGGCGCCCGTGTCGGTAGCGGCGAGAACGTACCGACGCCCGTAGCCGAAGTCGATGTACAGCGAGGTCACACCGTCGGGCCCGTAGAACGCGACCGCGCCGTCCGCGTCGGCGGTCAGTTGCGTGATGGGCTTGCCGGCGAGGTCGGTGAGGTCGGTGTACTGGGTGCCGCCGGTGGCTGCGGTCCAGGCTGCTCCGGTGGCGCCGGGCCGCAACAGGAGCTGGTTGCCGATGCGTTCGGCTGCGTAGTCGGCGGGGCTGCCCCCAAACATGTGCCTCACGGGCGGGGTCCTTCCATCAGGATTGGGGGACGTTGAGGTCGTCGAACTCGGCGAAGTTCACGGTGCCCGCGTCGCGGTGGGCTTGCAGCGTCACCGACACGTCCTTGGCGGTCTTCACCCAGGCCGGCGTTGGGAGGGTGCGCCGGTTCGTCCAGGAGATGCCGTTGGTGCTGGTGTCCCAGTAGAGGGTGCCGCCCGTCTCGCGGATGCGCAGCCAGGTGTGCGTGCTGGCGCTGTACGTCTGGGAGACGGCGTTGTTGTCCCAGTAGTCGACGTTGGACGAGTAGCGGATCGTGCCGGTGGCGGTGTTGATGTTGATGGTGAGCGCGGTGCCTGCTGGGGCGGACGCCGACGCGAGCTGGAAGCTGGCATAGGCCTCGGCGACGGCGCCGTTTTTTTCCGGCGGGTAGACGCGGATGTGGGCGCTTGACCCGGCGAGGGTGTACACGCTGGCGGACTGGTAGGCGACGTAGTCGGGGCCGCAGGGGACGCGGGCGCGCCCGCCCACTTCGGTGGCGGCGGGCGCGCCGTAGTTGTCGGGCCAGAGGACGGTGTTGATCGCGTTGTCGTCGAAGTTGTCGATCAGGTTGGCGACGAGTGACGGGTCGCCGGGGCCGCCGCCGGATCCCGCGGGCTCGTTGACGGTGACGGTGATATCCGAAGTGGAGGTGCCGATCGAGTTGGTGGCGGAGTAGCGCAGCAGGTACGAGCCGAGCCTGGCGTCGATGGGCGGCTCCGGCCGGTTGAACGAATAGCTGCTGCCGTACACGGACCAGGTGATGGTGCCGGACAGGTCGAACTTCCCTGCACTGATCAGTGGTCGGAAGATGGTGGAGCGGCCGTCGGTCTGGTAGTCGCCCCAGGCGCGGAGGACGTCGTCGCGCAGGTCGCAGAGTTTCGTCAGGTAGGCGGCTTCGGTGCCGCCCTTCGACGGGGGTTTGCTGATGGAGGCGCGGGCGGCGGCGATGATCCCGCCGTAGGACTGGGAGTCGTTGCCGACGCCGTGGTTGACGAGGATGTCGTAGTGGATTGCCAGCCCGAGCGGCCCGACCCCGTCGGCGAGGGCCTGGGTGAGGCAGTCGTCCCAGTACATGCTCTTGCGCAGGTCGCGCTGTACCTTGCGGAAGATCGGGTCGGTGTTCGCGGCGGTGACCCAGGCGTTCTTGAAGCCGGTGCCGAGGTAGGTGGCGGCAGCGTTGGAGGCGCCGGTGCCGTAGCCGACCGTCTTGCACTGCTGGAGGCCGCTGATGTACGAGGCGAGGGGGTTGCCGGGCTTCTCGACCGCATACTGCTGGACGAGCTGGAGCATGTCGCCGGAGGACGATACGAAGCCGACGAGGCCCGCGGTGTAGCCGCGCTTGTCGCCGATGTCCTCGATGTACTTGTACGCGGTGGTCCAGTCTTTCGTGGAGTTCTCCGCGGTCGACGTGAGCTCGAATGCCATCTCCTGACAGACGGGCTGGCGGATGTCTGTGGTGTTGGCGGGCGAGCTGCCGGGGGTCCAGGAGAGGGCGGTGGTGGTGCCGATGGTGGTGCCTGCGCCCATCGGCCCGGTGATGATCTGCCACGAACGTGAGGTGATCGTCGACCCGTTGGCGTTCTCTGTCGCCGTCCGGGTGAACGGGCTGTCGGGGGGCGTGGCCGTGGAGGCGCCCGCGGATACGGTCGGCTTCGACCCGGTGCCGCCGCCGGTACCCGGGTCCGCGCCGGTAGTGATCGTCATACTGACGAGGATCCACGCCGCCACCATCGCGCTGTACTCCGCCTCCGCCAGCAGCAGCTGCCCCGCCGGGACAGTCACCGTGCGGGAGGCCACCGTGCTCGTAAGTAGATAGCCCGAGTCGAACGTCGCCGTGCGCTGCTGCCCTCCGGCTGCGTGCGCGCGGACCTGATGCGCTTGCCGGTCCTGCGCTGTGCCGGTGGGGAGGGGGATGGTGGTGGCGCCCGTCATGCTGATGCTGGCGGCGGTGCGGCCGGGGCCCTTGGGTTCGTACAGGGTGTCGGCGGTCTGCCGGGTGAGGAGGCTGCTGCCGCCCGCGACGCTCAGGTTGCCCTGGACGTTGAGGTCGCCGGTGACCGTGCCGCCGGTCTTGTCGAGCTTGCCTTCGATGGTGAGGCCGATGTCGGTTGCGACCAGCACGTATTGGCGGCCGTAGTTGAAGTCGATGCGGACGGTGCTTACTCCGTCGGGCCCGTAGAAGGCGACGGCGCCGTCCGCGTCCGCGGTCACGGTCGTGACGGGGTTGCCGTTCAGGTCCGTGAGGTCGGTGATCCTCGTGTTGGTGGTGGCGGCCCAGACGGTGCCGACCGCGCCGGGGCGGAGGATGAGCTGGTTGCCGACGCGCTCCATGGCGAAGTCGCTGGGCCCGCCGCCGAACAAAAACCGCATGAGTGTTCCTTTCGGCTGGTCAGGCGGTCCAGTAGGAGCCGTCGATCGTCAACACGTCGCCGGAGCGGATGTCGAACGGATGGTTCGTAAACAGGCTGAAGCTGTTCGGGATGGCGGAGGAACTGTTGCCGCTTGAGACGCCGTAGCGGAGGCGCCCGACCTTGTTGAGGCCGTCGCTGGCCGCGACGAAGGCGACGCCGACCGCGGAGCCTTCGCCGTTGCTGGAGGTGAAGTTCCAGTTGAAGAGGCTGCGGTGTGAGCCGGTGGCGGGGAGTCCGGGCGGCAAAGCGACCTGGATCGGGTCGTCGTACTTGGGCGGGTTGCCGGTCGGGGTGAGCTGGATCGTCAGGTCCACCCGCTTGCCGACGGCCTGGTAGTGGCCGATGTTCGTCGCGCCGGAGCCCCAGTTGATCGTCGTTGCGCCGGCCGTCCATACCGGCGTGTACGTCGCCTCTTGCACGCCAGCGGTGGCGAGCCACCGCCATGCGGCGCCGTCGCCGACGTACAGCTGGCCGTCCTCGATGAGGAGTTGGTTCTTGGCGGCGGGGGGGCGGGCTCCGCCAATGGAGGGGATGACGCCGCGGTCGGTGAGGTAGCGCTTGTCGAGCACGTTGGCGGCAGTGACGACGGACGCCCCGGCGGCAACAGTGCATTGGGCGAGGGGGATCTCCCACACCCCGTTTTCGATCTGGGTGAGGGTGGGGGCCGTCGTGCCGCCGGTCTTGTATTCGGCGGTGACCTTCTTCGCGGTCATGTCGGCGCGGAGGATGGCGAGGTCGACGCGCGCCGCGCCACCGCTGTTGGCGGGCACGGTCAGGTTCTTCGTCGCGTCGAGGTAGTAGTAGAACCCGTTGACGCTCGCATGCCCGGCGGCAACGGCGACCGTGTTGACGCCGGACCCGGTGACCTTCAGTGCGGTGGAGGTGGGGTCCTGGGCATGGACGCCGTCGAGGCCCCAGCGGCGCGCCATGCGGGACCACTGGAGTTGGGTGCTGATCGGAGAGCCGTCGAACGGTCCGGAGAACTCAGCCATCAGGCGGCCTTCCTTGTCGTGAGACGCCCGATGTCCTTCTTGATCCGGGCGATGTACTGGTAGATGCGGGCGACCGCGCCGTCCGCGTTGTCGCCGCCGACGGTCGCCTTCACGCTGGACTCGCCAACCGAGCTGGTGAGGGTGACCTCGCGGACCACGTCCGTGTACCAAGTCCCGCCGCGCAGTTGGGCGGACACGGTGTCGCCGACGTTGTAGTCGCGGCCGTAGCGCAGGTTCGGCAGGTCGATCGGGGAGATCGACAGGCTGCCCGAGCCGGCCCCGTTCGTCAGGGCCTCGGTGCCGGCCTGGTCCATCTGTGCGGCGAGGTCGACGGACGCCGTGTCGACGCTGGTCTGGTCGACGAACTGTTCAAGCGTCAGGCCCGGGAAGAGCGGGTCGGCTCGGTCGTACACCTTGCAGACGCGCGGGGACGTACCGCCGCCCGCGACGACGATGGCGCGGGTGCAGGTGGGCGGGGTGGTCGAGTAGTTGGCGTCGGTGAGGTTGCCCAGGCCGAAGGAGAAGCGGGCCGTGGCGCTGCGGTCGGTCGGCGTGAACACCTGGAACTGGAGGTTGCTGCCGACCTGCACGACGCGGAAGCCGAGGCCAGCAGCGGCGGCAATGTCCTGCAGGACCACGAGGAGGTTGTCGAACTGGTTGACCTGCCGCACCAGCGCGCCGCCGCGGAGTCCGTTGGTGGCGAGGGTGAGCAGCGCGTGCCGGCGGGACGCCTGCGCGCCGGGGCCGGCGTTCAGGTTGACGAGGTCGCGCATGCCGGTCTCGACCGACGCTGCGTCGATCTTGTAGAGGGGTGCGGTCTGGGATCCGATCGCCGCGGTCGGCGCGGGCCAGCACGCGTACCGGGCGAGGACCTCGTCGTCGGAGACGGCGCCGACCTTCAACTGGCCGCCGCCTGCGTCGGATTCGGACCGTGACCAGTCGACGGTGCGAATCGGCCCGGTCAGGACCGTGTCCCCCGACCCCGTCTTGACGATGAGTCCGTTGCCCTCGACGAGCAGCGGCGCGCTGGGCGAGTCGGCGGGGAGCTCGAGGGCGATCGCGCCGATCGCGTTGAAGCGGGGCACGACGGTGAGGCTGGTGTACTCGCTGACCTGGCCGAGGCGTTGCAGCGTGCTGTTGCGGATGTAGACCTTGAGTGCGTTCGACATGGCCAGGCCCCTAGGATCCGAGGTAGCGGGGCTGGTAGGTGAGGCGGACGCTCGTCGCTCCGGTGGATCCGGCGACGGTCAGGCTGCACTGGTTGACGCCTTCAGTGAGCGGCCACAGGTCCGAGTCGTTGGACAGGTCGGGCCACAGGTTCGTGGTGCCGTTGAGGAGCGCGGTCTGCTGGCGTTCGCGGGTGTCGATGACGATCGTGTCTGTGCCGGTGATCGTGCGCGTGAGGACCAGCCGCAGGCCCGTGGTCTGGTTGATCAGGGTGATGCTCGTGGCGGGGCCCTTGATGGTCCACAGCGGGTAGGCGTCGTCGTCGCCGTCGTTGTCGATCGTCACCGAGCCGAGCACCTGCGAGTCGCCGACCGTGAGCGGCAGGAACGGGAAGAACGTGCCGGGCGCGCCCGTCTTGAACTCGAGGCTGGTCTCGGCGCCGGTCCAGTACGGGGACGGGCAGGCGAGCGTGAGCGCGTTGATGCACCACCGCTGCCCCGCCGCGTCGAGGGACTCGTCGCCTTCGAGGCCGCCGCTGTAGTAGGCGCCGATGCTGCGGGTGGCTCCGTCGGGTTCGATCAGGGTGATCGTGCCGACGCCCCTCTTGGGGTTCATCGACTTGATGAGGGTGCGGCGTCGCTGCTTGTACGCCTGCCGAGAGTCGTTCGACCAGAACGCGACCGGGAGGACGATCTCCTTGTGCTGGGCGCGGACGTCGCGGAGGGCGTGCCCGTCGATGCCCGGCGACTCGTCGGTGGTGTAGGCGTACTGGGGCATGTCCAACCCCTTGGCGCCGGGCTGCAACAGCCAGCCGTTCTCCCAGTCGCTGAGCTTGGTGGTGACGCCGCGGGGGTCGGTCCAGACGACCTGCGGCATCTCGTTAATCAGTGTGGGCCAGGGCGGGCCCTGCCACTCCTCCTCCGGGGGGAGGTAGGCGGGAGGGACGAGGATCGGCATTAGCCCACCACCACCGTTCGGTGCAGCATGTCGTCGATCGCGAGCGCGTCGAGGACGCTCTTGCGGGAGGCGACCTCTCGGGTGGTCGCGTTGTAGTGCAGGTGCCGGTCGCCGCCGTTGTTGATCGTGGACTGCTGCTGGATGCGGGCAGCCGTGGCGGCAGCCGTGCGGCGGACCGCGCCGGCCATGCGGACGGCGGCGGCCTGCGCGTCGGGCACCGTCCGTTCCACGCCGCGGGCGAAGCCGAGGCCGGTGAAGCGGCCGAGGGCCTCGAGGATCCGCGACGGGGACTTGATCTTCAGTTCGACCTTGATGGTCTTCTGGATCGCCTTGGCGATCTTCGCCATCTGCGCTTCGATGGCCTTCTGCGTGGAGGCGAGACCCGTCAGGTACCCCTTGCCGCTGTTCGCTCCGGCGTCGTACATGGCGTCGGCGGCGTCCCGGCCGAACGCGGTGGTGGCCTTGTCGATGCTGGCCTGCGTGGCGTTGATGGCCTTGAACTGGTCGGGTGTGGCGTCGACCAGGGCTTGTGCGTAGGCGGCGCCCGACTCGGGTCCGGCGGCGATGAGCTGCTGCAACAAGGCTTTCGACAGGCCGCGCTTGGCCAGCGCCTGGAGGTTGGCGCCGAACTTCTTCAGCTGGCCGAGCCTGACGTTCAACCCGGAGAGGATGCCCGACGCGTCGAACGTGAGCCCGCTGTTGGGGAGGCCGGTCATCGACGTGTACTGGACGGCTTGGCCGGTGGCGTCGGCGGCCAACTGGTTGGCGGCGGCGATCTTCGCGGTGATCGCATCGCGCTGCTTCGCCAGTGCCTGGAGCTGCTTGTTCGCCGTGCCGATCTGCTTCAGCAGCTTGTCGTCCAGTGTGGTTTTGACGCCCTTGAACGCGTTCTTCACCGCGGTGGCGACCTTGGTCATCGCCGCGTCGATCGCGGAGGCGGTCCCGGCGAGCTGCTTGAGGAAGTCCCCGCCGACGGAGGCGGCGAGGGGCCCGGTGTCGATGCGCTTGCCGCCGACCTTGATGACCCCGCCCTTCGCGTAACCGCGGGGCAGGCCTCGGTTGATGTGCACGCCGACCACGCCGCCGCGCGCGTACCCGCCGGGACGGTTGTACGCCCGCGAGAGGCTGCCGTACTGGGCGAGCGCGTACTTCATCGAGGCGTACACGTTGGCGATCGGCGACGTGCTGACGCCGTACATGAACGGGCCCGTGTTCCGGTACTTCCCGGCAAAGCGGCGGAAGGTGCCCTCGATGACCTGCATGAGGCCGACAGACGGGTGGCCGGCCTTGGCGTTGGAGTCCCAGAGGTTGACGGCGCGCGGGTTGCCGCCGCTCTCCTGGTTCATGCGGCGCAGGGTGGTGTTGACGAGGGACAGGGACTGTCCGACCTGTCCGAGGGCCTGTTCGACGACGCCCCGCCAGCGTTGCACGCCGGTGCCGCCGTCGCCCTTCGGGCCGGTCAGGTACGGCATCGGGTCCACGGGCTTGCCGTTGACGCGGGCCTCGAGGTGGAGGTGCGGCCCGGTGACGTTGCCGGTCGCGCCGACGGAGCCGATGCGGGCGCCCTGCTTGATGGCCGAGCCTGCCTTGGCGGCCATGGCGGACATGTGCGCGTACAGGGAGGCGAGCCCGCCGCCGTGCTGGACGAGGATGTGCTGGCCGTAAGGCCCGCCGCTGGTCGCGGACTCGACGGTGCCGCTGTCGACGGCCACGATTTTCGTGCCGGTCGGTGCGGGAAAGTCGAGGCCGGTGTGATGGCCCGAGGACCACATGCGGCCGGCGACACCGAAGCGCGTGCCGAACGCGGCATTGACCGGCTTGATCCACGAGCCGGTGCCCTCGGGCGGGGTGTCCTTGCCACGGATGAAGTCGATCGCCTTGTCGATGAGGTAGATGGGCGCACCGGCGACCATGCCGGGCCAGGTGCCCGTGTTGGTGCCGAGGGCCTTGCGGACGCCTGCCTTGACGGGCTTGAAGGCTTTCGCCGCGAGCTCTCCGAGTTCGCCCTTGACGGTGTTGGCGCCCTTGAACACGGACGCGACCGTGTTGACGATGCCGTCGCCGATCGACCCGAGGATGCCACCCTCAGCGAACCCTCGGAACCTGCTGAGGGATTGCCCGGACATGGCGGCTTGGTTGACGGCGTGCAACCGGGCGCGTTCGTAGGGGTCGCGCATGGCCTCGGAGACGTAGACGCCTTCGCCGCGGCGCATGGGGACGAGTTGGTCGTCGCCGTCACGCCACGTCGACCAGCCAGGCAGCACGCCACCGCGAGCGAAGCCCTTCGGCATGGCCATCTTGGGCAGGTCGGGCACGCCGGGGAGCTGGCCTGCGGTGTGGTTCCAGACGGGCACGATGCCCTTGTTGTAGACGACGTCGATCCAGAACTTGATCGGGGCTTTGACGAGGCCCTTGATGCCGTCCCAGACTTCGCCGACGCCATCGCGGATGGTCCGGAACATGCCCTTGATCTTGTCGCCCCAGTCGCTGACCCCGTCGGTGACGAGCTTCCGTGCGGCGGACGCGATCGACTTGATGCTGCCCCAGAAGTCGTCCCAGATCCGGCTGGCGCCGTCCTTGAGGTCCTGGAACTTCTGGACCACCGCGTCCTTGATGTCCTTGGCGATCTCCTTGCCGCGCTTCCACAGGCGCAGGAACCAGCCGACGGTGCCGTTGACGATGTCGGGGATGATGCTGTGCCCGAGGAGCTTGTCGTACACCCACTGGAACGCCCCGGCGATCTTCTCCGTCAGCCACTTCACCGCGTCGACGGCGGGCTGGAACTTCTCCCGCAGCCAGCCGAGGAAGTCGATGAGTTTCTGCATTGCCGGGATGACGATCTTCATGATGACCCAGGTGGCGAACTGGGTGAGCAGCAGGATCAGTTGGGTGAGCGGGCCGACGAGCGGCAGCAGCGCGGGCAGCAGCTGCGTCATGAGCTGCGCCCCGAACATCATCAGCTGCGGCAGTAGCGGCGTCACGGCGAGGAGGATCTCCGTGATGCTCTTGGCGAGCTGCACTACAACGGGGATGAGCTGCGGGATCACTGGCATGAGCTGCTCGAGGATCGCCAGGAACTGATCCGCGAACGCCATCGCGATCTCGACGAGAACCCCGGCCAGCGCCTCGATGACCGGGCGGAGGGTGACGCCCAACAGGTTGGCGATGATCTCCACGACCGGCGCCAGTTTCTGGAAGATCTTGCCGACGGTTTGGATCAGCGGCACCAGTGCTGGAAGTAGTGCAGCCACCAGATCGCCGACCACCGGGAGCAGCGGGGAGATCGCGAGGACCAGGTCACCGATCGCCTGCGCGGCTACCACCAGCACCGGCCCCAGCGCCTTCGCCACAGGGGCGAGCGCCGCGCCCAGATCCTTGATCACCTGGGTGATGACCGGGCCGAGCAGCTTCGTGATCTCGATGACGGACGGGGACAGCTCCGCCAGGATCGGCAGCAGCGCCTGGATCGTCTGCCCCAATGCCCCGGCCAGGAGCCCGGCGACCGCGTTGAGCGCCTTGAAGATCTCCGTCAGCGCCTTCTGGATTTCCGGACTGTCGATGACCTTGTGGATCTGCTTCAACGCCGCACCGATGACACCGAAGAAGTCACCCCCGGCAGCGGACGCGGCCTTGAGGATGCCGCTGATGATGCCGCCCAGGTCAGCCAGCACGCGGCCGAACTTGACCGCGACGTCCAACGCGGTGCTGATGGCTTCCTCGAGCCTGCCGGACTTGAAGCCCTTCTCCAGCTTCCCCATGAGCTTGTCCATGGTTTCGGCGAGCCCGCCGGTCATCCGGTCGAACGCGGGCCGTGCGGCGACGGAGAGCTGACCGAACGCGGTGACCATCTGGCCGGGGATGCGGGACAGGTTGGAGAAGGACTGCTTGATCCCGTCGAAGACCTGCTTGAGCGTCCCGGCCTTCTCCAAGTTGGCCACCGCGTCGAGGGCGTTCTTGCCGGTCAGGTTGAGCTGTCCGGCGATCCCCATCAGCCCGGACCGGACCGTCGGCAGCACCTGCCCGCCCACAGTCTGGAGGCGGGCTCCGAGTCCGGCGAACAGGCTGTCCTGCACGTCGAGGCGCATCGCACCCCACGCCGGGGCCATCTCCTGCAGCGTGCGCACGAACCCGCGGGCGTTCGGGCTGAGCTTGGCCATCGCCTCGTCGAGCTTGCTGGTCTGCTCGGCCGCGTTCTTCTGCGCCTCAGCCAGGTTCTTCGCCGCGTCAGCGACGGCACGGTGCGCGTCGGCGAGGGCACGCTCCTGGTTGGCGACGGCTTCGTTCGCCTGCCGGATCCGCTCCTTCGCCTTGACGACAACGTCGGAGCCTTCGACGCCAGCCTTGTTCGCTGCTGCGGTGTCGGTGGTGAGCCGCTTCTGTTGCCGGGACTGCTCTTCGACGTTGGCGCGCGCCTTCTGCAGAGCGAGGTCGGCCTGCTGGATCTGCAGCTGCGTCGCTGTCGGATCCGACCTGACCTTCTCCAGGTCGAGTTCGGCCTGCTGCACATCGAGTGCGGCTTGCTTCTCGTCGAGGCGGCCCTTACGGAGGGCGGCGTTCATGTCCTCGATGTCGCGGACGGCCTGCCGGCGCGCGATGGATAGTTCGTCCTGCGCCCGGCGGGCGTCTCGTTGCGCGTTGGTGAGGGCGCGTTCGGCGTCCGAGACGCCACGGTGCGCGTTGGCGAGCTGACGCTGGGCGGTCTCGACTTGCTTGACGGAGGCGGCGGCCTGCTTGGCGCTATCGTCGCTGCCGTCGAACGCCGCCTTGATCGCGTCACCGACGCCGACCGTGCCCAGCTTCAGCGCGGCGAACCCGCCGACAAGCACGCCCAGCGCGGGCGCGGCAGTCGCGGCGAGCGGCCCGAGCTGGGCGAGCGCCGCGGTGAAGGAGCCGACGGCGGGCAGGGCGGACAGGATCGCCCCAGTGATCAGCGTGACCTTGTTCGTGAGGAGTCCGAGGCCGAGGCTGCTGCCGCTGCTGCTGCCGCCGATGCCGGCCAGGTCGGAAGTCAAGGCGTTGGCGCCACGGGAGCGGAGGCGCACGTTGACGGTGCGGTCGCGGGTGAGGGTGGCGAGGGTTCTGGCAGCGCCGGCGGTGTCGACGCGTGCCTGGATTGTCATCTGCCTGCGCCGGGTCAGGTTGGCGAGGCTGTCGGCGCCGACGCGGGTGTCGACGTCGACGTCGATGCGGACCTTGCGACGTTGGGTGAGGTTCTTGATCTCTTGCGCGCCGACGCGGGTATCGACCGACGCGCGGATGTTGACGACGCGGTCCTTGCAGAGCTTGTCGAGTTTGTCCTTGGCGCGCTGGTACGCCGCTTCGTTGATCTTCGGGAGGATTTGGACGGTCCGGTTCGTGGACAGCTTGTCGAGCTTGGACTTGGCTGCCCGCTCGTCGAGGTCGACGCCGAGCTGGATTTTCCGGTCTTGCGTGAGCCGGGTGAGGCTTGCGGCAGCAGCCTTGTCGTCAAGCTGTGCGGTGATCTTGACGGTGCGGTCTTCGGTGAGACGCCGCAGACTGGCGACGGCCGCCTTGTCATCCAGCTGCGCCGTAATGCTGACGGTCCGCTTACCGACGAGCTTGTCCAGCTTCGTCTTCGCCGACCCAGTGTCCAGGTCGACGGTCAGCTTCACCGAACGTGCGGCGGTCAGCTTGTCCAGCTTGGTCTTGGCGGCGGTGTCGTCGAGGGTGGCCTGTACCTTCACGGTGCGGGCGGCGGTCAGCTTGTCGAGCTTCGTCTTCGCCGTGGTGGTGTCGAGGTCGATGCCGACCTTGACGACAGGTTTCATCCGCCGGACAGCACGTTCGATCTTCCCGGTGATGATCTCCCCGGCGAGATCACCGGCCTTGATCGCGGGCTGGCGGATGGCCTTCGGCAGTTCGACCTTCAGCAGGTCGCCGAACCGGGACGTGTCCGGAGTGAGTGATACCCGGGTGCGCCCGACCGTGGTCGCCTCAGCCATTCGCCCTCCCTCCCGCTATCCGTGCGCTTCCTCAAGCGCGGCGATCCGCGCCTTCCACTGCTCGATCTCCGCCTGGTCGTCCTCCCGGGCGCGGCCCGGCGAGAACGAGTCGAGGTACTGCTCGGCCCGCTGCCGCGCGACGGCCTGCGCTTCCTCGTCCGCTTCCAGCTGCTCCAGGCGAGGCGGGTCGATCGGATCCATCTCCGGTGGCTGGCCCTTCAGGTGGGCGATCCACAGGATCCGCACCAGCATGAGGAGCGCGTTGTACTGAGCAGCCCCCAGGTAGGTGGCGGCCGTCCACCTGCGCCCGTCCGCATCCCCAGCCAGGGCCGCTTTGGTGGCGGAGTCCTCGGGGAGGGCCGTGACGAGATCTCTGAGCTCGGCCCAGTTCATCGACCCCTCCCCGGTGGACATCCGCCAGAACTCCTCTAGGCGACGGCCTGGGTAGTACCGCTGGATGTCGGCACGGAGGCTCCCGGAGTGCTCGCGGAGGACGTCGAGGAGCCACCGCCTTCCCCCTCGTCGGTGCCCGTCTCCGAGGTGAGTTCCTTGATGAGGTCGGTCAGTTCACCGATGGTGAGCTGCGCGACGTTCACCAGTTCGTCGAAGGCTTCGGGCGGTGTGGCGACCCTGCGGAGGATGGCGATGTTCTTGTTGCCCTCGGCCGCGTCGAGGAGTTCCACGACCTCCACCGGCCAGTAGTCCTGGGTGAGGAACGAGCACACCTTCTCCTTGACGGTGCCCTCGGTCTCGCCGGGGACCTCGTACACGACGTCGACGTGCTTGATGCCAGCGGCCTGGGTGCGCTGGGCACGCATCTGCTGGAGGCGGACGACCTTGCGCTGCGGGTTGGACACGGCGGTTCTTCCTTCTTGGGCAGGGGCGGGGCGGGGGCTGGTCAGGTGGTCTGTCGTGCCGCCCCCGCCCAGGGATTGAGCACGGCAGACCACCAGTCAGAGGGGGGTCAGCCGCCCTCGGAGACCTCGGGGAGAACGACGTCGGTGATCTGGTGCTGGACGCTCTGCATCCCACCCGGCGCCGCCAAGGCCGTGAACGTGAGCTCGTAGTTGGAGGAGTCGTCCGCGCTGTGCTTGATGGCGCCCCGGTCGGTCACACCCGCGCGGGCGATCATGATGCGGTGCCGCTTCCCCGACATGATCACGTCGAGGCCGAGGCCGATCTCCACCGTGTCCGCCAGCGACCCGGACCCGAAGGAGACGAACTGCTTCTTCCCGGTCGCCGCGGCCGTGGACGTCATCTTGGCCATGGACACCTGGTAGTACAGGCTGAGGAGTTCGACGGTCGTCTCACGGAACACGAGCTTGAACGTCTGCGTGCGCTTCTTCGCGAGGTCGATCACGGGCGCGTCCTCGCCCCACGCTTCGAGCTGGGTGCGCTCCTCCTCGAGCGCCTCCTCCAGACCGTCCGGGGTCACGAACCCCATGTCGGTGAAGTCGTCGCCCCACGGCACCTCCGGGCCGGTCGGGAACGTCGACCCGACCTGCGCCATGTAGGCCTTGCCGGCGGTGCCGACGATGATGTTCGATGCGTCGCCCACGGTGGGCCTCCTAGCTGGTCATGCGGGGTGGGCTGACGCTCATCCCCATCGTCATCCCGACGCGCGCGATGTCGCTGTTCGGGTCTTCGGGTCGGTCTTGGGGGCCTGTCTCTTGGCTGATGCCGGTCACCACGCCGTCCTCGGTCGCCCGGCCCTTCAGTAGCTCCCAGGCGGCGCAGACCCGGAGGGCGAGCTGCATCGCCTTGGCGTCGTCGGTGTCGTAGCAGTCGATCGAGAACCGCGGGTTGTCCCTGGTCGCCGGGTCCGCCCAGCCACGCACGTCGGCGACACCGCCGATGCGGAGCACCCGCACCGCGGGCAGTACGGCGTTGAGCGCCTTGCCCTCGGGCAGCTTGCTCGCGACGTAGGCGTCGGGCAGGTCGGCGGACAGCAGGTCGATGGCGATCTGCTTGCCGTCGGGGAGAACCAGCAGCGTCGTCATGGCTACGCCTTCGCCCCGGCGGTCGCCCTGCTCGCGTAGGTCTGAAGCTCCTGCTTGGACGCCTTGTCCGCGTCCGGCTTCTCCATACCGAGCCGCATGCAGTAGGCGCGCCACTCAGCGACCGACGCCGAATCAGCGGGCCTGCCGTTCGGACCGGTCGGGGCCGGCTCGTCGACCTCGACGGCGAAGCCCTTCCAGCGGTGGACCTCGTCGGCGGGCACGTCGATCAGGTCGCCGGGCTTCTTGTCGTCCCGCCAGAACGTGAGCCGCATCTTCACGGTGTCGCCGTCAGCCATTTCGGTTCTCCTTGCAGGTGGGGGCGGGAGTGTGCCAGGTACCGCCGTCGCGGGTGTGCTCGTCCCGACTCAGGTTCTGGTTGAAGTAGGCGCCGGTCGGGTTGAGGACTGCGAGCGACGCAACCCACTCGCCGTCAGTTCCGTTGGGACATCCGTCAAGAGGCTCGGCGAGCAGGTACCTCGGGACCTCGGTGACGATGGCAGCGCGGCACTGAGAGGTGAACTCGCCGCCCGGGGTGCCGTAGCTGACGTAGTGGACGATCTCGCCCACTTGAGGAGCGTCAGACATCGTGGTCGCCTCCTGCGGCGTCGAGTGCGTGGCTGAGCGTGTAGTGGGGGCGGTGGATCGCGCGCCCGTGGCGGTCGGTCTGCCGGGTGCCGTACTCCACGTAGATCGAGTGGTCGGCGTCCGCGTCGACGTGGTTGGTGCCGTCCGAGTCGTGCCCCTGCACGCGGTGGATCTTCGACCGGTACTCGCCCGTATCCACCGGGGCCGTCGCCTGAGCGACCTGCACGACCGCATCCATTCGCCGCCCCATGTCGGCCTGCACCTCGTCCGACACCGGCAGCTCGAACTCGATCGCCTCGGCGTCGGGCTCGACGTGCACGTCCACCTGGGTGGCCATCAGCCCGCCACCTCCCGCAAGTCGACGACCTGCCCGGCGAGCGGGCCAGTCGCCTCCGGGTCGGCAGGCACGCCGTCGACCTCCCAGATCCGGTCCTGCCAGGCGACCCGCATCCACTCCGTCACCCGTAGGGCGCGCGCAGGCAGGTCGAGGCGGGCCGTCGTCACCGTCTGATCGGAGGCGTTCTTCGTCTCCGTGGAACCGGTGATGTCGACCGTGCAACCCCGCACGACGATCTCGTCGGCGTTGTCCCAGTCGCGGGTCTGCGCGTTGTACGGACCCGCCACGAGCGGCGCATCCAACACGGTGACGGTCTGGCGCCCGATATGACCCGGCATCAGCCCTCCACCCACACGAAGCCGTGGAACAAGCCCGACACCTTGAGGACGTCGGCAGCGGACTGGGCGAGCTTCGGCGTGCTGCCACCGTCCTGCGGGGCGAACCGGGCGAAGGACCGCTGACCAGTCGACATGGACGCCACGTCGCTCTGCGCCCCAGTCTCGTCGTCGCGCGCAATCATCCAATGCACCTGCCGCACACACGCCCTCGCCAACGTCGCCTGCACGTCTGGGTCGTCGCGGTCGTATGCGAGGCCGTACAGCGCCCTGTCGATCGCCGTGGACGCCACATCGAGCAGGCGCACAGCGTTCTCGGGCGCCGGCTCCGGTGCGAGCCACGCCTCCAGGTCACTGACAGTCGCATACGGCATCGGTTACTCCCCCGACCCGTTGGCGTCCTCGTGGACCTGCACCCAGTCCTGCAGGTCGCCCTTGGTCGCCGCCACGGCGTCGTCCTCGGGCATGCCGAGGCTGACCGCGTAGGTACGCCAGTCGGCGACCTTGGCGGTCGCGGCCGGCTTCTCCACCGGCGTCGGCTCGTCGCTGGCCTGCTCCGGCTCGTCGCCGTCGACGGGGACGAGGTGGCCGCGCGCGATCTGGTCGGCCATCTGCGGGGACAGTGGCTCGTCCAGGTGCAGGCGCAGACCGCCCGACCCCTGGTACTCGCGTCCCATCAGAGCGCCTTGGGGAGCTTGAAGACGGTGACCGTGCCGGTGGTGCCGGACTCGAAGTCCAGGAAGAGCTTGGAGCCCTTCTGCTGGAACCGGGCGCTGGTGAACGGGCCGAGCCACGCCGTGCTCGACGCGGCGACGGACTGGGTGTAGTCACCCGCCCCGGCCATCCACGACTGGCGGCCCACGCCCGCCTTGACGGTGACGTTCTTCGCTCCGGCGGCGGAGTTGGTGACGCGGATGAGCGTGTGCTCCGGATCCGCGGCGTCGATCGTCACACCGTTGGTGACGAGCGTCGAGTCGACGGTGGTCCCGGCCGGATCCGTGAGACGGCCATTCGGGACGAGCTTGCTGTACGAGACGGCGGTGCGAGGCATGGGGGAACTCCCGGGGTCAGAAGAGGCGGCGGCGAGGATCACTGCTCACGGGGTGACGAAAGCGACCGCGATACCCGTGGGCCGCAGCAGCTTCGCGCCGTACACGTGCAGGCCCCGGATCGCATCCGCGATCGTGTCCTGCAGGCGCAGCGCCTCCGTCTCGAGGATCTGCTCGGCGTAGGTGATCGCACCCGGGTAGCCGGCCTGGATCACCTGGACCTGACCTGTGGGGTTGGGGGTGTTGTTCGACTCGAGGACGTCGAAGCCGGCAGCCCGGCCAACGATGCCGTTGCGCAGCCCGCTGTCGGTGCCGGAGGCGTCGACGCGGACGAAGCGGTCGTCCCTCAGCAGCGCGCCGGTGAACTCCGGGCTGCCGACGACGTACCGGCCCTCGGTGGGCACGTTCGACCTGTTCAGTCGGGTACGCAGCGGGACGAGCACCTTGTCGTAGGCGTCGGTCGCGGTGCCGAGGCTCTGCGCGGAGCCAGTGGAGTTGATGGTGTTCGATGCGGCGACGCCGGTGTAGAGGCTGGCGACGTAGGCGTCGGCCTTGTCGCGAAGGCCGTAGGCGGCGTTCTGCGACATCTGCATCATCGGGTTGACCAGGACCTGCGCCTTGTCGACGTCGTCCAGGCGGAACGCGAACGCCTTCGCCTGGTCGATGATCAGGTCGGTGCCGGCGGTCTCGACTTCCTCGTAGTTGAGCTTGCTGGTCTTGTCATAGTCGAAGATCGTCGGGTCGCCGATGGTCGTGATGTGGACCGACTGACCGTGAGAGCTGATCTCGCCCTCGTAGTTGCGGTTCACCAGCTGCGGCTGCGCGTACACGAGCGCACCCTCAAGCGCAGTCAGGAGCTGCGCAGACCAGATCTCAGGCTTGAAGTTGGCAACGGACACGGAGGCTCCTAGTGGCCATCAGCCGCTGCCGAGGTAGGCGTTCAGCCTGCCTTCCGCTACGGCCTTGGTGATCTCTGCGGGGGTCATGCGCGCCACGTCCTTCGCCCCCAGCTGCCGCTTGCTGCCCGGCGCCCCATCCATCGGCGCGCCTCCGGCCGGCGTCGGCTGCGGCTCCTTCGGCTCCGGCGCCTGCGCCTTGAGCTTGGAGTTCGCTTCGACGGCTGCCTTGACTGCCTGCTCCACGTCGGCCGTGAAGGTGTCACTGGCCGGGTCGAGCTTGTCGAGCTGACCGTTGTGGGCGAGGACGGCTGTCAGCAGGGACACGTCCGCGCCGAGGGGTCCTGCCGCCTTGTAGACGGCGAGCTCGACCTTGGTCTGGCGGGTCTCGTCGCGGGACGCCTTGGTCTCTCCGCGGGACTCCTCCAACTGCTGGGCGAGCTCCTCGAGGGTGGGCGGCTTTTGCTCGTCGGTCTCGAGCCCGAAGGCGGCGGCGACCCTCTTCATGAAGGCGGCCTGTTCCTCCTGGCCCTTCTTCTCTGCGGCTTCGCGTTTGGCCTTCTCGGCTGCGACGTCGCCGCGGATGTTCTCGACGAGCTTCTCGAACTTCGCGGGGTCGAACTCGCCTGTGAACGTGGGCGCCTTGGCCTTGGGTTCGGGCGTGGTCGGCTCGGTGGGTTCGGGCGTGGCGGGTTGGGCGGGTGCGGTCGGCTCTGGCGGAGTCGGCGCGGGTGCCGTCGGCGCGGGCGGAGTGGCCGGCTGGCTGCCGGGCTCTGCGGTCGTGCTGTCGGGCTGGGCGGGGGTCGACATTCGGTGCCTCCTTGGGCGGCCTGCGCGGGTTGGCGATGCCTTGATCGCTACGCGTTGGCCACGATGTTAACCCTCAACCACCCCCAATGCTGCACAATCAAAGGCGAGAAGGCAAGATTCCCTTAGATTCGTAGATCAGGGAGGGGGTGTCAGATGGACAGCCAACGCATCGCAGCACTCGCACAGCAGCAACCCGACAAGCTCCGGACGCTCGAGCAGCGCGCGGTCGCCGACGCCACCCGGCCCCTCGCCACCGCCATCGCCGACGCACAGCAAGCGGCCGTCACCAGGTGGGTCCGCGAAACCAGCGGCCAGCAAATCCCCGACAAGCTCGCCGAGTTGATCGCCTGGGTGCGGAAGATCCTCGACCAAGCCTTCTCAGGCAAGGGCCGGCAGGCCCAAGCCGCCGCCGAACGGGCGGCGTTCACCGCAGCCCACGACAGCGCGCGGCACGCCTCGGCGCTCGCCACGGCCATGCGCGGCCAACCCACACCGCCGGTCTCCCCCACCATCGGCGACCAGGCGCAGGCCGCAGCCGACGCCATCCCCGCCGCAGTTGAGGAAGAGCACGGGCACGCGCTCGCCCTCCTCACCGCCGCCGGACTCACCGCCATGGGCCTCGCCGGACTCCACTCCGTGTTCAAACGGGCCCGGCGGGCGGTCGGCCGGATCTCACGCGGCATCGCCACAGCCGTCGGCCACGCCGCAGCCAACGCCGCCCGACTCGTCGCACGCACCCTCGGCGACGGCGTCCGCCTCCTCTGGATCACCGAACCCGGAGCATGCGCAGCATGCCGCGCCTACGCCGGCCACCACATCCGACCCGGCGGCCAATTCCCCGGCGGCCTCACCCTCGACCCGCGGCGCACCGTGTTCCCCGACCCGATCCCTTCGCCTCCGAGGCACCCCCACTGCCGGTGCGGACTGATCCCGTGGTCGCCGAAGTGGCCGGTCACCGGCACGCCCCTGCCCACCCTCCTGCGCCAGCAGGCACGCACCAGTTGGAGGCCCGCATGAGCCGCCTGCACACGAACCACTACGGCATGATGGGCAAAGACCGCTGGGACGAACTGCGCGAGTTGCACGCGCAGGGACTCGGGCGCAATGCGATCTCCCGCGAGATGGGCATCACGAACTCGGTCGTCTCCCGCACCGCCGCCCACCTCGGCCTCACGTTCGACCGATCGAAGATCCAGGCGGCAACCGCGGCGCGCCTCGCCGACCTGGCGGAGCGCCGGTCACTCCTCGCCGAGCAGTTCCACGACGTCGCCGAGGACTCCCTCGACCGGGTCTACCAGCCGACCACCGTGTACGCGTTCGGCGGCAAAGACAACGTCTACGAGGAGCACACCTTCGAAGAGGCGCCGGCCGTCGAACGGCGCGCCCTCGTGTCCGCTGCCAGCACAGCCGCGGACCGGTCGCTGAAGCTCGCACCGCCGGAGACGTCGGGCGGTGGCGCGGACGACGCGAAGTCGATGCTCGGGAAGCTCGCCCAGGGGATCGTCGAACTGGCCTCGCAGGATGACGAGCCGGCCGACGACGGCGGCGAGTAGGTACTGCCGTGGACCTGTCCAGCCTGCCGACGTCGCGTAAGCAGTTGCGGTCGATCGCGCAGTCGGCGCGGCATCGCATCTCGATCTGGAGCGGGGCGATCCGGTCGGGAAAGACGATCGCGTCGCTGATCGCGTTTCTGATCGCGTTGGCGGTGGCACCGTCCACGGGGTTGGTGATCATCGCGGGTAGGTCCCTGCAGACTATCGAGCGGAACTTGATCGAACCGCTGCAGGACCCGGCCCTGTTCGGCGCCCTGTCGGCGCATGTGGTGCACACACGGGGGTCGACGACGGCGACGATCCTGGGACGCACCGTGCATCTCGTAGGTGCAGCGGACGCCCGAGCGGAGGGGCGGCTTCGCGGAGCCAGCGTGTGTTTGGCCGTAGCCGATGAGATCACGCTTTTGCCGGAGGCATTTTTCAAACAGTTGCTCGGACGGCTCAGTGTGCCCGGCGCGAAACTCATAGGGACCACGAATCCGGACAGCTCCGCCCATTGGTTCAAGCGGGACTTTATCGACCGCGCCCACGAACTGAACATCGGGCACTGGCACTTCACCCTCGACGACAACCCGTCCCTAACCACCTCCTACGTGGAGTCGATCAAGGCGGAATACGGAGAAGGGACACTCTTCTACAAAAGGTTCATAGAGGGCCTTTGGATCGCCGCCGAGGGTGCCGTCTTCGACATGTGGGACGAGGAGCGGCACGTCGTCACCAGCCTGCCCCGCATGCACCGCTGGATCGGCGTCGGCGTCGACTACGGCGTACAAAATCCGTTCCACGCCACCCTGCTCGGGCTCGGCGAAGACCGGCGCCTGTACGTCGCATCCGAGTGGAGGTACGACGGCCGGCACCAGCGGAAGCAGCTCACCGACCTCGAATACTCGCAGCGGCTCCGCGGCTGGCTCGGCGACGTGCCTGGCATCGGCGCGGTGCGCCCGTCGTTTGTCACGGTCGACCCGTCGGCGGCCAGCTTCATCACGCAGTTGAAGCGGGACAAGCTCACCCCGACCCCGGCCCGTAACGATGTCCTCGACGGGATCCGCACCCTGTCCACGCTGCTCGCCGCGGGGAAGCTGCTGGTGCACTCCTCGTGCCGCGGCCTGATCGCTGAAATGCCTGGCTACGCCTGGGATGACAAGGCGGCGGAGAAGGGCGAGGACAAGCCGATCAAGGTCAACGATCACGGGATCGACAGTTCCCGCTACGTCACATTTACGACTCGCCCGCTGTGGCACTCCAAGCTCTCGCTGGCCGCTTAGGAAGGACTCGTCATGCCGCTGCCTCCGTCTGGGAACGTCCCGTGGCCGCCGCCGCAGCTTGAACTCCCGCACGCCGATATGGACATGTGGCGGGCCTGGTATGCCGGGGACACGGGGCATCTGGCCGCGGTGTATGGGGGTGCTGCCGCGTACACGCGGAACGGGATCGCCCGCGAGTTCTTCGAGGTCGACAAGCGGCGCGCGGCGGGCAACGAGCCCCGCATGTTCTGGGGCCAGGACCCTGCGCCCGGCCAGCAGGCCGCCAAGCTCCACGTCCCGCTGGCCGGGGACATCGCGGAGATGTCGGCGAACCTGCTGTGGTCGGAGGTCCCGCAGGTCACGGTCGACTTGGACTCGACGAGCGACGCGGACATGGCCAAGAGCACGACGGCGCAGATCGGCCGCTACCTCGACGACCGCGGTCACGCGAAGTTGCGGGAGGCGGCGGAGATGACGGCCGGCCTGTCGAACGTGTACCTGCGGGTCGTCTGGGACACGTCGCTGCGTCCGCGGCCGTGGGGTGATGTGATCCAGGCGTCGGCGGTCGTCCCGGAGTGGCGGTGGGGGGTGCTGGCTGCTGCGGTCGTGTGGCAGGAGTTGGAGCCGCTGACGGACGCCAACCAGGTGTGGCGGCTGCTGGAGTACCACACGCCGGGTGTGATCGAGTACGGCCTGTACAAGGGTGGTGTCGGGGTTCTCGGCATGCGCATGGACCTCGCCGACCACCCGGACACGGAGTTCCTGGCGGGCCGCACCGACAGCCAGGGGCGGCAGGCGACGGGGGTCGACCGGCTGCTCATCACCCACCTGCCGAACATGTTGCCGAACCGGCTGTGGGACGGCATCCCGAACACGGCCCCGCTCGGCCGCTCCGACTATGCGGGGATCGAGCCGCTCATGGACGCCCTCGACGAATCGTGGACGAGCTGGCTCCGCGATCTGCGGCTGGGGAAGGCGCGGCTGCTGCTGCCGCAGTCGATGCTCGACACCGACGGCCCGGGCACGGGCGGGTCGTTCAACCTGGAGCAGGAAGTCCGCGTCGGCCTCAACATGCTCGACGAGGGCAGCAAGGACTCCATCACCGAGGTGCAGTTCAACATTCGCGTCGACGAGCACGAGCGGACGTGCAAGGCGTTGAGGGCGCAGATCCTGGCCTCGGCCGGCTACTCGGGTCAGAGCTTCGGCGATGAGGGGAGTGTCGCGGTGACGGCGACGGAGGTCGCGGCCCGGAAGGAGCTGTCCCTGTCGACGCGCGGCCTGAAGATCTTGTATCAGCGGCCGGCGTTGTTGGAGTTCCTGACGACGATGATGATGGTGGACGTGATCCACTGCGGCGCGAAGGACGTGGACCCGGCGGCGGAGTTGACGGCGTCGTGGCCGCAGGCGGTGCAGCCGGACCAGGAAGCCACCGCGCGCACCCTCCAGTTGCTCGACTCCGCAGGCGCGATCTCCACGTACATGAAGGTGAAGATGCGCAACCCGGAGTGGGACGACAGCGAGGTGTGGCAGGAGGTCCGCCGCATCCAGGCCGACAAGCACGGCGACGGCGTCCCGGCCGGGGACCCGTACAACACGGGCGGGGATCCGAACGCGGGCGCCCCGGAGGCGGACCCGGCACCGGAGGACGTGCAGCCGGGCGCGGACGAGGACGGGCAGCCGGGCGAGCTGCAGGCGGCGTAATGGTGGGCGGGGGCTCGCGCGGGGGTCAGCGGCGGCGGACGCCCTTGCGCGCGGGAAGGGTTCGGTAGCCGACCTTCTTGCCGTGGCTGCGCTTCCTGGCCCGACTCCAGCGTTTGGCGAAGGGCATTTTGGCAGCGTACATCCACCTCCATTGCGCCTGGCTCCTCACGCGCCCTCGCTTGCTCGGCATCAACTCACCTCCTCAGGTTGATCCTCGAACCAGTGTGCCCGCCGCCGCCCGGGCATGCGTGAGGCCCGCCGGAGGGCGGGCCTCACGGGGGTGGGGGTGAGCTACTCCTCCCGCGCGGGCAGCGGGGCAACGACGACCCGCTCCGGGCCGACCATGTCGCAGAGTTCCTCGATCGGGTCCTGGTGACGCCACTGCTCTGCGGCGAGGGGTGCGACGGAGAGTTCGTGGCCGTACTCACGTTCGGTGTTGGCGAGCCATGCCATCAGGTCGGGGGCGTCGACACCGGCGGGCGGCTCGACGCCCTTCAGTTGCGGGTGCTGGGCGAGGAGGGCCGGGCCGCAGGCGTCGGCGGCGCGCGGAAGCTGGTGGGTCATGAGACTCTCGCCGGTCATCCAGTTGGCGATGTCGTAGACGCCGTCCATGTGACGGGCGGACAGCAGGCGCCCGGTGGTCATGGTCAGGATGTCCGCGAGAGGGAAGGTGCGGGCGGAGTTGGTGGTTGCCATCGTGCCTCCAAGTGCGGGCAGTTGGTGGTGGGTTGGTCGGTGGTTGTTACGGCTTGCGGGTTGCCCACCGTATCCATGCGGCGAGTCCGGCGACGGCGGCTTTCTCCCGGGTGGGTTCGGGTGTGCTTGTGAATCCGGGGCTGTCGGCGAGCCGCCACCGCCACCCGTTCCGGCCCGACCGGCTGGTGCCGCCGTAGGACGGGACGATGACGACCAGCACCTCGCCGCCGGACACGACATGCCACTCGCGGGACTCCCGCCAGTCGGGGGCTTTCACCAGGGCGGCGGCGTCGATGATGGCGCGGGCACGACGGGCGCTCATACGGCGGGCGGTCATGAGCGGACGCGGCCGGACACGGTGGACGTCTGCGGGTTGAGGTGCCGGGCGCCGCGAAGGCGGACGTCCCCGGACACCGTTCGCGCCGACAGCATGCCCGACGCTGCCGGGGTTGCGGACAGGGTCAGATCTCCGGAGACGGCGTTGAGCATGGCCTGCCCGCCGCTGTAGGAGCCGATCTCGATGTCCCCGGACACGGTGCTCGCCGCCAACTGCTGCGAGACGGCGTCGATGTCGATGTCGCCCGACGTGCTCTGCACGGTGATGGCGCCGACGACTCCGGCTTCGATGTCGCCGGACACGGTGGTCGCGTCCAGGCTGGCGAGGGGGCCGGTGACGCGCAGGTCGGCGGACTTCGAGCGGAACGTCAGCGCGCTGCCGGGCGGGACGGTGATGTCGGCGGTGATCCCGTTGGAGATCTGTCCGCCGGTGATGCGCTGCCCGTTGACGATGACGGTTCCGCCGCCACCGATGCTGATGCTGCTGTAGCTGCTGCCGGCGCTGATGACGGTGACGCCGCTGTTGCCTCCGGTGTCGGGCACGGTGACGGCGAGACCGTGGCTGGTGCTGGCAGTAGTCCGCTGGATGGCGTCGGCGGAGGGGCCTTCACGGTCGGTGGTGTGCAGGCGGATGGTGGCGGTCTTCGCGGTCTTGTCGACGGTGACGCGGGCGTTCCCGGCGGGCAGGTTGAGGGCAACGGGCCCGGCGGTCGTGGTCGTGAACGTGCGCTCCATGATTGCTCCTTAGTGGTTGAGGCTGGGCAGGTCTGCCCAGCGGGTGACGAGGCGGGGGTCGTAGGCAGCGAGCGTCTTGTTCGCAGTGGCGAGTCGGGCCTGCAGGCGGACGGTCGGCTCGGTGCGGTCATCAGCGGCGGCCAGGCAGCGGGACGTGAGCAGCCTGCCGCACAGGGCCGCCTCGTCGACCGCCCGCTTCACGCGGGTCGGGAGCTGGAGGCCGGCCCGGAGCGCGACCGCATCCGGGACCGGCACACCCAAACGCAGCGGGGCGATCACGACGGGTCCTCCGCTCGCTCCAGCCAGAAGCCGTCGCTGTGCTCGTCCTGGTGGCGGCGGCCGACCGTCCAGCCGTTCAGCCGGGCCAGGTCCCGCCACGTCCAGCGGCGCGCCACCGACGCCCAGCCATCCTCAGGCCTGTTCATCAGGTAGGGGCTGCCGCCAGGACCGCTGCGTACCAGAACGCGGTCGGTGAGCGCGGTCAGAGTGAGCGGGACCGCCTTGAAGATCGGGCAGGACTCGCAGTGACCGCCGCTGATGCACGACCCGTAGCCGCCCCAGCGGGCGCGCCGCGTGTCGGCGTGGGACTCGCGCAGGTGGCTGTAGTCGTGAGGCCGCAGGGCACACTCGTCGTTGACGCCGACGGCCATGGAGTTGATGGCCATCCGGGTCCAACCCCGCCCGTCGGGACCGCCGTTGCGGTAGGCGGGCGCCTTGAGGTAGATCGGCATCATTCGGCCCTCGCTTCGGCGATCAGCATCTCGATGACGGCGTTGGCTGTCTCGGGGCTGTAGCCGTAGTCGATGAGCGCGTGCTCGATGACGGGCCGGATGCTGCGGCCCTCGGGGCTGGCGGCGGGGGCGGCGCTGCGGTCCTTGGTGTTAGTGGTGTCGGCCATGGGGTTCTCCTAGGCGGCAAGTTCACGGGGGATGACGAGGAGCAGGCTGTCCGGGCTGTAGGTGGTGCAGCCGTCGACGGTCCAGTAGCCGGAGTCGACACCGACACCGAGGACGTAGGCGTTGTGCACGCACCAGTCGCAGTGCTGCGGGTCGAACGGGCGCGCGCCGTGCTCCTGCGGCTGGCTGGCGTGGGAGAAGTACGACACCCACTGCGCGCAGTCGAGGGGCTGGAGCAGCGGGCCGTAGTGCGGCTGGATGGTGCCGATCACCGTGTCGCCGGGGCGGACCTCGCTGACCGGGGTGACGCGGACCTTGGCCGGGTCGAAAGCGTCAGCGGGCGGGGTGACCATCCGCCAACCCGACGCCGTGCGCTCACTGGGCGCGTGGACGATCACACGGTGCAGGGTGATGGACGAGCAGGGCATTCCGTTCTCCGAAGGGGTCGGGCCGGGCTGGTTCGTCTGGTGCGTCGTGAAGTTGGCCTACGCAGCCTCCGCGTAGGCGGCCTGGTAGAAGGCCGGCCGGGCGAGGTGGGCGGTGCGCTTGTACGTGGCGAGGCCGATGTACAGCGACAGGTCGAACGGGGAGTAGACCGCTGCGTGGATCCACTTGCCGGTCGTGCGGTGCTGCACCCAGCAGCGGATCGGCTCGCGCTCGGTGGCCGCCCGGTAGGCCTTGGCCACGTGCTTGCCGTACCAGCTCTGGTAGCCGTCCTTGAGGCCGCCAGCGCCGAGCCGGTCCAGGATGTCGCCGGTGCGGACGAGCCGGCCGTTCTCCAGGTCGGCGGCGATCTGGCCGCTGCGGGACCGGTAGGCGAGGGCCTTGGTCACGGTCTGGGCGGCGGCGTGGGTCCGGCGGATCTGGGCGGCGGCGTTCATGCGGTGGTTCCCCCTTGGTGCGGCTTGCTGCCTTGCGATGACTCCACTCTATAGGCCAACTTGTTGGCCATGCAAGAGGCCAGACAGTTGCCCTCAAGATCCTTTGTCGCGTGAGGCGGAACTGGCCTTCCTGGTGGCCAACCAGTTGTGCGACGATGGGCGCATGGCCAGCGACTACACACCCGACGAAGAGGCCACCCGCCTCTATGCCCGACACAAGCGGTTCCACGACGGCGCCCTCGAACTCCGCGACCCCGTAAAGGAGCAGGCCGCGAAGGATCTCCTGGCCGGCGCGACCCCCGCCGAGCTCGCCAAGCTCACTGGCCTGTCCGACGAGTTCTTCCGCCGCATCGCCCGCAACGTCGGCGCCGAACGCAAGCGCGCCCCCACCGTCGGCCGCGAGGTCGAGGCGAAGCGGGCCGCCGAGCCCGACGCCTGACTTCCCCCGAACCTGCCCCGCCCGAGTGTGGGGCGGGGCACACTGCGTTCATGGACGAAATCGTCTACATGGTGCGCGGCAGGACTCGCGAGATCTGCCAGCGGGAGCTGGATCGGATGTGCGAGCGGCTGGACGCCCGGCCGGTGACGCTGCCGAACAGCACCACCGGCCACGACTGGGTCGCCCGCGCCGTACCGACGAAGACCCCGGCCGGGGAAGGCCGGGGTCCTCGCGTGTCTGGGTGATTAGGCGGTCTGCTTCTCGCGGATGTCCCAGACGAGGCCAAGTCCGCTCACCTCGACGACAGTGCCGCAGTCGCCGCACACGTACTCGACGTGGACGCCCGTGCCAGAACCGTCGGTGTCCTCCGGCGTGCAGCAGGTGCAGGACTCCGCCCCCTTCTTCTCCATCGGGCCGTAGCAGCAGTCAGGGACGCCATCCTCGATCTCCATGCCGGGGTCCAGTTCCATGCCGTAGATCGTCGGTTCCATCAGAGTCTCCTTCGCTCGTTGTCGTGGCCGCGGATTGCGGCCGGGGTTTGGTCGTTTCTGGCTGATCAGCCGGCTGCCGTCACGTTCACGGCGACGTGCACCCCGTGGTGGCGGAGTGCCGCGGTGAGGATCCGGCCGCTGCAGCTGTCCCGCCACACTGCTGCGCTCTCGCCGGGGAACACGAGGGTGATCGTGTACCCGTCCCAGTCGGGAGTGGCGAGGTCGAGGAGCATGCCGGTGAACCGGCGCATCTGGCGGGTCGTGGCGGCCACCTGCGGCCACCAGACGGGGACGGGCACGGGGGTCTCCTCCTACTGCTGGTTGGTGGTCTTGGCCCACAGACCGCGGGTGCTGCTGTGGACGTTCTTCTGATTGACGGTGCCCTTGTAGATGTTGGTGGTGACTGTGGAGCGGGCCCTGCCGATGGCCGCGCCAATGGCAGTAGCGAGCATGGCGGCTGCGGCGATCGGCAGGGTGACCATCAGGACTCCGTTCAAGGTGACGGAGGCGAGGCCCTTGAGGACGAGCCACGCGCCGCATCCGATGCCGGTGATGCCGGCGCCGACGCCGATGGAGGCGACAGCGATACCGGCCGCCCAGGCGGGGACGATCCGATTGTCGGGCTGCAGCACGGGCGGGGTCGGGCCGATGGTGGGGGCGCTGGGCAGGGTGTCGTCGCGGTAGCTGGTCTGCACGTGCGCGGCGAGGGCTTCCTCGACGGCGTTGGCGAGCTTGGCAACTTCGGCCCGGTCGGTGGGCTCAGGCTGCGTGTTCATGAGGTGGGTCTCCTTCCGGGTCGATGAGGGGGCGGCCCGCCGTCTGCGGGCCGCCGAGGGGGCTACTTGGACGAGACGGAGGTGACGGTGGCGACTCCGGTCTGAGCTCCGCTGCCGATCGCGTCCTGCATCGTCTTGACGACGCCCGAGCCGAACGGGGTGGCGACGAAGAGGATCCAGAACGCGGACACGGCGATGACCTCGCGGGGGCGGAAGGACGAGTCCTTCTTGAACCAGATGGCGAGGCCGACGCAGACGATGAAGAACAGGGTGCTGATGGCGATGGTCATGGGTTGACTCCTGTCAGGCGCTGGTGGGTTCGGTGTCGAGCTGTTCGGCGGTGTGCCAGTCGCGGTTTTTCTTGGTGAGCTTGCCGAGGCGTTCCAGACGCGTCGTGGCGTTGGCGACGTTGGTCGGCTTGAGGTCGGTGACCTCGGCGATCTGCTTGTTGCGGCGGGCTCCGCCGTCGACCGCATGCCAGACGAGCTGGGAGCGGGTGGGCGGCACGAGCTCGTCCAGGTCGTCGTCGTCGACGTCTGCGGCGGCCGGGGCCGGCTTCGTGTCGATGACGGTCTTCTGCTTGCCGTTCTTGGTGGTCTCCTGCTTGACCAGGTCGCGGAGGAAGGCTTCTTCCTCGACGGCGTCCATGTGCCGGTACTCGGCCCGGCGCAGGTAGGCGATGCCTGCGGGGCCGGCGGCGGCTGCGGCGTCCGCCTCCGGGCCGGTCAGCGTTTCCATCGGGAACTGGCGGGCGACCCGGGCCGGGTTGGTGTGGAACATGGCCCGGGACTGCGTGTACTGGGTTTTGCCGTCGGCGATGTAGAACAGGCCGCCGGTCTCTGAGCCGTCCGGGAAGCGTTCGGGCAGCGGCGCGAGCCGGAACTCGGGGGTGCGGGAGCCCAGCGACATCGTGTCGACGTCCTTCCGCGCCGTGCGGAACAGGGCGATGTTGCCGGACTGGAGCATGTCCCTGATGGCGTTGGCGCTGCCGTCGGAGCCGATGGCGTCCAGGTTCGGGATCTGCACCCAGACTCGTGCGCTGATGCCGGCCGCCCGGGAGAGCCGGCCGACGCTGGACACGGACCGCAGGAGCGGCTTGACGTGGTCCGCCTGGGGGTCCTTGAGGACCATCTCGTTGAACTCGTCCCAGGTGACGGCCATCGGGGCGAACGGGTCGCCGGGGACGAAGAAGGAGCGGCCCTGTTCGGTGTATCCGTCGGCGTCGATCCACTGCAGCTTCATCTGCTCGGCGTACCGGTACTCGCTGACCGCGTTGGCGGCCTGCCCCATGAGCATGGCCCCGTAGGCGGACTTGACCAGCCAGTCGAGCTCGTTGAGCCACGGGGCGTAGCCTGCGCCGCCCTTGCCGTCGGCGAGCCAGGAGATGAACCCGTTGAGGCGCTGCGCGACCTGCAGGTCTTCTTCGAGCGAGGTCTTGCCGGCGCCGGTGGTGCCGGAGCCGAAGGAGTGCACGGCGGACGCGGACGGCCGCCCGGAGATCCCTCGCCGCTTGGGGTCGAACTTCAGCAGCCGCCACTTGGCGGGCTGGCCGTAGATGTCCTTGCCGACGGTGACGTAGCCCTGGTCGTCCATGGCGAGCGCCTTCAGGTCGAGCTGGACGCCACCCTGCAGCGGGTTGGTCGTCATCTCGTTGATCTCGATACGGCGGGCGTCGAGAACACGCAGGTGCAGGCGGGCAACGGCGTCTTCGCCGTCGAGGTCGAGGGCTTGAGCGATGGCGCGGGGCTGCACGTCGGCGACGGAGGCGCCACGGCGCGGCATGAGGATCTTGAAGCGGCGGCCGAACTGGGATGCTTCCGGCTCATACAGCTTGCTGCCGGGGTAGGGGGTGAACTCCTCCCACACGGCTGCCAGATCGGCCATGTCCAGCTCGGCCGCCTTGGTGCGCAGCCTGACGGTGAGCTTGGCTCGGTTGGCGGGCATGTCGTCCGGCCGATAGGCGTTGACGGCGCGCGGCGGCACCTCGAACGCGATGCTGACGGCGTCCTGCCCGACGGACAGGGCGGGCTTGGCCGTGGCCGACACGATGACCGCGGTGAGACGGTCGCCGTCGAGATCGACGCTGGCCAGCCTGGAGGCCGGCAGTGGGCCGCCGTCGCAGGCGATCCACTCCGCCCACCGGGCCAGGTACCAGTCGACGCCTTCCGGGCGGGCGGCCGTCTCGACTGCGGGGGCCGGGCGGCGCCACATCGTCGCCCCCCAGCCTGCGCTGGCGCTGATGACAGTGAGGCGGCCCCACCAGGGCAGCTCGGCGAACCCGGACGCGGGAACCACGGCGAGCGGTCCGGCCCGCAGCGCCATCTCGGTCAGGCTGTAGCGGCGCCACCAGCCGTGCCCCCAGTTCGGCAGGCCCTCGGTCCACAGGTTGCGCAGCGTCGTGCAGCGCAGCCGGTGGGTTTCGGCGGTCGCGGCGCGCACGAGGTCTGCACGGTCGTCCCGGTGCCGCCAGCCGTCAGCGATCCCGATCGTCGGCACAAGCAGCCCGTTACTGCCCACGGTCGGCGCATATCCGTGATCTGCCCCGAGGCGGCGGCGCATCCGGCGGACCTTGCGCCGGTAGCCGCGGGCGCTGGCCCGGCACATCCACTGCCACGGCTCGCCCTGCCCGGGCAGCCACCGCCACGGGCCCGGGTTCACGCCGAGGGCGCCCCAGCCTGCGGCTATGCCGGTGGCTCCGAGGGTGGTGAGCAGCAGCGGGTCGCCGGTCAGCCAGCCGGAGGCGATGCCGAGCCCGGACCCGACGTACAGGCCAGGGTTGTGCAGTTGCGCTGCCCGCACGCGCAGCCCGGTCAGCCCCTGCTCGTCGGTCGTGTCGTCTTTCGTAAGCGCGGTGGGTACGGTCGTTGTCGCCATCCGGTTCTCCGATTCGGGGTGGTGAAGGGCGGGGCCTCGTGGCCCGTGGCCCCGCCTTTCGTGGTGTCGTGCCTGGGCCGGCTAGCGGCGCTGGATGAATGCGCGGTCGGCCATCTGCACGGTGTGGGTGCGGTTGGCGTCGGCCATGCGGCTGTGCTGGCTGCGCGTCTCGTCGTCGAGGCCCTGCGCGGCAGTCGACAGGGCGTCGGAGGTGGACACGATCTGCCCGACGTTGTCTGCCATGGCCGCCGACAGGTTCGCGATCTCCGTGTAGGCGGTCGTGGTGGGCTCGTCCACGTTCAGGACGGTCATCGCGTCGGACAGGTAGCGGGCGGATTCGGCACGGTCCGCGTACCGGGACTGCAGTCGTTCGACTGCGGCCCGGGTGCGGGCGGCGCGCACGCCGTAGGCGCCAGCGCGGGCGAGGACTGCAACATAGGTGGCGGTCATGGTCAGGCTGCCTTCGTCTCGTAGGTTTCGGTGTCGGCTGCGGTGTCCTCGCCGTCGACGGCGTCGCCGAGGTAGAAGTCGCGGTCGGCGACGGACTGCATGTCCTGGGCGATTCCGGCGTAGACGCCCTGGCCCGCCTCCAGCAGGGCCTTGGCTTTCACCACGGCCTCGCCTTGGGCGATCGTGTTCGTCTTCAGGTCGTCGATCTGGCCGAGGAGCAGCTGGTACTGCTCCTTGCAGGTGGCGACCCGGCCGATGACTCCTTGTCCGGCTCCGGCGTTGTCGAGGGCGGCGATCAGTTCGTCGGCTCGGCCGATCTCCCGTTCGCAGCGCTCGCGGATCCGGTCGTACACGTGGCTGTCGTCGTCGCACATCAGGGACAGTTCGTCGCTCTCGTCCATGACGGACTCGTAGGTCACTTCTGCGGCCATCCGGCCAACTCCTTGCTTCGTGGTGGGCTGCTGCTCCGCGGTGTCCTGCGCGGGCTTCGGGTCCTGGCCTGCCGGCTGGTCGGGCCCTGCGGCCTGCTCGGGCTGCTGCTCGGGCTCTGCGTCCGGCGTGGGTTTCGTCAGCGTGACGCCGGCCGGCTGGTCGGCGGCGGCGGTCGGCGGCTGGTCGGGGATCCGCGGCACCGTGGGTGCGTGACGCGGCGGTAGCGGCACCAGCACCGGGGCCGGGTCCTGGCCGCCTGCCGCGGTGCGCCGCTTGCGGTACTCCCTCACCGCGCCCCGGCCGGTGTCCTGGGCCCAGGCCACGCCCTGCGCGGCCCAACCTCCAGCGCGCCGACCGAGCGGAGTTGCTATGCGCTCGATGCGGGTGTGACTGCGGTAGCCGGACCGGAACGCTGCGGGCAGCGGCACCGCAGTTTCCGTTGCGGTGGCGGCTTCCTGCCGCGGGACGGCTGGCGCTTCGCTGTCCGGCGTGTCGACGCCGTACCTGTCGGCGATCTTCTGCACGGCCTTCTCGTGCCGCGTGCGCTCCCTCATGACGGCTCGCTGCGCCGGGGACAGTCCCAGCTTCGCCTGCTCGCTCTGCGCGCCGGCCGTGTGCACGAGCCACGCGCACGCCGCGATGAGCAAGATCTCCATGCCCTTCCTTCCCTTACTGTCTGCGACGGGGTGGGGTGAACGTCTTCCTCATGCGCGCACGTGCGCGCGTAGCACATGGAGAGTTCATCTGTCCCCGGGGTGAATGAACGAGTGAACGATCACTGCGTGTAGCGGTCGGTGATGCGCTGGAGGGCATCACCGATCTCGCCCCACGCGCGGTTGGCCACTACCGGATCCAGGCCGCGCAGCATGCTCCGCAGCCGATCCAGCCGGCGGGTCGCTCCCTCCTTCGGGGAGCGCCGGTCCGCCCGCTTGATCTCCTTGGTCCAGTACGTGGAGCCGCTCACGTCCGCTGTCCTCCTTTTCGCTCGTCGGTCTGGTGGGTGCCGGGGTCTGCTCGACGGGTCTGCGAACGTTCCGCTCACCGGCTCACTCACCGGGCTTGACCTGCGGTTTTGCTTAGTCGACTGCTTCCGGCAGTCTCAGCAAGGACCAGAACCGTGGGGGTGCTGGGCCTCACTGGGGGTGCCGGCTAGCTGGCCTGCGTGACGGCTTCGTTCGTTTCGATCTCGCCCCACACGCGGCGAATCCGCTCCTCGCGGGCGGTGAACCCGGCCGCACGGAACTCCGCCTGCGCCTGCCGGTAGGAGCGGGGCGGCTCCATGCCGTACCGCAGCCAGCGCAGCACGACGGCGAGCTGCTCGTCGGACAGTCGCGCGCCCGGCTTGGGCAGGTCGACGCCGGCAACGTCGGCAAGTTCCTGCAGGGTCGCGTCGTCGCGGATCGGAGCCTGCTCCGCCCCCGTCACCGTGCCCGTTTCGTCCACAGTCACGGCCGGAACGGTCACGGCCTCAATTTCCGGGGTGGCCTGTGTGACCACCGCGTGACCATCCAGCTCGGCCGGGGCGTGACCGCCAGCCGTGACCGCAGGCCGGGACACGGCCAGCGCCAGGTCACGTCCGGTGAACGCGATGGCCGCCGCGCCGTGCTCCGTCTCCGACTTCTGCAGCCGCTCCTCTGCCTTCGCGCGCGCCTTGTTGATCTCGGCCTGGGCCTGCGTCAGCACCTCGGAGCGGGCGATCTGCCGCTGCATCTCCGCGAGATGGCCAGCGGTCTCCGTCAGCACGTCCGTGGTCGCCTCCGAACGCAGATGCCGGGCGCCGGCCGCGGCCAGAGCCCGGGCGTTACGGTCGGCCGCCGACTGCTCAGCAATTTGCGCCGCGGTGCCGGCGTCGGCGAGCACGTTGCCGGCGAACAGGCGCAGCCCCATGAACAGGGCGGCAGCGACCGGGACGAACGCGAACACCTTGGCGTGGCCGAGGATCAGCAGAATCGCCGACGACACTCCGACCGCTACCGCGGACAGGCCCAGCATCGCGACGGTGCCGACCGTGGACCGCTGCCGGATCGCAACCTCCGACATGCGCAGCGCGCCGATCCACAGCGCGTCGTACACGATGGCGATCGACCAGGCGACCACGGTGCCGACTGTGCCGTGCACGCCGATCATCTGGCCGAGCTGCCCGCCGACCGTGATCGCGACCAGGGCCAGCGAGGCGGCCGTCAACAGCTTCTCTATGACAGCGAACACGTCCAGGCGGCGGCCCGCCGACTTCAGAGTGCTGGTGAAGCTCATGATCCCTCCTTTCGGGGATGGGGTGCCGGGCGCGGGACGGGGGACGACCGCGCCCGGCGGCTCTGGGGGTCAGGCGGCCTGGGCGAGGTGCAGGTGCCAGCAGTGCGACCGCCAGTCGTCGTGGACCGGGCAGGTGGTGCGCTCCGAGTCCGGCACGTTCCACCTCGTCTCCCGGTGCAGGGCGCGGGCGAACGAGTCGCCGAACAGCTCGGCCATCGCGTCGGCGACCGTGGTGTTCGCGCGGCGCCTGGCGGCCAGCTCGGTCGTGGCGGCGAGGTCGGCGTTGGACAGAACGGAAGTAGACATGCGGGATCACGGAACCTCTCGGTCAGGTGGTGCTTGGGGGTTGGAAGCCGTGGACGGCGGGGCCGCGGGACATCCGCGCCGCCCACGGCGGATAGGGGGTCACTGCTGCTGGGTGGCAGCCAGTCGGGCGGCCTCCGCGGCGGCGGCAGCCTCGGCGGCCTGCTTCGCCGCCTTCATGTGCTGCCGGGTCATCTCGGCGAGCGCCTTCGCGGCCTGGCCCTGATCGGCGGGGGTCACGACGCCTCCCCCACGAGGTGGAGGTGCCGGCTACCGGCGGGCTGGTAGGTGACGAAGCCGGTCGCGAGGCGCTGCCCGGTGGCCACGTCGGTGACGGACACCCGCAGCAGCGGGCCGCCGTCCAGCATCTCCGTCACGGAGCCGATCACCTCGTCCGCCTTGGCCTGCGCCGCAGTCAGACGCTCCAACTCCGCGCTCACGACACAGCCTCGATCAGCTCGAGCCAGCCGGCGGCGGTCAGGGTCTCGCGGGCGCCGGCCATCAGGTCCTCGGCGGCGGCCAGAGAGTCCGCGTCCAGGTCCGACATGCGGCCCGACTCGGCGACCGCGGCCAAGTCCTTGGCGTGCACGGCCGCCGTCTCGTACTCGGTGACCGCGCGCACCACGGCCGGGGAGACCGGCAGGGTGAGCGCGAGGTCCAGGCGGCGCATCGCCAGCAGCGACGACGACGGAAGCGGGGCGGTGGGGGCGGGGGTTGCGGTGGTACTGGACATTCAGGCCACCTCCGTGGCGATCTCGGACTCACAGAGGTACGCGTCGACGGACGACGCCCAGCAGCGGAACCCGCGACGCCGCTTCTCGCCGGAGCCGAGTCGCATGGCCTTCAGGCGGCCGAGTTCGGCGAGGCGGTAGACGGTGGCGACGTGGACGCCCAGGCGCTCGGCAACCTGCCGGGCGGTGAGCAGTTCGTCGGATGGCGGCGAACCCGGGGTGGGGTGATCGGTAGTCACGCGAACTCCATGGGTGGGCTATAGGCGAACTCCTTCGAAGGAGCTGACATGGACCACCATGACACTCCTTCGAAGGAGTCGTCAAGCTCGCTGAGTCAACTGAGTTCGCAGGGTCGCGAGAGCACAAAAAAGCCCCCGCAGGGTCCCTGCGGGGGCTTAAAGAGCAGCAGTTCAGAGGTCGAACTCGTACTCCAGGACGTACTTCGTCGCATCAAGGATCATCTCGTTGACCTCCACCACGCGACCGCCCTCGTCATAGGCAACTCGCTCGATCAGGAAGACCGCCATCCCCGGACTGACTTCCAAGGCTTCGACCTCCTCAGGCATGGCAACGCGCCCGTACACCCGCTCCCGCGCCTTCACGGGACGCCGCCCCACTTCCGCCAACCGCTCGTACATCCCGCCAGGTCCGGTGTTGACCTGATCCACGCCAGCCTCGGCGGCGAGTTCAGCGGGGAGGTAGGAGGTAGCAAGCTGCAGCTTCCTGCCATCGAGCGAGAAGAGCCGGCGGCGGCGGCATATCCGCCCGCTGCCGAGCAGCTCCGTCACACGCCCTGGAGCGGAAGCCACCACGTCCACATCTACCTGCACATCCGGGACGCGGCCTTCGAAGTCCACGCTCTGGATGGACTGGCCGGACTCGCGGACGCTGCGGGCGAAACGGCGCTGGGCGTTACGAATGAGCTTCTTGGGGTCGAGGACGTAGACGCCCTTGCCGTGCTTGCTGGCGGCGAGCCCTTCCGCCTTGAGCTGCTCATAGGCCGCCCGAACCGTCGCATTGGACAGCCCGCGCTCCTCCTTCATCGCAGCCTCACTGGGCAGCCGCTCGCCAGGGGCCAGCGCGCCCGATTGGATCTGGGCACGGAACTCGGCGGCTAGCTCTTTGGATACGAACCGCCCTGGCTCCCCCTTGCGTGGTGCCAATGGTCCTCCTTGTGTAGGTGCTCCTTCGAAGATGCTAGCCGTTGCTCTAGAGCGCCTGCGAACTGGGCGAATTCCGCACAGTCCGCACAACCGCTTGACTCCTTCGAAGGAGTTAGGGCACCGTGAGTGTGCACCCGAACACACCCCGAAGCCCTGAGGCGCTACGCCTTCCAGGGCATGGAGGCAGCATGTCTGAACCGCCCGAGCGCACCGCGCTCTACCGCCTCTACGACGCCGAAGATCGGCTGCTCTATGTCGGCATCACGACCAACCCGAAGGTGCGCTGGCGGGCCCACGCCCGCGACAAGCGCTGGTGGCCTGAGGTGGCTCGCAAGACCATCGAGTGGTTCGAAACGCGCAAGAGCGCAGAACGCGTCGAGAAGATCGAGGTCGAGGAAGAGAGCCCGGTCTACAACCGCAACTTCAACGGCGACCGGCGGCGCGAGTTGCAGAACGAGGACCTTCGGGGAACCGAGGACAACGTTCCGGCGACCCGCCAATCCATCCCCGAGTGGTACTGGCGCTACGTCATCTGCGACGCCGAATAACGCGAACGGCCGGGCGCTGGAACGCCCGGCCTGTTCTCACCACCAGCGGATGCCAGTCCGCTGATCACCAACCCCACCAAGGAATCGGAGTACAGCCATGACTGTAGCGCAGGGCTGCGCACTTCCCCAGCAGCGGAAGGCGCCCGTGGATCTCCTCGACGCCCCGCTCCCCCACCTGCTGAACGCCTTGGACGTCCAGCTCGTCGACTCCCGCATCACCGACCCGACGTTCGTCGGCGCGTTCGTCGAGCGCGGTGACGGCTCGCGGGTCCTGTCGATGCCGTCCGGCCGGTCGTGGCTGGAGCGTGACACTGCGGCCCGGATGCTCCTCGCGCAGGGGCTGGGGTTGGAGGCTCCGCCGGTGCCGGCGCCGCTCGAGGTGACGCGCGCCTGACCGCACGATGCTGCGCCCGGCTCCTTCGTGGGGCCGGGCGTTTCCTGTAGACAGGACTACAACGCATCTGTAGTCTGGTCTACAGGTGGAGCGAGGGGCGCTCCCAGAGGGGACCACCATGCTGACGATCACCAGCCGCACCGGCGACTACTACGGCGACGGCAGCAGCAACCACATCTGGGAAACCCGCAACAGCGACGGCACCCTCATCGCCGAGCTGTACGTCTCCACCGACCGCCACGAGATCATGAACATCTGGGTCAACCAGGACCACCGCAGCGAGGGCCACGCCCGCACCCTCTACGAGACCGCCGCCACCCAGATGGACATCTTCCACGCGCCGGCCGCCCACCGCACCCCCGAGGGCAACGCCTTCGCCGAGGCCGTCGGCGGCGAGACCGTCGACCCCTACCCCTGCGACTGCTACGCCTGCGACACCCTGGAGGACTGACCCCATGCAGATGCACGAACTCGAAGCCTGGCTCGGCGACGACCACGGCTTGACCGGCGAGCAGCTCGCCGAACTCCTCGCCCAGGCAGACGAGATCCAAGAGCGCTACCCCGACCCGGACAACCAGCCCGAGCGCGACGCCGCCCTGTCCACGGCCTACCGCATCCTCCTCGTGCAGGACGAGGTCATCGGTGAACTCGCCCAGCAGCGCGCGGACGCCCGCGCAGCAGAGCTCCAGGCCCTCGCCGGTCTGCGTCAGGCCGCCCTCATGCTCATCTCCACCGGGTCCCGCACTGAGGCCGGGTTCGCCAAGCAGGTGGGCGTCGACCGGATGACCGTCCGCAACTGGCTCGGCAAGCGCTAAGAGGAGACCGCCATGGAAAGCTCTGCTCGCACGAACATCAGCTTCTTCGTCCCGGTCGCCGTCGGGCTCGGCGTCTTCGCGGCCATCGCCCTGACCGGCAATGGCGGCGACCTCAGTTGGGAGCGCTTCGGCGTGGCGTGCCTGGCGTTCCTCGCCATCGCGCCTGTCGGCGCCTGGGAGCTCAGGAGGCTCCTGGAGAAGTGACGGCACGTGGAAGCGCCCCCGCTCGGAGACGTTCCGAGCGGGGGCGCTTCGGCGTGTTCGCGCTCTTGCCCCACCCCGCCGGTCCGCCGACCGTGAACCGCAGGCGGGGTAACGCACAGGCGACAGGGGGACGACATGGCGAGCAGGTTGGATGACGCGGTCGGCCGGCTGCTGCTGCACGCGGCGGTGGTGCTGCATCGGACGGTCGCGGGCCGGGCGGCGACGGAGCGGCTCCAGGCCCACCGGAACGCGGCACTGCGGGAGGCGCACCGGCGCGGGATACCGGCCGAGGAGATGGCGGCACGAATGCGGCTGTCACCCGGCTGGGTGAGGCAAGTCCTCGGCGGGCGGAAACCGGCCGTAGAGGAAGCCGCGTAGGCGAGGAGCCCGGCTGCCACGTTCACCTGCTCCGTAGCGCGCGGATGATCTCGGCGATGGCGCGTAGGCAGGCTGCCACCCCGGCGCGGTCGGACGTCTTGAACACGGCCATGCCCAGCAGGCCAGCGATGAGGGTCACTGCTGTAAGCGTGAGCGCTGCCAGTAGCCAGCAGAGGATCATGGCGAGGCTGGAAGGCGTGCTTGCGATATCGGTCATACAGGTCTCCAGGTACGCGAAAGGCCCCCGCCAACCGGCGGGGGCCTGGCTTGTGTTGCTGTTCTGTTGAGGTCGGTGGTGCGCAGGGATCAGGCCGTATAGCGCCTGACGGGGATGCCTGCCTGTTCGGCGAGTGCGGCGGTGTGGCTGGCGCCGCGGCTGCCGTTGCGAATGAACGCGAGGCAGACGTCGGCGCCGAGCGCGACCATCTCGGCGTTGCGGCGGAACCCTGCGGCCTTGCCGTGCTGCTGCCAGTCGGCGGGGTGGCGTTCCTCGGCGACGGGGCGGCGGCCGTCGGCGCGGGCGAGATGGGCCCAGGCTGAGGCGTGGGCGTCGGCGCCGTGCGGGCAAGCGCCGTGGACGACCACGACCGGCGTAGCGGCGGGGGCCTGCTCGAGGATGGTGACGGCGATGGCGTGCCAGACGGCGCGGTCGTCGTGCCAGTCACGGCTGCCGGTGACGAGGACCCGGTAGGGCGAGGTCACTGCTGCGCCTCCTTCACCTCGAGGACGTGATCCCCTTCGATGCAGTGGGAGGACACGCACCGTCCGACCGGGGTGGCGTCGAGCGCCTCGTGTACGGCCCGCCAGATGATCGCGTTGCGGTGGTTGGGGTCGGCGGGCATCCGGTCGCCGAGACGCCGCAGGTACGCGAACACGGCATCGTAGGCAGGCTGCCGCGGATCCGGGCCGGGCGCGGTCGGCTCGTCGGGCGCCGGCTCGGGCGGGGCGGGCTCGTCGTCGAGGGGGCGGAGTGCGTTTTCGGGGCTGCGGGTGCAGGTGCAGTCGCCTGAGCCGATACCGCCGATCCCGTTGGGTCCCACGCACCCTTCGTGCGGGTCGTGCCAGTCGGCGGGGTGCTTGCAGTGCTCGCAGGCCTCCGACTGTTCGGCGTCCTCCGGGTGCTCGCTGGCGTACCGCTGCTTGGCCGCGCGGACGACCTCCGCGAACATCGCCCGGTCCTCCTCGGTCATCTCGCTGGTGCCGTGGACGCGGATCGTGTCGCCGTCGATGTCGACCGGGCGGCAGGTGTCGGCTGGCGTGTCGATGGCTTCGCGGACGCGGTTGGCGGTCGTCTGCCAGTCGTGGATGGTGGCAGCGAACTGCTCCGCCTCGGTCGGCTGGTCCGGCTTGCTGTAGCCGGGGCAGATGAACGGGTACGGCGGCGGGGAGGGGGACGCGCTGCAGGTGGGGCAGTCTTCGGTGTTGGCTCTGCCGCGGATGTGCTCGGCCGGCGGCTGCGACTTGGGCTCGGTGAGTGCGGTGTGGATGTCGGTGACGCGGACGACGTCGACGGCGTTCGGCCCGGCCATGAAGCTGCGCGTGGTCGCCTTGCGCACGCGGGCGACGGCAGCCTCGGCGCGCCCCGCCCTCTGCGCGAGTTCGATGTTGGTCTCGTTCAGCTCGCCGACGACTTCCTCGTACCGGTCGAGGTCGGCGTAGAGGGTGTCGAGTTGGTCGCTGGTGAGGTTGTCGAGCGGGATCCGGTCGGTCACTGCTGTCCTTTGTGGATCAGGTCGAAGGCTTCGGCGTACTCCGCGGTGCAGAGGGTGCAGCCGTCGGTGAGTTCGGTGTGGCCGTGTTCCCAGCGGGCTGCGATGTCGGCGAGTTGGGCTTGGAGCGCGGCTTCGTCGGCCTGGGCCGGCGCGCCGATGGGCACGTGGCGGATGCGTGCGGTGGAGTGGCCCCAGCACCAGCCGGCTGCGGCGGCAAGGAGTGCGGTGAGGAGATAGGTCACTGCTGCTCACCGCCGTCCGGGTGCGCCAGCTCCTCGATCGCATCGAGGATCGCGGTGTGGACCTCGCCGAGCGCGTCGTTCCAGCCGTCCACGACGTCCGCGTCGCCTCGGCCCCGGTGGCTGGCGGGGGCGATGGCCATCACGGCTTTCAGCGCGGCGATCAGGTCGCAGACGGGGACGAGTTCGATGACGGTGCTGCCGTCGTGGCCGTGGATCTCCTTGACGTGGGCGAGGTTGTCCCAGATGACGGTGGAGCCGCGTTCGCCGCGCCAGCGGACGACGGCGACGCTCTTGCCGGCGGCGGGGAAGAGGGCGCCGTCGGCGACGATGCCGGTGCCGCTGACGCCGGTGACGTCGTGGTGTCGGCGGAGTATGAACGGGGCGGCGGCTGGGGTGAGGTTGTCGAGCCAGGTTCGGATGCGGTCGGCGTCGGTCACTGGGTGGCCTTTCGGTGGGTGGGGTGTGGAGGGCGCGCCCTGCCCGGCCGTGGCCGAGCAGGGCGCGCCAGGTCAGGCGGCTTCCCGGTAGTCGAGTTCGGCTGTACGTCCCTGAGAGCGCCTGGTGCGGGTGTAGGCGTGGATTCGGGCCCGGAGGCGTCCGCAGGCCCAGGAGGGGCGCGTGCGGCGCCGCCACAGGGCGCGTGCGGCGGTCGCGAGGAGTGCGGCCGTGCCGAGGATGGCGAGGGTGGCGACCGCGGCGAGGACGGCTATCCAGGCGGCGAGAGCCCAGCCGAGCGTGACCGCGGCGTTTATGGCTTCGGTGAGGAGTTCGGCGCTCACGGGCGGACTCCGTCCTGGGGCGCCCCGGAGCAGATCGGGCATACGTCACGAAGGCGGCCGGGGCCGCGCCGGGTGGTCCAGCCGTCGACTCGGCCGTCAGCGCGCACCTGCCGGGCAGTCCTCGAATTGAAGCTGGCGCGGATCGCTGCGCTCTCGGGGCAGTCGGTCTGCTCGTCGGGTCCGTCGCAGGAGACCTCGACACCGATCGGGTAGGCGGTCACGACGTGCTCCCGTCCTGCCGGGACTCGGCGGTGGGCCCGGTGCAGGTGACCTCGTCGGGGTTGCGGGTGACGCGCTCGCCGATGAACTCGCAGGGCGGTCGTCCACAGCAAGCGCTGATACCGTTCGAGCCGGGCAGCGGAATGGCGTGGAGCACAGCGGGTGGCTGGTGCTCGTAATCGCACTCGCCTTCGTGGTTGTCGAGGAATCGGATGCAACGGCCGTAGACGACGTCGGTGTGTGCGCACCGGCGACGCGGCTGCGCTCCGTCCTGCTGCGCCTCGGCGGCGACCTTGGGTGTGGCTCGGGGGCTGCTCGCCGCCTGCTCCGGGTTGCAGACGGTGTTGCCGCCCGGGGCGTGGACCCACCACGCGGTGAGGGTGCCGATCACGCGGCTGATGGGCTGACCGCAGTGTGCACAGGACTTGCCAGGTGTCTCGGTGGCTGCCGTCTCGTCGGCCATTTGGTGCGCCTGCTGCGTGTCGGAGATGACCTTGCGTAGCAGGTGGGCGACGGCGAGCGCTCCGCGGTAGGGGCCGACGCCGATTTCGGCCTCCAGGGCGTTCAGCCTCATGCCCTCGGCGTGGGCGATCTCGTATGCCTCGCGGAGGACGGCGGCCCGGTCGGCGGGCTCTGGCAGCACGGCCAGCACCGCGTCGGCCTCGCCGTAGTGATGCTCGCTCGGGGTGTCCCGGCCAGAGAGGCCAGCGTTCCAGTCGTAGCGGACCAGAGCGGCGGCGATGCGGTCGCGGAGCGCGGACCGGTCCACGCCCGTCCGGGTCGCGTCGTAGGCGGCCAGCAGCTCCTCCGGCGTGCCGTAGCCGAGCCCGTTGCAGTAGGCGAAGTCGATCGCGTGCAGCAGGTCGTCGCGCACGGCGTCGGCCCGGGCGGCGGGCGGCTGCTCGATGGCGGGCTGGTCTTCGTTGCACGTCGGGTCGATCAGGTCGATGACCTCACCGACGGCACCGGTGTAGATCAGGCCGTGGGAGGCAACGTGGGCGCGCTGGACAGCGACCAACTCCTGCGCGTGCAGGCAGAGCGCGCCGTCGATGATGTCCTCGGGCAGGCCGTGCCGCCACAGCAGCTCACGGGCAGACTCCGCGCCCTCGCTGGACGGAGAGAGGTCACAGATGTGGGTGGTCATGGGGCTCCTTCGGGTGTGATCGGATCGGGGTGGCCGGTCGCCCGCTGACAGGCGCAGCAGGCGACCGGACGTGGGGGTGGGTCAGGTCTCGTCGTCGGCGACGAACGGGGCGGACGCTTCGGGCTTGATCGCGCGCCACAGGTGCAGCCCCGTCGGCCGACCGTCGAGCATGAGGAACATGCAGGCACGCATGGCCTGCCCGTCGATGCGCTGCACCGCGCGGGCGAACTCGCCACGGTCCCCGGCAAGGTGGGCGATCGCCGCGTACTCCTCGGCCGCCCGCTCGCCAAGCACGGCGACCTGTTCCTCCAGCCTTGCGGCCACGGAACGAACCCAGGCGTCGAACTCGTCGGGCACGGTCTCCAGCAGCGCGTCGAGCGGGTCACGGCCGCGCCCGAGCGCACCCAGCTCGGACACCGGGCAACCCAGACTCTTAGCAACTTGCTTGGCTGGCTGGTCGGCGAACTTGCGGGTGCCGAGCATGCGCCAGATGTCCCGCTCGGTGATCCCGGTGAGCACCTTGTGGAGGCGGACGTACTCGGACAGCTTGGCCTTGGCACGGATACCGGACTCGGTGAAGCGGATGACGTAGCCCTCGGCGTCCATGCCGGAGGCGGGCCGGCCGTCGGGCGTCTGGTTCGCTGCGGCGAGCTCCACCAGCTTGGGCAGGGGGAGTTTGCCCCACGTCTTCACGACCGTGCCGATCGGCTTCCAGTCGTCGGTGACGTAGGGCAGGCGAAGCTCCCGGCCGGTGATGTCGTAGGCGGCGAGCAGGACGAGGTCGCGGCGGCCGTGGTAGTCGACAACGATCCGGTTCTCCGGGTAGACGATCTCGGCAAGGTACGTGGTGCCGGGGATGAGCCAGGCGGTGTCGTGATCGTCGACCCAAGCCTGCGCCCACTTCGCCTGCTCACTGACGAACGAGCCCTTAGACGCGACCCGCCAGCGGCCCGCGTACCAGAACACGATCCCGAGGGAGCCGTCGACCTTGTCGTACACCTCGAACGGCTCGCCATCCGGAAGCGGCGGCGCGTAGTCGTGGCCCAGGTCGTGCTCAAGGACGCCAAAGAATTTCGGGAACGGCCAGGCGATCACCTTGTTCGTGTCGTCTTCCACGATCAGGCCTCGGCAGGCGATCGTGGCCGGGTTCCAGTGACGCCCGTACTGGCAGGTCCTGGTGTACGTGAGAATCGACAAGGGAAGCGTCGGGTGCTGCCTCCGTGTGATGTGCCCCGCCTCGATGGCCGCAGCAAGGTCATCGAGGGAGACGAGATCTCCGAGCGCGAGGCCAGTTTCGGTGTCAGTCATGGGCTGTTCTCCATTCCGTGGACGAGCGGTCAGCGCTCGGTGAACTGCTTCTTCCAGGCGCACACGGTCCCGAGGTGCTCACCGGTCGCGGCTGCTGTGGCTCGCAGGCTGAGCCCGGAGTCGAGCGCCTGACGCACGCGTTCGCGGCGTTCGGCCATCACCTTCCAGGCGGGGCGAGCAGTCGTTACGTGTGCCTCGTAGGCGCGGTACTTCCTCGACTCTTGGGCGGTTGGCGAGGCGTAGAGCCACGCGCCAGCCGCCCATGCGTGCCGTCCGGAGTAGCGAACCTCGGCGAGGTTCTTGCATTGGCTGAGGCGGTGCAGCTTGCCGTCGGCGGGGATGGCAGTGACCGCGTTGGCCATGAACTCGGTGGTGCCGACGAAGGAGATGTGCAGGAACGGCTCGCCTTTGGGCGTCCGGTACTCGCCCACGCAGCCGTCGCCGTCGATGTAGCCCGCCAGGAAGTCCGCTGCGGCTGCGCCATTCAGGCCGGGCCAGGTGTAGGTCAGCGTCTTCCGAGGCCCGATGCCGTATTGGCGCTGGAGGTCGGCCACCATCTGCCGGGACGGCACGTAGATCACATGCGCTGTTCTCCCACGGAGAGGCGTCCTCTCGGACACGGTGAGTCGGTGGCCAGTGAGAGTCCGGACGCGCTCGATGGTGGCGCGGCCTTCATCGCCGGACTGCGACAACGTCCACGCGCGATCGCCTTTCACGCTTCCGTCTGCCGCGACAAGACCAGCAAGCCAGTGGCTCTCCGGAGCCTGCTCGGCGAATATCCCGTGCCTCATTCCCGCTCCCCCCTCATGTGCATTCATGTACATCAGTGTACGTGAAAGGTCATGTCAGTACGCTGATGTCATGACTGAACGCTCCGAAGAAATGTCCGTCGCCGACGCCCGCCGCCAGTTCGCCGACGTCCTCAACGCCGCATCGGCGCGCGGCCAGATCACGTACATCACCAGCCGGGGGCGCCGCGTCGCTGCTGTCGTCCCGCTCCCCATCGCCGAGGCGGCCGACCAAACCGACGCGGGAGAGGCGGGGTAGGGCGGTCCGCGTGTACGTGTAGATCGACAGCGGCAGCGTCGGGTGGGTGCGGCGCGCGACGTGGCCATCGGCGAGCACGGTCGCGAGGACGTCGGACGGGATCAGCTCGTCGAGAATGGTCATCAGAGGCTCCAAAGGGTCGGTTGGTGGTCGGTCAGGGGTAGGGCGGTCTGGCCTGGCATAGGCGGGACCGGGCGGCCGAGGTCGGGCGGCGGTGCGGGTCGGGGTTGGCGTGCGGGCGGGCCGTGCAGGCGCCGGGCGCAGACCGGGCCGTAGCCGGTCGGGGACGGGCGCTTCAACGCCCGCCCACAGCCGGCACACCTGGCGGTCACGAGGCACCCGCCGAGGCGGAACGGCTGGGCGGGCCTGAGACGGCCGAACAGGGGGTCGGACCCGACAGAGGGGCACGGAACGCCCCCGCGTGCCGCACAGAGGCGTCCAGCCCCGCTCTCGCGCCTCCTGGCGGGCAGGCACGCGACCCAAACGCACACCGGTCCCTCCTCACCGGGCGGTCTCCGCGAGCGCCTTGTGGACGGTGAAGCCGCCGTCGGGGTGCCGGATGATCCAGTCGCCGTAGAACGCGACGACGCGGGTCTCGCCCTCACCGATGCGCAGGCCGACGCACTGCAGCTTGCCGTCGACGTCCTGCCAGTAGCCCTTGGTGAACACCCACGGACGCAGACGGTCGATCTGATCGGCGACGGTGGCGATGTTCCGGGGCAGCAGCTCCCAGGTGCGGCAGCCCGCAGCCTCCGCCTCGACGAGCGGGCGGCAGTGGTCGCACTCGACGCGGACGTCGGTGAGGTTGCCGTGCTCGTCCACGTCGCGGTTGTCGACGTCGCCGAGCTTCTCGCCGCAGCCGTTGCAGCAGCGCTTCATGCGGATCGTGCGGGAGCCGTCGGGGTTGATCCGGTCCGGGGTGTTCGTGCGGGGGTTCATCGGGTCCTCCAGGTGGGTCGGTAGTCTTCGGGCCAGGCCGGGGCGTGGGTTGAGCACGCCCCGGCTGCGGCATTCACGGGGTTGGGCGCGGGTTGATCTGCGCGGCGATGGCGTCGACCGTCGGGACGTGTACGCCGATCTGCTGGCCGCTCCACTCGACGACCTCGTCCGCGATCAGCGTCCGGGCTACGGCTGCGGCGGTGGCCGCGATGTTGCGCGGGTCGTCGACGACGACGCTGGTGCCCTGCGGATTGCAGTGCTCCCAGACGGCAGCCGCGATCGCTTCCATCAGCGGGTCGCCGTCCTCCCAGGCGCCGGGGACAGCGTCGTGGCCGTCGGCCGGGTGCTGGCTGTGCGCCCACCAGCCGCCGGTCGGGCATTCGATCCAGCCGATCGGGGTGACGCAGACGCGGCAGTTAGCGATGCGGGTTGCGGTGTTCATCGGGTTCTCCTTCGGGTTTATGCGGCGTGGCCGCGGGTGTTCGGGACGGTTGTGCGCGTGCAGCCGGGGCAGGTGTGCGCGTCCGGGGTCGGGGCGGTGGGGGCGGTGCCGGCTCGGATGAGGGCTGCGGCGAGGGGTGGTGGGCAGGGGTTCACGCGGCCACCTCGCCGTCGCGGCTGGCGTACTGGGCGGCGAAGGCGAGTCCGATCGCCTCGGCGTAGGCGGGCGGGATCGCCTCGGCGATCTCCTTGCGGACGTCCGTCCAGTCGATCCCCATGGCCTGCTGCCACTGGGCGACCGTGCCCTTGCCGCCACCCTCGCCGTAGACGGCGAAGTACGGGCCCTCGTACCAGACCCCGTGCCGCATGCCGGCGACCCGGCCTCGGTGCTTGAGGTGTGTGGGCTCCGGCATGGTCCAGCCGCCGAGTTCGAAATTGCGGTGCCGGATGACGGCGAGGCCGAACATCTCGCCGCACAGGGTGACGTCGACTCGCATCTTCTTCGCGGCCCGGCCGGGCGGGTTCTCGATCACGTAGGGCCGGCCGGTCGCGGCCAGCGCTTCCCGGGTGGGCTCCATCAGGTCCGGGTAGGTGAACTTCCCGGCGTTGGTGCCCGCGGTCAGCGTGCAGTCGTGCTGGCAGGGCGGCCCTGCGTGGATGAGGTCGTACTCGTGGCCGTGCTCACGGATGAACTCGACGGCGTCTCCCTGGTGGAAGACATCGCCGCAGTAGCGAGGCTGAGGTGCAATGTCGACGCCGGTGACGTGGAACCCGGCGTTCTGGTAGCCGCGGGTACAGCCGCCGACACCGCAGTAGGCGGCGAGGACGCGCAGGCCGTTGGCGATACGGAGCTGGTTCACGCTGCTCCTTCCTGGTGCGTTGTGGGCATGACGGTGGCGGGCTGCTGGTGCTGGGGGCAGGTGCACGCGTCGGCGGGCGGGGTGGGGCCGGTGGGGGCGGTGCCGAGGGGCCAGCCGCCGGTGTGCGCGATCCGGTACGCCGGGGCCGGCACCGCGGTGAGCGTCGGCTTGGGCTTCGCGGGGGCGCGGCCGGCGAGGGACAGCAGGTACGGCAGGAGGTCGCCGTCCTCGCGCATGGCCGCGATGTCTTCGATGCTGGGCTCGGTCATTTCAGGTCGCCGCCATATCCACGAATCGGGCAAAGTGGAGTTGGGCGCCGACGGTGATCGTCGCCATCGGCCCGCCGCGGTGCTTGCCGACGATCAGGTCGGCCTCGCCGGCTCGAGCGCTCTCGCGGTCGTAGGCGTCCTCGCGGTGCAGCAGGATCACGATGTCGGCGTCCTGCTCAATCGATCCGGACTCGCGGAGGTCCGACACCATCGGGGTCTTGTCGGAGCGCTGCTCGTTGCCGCGGTTGAGCTGGGCGAGCACGATGATCGTGATGCCGAACTCCTTGGCGATCAGCTTCAGCGTGCGGGAGATGATCGACACGGCGACCTGCCGGGACTCGGCGGGCGGCGCCTGCATCAACTGCAGGTAGTCGATGACCGCGACCTTCAGTCCGAACGTGCGGACCAGGTTGCGGATCTGGGCTCGCAGGCCGGGCAGCGTCAGGTACGGGTTGTCGTCGATCTTCATCGGCGCGCTGGACATCGCCGGAACTTTCGCCGCGGCCCGCGCCAGCACATCGTTCTGCACCTCGCCCCGCTTGAGGTGGTGCACCGGGATGCGCAGCTCGCCGCACGCGATCGACACGGCGAAGTCGTGCCGGCTCATCTCCAGCGACCAGATCGCCGTCGGTACGCCGTTGGCGAGGGCCGCGGCCCGCGCGAACCCTGCCGCCACGGTCGTCTTGCCCATCGCGGGGCGAGCGCCGATGACGACCATCTGGCCCGGCGCCCACCCGCCCGACAGCAGGTGGTCGAGGTCGATGAACCCGGTCGGCACCCGGTCCTCAAGGCTCGGCGGGGTGACCGCGGCCTCGAGGACCGCGGGCAGCAGGTCGCCGAAGTCGGCCGCGTTCGACTCGCCGGCCGGGCGGATGAGCGCATCGACCTCGGCCTGGATCGCAGCGACGTCAGTGTCCGGGTCGAACGCCGGGTTGTTGCTGCGGACATGGATGTTGGTGCCCACGGCGCGGGCCCGGGAGCGGACTGCCTCGCGGGCGACCTCGTTCGCCCACCACTCGGCGGCGCCCGGGTGCGCGGCCACGTACAGCTCGCCCAACTCGGTCTCGGTGAGCGGCCGGGCGACCATGCGGCCTTCGGCCTTCCATCGCTGCAGCAGGTGAGCGATGGCCTGCCAGCGGATCGCCGACGCCTCGAGCGTGGACGCCAACTCTTCGACGGCGTACCAGACCATGCGGTACCGCTCGTCGGAGATGTCCGCCGGGTCGAAGCCCTTCACGGACAGGTCGTCGACGCAGCCCGGCTCGGCCATGGCGGTGGCGGCGAGGATCCGCTCCGCCTCCACGTTGCCGGTCGGGGTGGGCATGGAGGCCTCGTCCGGGCCCCACACGTCGATGTCGGTGGTCATGCTGCGACTTCCTCTTCGTCGATCTCTTCGTCGGTCTCGTCGCCCGGCTGGGCGTGCTCGAAGGCGCGCTCCTGGTCTTCCGGGGCGAGGGTTCGGTAGCAGGCGCGGCACAGTCGCTCGTCTGCGAAGCGGGGGTTCTTTACGTGGTCTCGCTCGAACTGCGGGAAAGTTCGCTTGCCGCAGCGGGTCACGGTCGGAGTGATCGACATCGCGACAAAGGCCGCGCCACCTGAAATGACCCTGTCCGTCGAGGAGCTCCTACCGATGTCATGGGCGCTGTATCGGACAGCGATGTGGACCGTGCCGGTATCGACGGTCTCGATGAACATCAGCTCGGCATCGGATGGGATCGGCTTCACGCGGCCCTCCCCTGCCGGCGGTCGGGGCCCTCGAGGAGGACGATGCTGTTCCCGCACATCTCCGCCAGGCGGGACGCCACCCGCGGCCCCGTCACCTCGGACAGTTGGCTGGGCAGCACATCGCAGGTGATGATCACGGGGCGGCGGCGGATGTACCGCTCGTCGAAAATCTCGAACAGCCGCTCCTGCGTCCACGTCGTCGCCCGCGCCGCAGCCAGGTCGTCGATGAACAGCAGGTCCACCTGCTGCAGCTTCTTCACCAACGCCCGCCCCTCACCGTCGGGGGCGTCCGGGCGCAGCGCATCGAACAGGGCAGTCGACCGGAACGTCCTGATGATCGGAGTGCCCTGCCACGGCTGACCCGGCCCGTACTGCGCCTCCAGCCAGCGACGGCACGTCTTCCACGCCGTGTGCGTCTTCCCGACACCGATCGCGCCAGTGAGAAACAGGCTCCGGCCGCCCCAGCCGGCGACCCAGTCGGCCACCTCCTGCGGCAGCTCAATCGGCTTGCGGTAAATGTCCGGGGTCCGCTCGTCGAACTGGTTGATCGCGACCGACTGCCGCTCCAACAGGAAGGATTCGCGGGGGCTGAGCTCATCGTCAGGCGATGCGGAGTGCACGCTTCTTCTCCTCTTTGGTCATGGAACTCGTGTCGTGGGGGGCCGTGGGCGGGCCACTCTGGGCGCCGGGCCGGCGGATCTTGCCGAGGGCGATGTCGAGGGTTGCGCCGGAGATTGACCGGCCTTCGCGGGCAACGAGGTCGAGGGCTCGAGCTAGGTCGTTGCGCTCGACGCCGTTGCCGATGGCGGTGCGGATCACGCTGCGGACCGCGATGAACGACTGGGCGCGGCCCTTGCCGTGCAGCTCCCAGAAGGCGGCGGTCAAGTCGTCGGCCACCTGGTGCGGGTTGGGCTTCTTCTCGCTCGGTTTGCTGCGGGGCTTCTTCGCGGATTTCTTTGCAGCGGCAGGGGGGGCGGCGGCGTCCGCTGCGTCCTGCTGCTGGCTCTCGTTACTGTCGCCCTGCTGCTGCTCGGTGGCCGCGTCAGCGGAAGAAGGTGATGTGTGGGGTGTGGTGTGTGAGGGGGGGGTAGCCGTGGCTCCTTCTGAATGAGCCCCCGCTCCTTCTGAGTGAGCCGTGGCTCCTTCTGAATGAGCCCCCGCTCCTTCTGTGTTGTTCTCGGCAGAGTGAGCGCCGGCTCCGTCAGAGTGAGCCGTGGCTCCTTCTGACGGGTGCGGGACGCGGAACTCCATGGCGTGGCCCGGTGTCGCGTAGAGGATGCGCCCGTCCTTGCCTTTGCCGATTGCAACCCGGAACTCCCAGCCGGCTTCGGCCAGGCGCTTGAGCGCGTTGCGCACAACAGCGGTGTCCTTGGCGCCGGTCCATCGGGCCAGGTCTTTGAGCGAGACCCTGCTCCGGCGCCCGTCGGCGTCGTGCCGCGCGTCATCGGCGATCTCGAGCGCGACGGCGCGCTGGAGGCCGGTGACGTTGGGGCCCAACGCCTCGCGGATCTCGCGGCGGAGCTCGTAGCCCATCACTTCTCTTCTCTCGGGAGGGGTGTCGCTGCTGGTCATGACTGGTTTTGGGACAGCCCTCATGGAGGCTCGAACGGGCCTTGTTCTGGCCGGTTGGCGTGCCGCCAGTCTATCTCGGGGTGGATAGTCAGCCGCAACACGTTCGGCACACACTTTGCCAAGCCGTTCGGGTGAGCGGGGTGTGTAGTCAGTGCGCAGTCGGCTACGCTGTCGACATGACGACGAAGGGGACGCCCGGCCGCATGGTCCGCATTGAGGACGACGTGTGGGCGGACTACGGCCAGCTGTGCGAGGAGAAGGGCATCGCTCGCGCCGCGGACATCCGCATGTACGTCGTGCGCGAGGTCACCGCTTGGCGCAAGGCCAACGGCATCGAGCCGCCCAAGCCGAAGAAGCGCGTCGTCAGGGTCAAGCGCAGCAAGTCGGCCGAGTCCGACGACTGACATCCCTTCTCCTCTCCTCCTCAGCCCCGCCTTGGCGGGGCTGTTGTCGTGTCTGGGGCTGGCCGGCTAGGCGGCGGTGGCGTCCCCGAAGATCGCCGCGTACTGGTTGCGCATGGGCTGGTCTTCGACGTGGCGTGGGTGGACGCAGCCGGGCTGGTCGCATCCGGTGGTGACGCGGCCGTCCGGTTCGCGGCCGTAGCGGATGCGGAAGGCGATCCGGTAGGCGGTGAGGAGGCCGTCGACGGTGTGCACGCAGGGCACGCCGGTGTTGTTGACGTGGCCGGTCCAGGCGAGGTGTCCGCCGTCGACCGGCTGGGTGCGCCGCCAGAACAGGTCTTCGGGGCTGCTGGCCTGCACGCGTTGCGTGGCGCGGGGCAGGCCGAGTTCGGCGCGGATTGCGGCGATGGCCTGGTGGCGGACGTGGACTTGCCGGGCGATGGCCCTGTTGCCGTAGCCGGCGTGCAGGAGTTCCACGATGGCGACGCGGCTCATGTAGCCACCTCCACAGTCCGGCTCGGTGTCGGCTTGTGCGGCGCGCCGGGCTTTCGCCTCTCGCGCGCCGCCGTCCCTGTTGCGCTCAGCTGCGCCAGCCGTCGTTGATCCGTGACGCGTCAGGCGGAGGTAGTGCTTGTTGCACAGGCCGCGTGCCTTGATGGCACCGCCACAGTCGTGGATCGCGCAGGTCATGCGGCCACCTCCAGGCTGGCGATGGCTTGCCGCCACTGGCGGTCTGCGGTGAGGTGGCTGGTGCACAGGCCGCGGCCGGAGCGGGCTTTGCGGCAGCCGTCGTGGGTGCACAGTTGGTCGGGGGTGAGCATGCCAGCGTCGGCTTCCCACTCCTTGATGAGGCGTTCGTAGAGGCAGAGTTGGGTGGAGACGGCGGCGCGGGGGACATCGTGGCGGCGCATCCAGAGGGCGGCTTCGCGGAGTTCGTCTTCGTTCAGTGGGGGGCGCGGGTTTTCGCCGCTGATGGCGCGTTCGACGGCGTACCAGTCGATCCGTTCGGTGCTGAATTGGTCCTCGGTGGCGGGCGGGATGAAGCGGGGTCGCCGGTCGCGGACGCGGCTACCGATGAGCGCGAGTTCACGCATTTCGATCACGGGGTGCCCTCCTTCCGGGGCTGGTCGTTGCTGGCGGCGTAGATGTGGCGGCAGTGCCAGAGGTCTTCGTGGCTGGTGCCGGGCTGGTTGTCGGCGGCGGGCGGCACGTGCCGGCGGGTGCGGTACCGGCGGATGGCGGCGGTGAGGGCCTGGCAGGCGCCGACGAGCCCGTAGAGGGCGGTGACGAAGAGGAAGCCGGGGAGGGTCCACAGCACGAACCAGACGGCGGTGTCGAGGACCGGGTGAACGGTGCGGCCCGCGGCCAGGTACAGGGCGAACGAGTCGGTCACGACGCCTCCCCGAGGTCGAAGGTGAGCTGTTCTTCGCGCGGGGCGGGCAAGTTGACGACGTCGACGTCGGCCTTCGGGGCGGGCTTGGCCAGGTCGCGGGCGAGGGCATCCATGATGTTCGTGGCCTCGCGCAGGTGATCGGCGATCTCTCGGGCGATCTCCGCCGGGTCCTGGAACTCCGGCTCCGGCTTCTCCGGCGCCTCCCGCACGGGCCAGGCAGTGGGCTTAGCGTCGGCGGGTCGGGTGGCGGGAATGGTGACGATGACGGTGTCCACGTCGGTGCCGGACTCGGCGAACGCCCTCTCGGCGACGGCTTCGGCGGCGCCGCCACGGGCTTCAACCAGCGCCCGGAAGCTGGCGGTATTCCGGCCGTGCTCGGCCACCGTCCACGACATCACCGACACCAGCAGCCCGTCCGGCTTGAGGAAGCGGAGGGCGTGTTCTACGTGCTGCATGTCGGTGCCACGGGTGAACGGCGGGTTCATGACCACGCGGTCGTAGCGGGGCTCGGCGGGCACAGACAGGAAGTCGGCGACAGTCAGGGTGCGCGCGCGCCCGGCGTCGGCGAGGAGGGCCGCGTATCCGGGGTCCTGCTCAATGCAGTCCACGACCGCGCCCTGCTCGGCTGCCGCGGTAGCGATGGCGCCGGAGCCGGCCGACGGCTCAAGCACCTCCATGCCGGGCTTCAGATCGGCCAGGTCGATGACCCGCTGGACGACGGCCGCGGGGGTGGGGAAGAACTGGGCCTGTTGTCGCTTCTCCCGCAGCGTCACCACCTGCCCGGTGGCGAGTACGGGGGCGAGCGCCTGGGTGGCGTCGACGGGGAACACGTGAGCCTGCACGCTGGTTGTCCACCGGCCGCCGACCGCTTCGAGGACCTCGTTCACGCGCTGGTACAGCTTCGGGGTCATGCGCGGTCCGGTGAGTACGAGGTGGGTGCCGTCGGTTTCGGTGCGGGTCTGCAGCACGGTGAGGACGTCATCGGTGAGCATCACGCGGCGGCCCTCCGTGCTGCGGCGGTGCCGCGCCAGGTCCTGACCCCGGAGTGGTTGGCGGTGGGCCGGCTGGTGGCCGCCCAGCCGGCGGTGCGCACGTAGCCCTCGTCCTTCAGCAGGGTCATCAACCTGCCCCAATGCGCTTGCGGGTTCGGCGGGTCGGGGAGCTGGTGGAGGTCGGCGATCTCGTAGCAGGTGAAGGTGCGGCCGGTTGCCGCGGCGGCTATGAACTTGGGCCAGACGATCTCCAGCCAGGTCTCGTAGTCCTCGGCCTGCCGCTGCGTCTGCGTCTTCCGCGGCTCCGGCACGCTGCCGTCGAGGGCGGGCTGTACGGTGGCGGTCATCGGGTTCTCCTGGGGTGGTGCCGGGGAGCTCCGCATTACGGGTGCGGAGCTCCCCGGCGGCGGTTCGGGCTAGAACGGGGGCTCGGACGGGTCGGTGCCGAGGGTGAGGTCGGTGATGCGGGTCTTGATCGCCTCGGTGAGGTCGGCGCCCTCGCGCTTGAGCTCGTAGGCGATGCCGCGCGCCCACTTCTGGAGCTCGGTGTCGCGGCTGTCGAGGAGGGCTTCCGCGAGGTGGCCGGCGATGACGCGGAGGACCGGCTCGGGGATGTCGGCGGTGATGTCCGGCTTCACGGCCCAGGGGTCGTCGGCCGGGACGGCGGAGCTGACGGACTTCCAGGCGGAGCGGGGGTCCCAGCCGTCTTCGGAGAGTCGGGCGTCGATGGCGTCGTCCAGGTTGCAGTCGGCCTCGTCGAGGGCCTGGGCGAGGCTGCGTCCGGCCTTCCACCGGTTCGGCTCCCGGCTGGCAAGGGCCTTGGCGATGTGCGTGGAGACGACCTTGCGGATGTCGTACTCGCGGCCGCGCAGCAGCCGGAGCGCGTCCCGCATGTCGGCGTGCCGTGCCGCCTGCTCCTCGTCGCGGGCAAGGGCGGCGTGGACGTGGGCTTCGGCGAGCAGGCGGTCCGCCTCGCAGTGCCCCTCGTCGTTGGGGCGCACGACGCTGTGCGACTCTTCGGCCAGGCGCAGCGCCTCGGCACGGTGGTTGATGATCACGATGTGTGGTCTCCTCTTGGGAGGCCGCCCCGCCTGTTAGCGGCGGGCGGGGCGGCCGTCGGGGATGGTCAGGCGGCGGCGTTGCGGAGCTTGGCGGTGAGGTCGCGGATGGCGGTGGCCGCGACGTGATCCAGCGGGGCGCCGAGCGCCTCATAGGCGAGCTGGTCGATGTCCGAGGCGATGCCCCGCTCGACGCCGAACTCCCGGAGTTCCTGGACGGCGGCGGCGTGGTCGTCGTCGGTGTCGACGTCCACCACATCCGGGTCGGCGGCCGGGGTCTCGGGGTCGGCCTGCGGCGCGGGCGCGGTCAGGGCCGCGACAGAGAGCGGTGCCCGCTTCGGCCGGGCGATCTCGCCGTGCGCGTAGCCGTCCAGTTCCTCAGCTGCGTAGGGCATGCCGTGCAGGGCGTCCGAGGCGACGAGGCGGCAGATCTCGCCAGTGGCCCGGTTGATCAGCATCGTCTTCCGCTGCTTCTTCCACTGATCCTTGTTCAACAGCCCCATCAAGCGGGCGCGGTCGATGTCCCAGACGACGGTCTGCCAGGTCTCGGAGCCCTTGCGGCGCCCCCGCATCACGCAGTGGTCGTCGTCGGATTCGACGAGCTCGATCTCGTGGCCCTTCGCCTGGAGCAGTCCGCGCATGGCGTGCGCTCGCAGGGCGGGCTGGCCCTGGATGACGTCGATGCTCTTGAGGGAGGTCATCGGCTGGATGCCCAGCTCGTGTCCGGCGAGGATCACGGCGGTGACCTCGTCCGGCTTGCCGCGGTACGCGCCGGCGAGGCTGGTGGTGGCGATGTTGGCGGCGATGTTGGAGATGGCGATGGCGTCGCGGGCCCACGCTTCCAGTTCCGACTCGGTCGGCGGGTCGGCGGCGAGGTAGGCGGAGACGGCTGCGGTCTCTTCGTCTCGGGTGGCGATCTCGTTGCTGGTCACAGGTATTCCTCTGCCTGTCGGATCGTGTCCCAGCTCGGCATGCCGATCTGGGGGATTTCGGTGACGGGCCCGGTCCAGTCGGGCCACTGGTCGCTGGCTGCACAGTCGGCGTACATGCGGAGGGCGCGTTCGTTGCGGGCGCGGCCGATGTCGCGGTCCTGCTGGGTGAGCTCCCGCACGGTGATCAGGTGCGGGGCCTGCTTCGAGATGAAGACGAAGATGAACCGGCAGCCGTCCGGGGCCAGGCCCGCGGCCTCGATGCCGTCGGTGTAGAAGGCGTCCTGCTGGTGATACGAGTAGTCCCGGATCGCGCGGGACACGGCCTCCGGGTTGGCGTCCTTCGTGGTCTTGATGTCGACGCACAGGGTGAGGCCGGGCATCTGCTTCAGCCAGTCCGGGCGGACCCGGCAGCGGACGCCGGTAGCCGCGTCGGTCCAGTAGATCGACCGCTCCGCGACACCAGTGCCGGGCGCGAACAGGGGGCCGGCGAGCGGGTGCTGGCGGACGGCGTCGGCCATCGCGTCGACCTGCTTCTTCTCCTTCGGCAGGAGCGGCACCTTGCCCGCGGCGTAGGCGGCGTCCCGCTGGAGTTGGGCGTCCTTCTTCTTGTAGTCCGGGTAGTCGATGACCTTGAAGTCGTGGCCCTCGCTCAGCACGAGGGTGTGGACGGCGTTGCCGAGGTCGAACTCCCGCTTCGGGGCGGCGGGGTTGTCGCGGTCGTACTTGAACTGTGCGGGGCAGCCGGGGGCGAGGAGGGAGCGCAGGCCGGTCGAGGAGATCGACGTCTTGTCTGCGTGGTATTCGTCCGCCGGAAGCCCGTCCACGATCTGCGGGGCCTCAACCTCCACGGCGGCGGTCACTGGCCGTCTCCGTCCGCGCAGTTCTCGCAGAGGCCGTCTCGGGTGAAGGGTCCGTCCTCGTCGCCGCAGCGGGTGCAGGCGAGTGGCCCGGTGTGGTTTGTGGTGCTTTCGGTGCTCATGTGGCCTTCCTGAAGGTGTGCGAGGTGGGGCGGCTCGCCCCGCTGGGGGTGGGTGCGGGGCGGGCCGCCTTGGGTGCTGTGGCGCGCGGGGAGGGGTGGCGCCAACAGCCGGTATGGGAGGTGTGGGTCAGGCGATCAGCTGTAGTTGTGGGTCAGCAGCCAGGCGGGCGCCGGGTGATCCGTGTGGCCGAGGCGGACGGCGACGGCGTGCAGCGAGGCCTCCCATGCGGCCAGCTCGGCGGGCGAGGCGAGGTCGTCGGCGGTGAGGCGGACGACGGTGTTCTCGCTGGCCCGCATGTAGCGGGTGACGAGGAGCAGCTTGTCCAGGTCGCCGACGACGATGTAGCCGACGCCGTCGGGGTGGTGGTCCTGGTCACCGGTGGCGCGGTCGATCTCGTCCAGGTCGATGCTGGTGGGGATCTCGAAGCCGTAGGTGAGGCTCACGGTGTGGTAGAGGCCCATCACTCAGCTCCTGCCGCGCGGACGATCCGGTCGTGGGCTTCGTTGAACGGTTCGGTGTCGAGGCCCATCCACGGGACGCGGTACGTCATCGCGAGCAAGATGTCGTAGGCGCTGAACTTGTCGGCCTTGAACTCGTCGGCCGCCGTCTGTACGTCGGCGTCGGTGTAGGTGCCGTTGCTGGTCACGTCGCCGGGCATGTAGGCGCTGCCGGGCGCCTCGCACCAGGCGTAGGAGAGCTTCGAGTACAGCTCGCGGGCGGCCTCGCCGGTGACGGTGGCCTGGATCGTGTCGGCGTCCTGTGTCCAGTCGATGCCGGTGCGCTTGAGGATCTCGACGCCCTTGAGTGCGTCTTCGCCGCGCATGGCTTCGGCGATGCCGAGGCCTTCGTGGTGGCCGATCCGCCAGCGGGCCGGGTCGTTGATGGCGTGCTCGGCGGGCATGCGGAACACGACCAGCCCGGGCGCGGCCTGGATGGCGTCGCGGATGGTGTACCGCTGCTCGCCGTGGGCGATCATCTTGTACTCGGTGATCTCACCGATCATTTGGGGTTCCCTCCGTGATCTACTGGGGTGGGATCCCCCGGGCGATACGAGCGTCCGGGGGGTTCTTGTCGTGGTCAGCCGAAGAAGCCGTTGGGGAAGCGGCAGTCGTAGCTGTCGATATCCGAGGGCTCGACCCGGGCAAGGTGGCGGCCGTGGCTGACCTGGGGGAAGTAGCCGTTCGCGCGGCCCTGGGTGTGGTGCTCGGTGCAGCAGGCGAGGAACGCCCACCCGTCCCGGTCGACGACGGTGTGCAGGCCGGACGTGCCGGACACGATCGTCCCGACGGGGTGCGGGTAGTCGGTGGTGCGGACCTTCTCGGGGATGAACCCGTCGGCGGCGCAGACCAGCGCGTTGTGGGCGGCGCCAGCGTCAAGGGCGGCCTGTCGCGCCGTGGCAACGTCGTCCTCGCTAGCGAGTCCGGCCGCGCGGGCCTTTGCCGCCCGCTCGTAGGTGTGGAGTGCGGCAATGCGGCACTGCTGGGCCTCGTAGGTTTCGGTCATGGTGGGCTCTCCTCTGGGTAGTGGTGGATTCCCGCCCACTGATCGCGGCGGGGTTGGTCGCCGACCGGGCGGGATCGATGTCTCCGCCCGGCCGGCGGGTCTATGCGGCCGGGTCCGGCTCGGTGCGCGCCCACGACGGGACGCGGGCCGGGTCGGTGCCGAACGCTTCCTGCAGGGTGATGACGCGGATCGGTTCGGTTGCTTGGTCCTCGGGTCCGTCGATCGGACGTTCCATCGGCGGCACGTCGACCCGGTTCGCGTTGGCTTCGGCGGCGAGCTGCGGGCCGAACTTGACGCACATGGCGGAAAGCTGGTCGCGGAGTTCGTCGCGTTCGGCGACCAGGCCGTCGACGACCGCCGTGTGGGCGACCGCCTGCTCGTCCAGCCGGTTGGCGAGGTGGTTTCGGTCGGCGCGGAGTGCTTCGATCTCGGTGGTCATCTCGATGAACTTGCAGGCGTTCTTGTCGGCTTCCCGCTCGAACTGGCCGACCAGCTTGACCAGCTCCGACCGGGACTTTCTGCGGTGCTTGGCGCGGGTGCGGATGTCCAGGAGGCTCACGGCTGCTCCTTGCCGGTGGTCGGGTCGATGCGGTTGAGGTCGCGGCGGTAGGCGGCGGCTTGGGCGATGCGCAGGTCGCAGAGGCTCGTCCAGGCGTCGGCGGCTTCGACCGGGTCGATGGCGAACAGGCCGGGCGCGAACCGGAGGCGCAGGTCGGCGAGCTGGCGGAGCGTCATCGGCTGGCCCCCTTGCGGTGCGTGATCCGGTCGGCGATGTACTCGCCGAAGAGGAGGAGGAAGACGGTCCCGGCTACGAGCAGGCCGTTGACGATCGCGGTGATCACGAGGCGGCCTCCTCGTCGTCGTCCAGGTACTCGTCGACGGCGTCCTCACCGTCGGCGTAGGCGGAGCACTGGCCGCCCAGCTCGGCGCTGACGAAGTCGAGGTCGCATCCGGTGCCGCAGTCGGGGCAGCCCCAGCCGTTGCAGCCGGGCGACTCGCATCCGGAGTCGTAGGCGGGCTGACCGCAGTCGGGGCAGCCGCGCTCGTCCGGCTCGGTGTGCGGACGGTTCGGGTCCAGGAAGACGATCTCGGTGACGACACCTGCGGTCAGTTCAATCGGCTCAGGCATTGCTGCCTCCCATGAAGTCGGGGTGGACCTGGAGGTGTCCGACTGCGATGGATTCGCGGGTGTCCGGGTCGGTGACCCAGTCCGGGACCGGCCAGCAGATGGGCTCCGCGTCCGGCGCCGGGGTCGGGGTGGGGGCGGTCATGCGGTTGCCCCGTAGAGGAGGACCTGGCGGCACATGGCGGCGGTGACGGGCTGGGGTGCGGCGGTGAGCGGGCCGTGCTGCCCGTACACCTCCGGCAGCGTTAAGACCGTGCCGTGCCCGTCGAGGCGTTGCATGAGCGGCTGGCCGGACTCGGACACGTCGCACGTCCACAGCCAGCGGGAGCCGTCCACAGCGACCTGCATGCGGTCCAGGTCGATGACGTGCCCGTCGAGGAGACTGGTCATCACGCCACCTCGCGGAGGCTGCGGGACCGGTTGACGGTGGCGGCGTTGGCCGCGACGGTGGCGAGCTTGTCGAGGGTGGCCTGGCCGGCCCGGTCGCAGACGATCTGAACGCCAGGGGCGAGGCTGATGACGAGGTGGCCGTCGCGGGTGTCGAGACACACCCGCTCGTGGTCGTCGCCCAGGCCGACCGTCACGCCAGCGATCTCGGTGGGGTACTCGGTCACGACGCCTCCTGGCGGGTGTTGGGGCGGGTGTCGGTGGGGGCGGGCAGGTTCCGCAGGCGTGCGGCGGAGCGGTTGGCGCGCTGGGCGTTCTGCCGTGCAACCAGGGCGGCGATCCGGTCGCGCAGCGTCGGCAGCGGGACGTCCAAGTCGGAGATCGGGCGGGTCACTGCTCCGGCTCCTCGTCGTCGGCCAGCGGCCGGTGCGGGATATCGATCCCCTCACCCAGCGCGGGCAGGCCGTAGGAGGCGAGAACCGCCTGCCACTTCCGGCGGAACCGGGCCGCCTGACCGATCGACCAGGCGGCGATCACCGCCTCGGACAGCAGCAGCGAGGTGAGCAGCGACGGAAAGTCGCCGGCGGCCAGCAGCCAGACGCCGTTCGCGAAGGCAGCCGAAGCCATGCCAGCGGCAAGGCTCTCAACCGCGAGCCGCAGGTACGGGAAGCGCCTCACGCGGCCACCGCCTTCCGGGTGGCGTCGTACAGGTCGATGCCGTGGCGGATCGCGTGGCAGCAGTGCAGGAAGCCCGGCGTGTAGTCGCAGAAGTTCCACTCCCACGTCTCGCCGAAGGTCCATCCCTCGTAGCGGAAGTCGTCCAGTTCCTTGCGGGCTCCGGCCTCGTGGCTGATGTCGCCCCACTCGAAGATGTCGCGGGCGACTTCGGCGCCGATGCCGCGCGGCGCGTCACCGTTGCGGATCGCTTCGACGACGTGCTGCTTGACCTGCTTCTCGAAGAGGTCCGGGTTGAAGCCCTCGATCTCGTCGCGTCCGGCCCGGACCTTCTCTTGCCAGTAGCCGGGGTTGATCTGCCCAGTGAGGGCGGTGCGCCGGAACAGGACGAACATGTCCGGGGTGGCGTCGATGTCGAAGTGGAACGTCCAACCCGCCTTCACGACGAGGTTGTACGGCCACGTGATCAGCTCAAAGGCGCCGATGCCGCTGTCCGCCGGGCCCTCGAACCGGAGGTGCCGGTAAAGGTTGTCGGCGTGCAGGACGGTCATGCGGTGGCTGGCCGCGTTCTGGGCGAAGCGGGCTGCGATCTCGGAGTAGTCGGTCTGTGGAATCATGGACCTGCGGTCCCTTTCTCTTGCGTTCTGGGTGTGGGATCGCGAGGCCGTTCCCGTCTGCAGCGGGGCGGCCTCTTCGTTTGCCGTCAGGCGGCGGGGGCCGGCTCAGGCGGCGGCGCGGGCCGGCTTGTCGCGGGCGGTGTCGCCGTTGAGCCAGGCGTCAAGGTCGCTGACCTTGTAGGCGTAGTAGCGGAACCCGAGGCGCTTGCTGGACGGTCCGATGCCGTCGCGGCGCCAGCGGTAGAGGGTGGTGACGTGGACGCCCAGGTAGTCGGCGGCGTCTTCGCTCCAGAGCCAGCCCTTCGGCGGGGTCTTGGTCTTGTTGGACTTGGGCATGGGGGTTACTCCTCCTCGGTGGGGGTTGAGGTTCGAGACGTTCGGTTCGGATTCGGAGACGCTGGGGGCGCGAAAAGGGGGTTGATGGCGCTACCGACGGTCTCCGAGATGGCTATTGCGTCGTCGACGTCGGCGGTGCATTGCCTGCCGGTGAGCAGCTTCTCGATCACGCCCTTGCTGACGCCGGACTCTTCGGCGAGGGTGCGGACCGAGTAGGCCTGCCCTCGGCCGGGGTGCTGCATGTAGTGCTCGAGGACGTCTCTGTTGCGGAGTGTCCAGCGGCGGCTTGAGTTTCTTCGGCTCACGTATCCCCCGGATCGTGCGGGCTGTTTGCCTGACATAGCAAAGCATAGTCGAGACGGTTCGTCTACGGATCCGAGACGGCCGAGGGTCGACTATCGGCAAAGATTGTGGCCCGATAGCATCAATCCGTAGACGAACCGTCTCGGACTGCCAGATGGTTGTACGGACTGAGCTGGTATTTTTCCGGAGTCCATCCGCCCCCTATAGAGACAGCCGGTATCTGCAGTGACCCGAGAGGAAGAGGACATGACGGCAGCGGCCACCGACCCGCGAACCGGGACGGACGAGCCGGGCTCCCGCGGTGCACTCTCACAGCTCATCCTCGACGCCAACCACCGCGGCCTCTCCTACTCCAAGATGGCCGAGCGTGCCGTCGACCCCGACTCGGGAACCCGCCTGTCCAAGCCCTACCTGCAGCGCCTCGTCGACAACCCGCCGGCCAAGTCGCCCACCCCCAAGCAGTTGAGGGCGCTCGCTATCGCCCTTCGTGTCAGCGAGCGGCGCGTCAAGGCTGCCGCCGCAGCGCAGTGGCTGGAGTACGAGGCGACCGAGCTGGCCGGCTACAACGACGAGGTCCGCATCATCGTCGGCCATCTGGCCGGGATGCCCGAGTCTGAGCTGCGCCGCTGGCGGGCGATGATCGAGGCGGATGAGCGTGCGCGACGCGAGAACGGTTAGCGGGGCGCTGTAGCGCGTCGTCGGTTGATCGGGAAGGTCTCTATATAGACATTCTTAGGACCGATTGTGGCTGCCTGTTGATGGCGCGTACCCTTCCGTGACCGTGCGCTTCCGGCTCATAAGGCACAAGCGCACCGCACCTAGGGGAGGGCGCATGCTGCGCGTTGTGTACGAAGCCACCAACAACCTCAACCCGGGCCAACTCGTCGCGATAGAGGAAACCCGAGGTCGGGTCACCTTCAAGCTCCGCGAAGGCGCGATGGCCGACGACTACCTCCAGCCCCTGAACGCCGAGCTGAGGCGCTTCGTCGACCGGCGCACGTGGTTCCAGATCTGGCGCGGCCAGGTCATCAGCGCCAACTCCCCCGCCAGTCCCCTCACCGTGCAGTACAAGGCCGACCCTGACGTCGACCTGACCACCTGCGTGCAGATCCGCGAAGACTGCGGCACCGTCCGGTTCCACGTCTACCCCGGCACCCCCGCCGAGCTCCTCGTCAAGGTGATGAATCCGGCGATGGAGCGTTTCCTTGCTGGCGGACAGTGGTTCCAGTACTGGGAGGGTGAGATCGTCACCATGGACTCCCCGGGCAGTGCCGCTGCCTGACCCGCACCATCCAAGGGGTACTGCATGGCTGGCTACATTGAGGACCGCTGGTTCAAGAAGGACTCCCAAGGCAAGCGCACGATCGAGACGGAGCGGAACGGCCAGGGCAAGCGCTACCGGGTGGCCGGCGTACCGGGCGTGCGAGACCGCTCCTTTGACAAACTCACCGGCATCGATGGCGCCAAGGCCTGGCTGGCGAAGGCTCAGCACGAGTCATCCCGGGGCGAGTTCATCGACCCCCGCGACGGGACCATGCCGCTGCGGGAGTACATCGAAGACCACTGGTGGCCGAACCAGGACTACGCCGACCCGATCACCCGGGCCACGATCAAGGGGAAGGTGTGGAATCACATCCTCACCCATCTGGGATCGAAGCCTCTCAACGGGATCAAGACGCCGCAGCTGCGGGCCTGGCTGAAGACGCTCAACGCCCAGCTTGGTCCGGGCACCGTCAACGACGTGTGGGGCGGGCTCTCTGCCATCCTGCAGGCCGCAGTCGACGACGAGCGCATCACCAAGAACTACTGCCGTTCCCAGAAGACCGTGCGCCCGCCGGCCCGGCCCGAGCCGCGCGCGAGCGCGTGGTCGCGCGAACGGGTGCTTTTGGTGCGGTCCCTGATCGACGAGCGGGTGGAACTCGCCGTGGACCTCGGCGTTGGTGCGGGCCTGCGACAGGGTGAGGTGTTCGGGCTCGCGGTCGAGGACATCGACTACGAGGCCCAGGTGATCCGCGTGCAGAGGCAGATAAAGAAGGTGGGGTCGAAACTCGTGTACGCCCTGCCGAAGGGCCGCAAGACCCGCACCGTGCCGGTACCCGCCCACCTGCTGGCCAGAGTGCGGGAACACCTCGAGCGGTGGCCGGCGAAGGCGGTGACGCTGCCGTGGGGGGATCCGGAGGAGGGCGAGACGGAGAAGGAGATCAAGGAGCGGGCGCCGCGGACGTTCGGGCTGCTGCTGACTGCGCCGCGGGGCGGGGCCTGGCGGCGGGACTACTTCAACGACGCGTTCTGGAAGCCAGCCTTGGAGGCGGCCGGGCTGGTCGATCCGCCGAAGGTGTCGCAGCGTCCGATCGCGGGGAGGCCGGGCCGGTTCCGGACGGTGAAGCGGTATGCGGAGGACCGGGAGATGGGCTTCCACTCGCTGCGGCACACGTTCGCCAGTGTGCAGCTGGACGCGCGGGAGTCGGTTGTGTCAGTCTCGAAGTGGCTAGGCCATGCGGATCCGTCGATCACACTCCGGATCTACGCGCACATGATGCCCGAGGCGGATGGCCGGGGCAGGACGGCGATGCAGAACTGGTTTGAGGGCGAGTCGAAAACGATCTCCCCAGCCGCTCCCCAGGATTTCGAAGCTGCGATTCCGGCGCCTGCTGACGCCCCCCAGAGTGAGGGTGTCGAAGCCTCAGTGTCACCCGCTCTGGTCCTCTGACCTGCGCATTTCTTGCTGCGGTGTCACGGTGGCCGGTTGGCGGCGTGGCGGCGGGGGTGGCTGGTGGGGTGTGGTTGGGACTGATGGTGTTGTTCAGCCAGGTGGCCTCCGGGACCGGGGTGTGGCCGTAGACCACGGCCGCCCGGCCGCGGTAGTCCTCCGCCCACGGGTAGCGCACCGGCAGGCCGAACTCGTCCGTCTCCCCGGTGGTGTCGCCGTAGAGCGCGTGCGAGCGCACCCGGCCGGAGGTGCGGCCGTGGTACTTCTCCGGCAGGCCGGCGTGGCTGACCACCAGCCGCCCGCCGTCGAGGACGTAGTGGCTGACCAGGCCGTCGATGAACTCCCTCACCCGCGCCTTGAACTCCTCGCTCTCCCCCTCCATCTGCGCGATGGTCTCGGCGAGTCCGTGGGTGTGCTGGACCTTGCGGCCCTTGAGGTGGCGCCCGTACTTGTTCTCGTGGTTGCCCGGCACGCACAGCGCGTCGCCCGCCTCGACCATGGACATCACCCGGCGCAGCACACCCGGGCTGTCCGGGCCGCGGTCGACCAGGTCGCCGACGAAGACCGCGGTACGGCCCTCGGGGTGCGCCCCGTCGGCGTAGCCCAACTTGGCCAGCAGTGCTTCCAGTTCGGCGGAGCAGCCGTGGATGTCGCCGATGATGTCGAACGGGCCGGTGAGCTGGGTGAGGTCGTTGAAGCGCTTCTCGGTGACGACCGACGCGTTCTCGACCTCGTCGACCCCGCGCAGCACGTGCACCTTGCGGAAGCCCTCGCGCTCCAGGTGCCGCAGCGAGCGCCTCAGTTCGCGGGTGTGCCGCCGGATCACCCGGCGCGGCATGTCGGCCCGGTCGGTGCGGGCCGCGTTGCGCTCGGCGCACACCTCCTCCGGTACGTCGAGCACGATGGCGATGGGCAGCACGTCGTGGCTCTTCGCCAGGTCGATCAGCCGGCGCCGGGCGTCCTGCTGCACGCTGGTGGCGTCGACGACGGTGCGGCGGCCGGCCGCCAGGCGCTTGCCGGCGATGTAGTGCAGCACGTCGAAGGCGTCGCGAGTGGCGCCCTGGTCGTTCTCGTCGTCGGAGACCAGGCCGCGGCAGAAGTCCGAGGAGAGGACCTCGGTGGGCTTGAAGTGGCGCCGGGCGAAGGTGGACTTGCCCGAACCGGAGGCGCCGACGAGGACGACGAGGGAGAGGTCGGTCACGGGCAGGACGCGTCCTCGTCCTGTGGGGCTCTGTGTCCCGGTCATGCCGCCGTCGCCTCCTTCACGCTGGTGTCCTTGGTGTCCTTGGTGGTCCCGAGGGTGAAGACGGCCATCTGGGTGGGCGGTCCGACCTCGGGGTCGTCGGGGCCGATGGGGCGGAACTCGACGTCGTAGCCGTGGCGTTCGGCCACGGTGTGCGCCCACTGGCCGAACTCCTCGCGGGTCCACTCGAAGCGGTGGTCGCCGTGCCGTGCGTGCCCGGCGGAGAGGGTCTCCCAGCGGACGTTGTACTCGACGTTCGGAGTGGTCACGAGGACGGTGCGAGGGCGGGCGGCGCCGAACACCGCGTACTCCAGGGCGGGCAGCCGGGGCAGATCGAGGTGCTCGATCACCTCACTGAGCACGGCGGCGTCGTAGCCCTTGAGCTGCTTGTCGGTGTAGACGAGCGAGCCCTGCCGGAGCGTGACGCGGGCGGACTGCCGCTCCCCCATCCGGTCCAGCTTCAGCCGCCGGGCGGCGATGGTGAGGGCCCGTACCGACACGTCCACGCCGACGATCTCGGTGAACCGCGCGTCCCGCAGCAGCGCCTGCACCAACTGGCCCTGCCCGCAGCCGAGGTCGAGGACCCGGGCGGCACCGCGCTCGTGCAGCGCCGCGACGATCGCGTCCCGCCGCCGCACGGCCAGCGGCGTCGGCTTCTCCTCGGTCCCGGTCTCCTCCGCCACGGCGTTGTCGAGCTCATCGACCCCGCTGTCGTCGGCCTCGGCCAGCCGCACCAGCTCCAGTCGCTCCATCGCCTCCCGGGTCAGCGACCAGCGGCGCGCGAGGTAGCGGCTGGTGATCAGCTTCTGTTCCGGGTGCTCGGGCAGCCAGCCCTCGCCCGCCCGGAGCAGCTTGTCGACCTCGTCGGGTGCGACCCAGTAGTGCTTGGCGTCGTCGAGGACGGGGAGCAGGACGTAGAGGTGGCGCAGGGCCTGGGCAAGGGTCACCGCCTCCGACTCCAGCACGAGCCGGACATAGCGCGAGTCACCCCACTCGGGGAACTCGGCGTCCAGCGCGACCGGTTCGGCGCTGACCGTCCAGCCGAGCGGTTCGAACAGGCGCTGTACGAGGGCGGGGCCGCCGCGGGCCGGGAGCGCGGGTACCTCGATGCGCAACGGGCGTGGCCGGGACGGGAGTTCGGGCCGCGCGTGGCACACCCCGCGCAGCGCGCTGGAGAACACGGCGCTCAGCGCCACGGCGAGCAGCGAAGAGGCCGCGTAGGGGCGGTCGTTGACGTACTGCGCGAGCGCCGCGTCGGGGGCGCCGCCGCGTCCCTTGCCCTTGCCCCGCCGGACCAGGGCCACCGTGTCGACCTCCAGCAGCAGCGCCGCCGTGCAGCGCTGATCGTCCGCCTCGGGGTAGAGGACGTGCGCGGTGCCGTAGGAGGTGGAGAACGCCTGTGACTTGCCCGGGTGCTTGTGCAGCAGGAAACCGAGGTCGGTCGCGGGGTGTTCGGACGTGCCGGTGGTGGTGATGGTCAGGAACATGCGGAGGGCCTCTCCGGCTGGATGGACGACTGCGGAGCCGTGTACGCCAAAGCCCCCGAGGACGGTGATCCCGGGGGCTCGGCAGGACGACGCCCTCACCTTCGCACAGGGGTCCGGACCTGTGCCTTCCAATATTCACCGGCCACCACCCCACGGTCGGGGCATCGTTGTCGGGAAACAGGAGAAGAGGCGAGACGGCCGGCATCGGGATCAGCCGGGCCGAGCCCGTGGCACGGGGCGCCGGTGCGAGACCGTCCGGGAGGCGATCAGTGGTGGAGTGGATGCCCCGCGAGGAATGGGTGAGGACGCAGCCGCAGGCGCTCCTCGCCGCGTGTGTGGTGGTGCTGGACGGCGACGGCCGCGTCCTGCTCCTGCGCTACGGCCCCGGTCAGCCGATGACGGGCGGTTGGTGGCTGCCCGGCGGGATGCTGGACCACGGCGAGGACCCCTGGGCGGCGGCCCGGCGGGAGATGCGCGAGGAGACGGGCATCGAACTCGGGCCCGTGCCCCGGCTGATCGGCATGGACCACCGCGTGGACGTGCTGGGCACCGGCCCGGTCCTGGACTGCTTCTTCTACGGCGGCACGCTCCCCGGCGGCTCGCACACGACCGTTCGGCTCAGCGTCGAGCACGACCGGCACGGCTGGTTCGCCCCTGCCGATCTGCCCGGCACACGGCTCGCCGCCGGGGCCCGGACCCTCACCGCGCTGCACGAGGCGGCGCTGAACGCCACGGTGGTGTGCCTGCGGGAGGGCGAGCCGTGGGTGTGAGCCCCGGCCCGCCCAGGCCGCTAGGAGAGCTGCGACTGCACCTGGGTGGAGATCAGTTCCAGGTGGTCAAGGTCGGACAGGTCGAGGATCTGGAGGTAGATCCGGCCGGCGCCGATCGCGGCGTAGCGGCCGATCTTGTCGACGACCTCGGCCGGTGAGCCGGCCAGGCCGTTGGCCTTCAGTTCGTCGACCTCACGGCCGATCGCGGCGGCACGGCGGGCGACCTCCTGGTCGTCCCGGCCGACGCAGACGACGAGGGCGTTGGAGTACGTGAGGTCGTCGGGGCGCCGGCCGGCCGCCTCCGCGGCGGCCCGGACCCGGCCGAACTGCCGCTCGCTGTCCTCGATGGAGGCGAACGGGACGTTGAACTCGTCGGCGTACTGGGCGGCGAGGCGCGGCGTGCGGGTCGCTCCGAGCCCGCCGACGAGCACCGGGATCTTCGCCTGTGCGGGCTTCGGCAGCGCGGGCGAACCGCTGAGCTCGTAGTACGTCCCACGGAAGTCGAAGGTCTTGCCGGCCTCCGTCGCCCACATCCCCGTGACGATGGCCAGCTGCTCCTCCAGGCGGCCGAACTTCTCCTTCGGGAAGGGGATGCCGTACGCCTTGTGCTCCTCGGCGAACCAGCCCGCTCCCAGGCCCAGTTCGACCCGGCCGCCGGACATCCGGTCCACCTGGGCGACCTGGACGGCGAGCACGCCGGGCAGCCGGAAGGTGGCAGCCGTCATGAGCGTGCCGAGCCGGATGCGCTTGGTCTCGCGGGCGAGTCCGGCGAGGGTGATCCAGGCGTCGGTGGGTCCGGGCAGGCCGTCCACGTCGCCCATGTGGAGGAAGTGGTCGGAGCGGAAGAAGGCGTCGAACCCCAGGTCCTCGGTGGCCTTCGCCACGGTGAGCAAGGTGTCGTAGGTCGCCCCCTGCTGGGGCTCGGTGAAGATGCGAAGATCCATGCTCCCCATCCTGCACGCCGGCGGGCCCACCGGCGCACGGGCCTCACCGGGTCCCGTCGCCCTCCCGCCCCCGGTCGGGTCAAATCGCCTCCCTCTCCGGCGGCGCCTCCTCCCGCGCGGCCAGTTTCCGCACCATCTCGCGGACCCTGTCGCGGGCCTCGTCCGCCGCGTCGATCGCCTCCATGCACTGCCAGTACGTGGCCTCGTCGGCGGCCGAGCTCGCGACGCCGACGAGCGCGATGCCGGCCTCGCCGAGCAGGGCGTCCAGGCACAGCAACGCCTGCCGGGCGTCGTCCAGTTCGGTGAGCAGGGCCGCCCGTAAGTCCTCCGGATCGAGGTCCGGCGCGTCGAGGACTCCGCAGCCCCGGCCCGCCAGTTCGGTCAACCCCAGCGCCTCGCCCCGTAGTTCGGGTGGCCCGGAGACGGCGAGCCGGCTGCCGATCGCCTGCGCCAGGGCTTGCGCCTGCCACACCTCGGTCAGGATGGCGGGGGCTTCGCCGCTCCCCGCCAGGGCACGCCTGCTCGCCAGGATGAGCCGCACCGCGTCCATGCGCTGCCCCTGTCTGTCCCGACGTGCTGTTCGCACGTCCGCCCGAACACCCTTGTTCACTACCCAGAGTGAAGGCGCCTGGGACGAAAAGCCAGAGGAAGCCGGAAATCTGCGGACAACAAATCGGTTTCGGTCGGATGAACGATTTCGGAGAGTGACAACGGAGGAGGGGCTTCCCCCTTCACGCCCCTGTTCACCCTCATGGGATCGCAGAAGTCCGGCGGACTGATCGAGGCGACCCTCGAGGACGTCGCCGAGTCCCTCGGGTACAGCCGGCCCCACCTCACGACGGATTTGCTGATCTCTGAGGGATGGGAAAACTGGGGAGGAAGCGGCCCTGCTGGTGCGATGGCGGTGCGGCCACGGCGTGCCGGGGCCTCCAGATGAAGCCCCGCCGTTCGACCAGGTCACCGCCTGCGCCGGTGTTCTGGTGCGGCCTTGTACGTCATCTCGGCGAAGGTCGCTGTACGTGGGCTGGTCGCTGACGGTGAAAAGGGGAGGCCCTGCAGCCGGGAGCCGTCTCACATGCGTCGCTGCACCGGTCGGTGCACGCTGGTGGTGGAGAGGGCTTTTGCGTGGGCAAGCCTGCGGGCGCGACGACCCGACCCGGCCGTCCCGGCAGGGCCCGACATCAGGTGGAGACCGAGCGCCGGCCTGCTGGTGATGGGTTCCCCCCTCTGCGCGAGTCGTCCGTGGACCTGGGCCGGCCCAGGACGCGGTCCGGCGCGGGGCTTCCCCCTGCAGGGTCGTTCCTCGACAGGTGCCCGCTGTCATCGGCAGGCAGCAGTGGGAAGGAAGCGCGATGGAGATCAAAGGATCGACCGCCCTGGTGACGGGGGCCAATCGTGGCATCGGCCACGCGTTCGCCCGCGCGCTGATCGCGCGGGGAGCAGGGAAGGTCTACGCCGGTGTCCGCGATCCGGCGGGCGTGGGCGACGAGGACCTGACCCCGCTGCGTTTGGACGTCACCGTGCCGGAGGACGTCGCCGCGGCGGCGGCGGCCGCCGCGGATGTCACCATCGTGATCAACAACGCGGGTGTCGGAGGTTTCGACACCAAGCTGCTGACGGGCTCCTTCGACGGCGCGCGCGAGGCGATGGAGATCAACTACTTCGGTACCTGGGCCGTGTCCCGTGCCTTCGCCCCGGTCCTGGCGCGCAATGGCGGCGGCGCACTGATCAACATGCTGTCGACCGCCTCCTGGGCGTCCCGGCCGGACTATCCCGGGTATGCGGCCTCCAAGGCAGCCCAGTGGTCGTTGACGGGCGCGCTGCGGGAAGGCCTGCGCGAGCAGGGAACTCTCGTGATCGGTGTCCACGCCAGTTTCGTGGAGACGGATCTCAGTTCCTTCACGGACGCACCGAAGATCAGTGCGGATGATGTTGCGGAGCAGACCATGGAGGCACTGGCGAACGACCGGGTCGAAGTCCTTACCGACGAGCGGACCCGGCAGGTCAAACGTGCTCTGTCGCAACCAGTCGAACAGTGAGGAGCTGCCGGCTCGCCCCCACGGGGCTGACGGCAGCGGATCACCGCCCGGTACCTGCAGCAGCCCGACGAGGTGCTGGATCGGCACGCCATCGAGGGCCCCGCAGCACCTCGCCGCTCCAACGGTGAGCTGGTGTTCGCCGAGCCGTGGGAAAGCCGCGCCTTCGGCATGGCCGTCACCCTGTACGAGACGGGCGTCTTCGGCTGGACGGAATTCCAGACCTTCCGCGGTCGTCACTGCCCACGCGTCATCGTTCGGCAGCTCGTAGCGCCCGCCGTTGCCCTTGAGGCCGAAGGCCGCATGTTGCGGTCCGATGGGTTGCCGCATCGGTCGATGAGTCCCCCTACGACCGTCCGTACGGCACCGGCCGGCCGGTGAACGCGTCCAGGAGGACACGGTCGCCGAGTGGCCGGTTCAGCTTCACCGTCACCGTCTCCATCAGCAGGTCTGCGGTACAGGGACCCTCCTTCGTCCCGACGACGGAAGCGGACAGCACCACGCTCCCGCCCGTCTCCAGCACGTCCACGACAGGACCGTCGTCGCAGGCCCCGTGGCCGGAGAGCACCGTGACGGACCGGCCGTCCCTCGCGGTCCTGACCAGCTGCAACGTGTCGCCGGACCCCTCCGCGACCGGCTTGACCGGCGGCGTGAGAGGTTTCGAGGGGCGGACGGCGGCCAGCTTGAGCGGAGTGTCGTAGCCGTCCAGGGTGAAAAGCCAGGCCGGGACGGTCGCCGGGCCGCGGCTGGTGGCCACGGTCATCTCACCCAGCTTCGCCCCGGTCACGGTCAAGTGCGGTCCGTCGTCGCTGCCGCGGGCCACTGCCTCATACGCCTGCCGCGCCCCCATCAGCGGCAACGTGAGCGAGCCCCCGCTCTCCCACTTCACCCGGCCGTTCTTCCCCGGCGCGGCGGGGAGTTGGCCGCGCAGGGCGAAGTTCTGGGTCCCGTAGGCCTGCTTGTCCGATATGCCGTGGAAGACGTCCTCGGGCAGCTCGACAGCCTCTCCGATCGGGTGGTAGCCCTTCCGCCAAGCCCGGGCGGCCTCGGAGCCGTCCCAGGCGTCGGCGACCTGACGAGCGCGGGCCCCCGCCACCAGGCCACAGCCGGTGACGGTCCCGCCCGCTGCGGCGAACAGGGCGAGGACGAGGAGCAGTTGGGCGGTGCGGGCCAGGGCGCCGGAGACGGCGGCCAGAGTGGCTCGTATACGCATGCGTTCCCCAGGTGGAGAAAGGGGCCGGGCGCCGATCGTTCCTCGCAGTCCGTCTCGGCGCGGGGCCCAATGACCGTGGAGTCTGTTTGACTCACGTGATCAGATCCCTCACCGGTGGGGGCGGTTGTACGGGAATTCGAAGTTCTGGAAACGGCCTGTCAGTCGCCGTGGCGGCGGCCGCCCCGGACTCAGGAGAGCCCACACATGCTCGTGCTCCTGCGCAGCAAGCGGGAACAGGCCCGACGGTTCGAGCGGAACTGGGGATCACGCCCCCGGCTCGCCCGGCTCCGTCCATTCCCCTGGTTCCGCAGCCGGTTCCCCTGGCTTCCCCGGCACCGGAAACCGCCGCTCGTTCCGGTCGATCTTCGCAGCCAGCGCCGCCAGTGGATCGACGCCGAGCACCTCGCACAGTTGCAGCAGATAGGCGAGGACGTCCGCGACCTCGTCGCGCACACGGTGCGCGGTCCCGGGGTCCGCCATGACGCCGGCCGACTCCTCCGGGGTCAACCACTGGAAGATCTCGACCAGTTCGGACGCCTCCACGCTGAGCGCGGCGACCAGGTTCTTCGGCGTGTGGTACGGCTGCCAGTCGCGCGCGGCGGCGAACTCCGCCAACCGCCGCTGCAACCCGGCCAGATCCGGATGCTCGGATTCCTCAGTCACACCATCAGGTCTATCACCCGCGGCTCCCCCACCGGCGCGGCCCCGGCTCACGGCGCGACCCGCGGGCTCACGGGCACGGTCCCCGGGCTCACCCGCCCGGAACGGCCGCGCCCGGGATGAGTCCGCTCACCTCGGTGCCGGGCGGCGTGAGCAGGAACACGTTGCGGTCGACGCGGTGCATCCCGCTGCCCAGCCCGAAGACGACACCGGTGCTGAAGTCCAGGACCCGCTTGGCGACCTCGCCCTCGGCGCCGGTCAGGTCGAGGAGCACCGGTACGCCCGCCATCAGGGTCTCGGCGACATCCCGGGCGTCCGCGAACACGTTGACCCGCAGGACGACGAAGCGGCGGCGTGCCTCCGTCGTCGCCTCCGGTGGCACGCGGTGGTTCACCGCGGACGGCCAGGCGTCGCGGCCGCGCAGCGGAACGACCTGGGCGAGCCCCTCCCACTGCTCATCGGTGACGTCGTGACTGTTCACCGGCTCCCCCTGCCCTGACTCGCTTGCCTCACCTGCACCAGCCAATTCTTACGCGACGTCACCCTTTCGGCCCAACAGCGACACGGTGCGCGACAGGAGGTCACGAGAGTGCCCGAAAGAGACATCATCTCAACGTATATCGATCGCCCGTCACACGCGGGTTGACCGTTTCCCACCCGAAAGTGGCTTCTTACCGCGCTCACACCGGACTCTTCACCGCCCGCCGCGCGCCGCTCACCGGATCCGATTAGGTTCGGGTGTCGTGCACTTGGCAGAACAACAGCTGGTGGCACCCGGTCGGCGGACACTGTCGGCGGTGTCCGCCCCGGAACCGCCGGCCCAGTGGCATCGCGTCCTGACGCTACTGGCCGTCGTGAGTCTCTTCATCGGTACCCGGGCGGTGTGGACGCAGGCCGCGTCCCGGCTGCTCCCCGTCGCCGGCGTCATCTGCCTGTGCTACGCCTCGATCCTGGTCTGCGCGGTGCTGGCCCTGGTGGTCCGCCGCACGAGGTCCCTGGCCCGCGTGGACCTGTGCGTGCTGCTGACCGCCGTGACGCTCACCGTGTGCGCGTGGCTCATGAACCACGCGGGCGGCGACGAAGCGGTCCTCACCGCGCAGGCGGCGAGGGAACTGGTCGCCGGGCACACGGTGTACGGGCAGCCGTGGCCCTGGCTCTTCCACGGCCCCGTGCCGCTCACGCCCACCGTGGACGGCAGCTACGACTACACCTACGGCTACCCCCCGCTGGCGGTGCTGCTGACCGCGCCCCTGCTGTGGCTCGGGCACGACGGCGCCCCCGCGACGGCGGTGAGCACGGGCGCGCTGATCGCCGGCACGGTGGTCCTGTGGCGGATGCTGCCGCCGCGGTGGCGCCCGGCGGCCACCATGGTGTGCCTGGGCCTCGGCCTCCTGCCGCCCTACGGGCGCCTCGGCTATCCGGCGGTCCTCGCCCTGGCGCTGCTGATCCCGGTCGTGGTGCGCTGGCCGCGGATCGGGCAGGGCGGACGGCTCGGCGCGGCCGGACTGGCCCGGGCCGCGTGCCTGGGCGCGGCGTGCGCGGCGCAGCAACTCCCGTGGTTCGTGACGCCGTTCCTGCTGGCCGGTGTCTACGCGGTGCGTCGCGGCGAACTGGGCCCCCGGCAGGCCTTGTCGGTGGTGCTCCGGCTGCTCGGGGCCGCCGTCACCACATGGCTGCTGATCAACACGTACTTCATCGCGAGCGAGCCGGGCGAGTGGCTGCGCGGCATCGCGCTGCCACTGACCCAGGGCGCGGTGCTGCACGGACAGGGCCTGGTGGACGTGTCGCTGTACTTCACCGACGGCAGCGACCGCCTGGACTGGTACTCGCGTGCCAGTGTGCTTCTCGCCGCGGCCCTGCTGGCCGTGTTCGTGCTCTTCGTACGGCGGCTGGGCCCGGCGGCGACCGTCCTGCCCTGGTGCGCCTTCTTCCTGGCGACGCGCTCCCAGGACGGCTACTACCTGATGATGACGCCGCTGTGGCTCACCGCCGCCGTCACCGCGCCCGCCTCCGAGTTCGCGCGGGCCTGGCAGCCCCGGCCGCGCCCGCTGTCGGGGCCGCACCGGCGCCCGGCCCGCATCGCGGCGGCCGGGCTCCTGGTCCTCCCCGCGCTGGTCAGCGCGACCGTGGCGGTGACGGGCAGGCCACCGCTGGCCATGCGGGTCACGGCGGTGCAGCGGTCCTCCGCCACGCACGTCTCCCGGCTGACCCTCCAGCTCACCAACACCAGCGGCGATCCCCTCACGCCCCACTTCATCCTCACCAAGGGCAAGGGCATGGGCAGGTTCTGGTCGCTGGTGAAAGGTCCGGCCACGATCCCGGCGCACTCCACCGCCCGCGTCGAACTACGGGCGCCCCGCACCGGGTTCACCGTCCCCGGTCCCCATACCCGCCTCCGTCTGCGCGCGTTCACGGCCACCCCGCAGACGCTGTCGAGCCAGGACGTCTCGCTGACGGCGCCGAAGAAGAGGTGAGCGCGCGGAGGCCCGCTTCCGGTGGCCCCCGCGCGCGCTCGCGCCGGCCGCGAACCGCCGGTGGCGCGGCGGCCGTGGTCCGCCGCGCCACCGGACGACTAACTCGTACTGCAGGAGACCGTCGGCCAGGTCCAGGTGCCGTTGGTCTGTATCGTCACGCCCCAGTTGTTGCCGTTGCCGTTGGGCTTGGCCACCAGCACCTGCGAACTCGGATAGCTCGCGCTGATGTTCCAGGTCGCGATGATCTTCTCCGGCGACGGAACGTTCATCGTCACCGTCCAGTTGCTGGAACCGCTCACCGACACGTTCAGGTTGTACCGGTCACTCCACTGCTGACCCGCCGACAGCGTCGCGGTACACCCACCGGTGCCACCACCACCGCCACCACCACCGCCGGAGCCGCCTCCGTCGGGGGCCACGGCGCGGCCGGTCTGCGGGGAGATCATGCCGGAGCACAGGCCCTTGGAGGCCAGGGTCTGCGCGATGCGCGGAATCGCGGCGAGCGTGTTGGCGGGCCACTCGTGCATGAGGATGATCTGGCCGTTGCCGAGCCGGGAGACGGCCTGCACGATCGCGTCGGTGCTCGCGCCGTTCCAGTCCTGCGAGTCGACGTCCCAGATGATCTCGGTCAGGCCGTACTTGGCCTCGACCGACTTCAGCGTCGAGTTGGTCTCGCCGTAGGGCGGCCGGAACAGCTTCGGCGTGCCACCGCCCGCGGCGGCGATGGCCTGCTGGGTCCGGGAGAGTTCCGAGTCGATCTGCGACTGGCTCTGCTGGATCAGGTGCGGGTGGGTGTAGCTGTGGTTGCCGACCCACATGCCGGCGTCGACCTGCGCCCGTACCTGGGCCGGGGAGGAGGCCGCGAACTGGCCCTCGTTGAACATCGTGGCCCGCAGCCCGTTCTGCTTCAGCGCGTTGAGCAGGGCCGGGGTGCGGTCGTTGGACGGGCCGTCGTCGAAGGTGAGTCCGACGTACCCGTTGCAGGTGGCCGCGTACGACGGAGTGGCGTCGACGGTCAGGGAGCCCGCCACGGCCAGCGCCGTGACGGCCAGTCCCGCGAACAGGGACCGCAGTGACGCAAGTGGTCTGGTTCTCATGCGGCTTGGGACCTTTCTGAAGGGGGTCTTCGGGGTCGGCGGGGTCAGCTCGCGCTGCAGGAGACCGTCGGCCAGGTCCAGGTGCCGTTGGTCTGTATGGTCACGCCCCAGTTGTTGCCGTTGCCGTTGGGCTTGGCCACCAGCACCTGCGAACTCGGATAACTCGCGCTGATGTTCCAGGTCGCGATGATCTTCTCCGGCGACGGAACGTTCATCGTCACCGTCCAGTTGCTGGAACCGCTCACCGACACGTTCAGGTTGTACCGGTCACTCCACTGCTGACCCGCCGACAGCGTCGCGGTACACCCACCGGTGCCACCACCACCGCCACCACCACCGCCACCACCGGAACCGGCGTCGCCCACGGTGATGTTGGAGTTGCCGCTGCTCTGGTAACCCTCGGTCGCCATGATCATGTAGTTGAAGGTGCCCAGCTTCATTCCCTTGCCGGCCCAGGCGTCGAAGTGGTTGCCGGTGGTGATGGTTCCACCGGTCTTCTTCGACTGGCGGACGCTCCAGTACTGGTCGAAGGTCCGGGTGCCCTCGATGGAGGGGGCGTTGACCCGTGTCGTCTTGTAGATGTCGTACGTGCCGCCGTCGCTGGTGACGGTGCCCATGTACGTTCCGGTGGGCCGGTAGGTGCCCCAGTTGTCGACGACGTAGTACTCGACGAGCGGGTTGGTCGTCCACCCGTAGAGGGCGAGGTAGGCGTTGCCGGACGGGTTGAAGCTGCCCGAGTAGTTCACGCTCCTGCGTCCGCCGGTGCTCCAGCCCTTGCCGGCGACGAAGTTGCCGGTGTTGCTCCATGAGGTGCTGTAGTTGCCGCCGGACCCCATGTTCATGGAGACGGTCCCCGGGCTGTCGGTCCAGAACGAGTAGTAGTAGCCGTTGTTGGTGCCGGTCTGGTTCGAGGTGACGACCGTGTCGGCGCTGGCGGTGCCCGGCAATGTCATCGCGGCCATGACAACCAGGGCGGCGGTGCAGAGACTCCTGATGAACCACGTGAAGCGACCGCGTCTGCGGCCGTTCTCCCGGAAGAGCGTGTTCATGTCCGTGCTTCCTCCTCGTGAGGGTGGTGGGGGGCGGGCAGCACGGCAGGACCTCACGGAACGGCCGGCTGCCAGGAGGTGACGCAGCGGTGAGAAGTGTTGAGCCGGGTCCGTCGGGTGTCAACAGTTTCGGTCGGAATTTCGAAACGTTCGCTCGGGCCAGGAGTCGCACGGAGGCTTGTTTTACCTGCTCAGAGCAACAGTCACCGGAACCGTCCAAGCGTGCCCGAGCAGACGCTGATGCTCTAGATCAACTTGAAGGCCGACACCTTCGAAAGTTTCGAGGAGGTCGGCTCACTCACTACGCCCCGTACAGGTCCTCAGGCGCACGCACCGGCAGGTGGCAGGCCGTCAGGTGCCGGGCCGCACCGGCCGCGCCGACTCCGCGGACCAGGATCGCGCCCCCGCGCTCCGGGCCGTCCGAGGTGGCCTCCAGGACCCTGGCCCGTACGGCGCCGGACCCGATCTCCACCAGCACGGTGCGCGCCCCGGCGGGGTCCGGGAGGGTGACCTCCAGCGAGGCGTCCGGTTCGGTCCGGGCCACGGCGGCGCACCACACCGCGACCGTGGCCGGGTCCCAGCCGCCCGGCACCTCGACGGGCACGGTGGCGGCCGGGCCCCGCAGCGACAGCCGGCCCGCCGGCCGCGCACCGCGCTCGGCGGCCGCCCGCCACAGCGTGTCCAGGTCCGCCGCGTGCACGGTCCGGCCGACCCGGTCGCCGAGCAGGTATCCCGCGGACAGCCAGGCCCGGACCCGCAGTCCCGATCCGGGCCCCAGGAGTCGTTCGGTCCGCGCCGCGCGGGCGGCCAGGACGGCGCGGCCGGGCGGGGCCAGGACGTCCTCCCAGCGCGGTACGGAACGGCCCGCTCCGCAGGCTCCGCACATCGTGGCTCCCTCCTGTCAGGGCATCAGGGCACGGGCATGGGCATGGGCATGGGCATCAGGGCATGGACATCACGGCATGATGTCGCCGCTGTTGGGTCCGAGGGTCTGCCCCACGTAGAGGTTGCCGCCCGGATCACTGGCCAGCAGCACGGCGGTGGGGGCGACCTCCGCCGGGACCCCGAACCGGCCGAGGGGCAGCTCGGCCTGCTTCGCCTGCTTCCAGTCCTCGCTGATCCCCTCCACCAGTGGGGTGAACACCGGTCCCGGAGCGATGGCGTTGACCAGCACCCCGTGCGGGGCGACCTCACGGGCGAGGGCCTTGGTCAGCCCGATGACGCCGGCCTTGGCCGCCGAGTAGTGCACCAGGCCCTCGCCCCCCTTGATGCCCAGCTGGCTGGCGATGTTGATGACCCGCCCGCTGCCGCGCGCGACCATGTGCGGGACCGTCCACCGGCAGCACAGGAACACGCTGCGCAGATCGATCGCGATCATCTCGTCCCAGGTCTCGACGTCCATCTCGACCAGGGGAACCTCGGTGAGGATCCCCGCGGAGTTGACCAGGACGTCGGGCACGCCCAGGGCGGCCACACAGCTCTCCACCATCTGCCGGGTCTGCTCCGCGTCGGCCACGTCGACGACCGCGGTGGCCGTCCTCGTGCCCTGCCGCGCGTAGCGCTCGGCCAGGGCGGCGAGCCGGTCGGCGTCGCGGTCGGCCAGGAAGAGCCGCGCGCCCTCGGCCGCGTAGGCGTCGGCGATGGCCGTGCCGATGCCGCTCGCCGCGCCGGTCACCAGGGCGACCTGATCCTGGAGGAGTCCCATGCCGTTCACCTTTCCGCGCTGTTCCGTGTGCTGCCGCGGCCGCGCCGTCACTCCGGCCACCGGACCGTCAGACCGCCGTCCACGATCAGCTCCTGCCCGGTGATGTACGCGGCGTCGTCGCTGGTGAGGAAGCGGATCGCGCGGGCCACCTCGTCGGCGTGGCCCACCCGGCCCGCCGGGATGCTCCGGCCGGCCCGCTCCAGCCCGGCGCGGCCCAGCGAGTTGGCCTCGTCGAGCGACTGCGGGGTCTCGATCAGCCCGGGGATGACGGTGTTGACGCGGATGCCGCGCGGGGCGAGTTCGGTCGCCAGCGACCGGCACAGCCCCAGCACCCCGCTCTTGGCGGCGGCGTAGTGGGCGTGGTCGTCCCAGCCGTACACCCCGCCGGCGATGGAGGAGACCGCCACCATGGCACCGGGGCCGGTCATCACCGCGGCGGCGGAGCGGAAGGTGCGCAGCACACCGGTCAGGTCGACCGAGAGCATGTCGTTCCAGGCGTCGTCGTCGAGTTCCGCCAGGGCGGCCCGGCGCAGCACTCCGGCGCCGGCGACGGCGATGTCCAGCCGCCCGTACGTCTCCACGGCGGACCGGGCCAGGGCGTCGACCTGCCCGCTGTCCCGGACGTCGACCGCGACCGCGGTGCACCGGCCGCCTGCCTCCTCGACCAGCCGGATCGTCTCGTCGGCGCTGTGCGGGTCCTTGGGGTAGAAGCCGACGACGCTGTCGGCCCCGGCGCGCGCGTACGCGACCGCCAGGGCGCGGCCGATGCCGCTCGCGCCGCCGGTGATGACGGCCACCTTTCCGGCCAGTCCGTCGTCGCGGGCGGGTGCGGTGTGCTCGTGGGAGGACATGTCCTGCCTTTCATGGGGTTCCCGGTGCGTGGCGGGTGCGGGCCGCCACGCACCGGGATGCGAGGGGGGACGGGGGCTCGGGGGGACGGGGGCTCAGTGCGCCGCGGCGAGGGAGGCGGTCTCGTCGTCCTCGTCCTGGCTGACCTTGCGGGCGCCGAGCATCAGGACGCCGGAGAGGAACATCCCGACGGCGCCCGCGATGAACGCGGCGGTGGTGGCGCCGGCGCCGAGGCCGATGATCGCGCTGAGCAGGGCCGAGCCGATGATCGCGCCGACCGGGCCCATCACATGGGCGGTGTTGGAGCCGATGCCCCGGACCCGGGCCGGGAACGACTCGCCCATGTAGAAGAGCATCGCCGAGTACGGTCCGTTGAGGAAGAACAGGCCCAGCGCGTACATGGGGATGACGTAGGCGCTGCTGTTGGGTCCGAAGAGCATCGCGGTCATCACGACGCCGCCGATGCTCCAGCCGACGATGATGGTCGTGCGCCGGCCGATCCGGTCGCCGAGGTATCCGTGGAAGAGGTAGCCGAGGAATCCGGCGAGGTTGGCCAGGATCAGCACGACCAACGCGCTGGAGAACGAGACGCCCTTGCCGTCGGTGAGCACGGTGGTGCCCAGTACCGAGAAGACCTGGATGCCCATCCAGTTGAACAGCCACGCGCCGGACAGGCACAGGGTGTGGCGCCGCAGGTCCGGGGCGAAGAGCTGGCGCAGTCCCGACTCGTTGTCGCGGCTGATGTCCAGGCTGTAGAGCTCCGCCAGCCGGGCCGCGTCGTCCTCGCGGCCCTCCTTGCGCAGTTCGCGGGTGCGCTTCAGGGCGACGAAGGAGGGCGACTCGCGGAGCTTGGACCCGGCGACGAGGATGACGACGACCGGGAAGGTGGCCAGCAGGAAGATCCAGCGCCAACCCATCAGCGGCAGCAGCACGGCGGCGAACGCCGATGCCAGGAGGGCGCCGACCGGCCAGCCGCTCTGCACGAAGCTGAACAGGAAGCCGCGCCGCCGGCTCTTTCCGTACATCTCGTTGAGGTAGACGCTGTTGACGACCTCTTCGGAGTAGCCGAGGCCCGAGATGGCGCGGACCCCGATCAGCGAGGCGGCGCCGCCGACCAGGGCGGTGAAGCCGGAGGAGAGCGCCGCGCCCGCCGTGGTGACGATCAGGCTCGGCTTGCGCCCCCACCGGTCCAGCATCGGCCCGACCAGCAGCGAGACGACGAAGGTGCCGACCGTGACGCCGGTCGCGATCGCCGTGGCCTGACCGGTGGTCCAGCCGAACGTCTCGGAGATCTTCGGCAGCAGGGTGCCGAAGAGGACGAAGTCGTAGACCGAGAAGACCCAGGCCAGGAAGCAGACCACGGTGGTGGTCATGATGGTGCGCCGGCTCAGGGTGGGCGGGCCCTTGAGGAGGACCTCGTCCGAGGGCGTGCCGGTGCGGGGCCACTCGGTCTCGTGGACTATTCCGGGGTTCTGCGCGGTGGTCATCTGCTGTCGCCCTTCTGACGCGGGTTGCGGGCGGCGAAGTCGTCCGCGATCTGGTCGAAGGTCACCCAGCGGACGCCTTCGTGGGAGTTGATGTGGTCGATCAGCCGCTCCAGCATCAGCAGCACCTGCGGGCGGCCGGCCACGTCGGGGTGGATGGTCATGGTGAAGGCGGCGTGGTCCATCTCCCGGTGCACCCAGTCGAACTGGTCGCGCCACATCTGCTCGATGTCACGGGGGTTGACGAAGCCGTGGCTGTTCGGGCTGGCCTTGATGAACATCATCGGAGGCAGGTCGTCGAGGTACCAGTTGGCCGGGATCTCGATGAGGTCCGTCTCGTGTCCGCGGACCAGCGGCTTCATCCAGGTGTCGGCCGGCTTGCTGTAGTCGATCTTCGTCCAGGAGTCGCCGACCCGGACGTAGTACGGCTCGAAGTCCCGGTGCATCAGCGAGTGGTCGTACTTGATGCCCCGCTCCAGCAGCAGTTCGTTGGTGACCGGGCTGAACTCCCACCAGGGGGCCACATATCCGGTCGGACGTCGGCCGGAGCGGGTCTCGATCAGCTCGATGCAGCGGTCCAGGACCGCTGACTCCTGCTCGCGGCTCATGGCGATCGGGTTCTCGTGGCTGTAGCCGTGCACGCCGATCTCGTGGCCGGCGGCGACACAGGCGTCGAACTCCTCCGGGAAGGTCTCGACGGAGTGGCCGGGCCAGAAGAACGTCTGGGTCAGGCCGCGGCGCCGGAACAGCTCCAGCAGGCGCGGCACGCCGACCTCGCCCGCGAACAGCCCGCGGGAGATGTCGTCGGGCGAGTCCTCGCCCCCGTAGGAGCCGAGCCATCCGCCGACGGCGTCTACGTCCACACCGAAGCCGACGAGGATTTCCTTGGTCATCGACATCTCCTTGTTCTTGATGGGGTTGCTGTGGGTGGGCTCTTGATGGGGTTGGTTGCTGTGGGGGGTCGGAAGGACCGGGATGGGTCAGGAAGTCGGGACGGGTCGGGGAGCCGGGAGGTCAGGCTGTCGGGAGTCGGTCAGGAGCCGGTGTCGGACGACGGGTCCCGTCCGGCGAGCCAGGCGCGGACGAGTGCGTCCGGCGACCGGCCGGGTACGGCGCTCGCGACGGCCAGCAGCAGCCGGGCCTGCCAGGGGCTGAGGTCGCCGGCGAAGATCGCGCCGACCCTTTGCAGTTCGGCGCCGCCGCCCGCGTAGAGAGGTTCGACCGGGCCGGAGTGCACCCGTGAGCAGATGAGTACCGGGTGGCCCGCCGCCACGGCCTCGGCGACCGCCTCCACCAGCTCCGGCCCGGCGTTGCCCGCGCCGACCGCCGCCACCACGACCCCGGCGGCGCCCGCGGCCAGGCTCGCCCGGACGAACAGTCCGTCCGCGCCGGGGTAGGCCGGCACCACGTCCACCCGGGGCAGCCGGGGCAGGTCGAGGTCGAAGGGCAGCCGCGGGCTGGGTCTCGGCTGCCACAGCGGGACCACGCGCCGGCCCACCACGCGGAGCGCCGGTCCACGTCCGGGCGCGGTGAAGGCGTGCGCCGACATGGTGTCGCTCTTGCGGACCCCGCGGGCGGGGAAGGCGAAGCCGTCGAAGACCAGCAGCGGGCCGTGCCCGCGGGCGGCGTCGTCGGCGGCCACGGCGAGGGCGTCGCCCAGGTTGCCCGGGCCGTCGGCGGCGCGGTCGTCGAACGGGCGCTGCGCGCCGGTCAGCACGATCGGCCGCGGGTCGTCGAACGCCAGGTCGAGCAGGAAGGCGGTCTCCTCCATGGTGTCGGTGCCGTGCGTCATCACCACCCCGTCGGCGCCGTCGCGCAGTGTGCCGCGCACCTCGCGGGCCAGCGACAGCAGGTCGGCGGTGTCGAAGGCGTAGCTGCCCCGGGTGACCACGTCCCGCACGCTCACCTCCGCGCCGTCCGGCAGCGGACCCACCGACGCGACCAGTTCTTCCGCGAGCACGGTCGCCCGGCGGCCCTCCGCCCCGGACCGGCTCGCGATGGTGCCGCCGGTTGCCACGACCTGGATACGACGCATGAACCCTCTCTCCGCAATCGATTGCGGAGAGGCTATGCAAACGATTGCGTCCGGTCAATGGGTTGCCGCACACTTGTCTGGCCGGAGGGTTCGGGGATGTGCGAAGCTCAAGGGCGCGGCGCGGGGGCGCCTACGGGTTCCGGCAGGAGTCCGGCGGAGCCCGAGACCCGCCCAGAAGCACTGAGAAGCACCGAGACGAACCGAAAAGAGGGGCAGCGAGCGTGGATCGCCAGGGAGCGCGGGCGGGGGCCGGCACACACACCGGTCGTGCCCCGGTCACACTCGCCCAGATAGCCCGGCAGGCGGGGGTCCACGTCTCCACGGTGTCCCGGGCGCTGAGCCCGGACGAGAGCGTGCGGGGCGGAGTGGCCACCGACACCGCCACACTGATCCGGGCGCTCGCCGAGGAACTCGGCTACCAGCGGGACCCGGCCGGGGCGGCGCTGCGCACCGGCCGCTCCCGGATGCTGGGCGTGCTCGTCCCGAGGCTGACCGACATCGTGCTCGCCACGATCTACGAGGGCATCGACGCGGCGGCGGCGGCCGCCGGCTACCACACGGTGGTCGCCAACACCGGCGACGACCCGGAGCTGCAGCGGCGCCGGGCCGACGCGCTGCTGGCCCGGCGCGTCGACGGCCTGGTACTCGGCGACGCCCGTTCCGACTCCGACCTCGTCGCCGAACTGGCCCGCCAGCACATCCCGTTGGTGCTGGTCTCGCGCCGGCTGCCGGGCCGGATCTCGGTGACCACCGACGATGTCCTCGGCGGCCGGCTGGCCGCGGAGCACCTGCTGGAACTCGGCCACCGGCGGGTCGCGGTGGTGGCCGGAGAGCCCTACGCCAGCACTGGCGCGGAGCGCACCCAGGGCTTCCTCGACGCGTACGCCGAGGCGGGCCTGCCGGTGCCCGAGAGCCACGTCGTGCGGTCCCGCTTCGACGTGCCCGGCGGCCGGGCGGCGGCCGAGCGGCTGCTGGCCCTGCGGCCGCGGCCCACCGCCGTCTTCGCGGTCAACGACTTCGCGGCGATCGGCGTCATGGCGGCGGTCCGGGACGCGGGCCTCACGGTGGGCCGGGACGTGGCGATCGTGGGCTACAACGACGTCCCACTGGCGGCGGCCCTCCCGGTGTCCCTGACCTCCGTGAGCTCCCCGATGTACCGGATGGGGGAAGTGGCGGCGACGACGCTGGTCAACATGCTGAACGGCAAGCCGGGCCGCTCCCGGCGGCTGCGCCCCGCCCTAGTGGCCCGCGCCTCGACCCTCGGCGGCACCCCGCTCACCCCGGAGGAGTGACGCGGCCGGAGGCCCCGCCTCGGGGACCGGCCCCCGGCCCGCGACCGTGCTCCCCCGCTGCCGCAGCACTCCCGCCGTCGCGGCCGCGACCACGCAGCAGGCCACGGGGAGGAAGAAGGTCAGGTTCAGCGGGACCAGGCGGGTGAGCCAGCCGATGACGGCCGGTCCCGCGAGCATGCCGAGGTAACCGAGTCCGGCGACCTTGGAGACGTTGGCGCCGGCGGCATCGGCGTCGGCGTGACCGGCGGCGCTGAAGAGCTGGGGGACGCAGCCGGAGAGCCCGGCGCCGAAGAGCGCCCAGCCGGCCAGGGCGAGCGGAATCCAGGGCGACAGGGCGGCCGCCGCCATGCCGACGGCCGCAACCGAGGCGCCGTAACGCAGGATCGCGGCAGGACCGAAGCGGGCCGAGATACGGTCGGCGAGCAGGCGGCCGATGGTCATCGTCGCGGCGAACGCGCCGTAGGCGAAGGCCGCCGTGCTGTCGGAGGCGCCGAGGACGGTCCGCAGGTGCAGCACGCTCCAGTCGTTGGCGACCCCCTCGCACAGCATGACCATCAGCGCGAGGACGGCCAGGATCCAGATACGGGTACGAGCCGGGGCCGTCTGCCCGGCGGGTCCACCGAACTCGGTCCCGGCCTCCGCGGCCGGTCCCGCGGCGGTGGGCAGCAGGCCCGGGGCGGCGCACACGGCGACCACCACTCCCAGTACGGCCGCCGTGCCGAGCGTCGCCGCCGGGGTCCAGCCCGCGCTCGCGACGGCGGCACCCGCGAGGGCGGCCACCACGCCGCCGACGGAGAACGTGGCGTGGAACGCGGACATCACCGGGCGTCCGTACGCCTTCTCGACCTGGACGGCGTGGGCGTTCATACTCACGTCCAGGCAGCCGTTGCCGAACCCGAGCACGATCAGGGCTCCGGCGAGCATCCACGGCTCGGAGGCCAGTCCGGGCAGCACGAGGGCGGCACTGCACAGGACACCGGAGGCGGGCACGACGATCCGGGTGCCGAGGCGGTCGGCGACCGGGCCGGCCAGCTGCATCCCCACGAAGGCGCCCGCCCCGAGCAGGAGCAGGAAGCCGCCCAGGACGGCGTGGCTGACGCCGACGCGGTGCTCGATGGGCGGGATCTGCACGATCCACATCCCCAGCAGGGTCCCGTTGAGGATGAAGTACGTGAAGGTCGCCAGACGCGCCGCGCGAAGTGTTCGCTCCATGGAGCGAACGTATCGAACATGAACCTTGTTTGAAAAGCGCCGGTTCTCACAGTGTTCCTGTTTACTGGAGCATGGTGTTCAATCGGCGCATGGGGAACACGGGCCGTCTGAGGCAGATCACGGACGCAGTGCGCGAGGCGGGCAGCCTCGGCGTCGGCCAGTTGGCCGAACTCACCGGGGCCTCGGAGATGACCATCCGCCGCGACCTGGAGACCCTGGCCGCCCAAGGTGTGCTGGAACGCTTCCGGGGCGGCGCCCGGACCCTGCTGCTGCGCGGCGAGGAGCCCCCCTTCCCCCTGCGCGCGCAGGAGGGCACGCGGATCAAGCAGCGCATCGCCGCGGACGCGGCCGCGCTGATCGCCGACGGGGAGACGGTCGTCCTCGACAGCGGCACCACCTGCCTGGAAGTGGCCAGGGCACTGCGCGGCCGGCGGGTGACCGTGATGCCGCTGTCGCTCCAGGCCGTCGACGCGCTCGCCGACAGCCCCGGGCAGACCACCCTCCTCGTGCCCGGCGGCCGGCCACGTCCGGGCGAGGGGGCCCTCACCGGACCCCTGACACTGGCCTCGCTGGCGGCTCTGCGCTTCGACACCGCCGTCATCGGCTGCTGCGGGCTGACCGCACAACAGGGCCTGACCGCATACGACTTGGACGACGCGGCGGTGAAGCGGGCCGCGATCGACTCCGCCCGGCGCGTGCTCGCCGTGGCCGACGGCACCAAACTGTCCCGTACGGCGCACGCCTTCGTCGCACCGGTCTCGCGGCTGCACACCCTCGTCACCGACGATTCCGCGCCGCCCGGCGAGGTCGAGGCGATCCGCGCCGCGGGCACCGCCGTCAACACCGCACGGCAGGAGTGCAGTTGACCAGCCGAGTCACTCTCGTCTCGCCCGCGACGAGCCCGTCGCTGCGGCAGGCCCGGTTCGACGACGGCGACTCGATCGACGACGGCGGGACGGCCAGGGCCCGTTCGGCCGCCGGGTCGCTGCCCGCGGCCGCCCGCGTGCTCCTGTCCCCGAGCGCGCGCTGCCGGGAGACGGCGTCGGCGCTCGGCCTCGACGGCGTGAAAGTAGGGGAGTTGGCCGGTCTGGACGCGGGCCGCTGGCGGGGCCGGACCCTGGAGGAGGTGATGGCCGCCGAGCCGGAGGCGGTGGGCCGCTGGCTCGCCGACCCCGACTGCGCGCCGCACGGCGGGGAGTCGGTGCGGGACGTGTGCGAGCGGGTCGGGCACTGGCTGGACAGCGCACGGGACACCGACGGCCGTACGCTCGCGGTGGTCGAGCCGGAGGTCGTACGGGCCGCGGTCGTCCATGTACTGGGCCTGCCCGCGTCCGGCTTCTGGCGGCTGGACGTACCTCCGTTGACGGCAACGGAGTTCAGTGGACGGGCCGGCCGCTGGAATCTGCGGCTCGGACAGCCGCTGGCGGCGCCCTGAGGAACGCGAGAGGGCCCCCGGACGGTTCCGAAGGGCCCTGTCGTGTGCCGAAGGGGTCAGTGCGCGGCCGGAACCGCGCGCCCGGTCGTGGCCGTCGCCGGCCGGGGATTCAGCAGTCGCCCGGCCAACTCGCCGAAGAGCAGCCCGAATCCGCCCCACAGGACGGCCTGCGTGGCCAGGGCGGAGAGCCGGAACCGCCACAGCAGGGTGGCCGGGAAGTCCGCCGGCACCTCGTTGACGGTGGGCAGGAAGGCGTACGCCAGACCGATCACCAGGGCGAAGGCGGCCACCGCGGCCACCGTCGCGTACCACGTGCCCAGCGCGGGCGCGAGGCGCTTGCCCAGGATGGTGGCGGCGATCGCGAGGAGGACGCTGAGCAGCATCATCAGGAAGTACAGGGTCGTGCGCTTGCCGATGGTGTCCCCCTGGCCGACCGCGGGCGGGTTGGCCGGGTACTTCAGGAACGGCACGACGTACACCGCCAGCAGCGCGCAGCCGGACAGCAGCAGCGCGGTCGCCCGCGGGGAGAAGCGGCCCACGCGGCCCAGCGCGAAGCAGAAGGCGAGCGCGGCGATGCCGCCGAAGGCGACCCCGTAGACCAGGACGCCGGTGGCGAGACCGGCCGTGGACTGGAGGGAACGGGAGACGACTTCCACCTCGTCATGGGAGTGGGAGTGGGAATGGGAATGTGCGTGCACCTCCTCGAGGCCGATCGCCTTGTCGACGAACGGCTCCCCGAGGAAGTAGGCGACGACCAGGGCGAGCACGCCGGCGGCAAGGCCGGCGAGCATGCCCCGTACCAGGAGGTTTCTTACGGTTGCGGAGTTCATGAGCGTGCGGTGACCCTCGCCTCAGTGGCAGGGGAAGCCGAGCAGGTGGCGGGCGTCGTGCACCCACTCGTGGACGTCCGTGCCGCTGAACACGGAGGTGGCGCCCTGCTCGGCGCCGACGAAGTAGAGCAGGACCAGCATGAGAACGCCGAAGAAGACCGCCCAGGGAGCTATCGCCTTCAGCGGCAGCGTGGCGGGAACGGCGGGGGTGGCGGTCGGCTGAGCGACGGTCTGCGCCATGGCAGAACCTCCTCTGGGAGTTCGCGTCCCATCTCGGTGGTGCACAGGACGACAGCCACGGGTCTGACTCACGAACACCCCGAGGGCGTTCGCATACAGTGGCGCGACCGTGCCGGATTCCCACCGGCTTCCGTCGTGCCGTCGTCGATATCGCACAGACGGTATCGCGTGCCGCGCGCCCGGCCAAGACCGCGACCCCGGACGTGATCTTCTCCACCGGGCCGCCTCCACCTGCTCACGGATCACCTCACCATCAGGGCGGCGGGGCCCCGGCGGCCGTGAATCGGACGCTCCGGCGCTGTGGCAGGATGCGCGAGCGAGCTCTGCTCCACCGCCCGCCGCGCCACTCGATCCGCACGCATCACCCCGGAGGGACGAGCCCCGTGCTCACGTCGTACGCCGCCCACTTCGACACACCCGCCGGGTACCTGGACTTCGCACGCTTCGGGCCGCCCTCCCGCGACGCCGTCACCGCCACCGCGCGCGCCCTGGAGGCGTCCGCCCGCGCCGACCACACCACCGTGGACGCCCTGATGCGCGCGGAGGAGACGGCGCGGGACACGGCCGCCCGCCTCGCCGGCACCGACGCCCGGCACACGGTGCTCCTCCCGAACGCGTCCACCGGTCTGTTCCACGCCGCGCTCGGCATCAGGGAGGGCGTGGTCCTCGCGCCACGCTCCGACTTCCCCGCCAACCACTACCCGTGGCGCCGCTCCGCGGACCTGGGCCGGGCCACGCCGCGCTGGATCGACCCCGTACCCGGCTCCGGAGTCACCCCCGATCTGGTCCGCTCCGTGCTGACCGACGACGTCGTGGCCGTGTCGGTCAGCGCCGTGGACTTCCGCACCGGGTTCCGTGCCGACCTGGCGGCGCTGCGTGAGGCGATCGGGCCCGACCGGCTGCTGATCGTGGACGCCATCCAGGCGTTCGGGGTCGCTGCCCTGCCCTGGGACGCCGCCGACGTGGTGGTCGCGGGCGGCCAGAAATGGCTGCGCGCCGGATGGTCGACCGGCTTCGCCACGCTGTCCGACCGCGCCCTGGAATCCCTGGAGCCGGTCCTCACCGGCTGGACGGGCGTCGAGGACGTCGGCCTCTTCGACGGAGCCGAGCACCCGCCCGCCCCGGACGCAGGACGGTGGTCGATCACCAATCTGAGCCCGGTGACGGCCGCCGCGTTCGCGGCCGCGCTGGACCTCGTCGAGCGGCACACCGTCGCCGCGATCGAAGCCGCGGTCGCCACACGGATCGCCGAACTCACCGAGGTCGTCGCGGCGTGCGGCGGCCGCGTCCTCTCCCCCGCCGACCCGGCGCGGCGCGCGGGCGTCCTCTCCTTCACCCTGCCGGACCACGATCCGTCCCTCGTCGCCAAGGCGCTGCACACCGAAGGCGTCACCGCGACCGTGCGCACCGACTCGCTCAGGCTGTCCCCGCACGCCTCGACCCCGCCGGAGGCAGCCGAACGGGTCGCCACCGCACTGTCGTCACTGGGGAGTTGACCCCGCGGGTCGGCGACCTCCTTTCCGTCAGGCGGGGGCGGGCTCGGGCTCCGCCTGGGTGGTGAGCCGGCCGGCCCGGGCGAGCGCCGCGACCGAGGCGGCGCAGACGAGTCCGGTGGCGGTCAGGGCCGTCCAGGTCACCCAGAGGGCATGGTGCCGCTGGGCGAAGTCCCACAGCGCGCCGGTGACGAGGTTGCCCAGGGTGATGCCCAGGCCGGAGACGGTGTTGTAGAGCCCGTAGTAGGTGGCGACCAGACGGTTGCCCGACAGGGCGACGACGGTGTCCATCTCGAACGGGTAGACCACGGCGGAACCCACCGCGAGCAGGACCACCGCGGTCACCAGCGCGACCAGCGCGGCCCCCGAGGAGCCGCGCGGGGCGAGCGCGAGCGGCAGGAAGGCCAGCCCTATCACGGCCAGTCCCCGCACCAGCGCCTGACTGGGTCGCCACCGCTGCTTGGCCCAGCCGGTCAGGCGCAGCTGGCCGACGACGGCCACCGCGGCGGAGACGATGAAGAGCCCGCTGGTGACCGCCGTGCCGTTCGCCCCCAGGGCGTCGGCCGCCGCCAGCGGGAGGGCCAGGTACACCTGGAAGGTGAGCACGTAGGAGCCGATCATGGCGGTGGCGAAGAGCAGGAAGGGGCGGTTGGACACGACCGTCCGCCACTGCGCGAGCACGCTCTCCTGCCGGGCCGCGTCCGCCGCGTGACCGCGCCGGGCGGGCAGGGCGCGCCACTGCAGCACGGTGAGTACGGCGAAGATGCCGGCGGCGGTCGTGCACACGAGGCGGAAGTCGGCGGCGAGCAGGGCGAGCCCGACGAGTGGGCCGAGCAGCATGCCCGCCTGGTAGAAGACGTTGAAGGCGGCGAAGGCGTCCACGCGCCGTTCGCCCGCCTCGACGGCGAGGTAGGCGCGGACGGCGGGGTTGAACAGGGCGCCGGCGAAGCCGGTGGCGGCGGAGGCCGCGATCAGGGCGGGGAGGTTGTCGACCCAGCCGAGCAGGCCGAAACCGGCGGTGCGCAGCAGGCAGCCGGCCATGATCGGGGTTTTGTAGCCGAGGCGGTCGGCGAGCGTGCCGCCGATGAGGAACATGCCCTGCTGGGAGAAGTTGCGCACGCCCAGCACGAGCCCGACGGCCCAGGCGGCGAGGCCGAGTCCATCGGACAGGTGGGCGGCGAGGTAGGGCATGAGCATGTAGAAGGCGAGGTTGATGGCGAACTGGTTGGCCATCAACAGCCTTACGGCGGGCGGGAAGGAGCGGGTCTGCCGCCACAGGTCCGTCATCGCCCGGCCCTCGCGAGTTCCGGCGCACCGCCGCCGACGGCGAGCGGGTCGACGACACGGGTGCAGCGGGTCCAGCGGGACACGGTCCGTTCGCCCGGATCACCGATCTCTTCCGGGTCGTCGGCGGGCAGGTGTCCGAGGAGGCCGTGCTCCCGGCAGTACGCGTCGTCGAAGACGGTGCCGACATAGCGTTGCGGGCCGTCGGGGAAGACCGCGACGATCCGTTCCTCGGCGGGCAGGGTGCGGGCCAGCCAGCGGGCGACGAGAGCGACGGCGCCGACGCTCCAGCCGCCGGTGGCGTAGTGGTCGCGGGCCAGGAGGCGCGCCGCCCACACCGCCTCGGGGGCGGCGACCCAGTGCACCTCGTCGAACAGGTCGTAGGCGACGTTGCGGGGGTGGATGCTGGAGCCGAGTCCGCGCATCAGGCGGGGCGCGGCGGGCTGCCCGAAGATCGTCGAGCCGGTGGTGTCCACCCCGGCCACGCGCAGCCCCGGGAAGAAGCCGCGCAGGACGGAGCCGATGCCGGCGGAGTGGCCGCCGGTGCCGACGGAGACGACGAGGCTGTCGATACGGCCGAGCTGGGCGACGAGTTCGTGGGCGAGCGGGGCGTAGGCGGCGACGTTGTCGGGGTTGTCGTACTGGTCGGGGCACCACGCGTCCGGGTGGGCGGCGAGCAGTTCCTCGACCCGGTGGCGGCGGGCCTCCTGCCAGCCGCCGACCGGGTGCGGGGTGGTGACGACGTCGACTTCGGAGCCGTACGCCGTGAGCAGGCCGGTCATCAGTGGTTCGATCGCCGGGTCGGTGACGACGGTGACGGGGTGGCCGAAGGTGGCGCCCGCGAGGGCCAGCCCGAGACCGAGGGTGCCGGAGGTCGACTCCACGATCCGGGCGCCGGGCAGCAGCCGGCCGCGTTCGCGGGCGGCTCGGACCATGTGCAGGGCGGTGCGGTCCTTGATGCCGCCGGGGTTGTGGCCTTCGAGCTTGGCCCAGAAGCCGCGCCCGGCGGCGGTGAAGGGCTCGCCGATCCACAGCACGGGGGTGTCGCCGACCAGTCCGGCGGGCGTGCGCATGGGGCGTTTGGCGTCGGCCAGGAGCTGGGCCGGGCAGGCGGGGACGGAGGTGCGGATGGGGTGGTTCATGGCGTGCTTCTCCTGCGGCCGGGACCGTGAACGGCCGCCGGTCGTGTGGGGGCGGGAAGAGGGCGGGACCGATCGGCTGCCGTTCCCCGCGTCGGGGGCAGGGCTCGGCAGCGGGGCCGATCAGGTCCGCCACACGCCGAAGAGGGCTCGCGCGTGCCCGGGCGAGGTGTTGCCGGGTTCGGGAGCGGCTGCGGGGGTTCGCGCCGGGAGCGGCGCGGCCGGGGTGTGGTCGGCGGTCAGGACGTCGTGGACCGCGGGGTGGGCCGGGGAGGCGTCTCGCGGGAGTTGCGCGGTCGGCTCGTCCCCGTCCCAGCAGTGCACGTCGCCGTCGTGTGCGGGGGCCGAGGTCCGGACGTCCGCCCGGTGCTGGTCCTGAGGTGTCTGTCCGTAGGCGGCAAAGGCCACGAGCGGGGTGTCGGCCCGTGCCGCGCCGGTGGGTGTCGGGCCGTGGGCGCAGGCCAGTACGTGCATGAGCGCGGCCAGCAACAGCACGAGCACCGCTCCGGTCCGTGACGCGGAGCGGCGGCGTCCGAAGATCGACCCGGCCAGCATGAACACGAACAGTAGTCGGTCACGTACGTAAAGTTCTTGTCAAAGGTCAGGGGCCGACCGGGTTCCGCTGCCGACGCGCGGCTGGATGTCAACACCCTGGTCGTGCGCTCGGGCACAGGGCGCACTCGGCCCATACCGTCTTGCCGGGGCCGAGGCGGTCCCGTACGCCCCAGTCGACGGCGAGCGCGTCGACGAGGACCAGGCCACGGCCCCCGTCCCCGTCCGGGCCGGGAGCCATGCGCGCCGGCCGGGCGGGGTGGGTGTCGGTCACCTCGATCCGGACGACGTCCCGCCCCTCCTCGAAGGACAGGGCGAGAGCGAAGTCACGCCCCGGGACACGGCCGTGGAGAACGGCGTTCGCGGCGAGTTCGGCGACGACGAGGACGACGGTGTCGTGCGCTTCGGTTCCTCGCGGATGCCCCCACTCGGTGAGCTGGTGCGCGGCGAGCAGCCGGGCGAGGCGGGCACCGCGCCGGGTGGTGGAGAAGCGCTGCGTGAACGTGCGTACGAGGGTGGCGGATTGGCGGTTCGGGGCTGGCATGCGGGCCAGCTTGCCGACAGTTGACAGGTCGTCGGCAGGTCCGCCGCTGATACAGATCACGCTGTACCGGTTCACGCGCTGGACTGGGTCGGTCGCCGTGCGTGAGCATTGATCGGTCTGGCGTGGCGCAGCCCGGACGACGAACGGTACGGCACGGGTACGGCCCGGTGGCACAGGGGAAGGCGGCTGCGATGACGACGGACAACGGTGGCGGAGTGGGCGGGGGCTGCGAGCCGGAACTCTCCGACAGCCTGAAGACCTTCGGCGCGGTCCTCAAGGCCCTGCGGGAGGAAGCCGGCCTGACACAGGAGCAGTTCGCTCCGCTGGTGCGCTACTCGCCCGCGTACATCGCCAAGATCGAGCAGGGGAAGCGCTTCCCGCCGAAGGAACTGCTGAAGCGGTCGGACGAGGTCCTGGGCGCGGTCGCGGCGCGCGTGCTGGGGGCTGCGGCGAAGAGCCTGACGCGGAAGGCGGGGCTGGCGTCCTGGTTCCGGCAGTGGGCGGGGATCGAGGAGGAGGCGATCTCGCTGTACGCGTATGAAAGCCGGGTCGTTCCAGGCCTGTTGCAACCTGAGCCGTACATCCGCGCGATCTTCGACCGGCACCTGCCTCCGCTCACGGAAGAACAGTCCGAGCGGCAGGTGGCAGCACGACTGGCCAGGCAGCAACTTCTCGTCGAACGCCCCAACACGTCGTTCAGCTTCGTCGTCGAGCAGGCTCTCCTGGAACGCCGCATGGGAGGTACGGCCGTCACGAAAGTCCTGCTCGACCACCTCATCGCAGTCGGCCGGTACCGCAACGTGGAACTCCAGGTCATGCCGCTGCTCCAGGAGGAACACTCCGGCTTCGAGGGCGAGATGTACCTTGCCGAGACAGCCGAACACCGATGGGCCGGTTACGTCGAAGGCCACGGCACCAGCATGCTCATCAGTGACCCGAAAGCCGTAAGTCAGATGCTCCAGCGCTATGGCAAGATGCGCTCACAGGCTCTGAGCCACCAAGCCACCGCGAGCCTGCTGGATCAGATGCGAGGAGCGCTATGAGCACGAGCGAACCGGCCTGGTTCAAGAGCAGCTACAGCGGCGGCGGCGGCGACAACTGTATCGAGGTCGCCCTGCGCCCCGGCGTCGTTCTTGTCCGGGACTCGAAGGACACCCGGAGGCAGTCCCTCGCTGTCTCCCCCGACGCCTGGGCGGCGTTCACGGCACTGGCTGCCGACTCGCACCTCTGAGCGCCCCGGGAGGCGAGCCGCCGGGGGTACGGCGGTCCCCCGGTCGGCGTCGGCCTCGTCAGGAGCCGCTGCGCCGGTCTCCGTCCTGATCGCGCGCAGAGCCCGCCGTGACCGTCGTGAACGGCAGCACCAGCCGGGAGGGGTGTGCGGCGTCGCGGTAGATCTTGTGGGTGACGGGGCGGCCCACCGGCAGGTGGAAGGCGTCCGGCGGCAGCAGCGCGTTGTGCGCGTCGGCCAGTGGCTCGTCGTTGGAGAGCTCCACGACCAGCTTGTGGCCCCGCAGGAACGTCGCCGCGAACGGGTAGACGCGCAGCACGTACTCCTCGATCTTCCCCGGCTCGACCGGCACCGCGCGGGTGTGCGGGTGGTAGGGGTCGCCCTCGGTGGTGCGCTCCTCGTCGAGCTCGCGGTGCGAGGCCTTGAGGTAGGCGGTGGTGATGAGCCGGCGCTTGCCGCCCGGGGCCTCGTCCCACATGCGCAGGATGAAGTTGGTGTCGGGCTGGTCGATCTCCGCGAACAGGTGCGCCGCGCCCTGGCCGATCATCTCGGTGGGCTCGGTGAACGGCTCGGTGCTCCAGCTGAGCATCTCCACCTTGTCGGTGACCGTGAGCGGCGCCTGGTAGAAGCCGTCGGGGGCGGCGTGCTCGGCACCCATGGGCTCGGGCTCGAAGGAGAGCTTGTGGCGCGGGCGGAGGTAGAGCGGCTTGTGCTCCACGGCCTTCGGCGGCCACTGGGCCCCGGTGACGTACTGGCGTGAGCCCTCGACGTGCACGGTGACGGCGGGCTCGTTCATGATCCCGTTGTCGATGCCCTTGATCCAGTAGTCGTACCAGCGGAACATCTTGTCGTGCTCTTCGACGAAGGGGCGCGACTGCATGGGCGGGTACGGACCGATGTCCAGCTTCTTGGGGCCCTTGACGCGGTTGAAGACCTCGATGGTGCCGTCCATCGTCCAGCCGCGGCCCTGGTCGATCTGGAGCCAGACCGGGATGTCGATGTCCGGCGCGAGGGTGACGGGGTTGCGTTCCTCGTACCACTCGCCGTCGACCTCGTTCATCACGATGTCGAACCAGGCCTCGTGGTTCTTCGGGTAGTTCAGCACGTGGACCAGGTTGGGCCAGGCGGCCACGTCCGGGTCCCGCAGGCGCTCGGCGACCCGCTTCTTGATCTCTTCGGGCGAGCAGGTCTCGAGCATGCGGGACTTGACGCCGTCGGTGAAGGCCCAGCCGGAGTCGCCGCCGCGCCCTTCACGGGCGGCGCGCGGCATGAACCACATGACGCCGCCGTGATAGGTGGTCTCGTAGAAGTCGTAGTGGCCGCCGCTGACGAAGATCGCCTTGAGGCTCGGCGGACGCTCGGCCGCCGCCAGTACCTGCATCGAGCCGAAGTAGGAGATGCCGATCATGCCGACGTTGCCGTCGCACCACGGCTGCGCGGCGACCCACTCGATGAAGTCGTACGCGTCCTGGCCGAGCGAGACGCCACCGGCGTTGTAGTTGCCGATGTGCTCGCCCTCGGAGGCGCCGGAGCCGCGCAGGTCGCCGATGACGTGGACGTAGCCCTCCTGGACGACGCGCGCGATGTCTCCGGCCTCGATGCAGCCGTCCCACATGGGGCTCGGCCGGCGCTGCGGCGGGGTCGTCAGGGCCAGGGCCTGGAGCTCCTTGCCGTACGGGCTCAGGGCCACCAGCGCGGGCCGCGGTGTGTCGTCCGCACCGCTGTACGCGTCGGCCACCAGCGTGACGCCGTCGCGCATCGGCACCTGGAGATCCTTGCGGACGGCGATCGACTGCTCGCCCGCGCGGATCGTGTGAAGGTCAGTCATGGGTGTGAAGCTCCTGTGTTACGCGTTCTGTTCGAGGTGCGTGCGGTAGCCGGCCATGGAGGTGAAGAACGGCGACGGCTCGAGCGCGGGGTCCCCGGTGTAGCCGAGCTCCTCGGCGGCACGGGCGAACGGGGAGTACGGCGAATCCGTCTCCCGCAGGCCCGCCTCCAGGCATCCGCAGGCGGCCGCGGCGACACGGGCCTCGATGTCCAGGCTCTGGGTGATGGCCTCCTGGGCCTGCGCCTCGTCGAGCTCGACGCCGTACGGTGTGCCGTCGACGCGACGGTAGGGGTGCCCCAGGTAGAGGTGCCGCGGGCGGATCTCGTCCCGCAGGTACTCCAGGCCGGCGCGGTAGGCGACCGGGTCCGTGTAGCCCGGGAAGCCGTTCGCCGCCCCGTGGACCTGGACGGCGTCTCCGGTGAACACCGAGCGCTGTCCGTCGACGACGTAGGCGACCGATCCGGGTGTGTGGCCCGGTACGGAGTGCACGGACACGGTGACGTCACCGCCGAGGGAGAGGGTCTCGCCGCCCTTGACCAGCAGGGAGGGCTCCATCTCGCCGGAGATGACGGCCTCCGTGGCGGCCGTCACCTTCGCCTCGCCCTCGGGGTCGTCCAGGTACCGCCCCCGTCCCGCGAGGTACTCCTCGACGTGGGCCCGGCGCGAGCGGAGCATCGGTGCGTCGGCCTCGTGGATGACCACCCGGGCGCGCCGCCCGGTGAGCTCCCACAGAGCGTGCGCTCCGCCGACGTGGTCGATGTGACCGTGGGTCAGCAGGATCCAGCGCACGTCCTCGATGCGGCGTCCGATGGCCTCGAGCGCGGGAGCCATCCCTTCGGCGGGCGACGAGGCGATGCCGGTGTCGACGATCGCCGGCTCGGGTGCGTCGATGAAGAAGCTGTAGAGACCGAACCGGCCCCAGGGCGAGACCAGGGGGTGGACGGTGACTGGGTGCGTCATGCTTTCCTACTCCGCTCGTGCACGGGCCGGCCGGTCAGCTGCGGCCGAGGAAGTCGCGTGTCTGCGTGAAGACCGCGTGGTACTCCGGGATCCAGGAGAAGTGCTGGACGAACCCGTGGCCCGCTCCCTCGTACCGGCTCACCGTCGCCTCCACACCGGCTTCGCGCAGCCGCTCGCCGTACAGCTCGCCCTCGTCGCGCATCGGGTCGTGCTCGGCGGTGACGACCAGCGCGGGCGGCAGACCGGTGAGGTCGGTCCGCTTGATCGGCGACACCAGCGGGTCCGCGGGGTCGGCGCCGCTGTCGAGGTAGAAGGCGTTGAAGGGCTTCAGCCCCGCCGTCTCCAGGCCGTAGCCCACCGCGTTCTCCCGCAGCGACGGGTAGCGGTCGACGTCGAAGTCCAGGTCGAGCGAGGGGTAGTAGAGGATCTGGTGGGTGATCCGGTCGAAGCCGTCGTCGTGCGCCCTGGCGGCGACCGCGGCGGCGAAGGTGCCGCCGGAGCTGTCACCGGCGACGGCGAGGGTCGTACCGTCCCAGGCCAGGCCCGTACCCTCTTCGGCGACCCAGCGCACGACCGCGTAGCAGTCGTCGAGACCCGCCGGGAAGGCCGCCTCGGGTGCCAGGCGGTAGCCGACGGAGACGACCTTGAGCCCGGTCTCCTTGGCCAGTGAGCGCGCGACGTGGTCGTGGGTCTCCAGGCTGCCGAGGAAGAACGCGCCGCCGTGGAAGTAGACCAGCACGCCGTAGCTGTCGGCCTCAACAGGGGTGTGGATCCGTACCGGTACCTCGCCGGCGGCCGTCCTCGCCGTCACGTCGTCGACCGCGTGCAGCGGCAGGCGCTCCTCCAGGGGAGCGACGTGCGCCTCGTCCGCGGCACGCATGGCAACCGGGTCGAGCGGGCCCTCGGGCGGGGCGGGCAGGCTCGCGAGGAATGCGGCGATCTCGGGATGCAGCGTCATGGTGTCACTCCTGTCCGGCAGCGGCGGGCTTCTGGCCGGGGAAGACGTCGTCGATCTCGTCCTCGGTCCAGCCCTGGCGCGAGATGGCCTGCAGTTCGTCGGTCACGGGCTTGCGGGTGGCCTGGTACAGGGCCAGTCCCTCCTTCAGGGACGCGGCTTGGCGCAGGGCGTCGGCGAGCGCCCCGGCGTCCTCGATGGCCGAGTTCGCGCCCTGCCCCTGGTGGTGCAGCATCGAGTGGGCGGCGTCGCCGACGAGGACGACGGAGTCGGAGTGCCAGGTGTCGACCGGGTCGATGTCGTAGACGGCGCGGATGTTCACGGTGCCCATGTCGAGGTCGCGCGTGATGCTCACGAGGCGCTCGTCGAAGCCCTCCACCGTCTTCAGCAGGTCGTCCTTCGTGACCTGCGGGTTCCAGGTGCCGTCCGGGCACAGGGCGGTGATGTCGAACGACACCTGGCGCCGGTGCCGCAGCGGCAGCAGGTAGATCTTCGTGCCCTTGCCGATGTACATCCGGAGGTTGTCGTCGACGACCATGCCGTGGGCGTCGTCCACGGGGATGACGGCACGGTAGGCGTGCTCGCCGGAGAACACCGGGCTCCTGTCGCTGAACAGCTGCCGGCGCACGACCGACTTGATGCCGTCGGCGCCGACGACGAGGTCCGCCTCGACCGTCCTGCCGTCCGCGAAGGTGAGGACGGAGCTGTCGCCCTTGTCCTCGACGGTCCGCAGTTTGTGCCCGAGGTGCACCATGCCCTCGGGCAGCACGCCCAGCAGGGCGTCGATGAAGTCGCCACGGTGGATGAGATGGGTGTGGGTCTGGTCCCCGGCGGCCGGCCACGCCTCCTTCATGATCGGTTCACCGGTGGCGGTGAGGATCTCGAAGTACTCGCTGGGCGAGCTGACCTTCGCGATCGCCTCGAAGATGCCCCACTGGCGGAACCGGTTGATGGTGGCGGGGCGCAGACCGATGCCGGCGCCGACCTCGCGGATCTGGTTCGCCTGCTCGTAGACGTTCACGTCCGCGCCGAGCAGGCTCAGGGCCTTGGCTGCCGCCGCGCCGCCGTATCCCGCTCCGACGACCGCGATCTTCAGGTTCTTCAGGTCCGAGGACTGCATGGTGGTTCTCTCTTACTTCTGGATGGTCAGGAAGTCGGCGGGGTTGTCGACGAAGATCGTCTTGATGATGGCCTCGTCCAGGCCGGCGGCGCGGAGGTCCGGGATGAGGTCGTCGAAGATGTAGTTGACGGTGTGCCCCTTGACGCCCGGCCAGCCCAGAGGGCTGCAGTTGGCGTCGGCGGAGGCGAGGACCTGCCGCAGCCGGCCGTCGCCGATGAACCGCAGGAAGTGGTCCAGCCGTTCCTTGCGGGGGCGGGCCCAGAACGGCGGGTCCGGCAGCTCGGTCTCGTAGCCGAACGTGTCGAAGCCGATGCGGCCGCCCTGCTCCGCGATCCAGACGTCGCGCGTCTTGTCGGCGTTCACCCCGTCGTCGACATGCCCGAACAGCACGCGGTCGAGCGGAAGGCCCTCCTCGTTGAAGATCGCGATCGCGTTCTCGGCGTCGATCGCGAGGTGGGTGAGGATCGGCACGCCGGTGGTGAGCGAGGCGCGGGCCGCGGCGCGGTAGATGCGCTTGTCCAGGTCCGTCATACGGCCGCCGCGGCTCACGCCGACCTTGATGACTCCGGCCAGGCTGCCGGTGGAGCCGATACCGACGGTGATCTCGTGGACGAACTGCCGGGTGAGGTAGTCGACGTCGGCGCGGGCGAAGTGCGGCAGAGCGGTGTCGCCGCCGACGAAGCCGGTGCAGGCGACGATGTGGACGCCGGTCTTCGCGGACAGGGACTTGTAGTAGTCGACGTCACGGCCGTTGCAGATGCCGGTCGCGTCGACGAAGGTGCCGCCGCCGAGCTCGTGGAACCTGCGCAGCTTCGGGACGGTCTCCTCGTAGCGCTGCTCGGGCGTCTTCCACCACTTCGTGTCCAGCTCGGAGCCGGGCATGCCGTACCCGATGTGCTCGTGGATCGCCACGAGACCCAGCTCCTCGGCGGGGATCGGCCCCAGAACTGTGTTCACTCTCGACACAACACTCACCTTTTGAGAAGAGGACTTGACGGTCGTTCGGGCCGGCGCGCTCAGCGCACCGCGAGCAGGTCGCGCGGGTTGGCCACGAGAATCCGCCGCACGTCGTCGTCGCCGAGGCCCCGCGCCTTCAGCAGCGGCACGAAGGCGGTCAGGACATGGCTGTACGGCAGGTCGTTGGCAGGGTGCCCCTTGGCCACCCCGGTCGCGCTGGCGGAGAGCAGGATCCGGTCGCCGAGACCGGCCTGCACGAGGACGGCGACCAGGGCGGCGCGCTCGGCGTCGGTGAGGTGCTCGGCGTCCTCGGTGCCGACGTGGTCGAGCGCGACGTAGGCGCCGCGGCCGGCGACCTTCGCGGGCGCGCCGGCGGCTACGGCGTCCTTGCGGTCCAGCCCGCCGACGACGACCCGGTCGGCCGGCAGCTTCTCGTCGAGCACGATGTCGAGGTCGTGGACGGCGTCCGCGCCGTACCGGATGGAGACCGCGACGCTGGTGGCGAGGGCGGTGCGGGCCGCGCCGCGCAGGAGGCTCTCGTCGGTCGCGGTCGTGCCGGTCCGCGTCGCGGCGGTGGCCACCAGGCCGGCGGGGCCTCGGCGCTCCACGCGCGGGACCACCATGCCCTCGGTGATCTCCTGGGTGAAGAGGTCGGCGAACTTCTCGGCCGGCCACGGCGTCGGCGGGTTGGTCTGCGGCGTGAGGAAGTACCCGCCGAGCAGTTCCTCGGGGCCCTGGCCGGTCGAGGCGACGATGTGCACACCGGTCGTGCGGGACAGGGTTTCGTACAGCCGGACGTCCCGCCCGTGGAACATGCCGGTGCTGTCGACGATCGTGCCGCCGCCGTGAGCGCGGAAGTCCCTCAGCTTCGCGGCCAGCGTCTCGAAGATCTCGGCGCGGTCGAGGGTGACGTCGAAGGCGTGCTCCGCGCCCGGGAGCACCGACAGCAGCGCCTCGTGGACCGAGACGACGCCCAACTGCTCGGCCGGCACCGGGCCCAGGACGGTGTTCACGGTGTTGCTGTTCACGCTCATGACTGCCTCACGTGTCCGGTGTGGGGTGCGGCGGTGCACCCTGTGGCTGCTGTCACAGTAGCCATTCGGTTTACATAGCGTCAATGAAACGAACACCACGAAAAAACACTGCACAGAGGGTTGCATGGAGGGGGAAAATCAGAGCACGAGGAACACGGCGGGGATGACGCATGAATGGCGTGCATGTGACGCCATGTAAATCATTCATTTGATCGATGTGGTGTCGGCCACTTCACTGAGGGCCATGAGCACTCCGCCCACCTCCGACGTCGACCTCTTCGCCGACGAGGTCGTCCTGGACCCCTGCCCCGTCCACGCCGAGCTGCGGGAACAGGGCCCCGTCGTCCACCTGCCGAAGAACGGCGTCTACGCGCTGACGCGGTACGACGTCATCCGCGGCGCGCTCGCGGACTGGGAGTCGTTCTCCTCGACCTCGATCGCTTTCAACCCGATGGCCAACCAGGCGCTGACGGGCACCTCGCTCGCGTCCGACCCCCCGGTGCACACCCGGCTGCGCGCCACACTCACCGAGAACCTCTCACCGCGCGCCCTGCGCGGCCTGAAGGGCCGGATCGAGGCGAAGGCGGACGCCCTGGTCGCCGAACTCGTCGAGCAGGGCTCCTTCGAGGCCGTCGACGCACTCGCCCGTGCCTTCCCGCTGGAGGTCGTCGCGGATCTGATCGGCTTCACCGGTCACGTACGCGACAACATGCTGCGCTGGGGCCAGGCCGCCATGCAGGTCCTCGGCCCGATGAACCAGCGCACGGCCGAGAACTTCCCCATCGCCGGGGAACTGTACGCCTGGTGCTCCGAGGTCACGGCCGACGACCTGGCCGAGGGCTCCGTGGGCCGCGGCATCTTCGACGCCGAGGCGCGCGGTGCCATCCCCGAGGGCACGGCCGGCCACATCATCCACCAGTACCTGGGCGCCGGCGTCGACACGACCGTCGCGGCGATCGGCAACGTCGTCGCCCTCTTCGCCGCGCATCCCGACCAGCTCGACCTGGTCCGCGCCGAACCGTCCCTGATACCGGGGGCGTTCAACGAGGTGCTGCGCTTCTGGTCTCCCGTCAACGTCTGGGGCCGGCTCGCCACCCGGGACGTCGACGTCGAGGGCACCGTCATCCCGGCGGGCGCGCAGATCGCGGTGCTGCTCGGCGCCGGCAACCGCGACCCCCGGCACTACGACGACCCGGACACCTTCCTGGTCGAACGCAACCCGGTCGACCACCTGTCGTTCGGTTACGGCCCGCACGGCTGCGCGGGCCAGGGGCTCGCCCGCCTGGAGGCCCACGCCGTGATCGAGGCACTCTCCCGGCGCGTCAAGCGCCTCGTCGCCGGCCCCGAGGTCCGTGTCCCCAGCAACATCACCCGGAGCATCGAGGAGCTCCCCGTCCTGGAGGTGATCCCCGCATGAAGATCGTTCTCGACCGCCCCCGGTGTGAGGGCCACGGCCTGTGCGAAGAGGCCGCCCCGCAGCTCATGCACGTCGACGACGACGGCGAGCTGGTGCTCGACCGCGAGGAGATCGACGAGGCCGACGCCGCCCTCGCGAACGCCGCCGCCCGGGTGTGCCCGGTCGCCGCGCTGAGGGTCGAATGAGCGCCGGCACCCTGGAACGCGTCGTCGTCGTGGGCAACGGGATCGCCGGGCTCACCGCCGCCGACACGCTCCGCGAGGCCGGGTTCGACGGCGAGCTGACCGTCGTCGGCGACGAGACGCACCCGGCGTACAGCCGCCCCGCCCTGTCGAAGGCGCTGCTGCTCGACGGCGACGACATGTCCTCGCACGCGCTCCCGCCGCCCGGCCACGGGGCGACCGAGCTGCTGGGCGTGCGCGCGACCGGGCTCGACCTCGATCGGCGGCTCGTCACGCTCGACGACGGCACCGCCCTGCCGTACGACCGCGTCGTCCTCGCCACGGGCTCCCGGGCGCGACGGCTGTCCGGGTCGCCCGACGAGGTCACCCTGCGCGGACTGGACGACGCGCTGACACTGCGCCGCCGCCTGGCGGACCGGCCCTCGGTCCTCGTCGTCGGCGGCGGCCCGCTCGGCATGGAGATCGCCTCGGGCTGCCTGGCCGCCGGCTGCCGGGTCACCCTCGTCTCCCAGGGGGTGCCGCTGTCCGCCCAGCTCGGTCCGCACCTCGCCGGTGTCTTCGCCGCCGCAGCGCGCGACCGGGGACTCACCGTCGTCGAGACCCGCGGGGCCCGGGTCGAGGGGCGTGCGGGCGACGCCCGGGTCGTGCTGGACGACGGCGCGGTCCTCGATGCGGAGGTCCTGCTCACGGCCGTCGGCGACGTGCCCAACACGGAGTGGCTCGCCGGCACCGGTCTCGTCGTGAACGGCGCCGTCCCGGTCGACTCGCGGGGCCTCGCCCGCCCCGAGGTCGCGGCCGTCGGCGACCTCGCCGCCTTCCCCACCCCGCGGGGCCTGCGCCGCATCCCCCTGTGGAGCAGTGCCATCGAGCAGGCGAAGGCCGCCGCCCGGGCAGTCGTACACGGCGAGGACGCGCCGCCGCTCGCGTTCCAGCCGTACTTCTGGACCGAGCAGTTCGGACTGACCCTCAAAGCGGTGGGACACCTGCCGGCGGCCGGGGAACCCGCGTACGCCGACGGAGAGCCCGGCGGCGGACCGGCGTTGATGACCTGGTCGCAGGAGGACGGCACCACCACGGCCGTGGCCCTCGACTACCGCATCCCCATCCCCCGGCTGCGTCGCATGACCCGGGCGGCCGCGTAGGGTCTCGGTCCATGAGCAGCGACGTGGAGGGCACCCCGGCTTCGGGGCTGGACCGGCTGGCGTCGGTCAATCTCAACCTGCTGGTGCCCCTCCTCGCGCTGCTGGAGGAGCGTTCGGTGACCAGGGCGGCGGAACGGGTCGGGCTGTCGCAGCCCGCCATGAGCCACGCCCTCACCAGGATGCGGCGTCTGCTGGGCGACGAGCTCGTCGTCCGGCAGGGCAGCGGCGTCACGCTCACCCCACGGGCGCTGGAGCTGATCGCGCCGCTGCGCAGCGCGCTGCAGCAGACGGCGCAGATCGTCGACTTCCCCTGCTTCGAACCCGCCACGGACGAGCGGGTCATCACGGTCGCCATGACGAACAGCACGGCGTTCGTCATCGGCCCCCGGCTGACGCGGCTCGTCGCGGAGCGCGCGCCGCGCGCCACGCTGCGCGTGCGGACGATCACGGTGCCGACCGAGGCCACCTTCACCGAAGGGGGTGTCGACGCCGTGCTGATCTCCGAGGGGCACTTCTCGCCGTATCCGCGCGAGCGGCTGTACAACGACCGCTGCGTGGTGGTGGCTTCGCCGGAAACCCCGCCGCAGGCGAGTGCGCTCGATCTGCTCACCACCGAGCCGCACATCGTGGTCGACACCGACCGGCGGGTCTTCCCTTACTCGGTGCTGGAGGACAAGGGGATCCCCTACCGCGTCGGCCAGTGGATCTCCGACTTCCTGCTGGTGCCGTTCCTCGTGGCCCGCGCCGGCGGCGTCGCGCTCCTGCGGTACCGGGTCGCCGCCACCATGCGGACGCTCGCCGACGTGCGGATCGAGGAGTTCCCGTTCCCGCTGCCCGGGCTCGGCATCGACATGGTGTTCAACCCGCGCCTGTCCGACCGGTCCTTCGTCGCATGGCTCCGGGCGCTGCTGTTCGACGCCGCGGCCGAGATCTGAGACCGGCCCGGCTCGCGGCGACGGTCAGGTCAGGTCAGGTCAGGTCAGCAAGCGCACCCAGCTGGTGCTGAGCTCGTCGAGCATCTGCTCGCGCGTGAGCTTCCAGTCCGCACCGTCCCAGTGCTGGGCGACGTAGTCCAGCTCGGCCATCGCCAGTACACCCCGGAAGCGGCGCTGATGGGGGGCGAAGCGCCCGGCCGCCGTCAGTCCGTCCTCGATGTCGCTGATGGCCTCCTCCAGCCATCGCTCCACCAGGTCGACAAGTTCCGGATCGACCGCCGCGGCATCCCGGCCCACGCGGATGATCGGCCGGATCGCCGGCCAGCTGTCGGCGGTGCGCCGCAGCCAGGCGGTGATCGCCTCCGGCGTCCCGTCGGCCACGGTCGCGACCAGGCCCTGGGCCGTGGAGCCGTGCTCGGGGGAACTGACGCGCTGCAACGCCTCGTTGAGCTGCTCGTCGATGAGCGCCTTCATCAGCTCGCTGCGGGAGGGGAAGTACGCGTAGAACGTCACCCGGGTGGTGCCCGCCGCGGTCGCGATGTCGTCGACCGTGGTGGCGGCGTACCCCTTCGTCTTGAACAGCTCGAGTCCCGACTCCAGCAGCAAGCGGCGCGTCATCTGCTTCTGCGCCTGTCGAAGGTTCGCCATGCCGGGATCCTAACGCGCCGCCGCACGGCGACCGTACACACCGGCTCCGCGCTGCACAGCCAGTACATTTCCTTGACGAGCTATAAGGCAGGTGGGGGCGGCCGGTGCCGGGCGGCGCACGGCACCGGCCGCGGCTCAGTCGAGCAGGCCGACGGAGAGCCGCTCGCGCAGCTCGGCCACCGTGATGCCGTACGTCTCCCGCACACGGACCCCGTCCGGGCCGGGCTCGAAGACACCGTGGTCGGTGTAGACGAGGCTCACGCAGGCGGCGCCGGTGAGCGGATACGTGCACGCGGGCACCAGCTTGGGGGCACCGTCCCGGGTGAACAGCCTCATCATCACCAGCACCCGCCGCGCCCCGACGGCGAGGTCCATCGCTCCGCCCACGGCCGGGATGGCGTCCGGGTCGCCGGTGTGCCAGTTGGCCAGGTCGCCGTGGCGCGAGACCTGGAACGCCCCGAGGACGCACACGTCCAGGTGACCGCCGCGCATCATCGCGAAGGAGTCCGCGTGGTGGAAGTACGCCGCCCCGGGCAGCTCGGTGACCGGCACCTTCCCGGCGTTGGTGAGGTCGGTGTCCACCTCGTCGCCCACCGCGGCCGGCCCCATGCCGAGCATGCCGTTCTCGGTGTGCAGCACGATCCCGGCGTCGGCCGGCAGGTGCTCGGCGATCCGGGTCGGCTGCCCGATGCCGAGGTTGACGTACGCGCCGGGCGGGATGTCGCGGGCGATGCGGGCCGCGAGCTCGTCGGTGGTGAGCGGCCCCCGGTCGGCGTGCTCCACGGGGGCTGCGGGGTGGGTCGTCGTCATCAGCGGGCTCCTTGCACGGTGAGCCGGCGGGCCTCGGCCCGGACCAGACGGTCGACGTAGATGCCCGGGGTGACCACGGCCTCCGGGTCGATCTCCCCCGCGGGGACGATCTCGGTGACCTGGGCGACCACGGTGCCGGCCGCGGTGGCCATCACGGGTCCGAAGTTCCGGGCCGTCTTGCGGTAGACGAGGTTGCCCATGGTGTCCGCGCGATGCGCGGAGATCAGGGCCACGTCCCCCTTGATCGGGTGCTCCAGGACGTGGGCGCGCCCGTCGATCTCCCGGGTCTCCCTGCCCTCGGCGAGCGGGGTGCCCACGCCGACGGGGCTGTAGAAGCCGCCGATGCCCGCACCGGCGGCCCGCATCCGCTCCGCCAGGGTGCCCTGCGGCACCACCTCCAGCTCCACCCGGCCGGCCCGGTACAGGTCGTCGAAGACGTAGGAGTCGCTCTGCCGGGGGAAGGAGCAGATCACCTTGCGCACCCGTCCGGCCTTGAGCAGCGCGGCCAGGCCCACGTCCCCGTTGCCGGCGTTGTTGGACACCACGGTCAGGTCGCCGGCGCCCTGCCGGATGAGGGCGTCGATCAGGTCGAACGGCATGCCTGCCAGGCCGAACCCGCCCACCAGGACCGTGGAGCCGTCCTCGACGCCGGCCACGGCCTCGTCGGGCGTGGCGGCGACGGTCGTCGCGCTCATCGTCCGCTCACCTCGCCGGTGACGTTCTCCAGCACGACGGCGAGGGCCTGGCCCACGCCGATGCAGATGGCCGCGACGCCCCAGCGCTCCCGCCGCTCGCGCAGCACCTTCGCCAGGGTGGCGAGGAGCCGGCCGCCCGAGGCGCCCAGCGGATGGCCGATCGCGAGGGCGCCGCCCCGGGTGTTGACGATCTCCGGGTCGATGCCCCAGGCGTCGACACAGGCCAGGGACTGCACCGCGAACGCCTCGTTCAGCTCCACGGCGCCGACGTCGCTCCAGCCGATGCCGGCCCGGCGCAGCGCCTTCTCGGCGGCCTCCACGGGCGCGTAGCCGAACATCTGCGGCTCGACGGCGTGCACGCCGCGCCCGGCGATGCGGGCCACGGGGTCCAGGCCGATCCGGTCGGCGGCCGCGGCGGTACCCAGGAGCACGGCCGACGCGCCGTCGCTGAGCGGGGAGGCGTTGCCCGCTGTGATCGTCCCGTCCGGGCGGAACGACGGCTTCAGAGCCGCCAGCTTCCCGGGGTCGGTGTCGGGGCGGATGCCCTCGTCGCGGGCGAGCCCGTCCACGGGCAGGACCAGGTCGTCGTAGAAGCCCACGTCCCAGGCGCGCGCGGCGAGCCGGTGGGAGCGCACCGCGAAAGCGTCCTGCCGCTCCCGGGAGATGGAGAACTTCTCCTGGAGCAGTTCGTTGCACTCCCCCAGCGAGACCGTCCACTCCTTCGGCATCACGGGGTTGACCAGCCGCCAGCCCAGCGTCGTGGAGACCGCCGTGACATGACCGGCGGGGAAGGCCCGGTCCGGCTTGGGCAGCACCCAGGGCGCCCGGGTCATGGACTCCACTCCGCCGGCGACGACGACGTCCGCGTCGCCGGACTCCAGGGTGCGTGAGGCGGCGATCGCCGCGTCCAGGCTGGAGCCGCACAGCCGGTTGACGGTCGTGGCGGGCACGCTCACCGGCAGCCCGGCCAGCAGCACCGCCATCCGGCCGACGTCGCGGTTGTCCTCGCCGGCGCCGTTGGCGTTGCCCCACACCACGTCGCCGACGGCGGCGCGGTCCAGGTCCGGGGCCCTGTCCAGCAGTCCGCTCAGCGCGGTGGCGGCAAGGTCGTCGGGCCGCACCCCGGCGAGGGCACCGTTGAACCGGCCGAACGGGGTGCGGGCCGCCGCGTAGAGATAGGCGTCGCTCACCGTGCGCCGCCACCCCCGACGGGCACCGGACCCTCGACGGCCGCCGAGGACAGCGGGATCGGGGCGAACATCGCCGGCTCCTCGTCCGGCGTCAGCGCGGTCGGGCCGTACAGCCAGTCCACGAACGAGTAGTCGTAGGTGTCGCGTGCGCGCAGCAGCACGTTGCGCTGCTCGCGGGCCGTCCCGTCGAGGTGCCACAGCTCGCCCCACTTGCGGGAGGTGCTCAGCACACGGCGGCAGTGCTCCGGGCGGACCGCCTCGTAGGCGGCGAGGGCGGCGTCCCAGTCGACCGTGCCGCTCCCGGCGCGCTTGCGGGCGACGTGCTCGCCCAGCACCCAGCCGTCCTCGATCGCCATGATCGCGCCCTGTGCGATGTACTGCAGCGGCGGGTGCGCGGAGTCGCCGAGCAGCACGATCCGGCCGTGCACCCAGTTCATGATCGGGTCGCGGTCGAACATCCGCCACCACTTGTCCCGCCACATGAACGGCAGGCCGTCCTGGACGAAGCCGCAGGTCTTGGCGAACGCGGCGTCCAGTTCGTCGGGTGTGCCCCAGTCCTCCTGCCCGGCCAGCGCCTTGGGCGACTCGAAGACGGCGACCTGGTTGAGCAGCTCGCCGCCGCGCAGGCCGTAGTGCACGAAGTGGCAGGCGGGACCGACGTACACCACGACCTCGCTGAGGTCGACGGACCGCACCCGCGGCAGCTCGGCGGGCACGGTGCCGCGGTAGGCGACGTACGCCGAGGAGACGGGCTCGTCGTCGACGAGCAGTGTGCGGGCGAGGGAGTGCAGCCCGTCGGCCGCGATCACGACGCCGGCCTCGTGCGTCTCGCCGGAGGCGAGGATCACGCGGGCGCCGCCGTCGGTGTTCTCGTACGAGACCACCTGCGCGTCGGTGATCAGCTCGACGCCGGCCCGCTCGCACGCGCGCAGAAGCAGGCCGTGCAGGTCGCTGCGGTGGATGACCAGGTACGGGTAGCCGTAGCGCTTCTCCAGGTCGCGCAGGTCGAGCCGGGTCAGCTCGTCGCCGTCGACCGCGTCGCGCATCACCATCGCGTCCGGGACGACGCCGAGGCTCTTGGCCTCCTCCAGGAGGCCGTAGTCGTCGAGTATGCGGGTGCAGTTCGGCGCGAGCTGGATGCCGGCGCCGACCTCGCCGAAGGCGGGGGCGCGTTCCAGCAGGCGGACGCTCAGGCCCTGGCGGTACAGCGAGAACGCCGCGCCGAGGCCGCCGATGCCGCCGCCGACGACGATCACATCAGGGTGGGACATGGGGTGCACTCCTCTACAGCCACGGGCCGAGCTCGGGGGCGTCGGCGAGCGAGTGGGGACGGCCGGCCAGCCAGGCGGCGACCTCGGGCAGCGGGCCGTCGGGGAGCTCGGTCAGCCCGCGTTTGGCGCTGATCTCGGCGACCAGGGCGGTCAGGAAGCCCTTCGGGAGGTCGTCAAAGGTGACGACGCCGGTGCCGAGGTCGACGGCGTGGACGCACGCCTCGCGGGCGCGCATCCACGGGAGCTCGGTGGCGGGGACGGTACGGCCCTGGGCGGTGACGACCTTGTGCTGCCACTGCTCGTCGGTGAGCCCGTCCAGTCCCTCCGCGAGCCGGTGCGCGGAGCCGGTCAGCCAGGACCGCAGCTCCTCGGCCGACAGGGTGGGGCCCTTGGCGATACCGGCGGCGCGCTCCTCGGCGGAGACGTACATCGGCGTCTCCTCGCCGGTGGCCGCCCAGTGCACCAGGTTGCACAGGGCGTCGGCGTTGGCGGCGACGTGCGCCACGAGGTGCCCCCGGGTCCACTCCGGCAGCACGCTCGGGGCCGAGAAGCCTGCCTCGTCGAGGCCCGCGACGGCGTCGAGCATCAGCTCGGTGCCCGTGCGGGCCCACGCGCGCGCGTGGGCGAAGGTCCGCGTGACCTCGGTCATTCCGCAACCACCTTGTTGGTGCAGGCGCCCAGGCCGGCGATCTCGGTGACGACGGTCTGGCCGGGGAGCAGGAACACCTTGGGGTCGCGGGCGTTGCCCACGCCGGCCGGGGTGCCGGTGGCGATGATGTCGCCGGGGCGCAGGGTGATGACGGTGGAGATGTACTGCACCAGGAACACCGGGTCGAACAGCAGCGTGCCGGTGTCGTCCTGCTGCATGACCTGTCCGTCGACGACCGTCTTCACCTTGAGCGCGGGGCGGACGCCGCCGATCTCGTCGGGGGTGACGACGTAGGGGCCGACCGGGGTGGAGGCTTCCCAGATCTTGCCCTGGGTCCACTCGATGGTGCGGAACTGCCAGTCGCGCACCGAGATGTCGTTCATGACGGTGAAGCCGGCGATGGCGTCGACGGCCTGCTGCTCGTCCGCGCGGCGCACCTCCTTGCCGATCACGACGGCCAGCTCGACCTCCCAGTCGAGCGCGTCGGTCTCGGCCGGCTTGACGATGTCGTCGCCCGCGCCGAGCAGGGTGTCGGCGAACTTCGGGAAGAGGGTCGGGTAGTCCGGCAGCTCCCGGCCCATCTCCTTGATGTGGTTGGTGTAGTTGTGCCCGACGCAGATGATCTTGGACGGGTTGGGTACGACCGGCGCGAAGTCGGCACCCTCGACGGGGTGGGTGGTGCCGGAGGCGGAGGCGGCCCTGGCCTGCCAGTCGGCCGCGGCGAACAGCTCACCCAGGTCGGCGTACCCGAGATCGGTCAGGAGGTCGCCGTCGAGGCGGACCGCCCTGGTGCCGTCGGCGGTGCGGATGGTGGCGAGCTTCATGATCAGGCGTCCTTCTGGGTGCGGTTGAGCCGGAGCGCCTCGAAGACGGGCGCGTCGGAGAAGCGGAAGAGGTCGAGGGCTCCCTCGTCGGAGTCGGTCGTGCCGGCCTCGGACCGGGCGGCGAACGGCTCCCAGGACGGGACGACGAACAGGTCGCCGCGGGTCACCGTCCAGGACTTGTCGCCGACGGTCACCACACCGGAGCCGTCGAAGACCTGGTACACCGACGAACCGGTCTCGCGCACCGGCGCGGTCTCGGCGCCACGGGCGATGCGGTGGAACTCGGCGCGGACGGTCGGCAGGACGTCGGCGCCGTCACACGGGTTGGAGTAGCGCACCGCGGCGTGGCCGGGCTCGACGGTGCCGCCGAAGCCCTCCTTCTCCAGCAGGAGCTGGTCGCGCAGAGCGGCGTTGGTGTACTCCCACTTGTAGGACAGCAGCGGGCTGCCCGGCGTGGCCGGGGCGGTCGACAGCGGGCGCAGGCCGGGGTGGCCCCACAGGCGCTCGGAGCGCGAACGCTCGGGGGTGATGCGCTCGGCGTCGCTGATCTCGTCGCGGCCGAACTCGAAGAACTGCGCCTCGGTGACGTACTGGAAGGGGATGTCCAGGCCGTCGATCCACGCCATGGGCTCGGAGGTGGCGTTGTGGTGGGCGTGCCAGTTCCAGCCCGCCTGCGGGAGGAAGTCGCCGCGGTTCATGGGCACCGGGTCACCGCCGACGACCGTCCACACACCCGAACCCTCGACCACGAAGCGGAAGGCGTGCTGGGTGTGCCGGTGCTCGGGGGCGTCCTCGCCGGGCATGAGGTACTGGATGGCCGCCCACAGCGTCGGGGTGGCGAAGGGCCTTCCGCCGAGGGAGGGATTGGCCAGCGCGATGGCCCGGCGCTCACCGCCGCGGCCGACGGGGACCAGGTCTCCGGCCCGGCCCGCCAGCTCCCGCAGCCGCTCCCAGCGCCACAGGTGCGGCACGGCGCGCGAGCGCGGGTGGGCCGGCATCAGGTCGCCGATCTCGGTCCACAGCGGGACCAGCAGCTCCTGTTCGAAGCCCCGGTAGAGCTCTTCGAGCGCCGGGGTGACCTCGGGCTGCCCCTCCGCGGCGACGGCCTGGAGCCGGACCGGGGAACCCGTGGCGGTGTCTTGGGCTATGGAGGTCTCAGTCACGCCATCAGCGTGCGCCGCGTCTGGTGAGAGAACATGGAGATTCTGGAGAGCAGAATCAGAGGGACACCATGGACAAGCCGCTGAAGACACCGCCGCCCTACCCGATCGCCAGCGTGGACCACGCGCTGCGGGCGGCGACCATCCTGCAGATGGAGGGCGGCGCCACCGTCTCGCAGATCGCCGAGCGCCTCGGCGTCGCCCGGTCCACCGCCCACCGGATCCTGGCGATGCTGGTCTACCGGGACTTCGCCGTGCAGGACGAGGACCGCGTCTACCGCGCGGGACCGGTGCTGGAACTCGCCGCGCACTCCCAGTCCCTGGTCTCGCGGCTGCGCGCGGCGGCCCTGCCCCACCTGCACCGGGTCGTCGACCTGCTCGACGAGACCGCGAACCTGACGGTGCGCACCGGGGACACGGCCCGGTTCATCGCCAGCGTCGAGTGCCGGCAGGCCCTGCGGGTCGGCTCCCGGGAGGGCATGGTCTTCCCGGCGCACCGCACCACCGCGGGACTGCTCCTGCTCGCCGACCTCGCCGACGAGGAACTGGACGAGGTGTACGCCCCCGAGCGCTACCGCGACCGCCCGGCCGACCGCCCGGACCTCGCCCGCCTGCGCACGGAACTGAAACGGCTGCGGCGCAACGGGTTCGCCGTCAACAGGGAACGGTCCGAGCGCGGTCTGGTCGCCGTCGGCGTACCGGTGCGCGACCGGGACGGCACCGCGCTGGCCGGCCTGTCGGTGTCGATGCCCAGCGTGCGCTACGACCCGCACCGCCTTCAGTCCCTGGTCGCCGCCCTGGACGCCACGGCGCACGCGCTGGAGAAGGACCTGGCCGCGCAGCACTGAATCACGACCGGACAACAAAGCGAACGCGTACCTTACGACAACACTGCTCACCTTAGTTAACGAACAAATCATTGACGTGACGTAAAGCGAGTGTCATTCTCCACGGAACCGCGCCCGACTCGCGTCGTGCTTCGCTCTCCCCACCGCGTACGCAGAGCCGAGCCCTTCCACGCTCTCCGGGCTCCCGTTTCCGGGATGCCCTTCTTTCCCAGCCAGGGAGAACAGCAATGACGCTCAACAACGGGACGACGACGTCCCAGGGCCCAACCGCGGGGGCCGCCCGGACGCCGGGCTACGCGGGAACACTGGCTGCCGCCTGCGGCGCGGTCTTCGTGGCCCAGGTCGCGAACGCGCTGCCGGCCTCGCTCCTCGGACTCCTCCAGGAGGACCTGCGCACGCGCGGATCCCAACTCACGTGGATCACCGCCGCGTTCATGATCGCCGTCGTCTGCTTCGAGTTCACCTTCGGTGTCCTCGGTGACCTCTTCGGACGGCGAAGACTCGTCGCGGCCGGCACGGCCCTGGTCGCCGTGGGCAGCACCGTGGCCGCGCTCGCGCCCACCGTCCAGGTGCTGTGGATCGGCGCCGCCCTGAACGGACTGGGCGCCGGCGCCATGTTCCCCGGCTCGCTCACCGCGATCACCGCCGTCACCCGCAGCATGCGGGAACGGGCGCACGCGGTGGCACTCTGGAGCGGCTTCCTGTCCGCCGGCGCCGCCGTCTCACCTCTGCTCGGCGGCATGTTCGCCAAGGTCGGATCGTGGCGCGGTTCCTTCTGGGTGCTCGTCGGACTCGCCCTCGTGAGCATGGTGCTCACCCTGGTGCTGGTCACGGAGTCGAAGGCGCCCGAGGGCCGCAAGCTCGACGTAGCCGGTCAGATCACCTTCGCGCTGGGGCTCATCCTGGTGCTGTACGGCGCCGTCGAGGGGCCCGAGTCGGGCTGGACCACCCTCCCCGTCATACTCGCCCTCGCCCTCGGCACCTGCTTCCTCGCCGGTTTCGTCGTGGTGGAACTGGGGGCCGAGTCCCCGATCTTCGACCTGAAGCTGTTCCGCAACCGGGCCTTCACGGTGTCGTCCGTCGTCGCGGTCATCGGCATGCTCGCCTTCCTCGGCGCCTGCTTCGCGATGAGCATGTGGATGGGCCCGGTGCAGCACCAGGACCCGATCCGCGTCGCGATCCTGTTCCTGTTCCTCCAGGGACCCGCCTTCCTGCTCATCCCGGTCGTCTCGCGGCTGCTCCACCGGGTCGCCGCGTCCTGGCTGCTGACCTCTGGATTCGTCCTGATGGCGATCGGCTGCCTGCTGTTCACCCGCCTGGACGTGACCGATCCCCGACTCGGCCCGTTCGTCGCGCCCGCCCTGCTGATCGGCATCGGTTTCGCCCTCGCCGTCAGCTCGGTGACGGCCGTGGCACTGAACAGCGTGCCCCTGAACCTGGCGGGCATGGCCAGCGCCACCACCAACATGCTCCGTGACCTGGGCTTCGCGCTCGGCCCCGTCGTCGTCGGCGCGGTCGCCCTCAGCAACGCGGGGTCGGCGTTCACGCAGAACCTGTCCGGCGCGGACCTGCCGGCCGGCCAACTCGCCGCGGCACGCGAGATCGCCGCGGCCGGAGGACCCATCGCCGTGAACAGCGTGCCGCCCGGCGCCCCGGGGTCCGCGGCGCACGGCCTGGCCCTGGATGCCCTGGGCAACGGTTTCGGCACCGCGTTCCTGGTGTGCGGTGTGGCAGCCGCCGTCGCCGCGGCCCTGGCCGCCTTCGGCATGATCGGGGTCCACGCCCGCCGCTCCGCAGAGGACGGGGCGCCCGTACCGCCGGCCCCCGGAAGCGACGGCAGGGCGGAATCGGCCCCCACCGTCCTCCATCCCTGACCTCAGACGCTTCTGGGCGTCACCGGCACTGGTCGAAGCGCACGGCCCCGCCGCACACCGGGGAGCGGTGGACACGGGGCCGTGCACACGGCCTGGGCCCGCTTCTCCGCCCGACCCGCCTTCAGCCGTCGGTAGCAGGCGAGTCGGCGTCGCGGCGCAGGCCGACGGCGGCGAGCAGGGCGCCCACGACGCACAGGACGGCGGTGACGAGAACGGCGGCGTGCACACCGTTCATGAAGGCGTGGCCGCTGCCCTCGACGACGGCGGCCCTCAGCTGCGCGGGCATGCCGTCCGCGACGGGTGCCACGCCCATCGCCACGGCGTCCTTCGCCTCCTCGAAGCCATGTGCCGCGGAGGCCGGCACCCCGGCGCCGGTCAGCTCGCCGACGAGCGTCGCGCCCACGCGGCTGCTGATCAGCGAGATCAGTACGGACGTGCCGAGGGCGCCGCCGATCTGCAGCGCGGTGGACTGCAGGCCGCTCGCCACACCGCCGTCCCTGACGGGTGCGTTGCCGACGATCGCGTCCGAGGACGCCGACATGACCATGCCCACACCCAGACCGAGCAGCACGAACGGCGGCCACATGGCCGCGTACGAGGAGTGCGCGTCCCAGGTCAGCATCCACAGGGACGCCACCGCCTCCAGCAGCATGCCCAGCGGCATGGACAGACGCGCGCCGAACCGCTCGGTCAGCGCCGCGCCCAGCGGTGCCGCGACCACGGAGGCGAGACTCAGCGGCAGGGTGCGCACGCCCACCTCGACCGGGGGCAGGCCCCGGACGTTCTGCAGGTACAGCATCAGGAAGAAGATGACACCGAGCAGCACGAAGAAGTTGATCGCGGTGACGAGGGTGCCGATGGTCAGCGCCGGGCTGCGGAACAGCCGCATGGGCAGCAACGGGTGCCGGACACAGGTCTCGTACCAGCCGAAGAGCACCAGCAGGACCAGTCCGGCGGCGAGGGATCCCAGCGTTCCTCCCGAGGTCCAGCCCCAGGTCTCGCCCTTGATCACACCGAAGACCACCGCCACCAGACCGAGCGCGAGCATGATCACGCCGGGGATGTCGAAGCGGTGGCGGCCGGTGGAGTCCTTGCTCTCCGGCAGCACGAACGCGCTGAAGACCAGGGTCGCGACACCGATGGGCGCGTTGATGTAGAACACGGACTCCCAGTTGACGTGCTCGATCAGCAGGCCGCCGACGATCGGTCCGAGCGCGGTCGAGCAGGAGGCCACCATGGCCCACAGGCCCACCGCGGTGCCGAACTTCTCCGGCGGGAAAACCGCTCGCAGCAGGCCGAGCGTGTTGGGGATCAGCAGTGCGGCGCAGAGTCCCTGCAGCGCGCGGAAGACGATCACGCCTTCGACGGAGCCGATCAGGCCGATCATGACGGAGGTCACGACGAAGCCCGCGACTCCGGCCGTGTAGTACGTGCGCCGCCCGAACCGGTCACCCAGCTTGCCGCCCAGGATCAGGGCGGCGGCCATGGCGATGAGGTACGAGTTGGTGACCCACTGGAGGTCGGCGGTGGACGCGTGCAGGTCCCGGCCGATCTCCGGGTTCGCGATCGAGACCACGGATCCATCGAGGTTGACCATGAAGAGTCCGATCGCGACGGCGATCAGCGTCAGCCACGGATTGGAGCGCGGGCCCCGCTCGGCGCCCGGAGGCGACGGAGCGTGCAGGGTGGAGTGGTCCACGGAGGTGGAGGGCATGCGGGTGCCTCGTCTGTGATGAGAATGTCGAATATCGACAAGTCGATGAGATGGATCCGAGCCCTCGGCACAGGCGGAGGTACGGCGGCGTTCGGCCACCGAGGCGGGAATCGCGGCAGGAGAACGGCCGGGTCGAGGTGCGCACTGCGCACGGGACCGGGCGTTCTCGCCTCTGAACCGGTGCCGGAAGGTCAGTCGGCGGAGCGGGAGCGCCGGGTCAACGCCAGCAGCGCGCCGCAGGCCGAGCCGAGGGCGTCCTGCTCCCCGTCGGTGAGGGTCTCCAGCAGGCGCGCCATGTGGGCTTCCTTCAGCCCCCGTGCTTCGGCGAGCCGCTCCGCGGCCAGGGCCGTGGGATGCAGATGAGCGACCCGCTTGTCGACGGCGTCCCGCCTGCGCTCCAGCAGCCCCAGTTCGGTGAGCTGGGAGACGAGGGCGCTGACGTTGTTCGACTTCATCAGCAGGGCGTCCGCCGCGTCACGGACCGTGATGCCCGCACGCTCCTCGACAAGCCGCAGCAGAGTGAGCTGCCCCTCCGGCAACGTCGGATACGGAAAGTCCTGAGCCACCCGCCGCTCGAGCACCCTGTTCAGCACAGGCAGAACCGCCACGAGCACAGAGGCCACGTGGTCGTTCTGCGAGCCGGAGGGGCTGGGGTCGGGCACGCGTCGACTATAGGTATGCCAAGATACCTATGTCAACATACAAAACTTTGTCTGATCCGAGCCGGCCCGGCACAGCAGTCGGCCGCCCCCCATATCGACTCAGGGACCCCTCAGGCCCGGCCGCTGAGGACCTCGCGCTGTACCGGGAGAAGTTCCGGCGGCGTCTGCCGGAGTCGCTGGACGAGTTGCACGGCCCGGCTCAGGGGGTCGTGGAGCTGCCACTGCACATGGCCTGGTCGGGGATGACCTCGTACGACCTGGGCAAACCTCGCCAGCGCATGGGCCTGTACCGCACCGTCCTGCACGAGGGCCTGCGCGACGACCTGCCCCGCTATCTCAACCGGGACCTGCTCCTCCAGCTGTGGCCGGTGCTGCGCACCCTCGTCGGCCGCACCGTGTGCACCGTATGGGAGGACGCGTTCCCCCAGCTCGCCTCCCGCACCCGGGCAGCGGCGTGACGGACATGCCGGAGCTGCACACGCGGCTCCTGGCGGATGTGATCGCGCTCGGCTCCCCGTACCCCCTGGTTCTCACCGGCGGGTACGCCGTGCGGGCGCACCGCCTCGTGAACCACCCGAGCCAGGACCTCGATGTCGCCACCGAGAACCCGGCGCCCATGGCCGACATCGCGACCGTGCCGATTCACCACGCACAGCACGCAGATCCCCAGGTCAACGCCGGTTACTTCGCCGGCTCCAGGATCGCCACGCACTCCACGTGATGCGTCATCGGAAAGGTGTCAACCTGAGTGAGTCATGGAAAAGACCAGGTCAGAGCAGCTTTCTCGGCTCGCTGAGCAGCGTGAGGGCGCCCAGAGCGTCAAATGAGCGTCACGACTGGCCGGACGCACCCGCCCTCGGTACGGCAGGCGCGTCACCTTCATCAAGAGCTCTACGGATCTTGTCGCTTTCTGCGGGACGACTGCGCGGCGCCGGTGTTCCTACTCCTCCGTGGCAGCGTGGGAGCGTCGGCCGGAGAGCTCCTCTCTGCGGTGAGTGGCCTTACGGCGTGCGGCTCACGCCCCTCGATCCCCTCGGTCCCGGGGATAGGGTCGGTCTGTAGTGGTGCGGGAGCAGAACGCCGGGCGTTGTCCGGGACGGGCAGGACGTTCCGACGCTGCAACTCGGCGACGCTGACCAGCGGTGACATGAGAACACGGTCGAGCAGCTCATTCTGCGCCGGCTGCAGCTCGACCAGATGCCACAGAACGGACAACACGTACTGGAGTTCCTCACTCCAGGCAGGTAGCCACCGCTCGGGCCGGATGTGGTCCAGCTGGCTGACGGCTCTGCGAGACGGCGGTCCCGTCCTGCGTTTCAACCAGCCGTCGAGAACGTTCTGTCCGCTGACCTGGTAATCCCGCATTTGCTGAGTCACCGCACCGAAAACTCCTTGACCGAAGTGGAGTTCCAGACGGTCGGAGTCATAGACGAAACTCTCGGGTAGTTCGTCCCTGCCGACCTGTCTCCGATACGTGATCGCCAGCTGTGCGGTCGTCCAGACCTCCTGGGGTCCGCCGGGCCTCCCCGCCACGGGGTCCACGAGTCTCTCTCCGAAGGTGGAGGCCCAGATCACCTTCCGCCCGATGTGCAGCGCCTCCGACCACAGCGTGGCGTCACCGGTGAGCGGTACGCGGACGCCGACGGTGGTGAGTTCGTCATCGAAGCGGGACCGGAAACCAGGGTGGGCCGTGATCGCGGCGATGTACGCGAGCAAGTCCTCGGCGGTGACAGCCAGACCGCCGAAGGAGTTACGAAGGTGCTGGAGAAGGCCGGGGGTCACATTGGGGGTGCCGTCCTTCTGCAGGAAGGGGATCACCCTGCCACCACCCCAGCCGGCGAAGTGATGCATGTCCGGCATCAGCGCGGTGAACAGCGTGGCGGGGCCGTCACCGAACCGTTCTGAGTGCAGCTCCACGATGTGTATCTGGCCCTCGGCCCGGTTCTCCCACAGCTCCGGCGAGCACCTGTCAAGGACTCTGTTGTCCGGGATGATCCACTGCCGATCGAAAGGGCGGAAGGCCACAGGCACCGGTTCCGGACACTCGGGACCCGCCTCCAGCATCGACCGCCTTCGCTGTGCCGATCCCGGGAGCGACTTGACCGGCCGGTCGATGTTACGGCCGCCTTTGGTCTCCCTGAACAAGGCACGCTTCTCGGCCAGGTCCGTCTCGGCGGTTAACCTCCGCCACCGGGAGCGCAGCGTATCGGGGTCCGCGGAGTAGACCCACGTCCGCTTGGGCAAGATGCCGGGCACTGTCCATGGCAGCAGATCATCCAATGCGGGAAACGTATCCCATGCTCCGATGGCCGCAGGCGTGAACGGAGCATGGGCATCCTGACGCACCGGGCGCCACTGGTCACTGTCCGGCCCGAGAGTCTCGAGCTGCGCGTACTTCTCCTCACGAGTGCTGCCGTCCAGGGCGACGTACCTGATATGGGCAGGTTCGGTGTCAGCTCTGCTGCGGACGAACACGGCGATCGTCAGTTGCTGCTGAACGCCCTCGAAGAGGCGTGTCCGTAAAGGTGGCTGGATACCCTCCGGGCTGAGATCGATGATCCAGCCCTCGGAACAAGTCTCACGCAGGTATTTCCTCATCCCTCGGAAACCGGGCCCGCTGAGGAAGCCCGCGGTACTGATGAAGGCGACGATTCCGCGGTCCGACTCGGAACGGTGCTGTTCGAAGACCTTGAAAGTGGCCCAGCGCCAGAAGTAGACGTACAGGTTTTTGAGCTTGTTCTCGTGTACTCCGTTTCTGCCACCGAGGCGGAAGGCATCGAGCAGGGGTGCTTTGTCATCCCCCTCGCGCCCTTTCTCCACCCAGCCGCCCTCCCCCTCGGCTCTCTCCCGGTCCGGGGGGTTACTGATCATGACAGTGACCTTCTGCTCGCGCTTGATCCAGTCCGCCTTGCGGGTGTTCTCGACCAGAGGATCGCCATCGGGCAGGAACGTGAAGAGCGTGGCCCTCTCGTAGGGGTCTGCGAGGGTGTCGGCGAGATGGAGCCGCAGATCGCCGAGTTGAGTGTCGGTGACTTGCTTACGGAGGGTCTGGGTGATCCTCATCTGGGCGACCGCGTAGGCGGCCATCTGACGCTCGAAGCCGATCAGCCGGCCCGCCAGCTGTTCCACCGCTTCGCCGCGGAAACCCTCCCCGCGGCGGGAGCGTTCTTCGGCGACCCTGTCGATAATCTCGCTGAGGAATGTGCCGGTGCCCATGGCGGGGTCGACGATCGTCACCTGCTCGTCGGCGAAGCCCTCCACACAGCCCAGGCGGGTACGCAGGACTGCGTCGGTGAAGCGAACCATCTCCTTCACCAGACGGGGCGGGGTGTAGTACGTGCCGGAGCGTTTACGCAGATCGCGGTCGTATTCCTGGAGGAAATCCTCGTAGAGATGAACGTGGGCGTCGGGCGTCCGTGCTCGGATCGCCTCCCAGTCGACAGCGTCGATGACCTGCACGAGCGTGTCGATTCGGCGGGCGAACTCGGCGTCCACCGTCTCCGTCAGCAACTGCAGGGCTCGACCCATGACCGTGTTCTCTGCCTTCAACTCATGTGCAACATCAACGAAGTTGCGGTCGGCGAGCGGTACGTTCTCGATACGGGCCAGCAGCAGGGCGAAGGCGATCGTCTGGGTGTAACGGTCGGCGAAGAGGTGATCGGGGTCTTGCCCATCGGTTGAAGGGAAGAGCACCCTGCTCCAGTGGTGTGCCAAGGCGGTGAACGGCTTGGGGACAAGCCGTGGGCTGCGAGTACCGTCTGGCGTTCTGCGTTCGAGGGCGAGTTGCTCCAGCACCTCCTCGCGCAAGTACTGACACAGCGGAGCGATAGACGACACCAACTGGCCAACAGTCGTGATGTGTCGGGGCTGCCACCCGAGAAATTCCCGCAACAGATCGCGAAACGCCGCTCCGTCGGCTGCACTGGTACGCAACCGGCTGCCGGACCGGTACAGATCACCTTCGAGCCGAACCGTGCGCAGTGGCCGCGCCCCGCCTCGGTACAGGCACCAGGTGTGACCGTTGCTATACAGCACATTCGGCAGTCGACGCATCAGCTCCCACTGCTCCCGGTCCCGCTTCGTGAAGCCGTCAGGCGTGACGTCGTGCCCCGGGGCCTTCAGCTCGAGGAACCCGGTGATGCGCCCAGATGTCTCCACCGCGTAATCCGGACGCACCCGGGCCTCGGGCAAGGAATACTCAGGATGAAGGCGAGGACGCAGCTTCCAGCGCGCCCCGAATGTCTCCACCAGCTTCGCCACCGGCAGGCTGATGGACGCCTCCGTGTCGCTGACCCGCAGACGCTCCCTGCACTCGGACCCAAAGTCCGACACGAGAGTCCGTATCCACTCCTCCGGCACCTTGTCCCCTCCAAGCTGTGGACGCGGGCTGTGGATCACCGCAGACACAGCTTGTTGGAGGCGAAAGGATCGGCTCAGTGCGCACGGGGGGGCGCGCGCGGGCACGGACGGCGCGTTCCGTAACCGCTGGGAAAAGAGGGACGGTTGTTAGTCGGGAAGAGACGTCCAGAGCCTCCTTGACCGCCCCCTCAGGCGGGAAGGCGCTCTCGGGACGCCATTCCCGATTTACTACCGCGGTGCTGGAATTCTTCCTTCATTCCGTCACCGCAGCGATTCACAGTGTGCGAATCACCGAAGGCGAGCGGCCCCTCTGCCCCGCCTCTCGAAAGTCCTACAGATGCTTGCCGCCATACGCATTAACTAACCCGCTGGACGGACGGCTCCCCGAGGACGGGACCAGCGCCCGGCGGACTGCCAGGAGTCAGCACCGCTCACGGAATAGCAGACTGCGGCAACCAGCTCACCAGGAGATCCACCCCCCGCTCGCTCCGGACGCCAACTCGCTCATCATGTCACTCGCAACGTCTCCGGCCGCCATAATGGAGTCATGCCCTCCAGCCCACAGCACCCCGCACCCACCCCAAGGGACGTCTCGGGAGCGGACGCCGAGGACCTCGCGCTGTACCGGGAGAAGTTCCGTCGCCGTCTGCCGGAGTCGCTGGACGAGCTGCGCGGGCCGACACACGGTGTCGTGGATCTGCCGCTGCACCTGGCCTGGTCCGGGATGACCTCGTACGACCTGGGCAAGCCGCGCCAGCGTATGGGCCTGTACCGCACCGTCCTGCACGAGGGCCTGCACGACGACCTGCCCCGCTACCTCAACCAGGACCTGCTCCTCCATCTGTGGCCAGTGCTGCGCGCCCTCGTTGGCCGCACCGTGCGCGCCGTATGGGAGGACGCCTTCCCCGAGCTCGCCTCGCGCACCCGGGCGGCCGCGTGACGGACATGCCGGAGCTGCACAAGCGGCTCCTGGCGGATGTGATCGCGCTCGGTTCCCCATATCCACTGGTTCTCACCGGTGGATACGCCGTGCGGGCACACCGCCTCGTGAACCGCCCCAGCCAGGACCTCGATGTCGCCACCGAGAACCCGGCACCCATGGCCGACATCGCCGCCACGCTGCGCGCCGGCCTGGAAGCCCGCGGCTGGAAGGTGCACGCTTTGGAGACCGCCCCGCTGTCCGCCCGCTTCACCGTGACCGACCCGGCCACCGGACAGGAATGCGAAGTCGACATCCTCAAGGAGATCTTCTGGCGGCCGGTGGCCCGGAGCCCGTACGGCCCCGTCCTTGCGGAGGAGGACGTGATCGGGACCAAGGTCCGCGCCCTCGCCGACCGCGGAGCGCCCCGCGACCTGATCGACGTGTTCGCAGCCTCCCGCCGCTGGACCAATGCCGAGCTCGAAGAGTTCGGCCGCCGCCACGCCCGCGGCCGCTTCGAGCGCGAGGATCTGCAGGCGAACCTCACGGGCGCCGAGTGGACCGACGATGAAGCCTTTGCCGCCTATGGGATTGATGACGCCACGATCACCGCTCTCCGCGCCTGGGCCGTGGAGTGGGCCGCCGACCTTGCGGCCCGTCTCCTCGAAGAGTCCGATGATCCGCACATCGACTGATCACGTCCGGATGAGGGCTCGCGGTGAGACTGCGGGGCTTGCGCGCTGAAATCCGCCGTACCGTACAGTGCCAGGGTGGTCACCATGAGTGCCCACAGATCCAAGGTGCCCGCCGGGGCCGGCTACAAGTGCAGTCCCACATGGTTCACGATGAACCGCTTCTCCTCGGAGTCGAGGGCGAAGTAGATGCGTCCGACCTCACTGGGCGAGACGGCGTCCCGGACCTTGATGTGCGGCAGTCCGTCCCAACGCTTTCCGTTGAACATGAAGTAGCGCTTGTCCTTGTCCTTGCTGAGTTTCTCGTCGTTGGGCGCGAATTTCAGTCCATGGTTGTCGTAAAACCACTGGACCAGCCTGGGCATCCTGCCGGAATTGGAGTACAGGTCCGTCGCAGCCTGCGTGAGGGCGGTCAGCCGGTCGGTCATCTCCTGGGGGTACGGGTAGCGGGAGTCCTTCCAGGCGCGCGCCGCTCTCGCCGTGAACACGATGTGCTCCTCCGATGCCTTGGCGAGAGCTTCGAAAGTGGGTACGGCATCCGTTCCCAGAGGAGGGATCTCGCTCCAGGCGTCGAATGTGGCCGTCCGCCCGCTCCCGCCCTTCGACAGGTTGAGGTACTCGTTCTTCCAGTAGTCCCGGTCCTGACGCAGGGCCCCTCAGCGGTGGCGGCATCGGCTCGCGCCTTGTCGCGTTCCTCCATGCAGCTCTGTGCCATGTCCTCCCAGGATGTGGCGTCCTCTTCGAGCTGCCGGACACGTTTCTGCAGCGCTTCGAGCTCGGCGGTCGTGTCTCCGGCGGCCTTAGCGCGCGACAACTGCTCCGCGGCCCTGCGTGCTCCCGCGCGGTACGACGCCTGTCGCGCACGCGCCCACGCCGTGTCACTGCCGCGGGCGATGACAGAGAGGTGGGCGAGCGATGGCATCAGCCACCGTTCCACGAAGGACGTCTGAGACACCTCCTCCCGTGAGTAGGCGGGGTGCTCCAGGCCGAGGTCGGGCCAGACCAGCCGGGCGCCACCGCTGGGTACGGCCACCTGCTCGTGAGCCCGGCGGACGGCCTGTGCGGTCACGTAGTTCAGGGTCACCACCTGGGCCAGGCCCGCGAGTTGTCCCGAAGCGTCGGCCGCCGCGCTCCATCCCGTCTGGTCCCTGGGGTGCATCAGGAGAATAGGGAGGCGCGTGCGCAGCGCCAGGACGTCGAGGAGTACGTCAGCGTGACTCTCCTCCCGGATCCTCTCGTATCGCCCCGTGGCGAGCTGGCTCAGCACCCGCACTTCGAGTTACTCGTCGCCGAGCACTGCCCGCAGCAGGTTGGGGCGCTTGAGCGGCGGATCCTGCACCGGCGCTATCCAGCCGTCGGGGATCTCCCTGCCCATGACGATTCTGAGCCCGCCGCCTTCCCCCGACTGGGAGACCGTGACCCGGGTGACAAACTGGGCCGGTCCCGTAGACAGCGGCTGGTGGATGGTCATGCGCAGGGCGCGGGTGAGTTCGTCGCCCGCCACGGTCCAGCTCACTGTGCGGTCACCATGGCCGGGAATCTTGCCGGCGAGCACCGCCCGGCCATCCCTGTCGAGTTCGGTCACCGACGGTGCCGGTACACGTCCGTGGTGGCCGAGCCAGTCGGCGAGATGGCCGCGAAGGCTCTCGTAGACGTGGCCCGGCTGCTCCTGGGCGGACCGGATGTCGAAACTGACGGCATACAGCGCCTGCACGGCGGCTCCCCTCACCCCCGATGCCCTGTGCGACGACCGTTTCCCCCTCGAAAGCGGTCAGGGCACCGCTCGGAGAGCAACCGTAATACCCCACGCCCAGGTCGGTAATGCCCTGGGCGTGGCTTCGGGGCCGACCGTCCGGTCAACCGAACGCCATAGCTGCTGGCCCCGACGGGCCGGATGAAACAGGGCGCCGTAGTGCACTCCGCCCAGACCGTCTTGCCGGGCCGGGGCTGTCGTGTACGCCCCAGTCGGCGGCGAGCGCATCGACAAGGAGCAATCTGTGGCATCCGCCCTCGTCCGGATCGGGAGCCGGTCGCGCCAGCCGGGCGGGGTGAATATCGGTCAACTCGATTCGGACGACGCCCAGACTCTCGTCGTGGGAAAGGGGCGGGGCTAAGCACCGCCCGGGACGCGGCGGTGGAGGACGAGGTTCGCGGCGAGTTCGGCGACGACCAGGACGACCGTGTCGTGTGCCTCGGTGCCGTGCGAGTGGCCCCCACCCGGTTACTGACTTTCGAACTCCGAGAACTGAGCTGCCCGGTGTGGTGCGAGATACCGAGATCATCCCGCGATGGCCCCAGTAACGCCCAGAGCCCCGAAGCGAGCGTCAGCCGAGCGTCAAGATTCCTCGACGGAACCCCTGAAAGCGCCGCCGAAGCGACCGTCTGCCTCAAGAAGTCGCAGGTCAGGCAACCTTCAAGGATCGATCCATCCATTCGGCCCGCTGCATGGAGAGGAACAGGTCGGTCGACCCACCTGCGACAAAAAGCCGCAGGTCAAGCGCCCTTCACGGCAGGCTCAAGAATGGCCACGCACTCCACGTGCGAGGTCATCGGAAACAGGTCGAAGGCCCGCAGCGTCCGCACCCGGTAGCCGCCCTCGCGGAAGTACGCCAGGTCTCGGGCCAGGGCGGCCGGGTCGCAGGCCACGTAGGCGATGCGGCGGGCGGCGAGGGAGGTGAGGTGGGCGACCGTGGTGCGGCCGGCGCCCGCGCGGGGCGGGTCGAGGACGATCAGGTCGACCTCGGTGATGCCGGTGCGCGGCAGGACCGACTCGACCTTGCCCTGCTCGATGCGCACGCGCGGGAAGTCGGCGAGGTTGTGGCGGGCGTCCTCCACCGCGCGCTTGCCCGACTCGATGCCGAGCACCGCTCCCTTGTCGCCGACGCGGTCGGCCAGGGCGCCGGCGAAGAGGCCGACGCCGCAGTACAGGTCGAGGGCCATGTCGCCCTTGCGGGGCAGGAGGCCCTGCATGACCGCCGTGACCAGGGTGTCCGCCGCCTTCGGGTGGACCTGCCAGAAGCCGCCCCCGCCCACGCGGTGGGTGCGGCCGTCGGCGCGTTCGCGGACGAACGGGCGGCCGTGCACGCGGTGGACGCCGCCGGTCTTCTCGTCGATCCGGAGGACGGAGACCGGCTTGTCCAGCTCCACCAGCGGCAGGCGGGCGCCCGGGCGCGGGGTCAGGATCACCTGGCGGTCCTGGGAGCCCGTGGCCGCGATCGCCTCGACGGACTCCATGCCCGTCCAGTCGCGCCGCTCGATGCCCAGCTCGCTGACGCCCTCCGCCGCGATCATGCAGTGGTCGATCGGCTCGACCTCATGGGAGCGGTGGCGGCGCAGGCCGGCCTTCCCCGTGGCGGGGTCGACCGCGTACTGCACGCGCGTGCGCCACTGCGGGACCTCGCCCGCGGGCAGCTTGTCGCCCTCGGCGGGCATGACCGTGCCGTCCCAGCCGGCCTCCTCGGGCGTGAGGCCCGCGAGCCGCTTCAGCTGCTCGGCGATCACCTCGCCCTTGAGCCGGCGCTGGGCTCCCGGCTTGGCGTGCTGCCAGTCGCAGCCGCCGCAGCGGCCGGGTCCGGCGTAGGGGCAGGGGGCCTCGACGCGGTCCTTGGAGGCGTCGATGATCCGTACCGCGTCCGCGCGCAGGAAGCGTGCGCCCTCCTCGCCCTCGGTCACCCGGGCCACGACCCGCTCGCCGGGCAGCGCGTGCCGTACGAACAGCACCTGGCCCTCGGCGGTACGGGCGATGCAGTGGCCGCCGTGGGCGACGGGGCCGATCTCGACCTCGTACTCCCGCCCCACCAGCGAGCCGCCAGGCTCCCGGCCCGCCCCCGAGCCGCCCGGCTCCGGTCCCACCTGCGAGTTCTTCGGTTCTGCCTGCATGGTGGGGTGACTCCAGATCGGGAAAGGCGTACGGCCGGACAACAGCCCACCAGTCTACGTGGGTGCCGTCCGGCCGTTCACCATCAGGTGCGGTGCCGAGCGGAAGCCGGTCAGCCCTTCGCGACCGGCGACTCCTTCGGCTCCTTCGGGCGCTCCTGGGCCGGGCCACGCCGCACCGCACCGGGCGCGTTCCAGTCCTGGCGCCTGCGGGCACGCTGCTTGGCCGCCTCGGAGGAGGCCAGCTGGTAGGGCACCGAGGTGACCATCACGCCCGGTGTGAACAGCAGCCGGCCCTTCAGACGCAGCGCGCTCTGGTTGTGCAGCAGGTGCTCGTACCAGTGACCGACGACGTACTCGGGGATGATCACCGAGACGGCGTCGCGCGGGGACTCCTTGCGCAGGCTCTTCACGTACTCGATGACCGGGCGGGTGACCTCGCGGTAGGGCGAGTCGAGCACCTTCAGGGGTACGTCGATGCCGCGCCGCTCCCACTCCTCGCGCAGCGCCCGGGTCTCGGCCGGGTCCACGTTGACGGTGAGCCCCTCCAGGGTGTCCGAGCGCATCAGCTTGGCGTAGGCCAGGGCGCGCAGGGCGGGACGGTGGATCTTGGAGATGAGGACCACGGAGTGGACGCGGGAGGGCCGGACGGTGTCGTCGCCCGGACCGTCGGGGGCCGTGAGTTCCTCGGCGACCCGGTCGTAGTGCTTGCGGATCGCGGTCATCGTCGCGAAGAAGATGCACATGCCGAGCAGGGCCACCCAGGCGCCGTGGGTGAACTTGGTGACGAGGACGACGACCAGCACCGTGCTGGTGAGGAAGGCCCCGAAGGTGTTGATGGCGCGGGAGCGGATCATGTGGCTGCGCTTCGCCGGGTCCCGCTCGGTGGCCAGGTGGCGGTTCCAGTGCTTGACCATGCCGACCTGGCTGAGGGTGAAGGACACGAACACGCCGACGATGTAGAGCTGGATCAGCCGGGTGGAGTCGGCGCCGTAGACGACGGTCAGCAGGGCGGCCGCGCCCGCGAGCAGCACGATGCCGTTGGAGAAGGCGAGCCGGTCGCCGCGGGTGTGCAGCTGGCGGGGCAGGAAGCGGTCCTGGGCGAGGATCGAGCCGAGCACCGGGAAGCCGTTGTAGGCGGTGTTGGCGGCCAGGAAGAGGACCAGCGCGGTCGCCGCGGCCAGGACGAGGAACAGGAAGCTGCCCTTGCCGAAGACGGCCTCGGCGACCTGGGAGATCACCGGATTCTGCACATAGTCCGGGCCGACCGGGACGCCGCCCCGCAGGAGGTCGGCGGCCGGGTTGTCGGACATGCGGACGCCGGTCGTCATGGCCAGCGTGATGATGCCGCAGAACATCGTCACGGCCAGCAGGCCGATCATCGCCAGCGTGCTCGCCGCGTTCCTGGACTTCGGCTTGCGGAAGGCGGGGACGCCGTTGGAGATGGCCTCGACGCCGGTGAGCGCGGCGCAGCCGGAGGAGAAGGCGCGCAGCAGCAGAAAGACGAGGGCGAACCCGGCGAGCCCCTGGTGTTCGGCCTTGATGTGGAAGTCGGCGGTCGGCGCCCGCATGGTGTCGCCGAGGACGAGTCCGCGGAAGGCGCCCCAGGCGATCATGATGAAGACACCGGTGACGAACACATACGTGGGGATCGCGAAGAGCGTGCCCGACTCCTTCACGCCGCGCAGGTTCATCAGTGTCAGCAGCACGATCACGACGACCGCGCACAGCACCTTGTGCTGGACCACGAAGGGGACGGCGGAGCCGAGGTTCTCGATGCCGGAGGAGATGGAGACGGCGACCGTCAGGACGTAGTCGACGAGCAGAGCGCTGGCGACGGTCAGGCCCGCCTTGGGGCCGAGGTTGGTGGTCGCCACCTCGTAGTCGCCGCCGCCGCTCGGGTAGGCGTGCACGTTCTGCCGGTAGGAGGCGACCACGGTCAGCATCAGCACGGCGACCGCGACCGCGATCCAGGGGCTGAAGTGGTACGCCGACACGCCCGCGACGGACAGGACCAGCAGGACCTCGCCGGGCGCGTACGCGACGGAGGACAGCGAGTCGGAGGCGAAGACGGGTAGGGCGATGCGCTTCGGCAGGAGCGTTTCGCTCAGCCGGTCACTGCGCAGTGCGCGCCCGATCAGAATACGTTTGGGCACGTCGGTCAGTTTGGACACAACAGAGGATCGTAGGCCTTAACCCCCCGGGTCGTGCACCTGCCGTCCCGGATCTGCCTCACGGGTGAATTCCGGTACCCGGGACCCTGCGGATTCCGCAGGTGGGGTGAGCGCCGTGCCCAGATGTCCGGACCCCGCTCCCCGCCGACCCCCCGGAGGCCCCATGTCCTCGACCGCGGAGCTGATCGGTGCCGCCGCCGCGTTGCTCGGCCTCGGATTCCTGACCCTGCGCAGCGTGCGCAGCATCACTCGGCGCCGGCCCTTCGAGGCCGGGTGAGACGCCGCCCACGGCGGAGGCGTTAAGGATGCGGTAGGAGGGTGCCCGCCCCGAACCGGGCATGTGTAGCTTGTCCCTCTGTCTGAGACCCTGATGGGACTGAGCAGTCGCTATTGACATCGGAAGGACGGTCGTGCACATCGTCATCATGGGCTGCGGGAGAGTGGGCTCCGCTCTCGCCCAGACCCTGGAGCAACAGGGGCACACGGTCGCCGTGATCGACCAGGACCCCACCGCCTTCCGCCGGCTGGGCCCCGGGTTCGGCGGCCGCCGGGTCACCGGGATCGGCTTCGACCAGGACACCCTGCGCGAGGCGGGCATCGAGGAGGCCGGTGCCTTCGCGGCCGTCTCCAGCGGCGACAACTCGAACATCATCTCCGCGCGGGTGGCCCGCGAAATGTTCGGCGTGCAGAACGTCGCGGCCCGCATCTACGACCCCCGCCGCGCCGAGGTGTACCAGCGTCTGGGCATCCCGACCGTGGCCACGGTCCGCTGGACGGCCGACCAGATGCTCCGCCGGCTGCTGCCCTCGGGCGCCGAGCCGCTGTGGCGCGACCCCACCGGCGGCGTCCAGCTCGCCGAGGTGCACGCCTCCCCGAAGTGGGTGGGCCACAAGATCAGCAGACTCCAGGAGGAGACGGGCGTCCGGGTGGCGTTCCTGACCCGCCTCGGCGAGGCGATCCTGCCGAGCTCGCAGACGGTGCTCCAGGAGGGCGACCTGGTGCACGTGATGATGCGGACGGACGACGTGGAGAAGGTCGAGGCGGCGTTCGCCGAGGGCCCGGAAGAGGAGAGCGGTCACTGATGAGGGTCGCCATTGCCGGTGCCGGCGCGGTCGGTCGCTCGATCGCGGGCGAGCTGCTGGAGAACGGCCACGAGGTCCTTCTCATCGACAAGGCGCCGACCGCCATCTCGGTCGAGCGCGTGCCGCAGGCCGAGTGGCTGCTGGCCGACGCCTGCGAGATCACCTCGCTGGACGAGGCGGCGCTTCAGCGCTGCAACGTGGTGATCGCCGCGACGGGCGACGACAAGGTGAACCTGGTCGTCTCCCTGCTGGCGAGGACGGAGTACGGCGTGCCGCGGGTGGTGGCCCGCGTGAACAACCCGAAGAACGAGTGGCTGTTCAACGAGTCCTGGGGCGTGGACGTGGCGGTGTCCACCCCGCGTCTGATGTCCGCGCTGGTCGAGGAGGCGGTGAGCGTCGGCGACCTGGTCCGGCTGCTGCGCTTCAGCCACGGCGACGCCAACCTCGTGGAGCTGACCCTGCCGGAGGAGTCGGCGCTGGCCGGCACCCAGGTCGGGGACGTGGAGTGGCCCGAGGACACCTCGCTGGTCACCATCATCCGCGGCACCCGGGTGCTCACGCCGTCCCGGGAGGACTCCCTGGAGCCGGGTGACGAGCTGCTGTTCGTGGCCGCTCAGGCCCGTGAGGAGCAGCTGGAGGACCTGCTGTCGGTCCGCCGGGAACGCTGACGCCCGGTACGAACGGCGAGGGGCGCCCGGAGATCCGGGCGCCCCTCGCCGTTCGTACGGGCGGTGCTCAGGTCTGGCGGCGACGCTCAGCTCTGGCGGCGGTGACGGCCGGCGGCCGGTTCCTCGCCGGGCTCCTCCTGTGCCAGGGCCGCCTTGCGCTCCTCCTCGGCCTTCTCCTCCGCCTCCATCTCCGCGAACACGTCGATGGGCGCGGGCGCCTTCGCCAGGAAGACCCAGGTCAGCCAGACCGCCAGCAGGAACGGCGGGATCTTGAGCGTGATCAGGACCCAGCCGAACTTCGTGGTGTCGGCCCACCAGTACAGCGGGAAGAGGATCGCGCACTTGGCGAGCAGGATCAGGCCCCAGGCCCAGCTCGCCTTGGCGTAGGCCTTCTTGCGGCCCGGGTTGCGGGTGCGCCAGGAGAGGTTCTCCTTGAAGACCGGTCCGAGCATCAGGCCGATCAGCGGGACCCCGGCCAGCGTGGTCACGATGTACGCCACGGCCAGGCCCAGCGTGTAGAGCATGCCCGGCAGGTAGAAGTCCTTGGCGTTGCCGGTCATCATCGCGAAGACGACACCGAAGGCGACGCCGAAGACACCACTGAAGGCGTGCTTGACGGTGTCCCGCATCGCCAGCCGGACCACGACCAGCAGCAGCGACACGACCAGCGCGGCGATCGCCGACCAGTGCAGGTCCTTGTTGATCGTGAAGATGGTGACGAAGAGCAGGCCGGGCAGCACCGTCTCGACCATGCCCCGCACCCCGCCGAACGCCTCGAACAGCGCGGCCTCCGTCACCGCCCGGGCATCGTCTTCGGCAGTCGTGTCCTGGGTCGGCTTGTCGAGTGACGTCACCGGCTACTCCCGTCCGAGGGGTCGCAGTTCGTACTTGGGGTTGAACAGCACCCGGCGGCCACGGCTCATCGAGATCCGGCCCGATGCGATCAGCCTGCGCCCCGGTTCTATACCGACGATGGAGCGCCTGCCGAGCCACACCACGTCCAGGGCGGCCGTGCCGTCGAACAACTCGGCCTCCAGGGCCGGGACTCCGGCACGTGGACGCAGGGTGACCGTGCGCAAGGTACCAGTAACCGTGACGATCTGCCGGTCGGTGCAGTCGCCGATCCGCGTACAGCCCGCGGTCTCGGCGTCCTCCCGCAGTTCCTCGGACTCCAGGTCCTCCTGCGACGAGGAGAGCCGGTCGAGCATGCGCCGGAAGCGGCCCGCCGGCTTTTCGGAACGAGGAACAGCACTCATGTCTGAAGCGTACCGGGGCGCCCCGAGGGCGACGTAACCGCTCACTTCTCGAAGCGGTAGCCCATCCCCGGCTCCGTGACGAAGTGCTTGGGGTGCGAGGGGTCGGCCTCCAGCTTCCTGCGCAGCTGTGCCATGTACACGCGCAGATAGTTCGTCTCCGTGCCGTACGACGGCCCCCACACCTCCTGGAGGAGCTGCTTCTGGCTGACGAGCCGGCCGGTGTTGCGCACCAGCACCTCCAGCAGATGCCATTCGGTCGGGGTGAGCCGTACGTCCTTGCCGCCCCGGTTGACCTTCTTCGCGGCCAGGTCGACGGTGAAGTCCTCGGTCTCCACCAGCACGCCGTCCTCGCCGTTCCCGACGGGCTCGGCGCGGCGGACGGCGGCGCGCAGCCGGGCCAGCAGCTCGTCCATGCCGAAGGGCTTGGTGACGTAGTCGTCGGCGCCCGCGTCCAGCGCCTGGACCTTCTCGTCGGAGGAGTGGCGGGCGGACAGCACCAGGATCGGCACCCGGGTCCAGCCGCGCAGGCCCCTGATCACCTCGACGCCGTCCATGTCGGGCAGGCCGAGGTCGAGGACGACCACGTCGGGGTGGCGGGAGGCGGCGAGGTCGAGGGCGGTCCGGCCGTCGGAGGCGGCGTCGACCTCGTACTGGCGTGCCTTGAGGTTGATCACGAGGGCGCGCACGATCTGCGGCTCGTCGTCGACCACCAGCACCCGCGTCATGTGGTTTGCCTTTCTGGTTCGGCGAGTCGTGCGGGGACGCGAAGGCTCTTCACGGCCCGCAGGGTGAGGACCATCGTCAGACCGCCGCCGGGTGTGTCCTCGGCGTTGAGCGTGCCGCTCATGGCCTCGGCGAAGCCGCGCGCCACGGCGAGGCCGAGGCCGACGCCGGCTCCGCGCGGGGCGTCGCCGTGCCGCTGGAACGGCTCGAAGATACGGTCCTTGGCCTCGTCCGGGACGCCCGGCCCGCGGTCCACGACCCGGACCTCGACCCGGTCGGCCATGGCGCTGGCGGACACCAGCACCGGCTCGTCCGGCGGACTGTACTTCACGGCGTTCTCCACCAGGTTGGCAACCGCGCGCTCCAGCAGCCCGGGGTCGACGGCGACCATCGGCAGGGACTCCGGGATGTCCAGGTGCGCGCTGTCCTCGGGCACCCCGCCCAGCGCCATCGGCACCACCTCGTCGAGGTCGATCTCGCGGATCAGCGGGGTGACCGTGCCGGTCTGGAGGCGGGACATGTCCAGCAGGTTGCCCACGAGGTGGTCGAGCCGGTCGGCGCCCTCCTCGATGCCCTGGAGCAGCTCCGCGCGGTCCTCCTCGGACCACTCGACGTCCTCGGACCTGAGCGAGGAGACGGCCGCCTTGATCCCGGCGAGCGGCGTGCGCAGATCGTGGCTGACGGCGGCGAGCAGGGCGGTGCGGATGCGGTTGCCCTCCGCGAGGGCGCGCGCCTGGTCGGCCTCCTCCTGGAGGCGCCGGCGTTCCAGGACGACGGCGGCCTGGGCGGCGAAGGCGGCCAGCACCCGGCGGTCGGAGGCGGGCAGCACCCGTCCGGTCAGCGCGAGCGCCATGTGGTCACCGACGGGCATGTCCACGTCGGCGTCCTCCGGGCGCTGGAGCGGTCCGCCCGTGCCCACGCGGCCGGCGCAGGTCCAGGGGTCCACGTCGCTCTGCCGTTCGAGCAGCGCCACCGATTCCATGACGAAGGTCTCGCGGACCCGCTCCAGGAGCGCTTCCAGGCTGGTCTCGCCGCGCAGCACGCTGCCCGCGAGGAACGACAGTATCTCCGCCTCGGCGCGCAGCCGGGCGGCCTGGTGGGTGCGGCGGGCCGCGAGGTCCACCACGGAGGCCACGGACACGGCGACCCCGACGAAGATCGCGATGGCGACGATGTTCTTGGGGTCGGCGATGGTCAGCCGGTGCAGGGGCGGGGTGTAGTAGTAGTTCAGCAGAAACGATCCGACGGCTGCCGAGGCGAGCGCCGGCAGCAGCCCGCCCAGCAGGGCCGCGGCCACCGTCAGGGCCAGGAACAGCAGCATGTCGTTGGCCAGGCCGAGGTCCCCGGCGTTCAGCAGCAGCGCGAGGGCCACCGGTCCGGCGACCGCGACCGTCCAGCCCCAGACGATCCGGGCGCGGCCGAGCCGGGCACCGCGGGCCACCGGCAGCCCCCGCCCCTTGGCGACCTGTCCGTGGGTGACGATGTGCACGTCGAGGTCGGGGCCCGACTCGCGGGCCACCGTGGCGCCCACGCCCGGTCCGAACACGTACTGCCAGGTCTTGCGGCGCGAGGAGCCCAGCACGATCTGGGTGGCGTTGACCCCGCGGGCGAAGTCGAGCAGCGCGGCCGGTATGTCGTCGCCGACGACGTGGTGGAAGGTGCCGCCCAGGTCCTCCACGAGGGTGCGCTGGACGGTCAGTTCCTTCGGGGAGGCGGAGGTCAGTCCGTCGCTGCGGGCGATGTAGACGGCCATGACCTCCCCTCCGGCGCCCTTCTCCGCCAGCCGGGCCGCCCGGCGGATCAGCGTGCGCCCCTCGGGGCCGCCGGTCAGGCCGACCACGATCCGCTCGCGCGAGCCCCAGATCTTGGAGACCTGGTGCTCGCTGCGGTAGCGCTGGAGGTATTCGTCGACCCGGTCGGCCACCCACAGCAGGGCCAGTTCGCGCAGCGCGGTGAGGTTGCCGGGCCGGAAGTAGTTGGACAGGGCGGCGTCGACCTTCTCCGGCTTGTAGATGTTGCCGTGCGCCATCCGGCGGCGCAGGGCCTCCGGCGACATGTCGACCAGCTCGATCTGGTCGGCCCGCCGCACCACCTCGTCCGGGACGGTCTCGCGCTGCCGGATGCCCGTGATCGACTCGACGACGTCGCCGAGGGACTCCAGGTGCTGGATGTTGACCGTGGAGATGACGTCGACGCCGGCCGCGAGCAGTTCCTCCACGTCCTGCCAGCGCTTGGCGTTGCGGGAGCCGGGGATGTTGGTGTGGGCGAGTTCGTCCACCAGGGCGACGGCCGGGGCGCGGCGCAGCGCGGCGTCGACGTCCATCTCGGTGAAGGTGGTCCCGCGGTACTCCAGTACCTTGCGCGGAACCTGCTCCAGGCCGTGCAGCATCACCTCGGTGCGCAGCCGGTCGTGGTGCTCGACGAACGCCACGACACAGTCGGTGCCCCGCTCCACCCGGCGGTGTGCCTCGGACAGCATCGCGTACGTCTTGCCGACGCCCGGTGCCGCACCGAGGTAGATCCGTAGCTTGCCGCGTCCCATGGCCCCATTGTCTTCCCGTCACGGCTGTGCATGCCGTGTGTGTGCCGCGTCGACCTTACGGCCGATATTCGCGACATAAGGGGTCGCGCGGGGGCGGATGGCCGTCTTTGACGCAACCCTGACGTGCACGGCGTCACGGCTTACGACGTGAGGGCGCCACAGCGTCACGGCGCGAGGCGCGGCATCACGTCATCACGTCATTACGTCATTACGTCACGGCATCACGTCACGACGTCAAGACGTCACGGCATCACGTCACGACGTCGGACGGCATCACGTCACGACGTCACGACGCGACGTCACGGCATCACGTCACGAGTCACGACGCGACGTCACGACGCGGCAGCGGTACGGCGCCAGGGCGTCACGATTCGACGATCTTGCCGTCGCGCAGCTCCAGAACCCGGTCGGCGAGGTCCAGGAGGGTCGCGTCGTGGGTCGCGACCAGCGCGGTGACCCGCTCGCTGCGGACGACCGCGCGCAGCAGCTCCATCACGGCGTGGCCGGTCTCCGCGTCGAGCTGGCCGGTCGGCTCGTCGGCTATCAGGAGCGCCGGCTCGTTGGCGAGGGCGCGGGCGATGGCCACGCGCTGCTGCTGGCCGCCGGAGAGCTCACCGGGCCGCTGCCGGGCGTGGTCGCCGAGGCCGACCAGGGACAGCAGCAGCTCGACGCGCTCCTCCCGGGCGCGCGGATCGGCGCGGCGCAGCCGCATCGGGACGCCGACGTTCTCCGCGGCGGTGAGGATCGGGATGAGCCCGAAGGACTGGAAGACGAACCCGATGCGGTCCCGGCGCAGGGCGAGGAGGCCGTCCTCGCCGAGTTCGGACAGCTCGCGGCCTTCGACGTGGACCCGTCCCCGGTCCGGCTCGTCGAGCCCGCCGACGATGTTGAGCAGCGTGGTCTTGCCGGAGCCTGAGCGGCCCTTGAGGGCGACCAGTTCGCCCCGCGGCACCTCGAAGGAGACTCCGCGCAGGGCGTGCACGGCGGCCGCCCCCTGTCCGTACGACTTGTGGACGTCCTCGACGCGCACCATGGTCTCGGTGATCACCTGGCTCATGTGCCCTCCCCGTTCCCGTCCCCCGTGGACCGGGCGCCAGTATCACCAGCCGCGCCCGTCCCTTCAACACCCGGTCACCATCCAAACGGACGGATGTCCGCGAAGGTTTCCGGCCGGGACCGCCGAGAAGCCCCCGCACAACGGAGGGCCGCACCCGGAAGGTACGGCCCTGAGCCCTGTCGATGACCGTTCTCAGCGGACCTCGGTGATCTCCGGTCCGCGCTGGAGCTGGCCCATCCCGCCGGAGAAGCGGGACTGGCCCTCGTCCTGCTGGACGCCCTCGGGCACCATCTGCGCGTCGTTCGGCAGCTTCAGGACGATCGGGTCGCGGGGCGCCATCGGGCCCTCGCCGCGGACCACGACCGTGTCCCGGAAGATCTGCTCGAGCAGTCCGGCCGCCTGCGGCTGCACCGCGCCCTGCCCGGAGATCACCCCGCGCAGGAACCAGCGGGGACCGTCCACGCCGACGAACCGCACGACCTGGTAACCGCCCGTGCCGTCCGGCAGCTGCACCGGCACCTGCGCGCGCAGCTCCCAGCCCAGCGGCCCCTCGACCTCGTCGACGATGCCGCCCTGCTGGGTGATGCCGCTGCCGATCTCCTCGCGCACCTCGCCCCAGATGCCCTCGCGCTTGGGCGCGGCGAAGGCCTGCAACTGGATGGCGCTGTCGTGCAGGACGACGGTCGCCGCGACGATCGCGTCGCCCGCGACCTCGACCCGCAGCTCCATGCCCTCGACGCCGGGCACGAACATGCCGCCGAGGTCCACACGGCCCTCGGCGGGCTCGCGCACCTCGGAGCCGTCCCAGGGCCCGTCGGGCCGCGGTTCGGGCTCGAGCCTCACACGCTCGCGCTCGCCCTCCACGTCTACGTCCGCCTCGGTGTCGACGCTGTCGACGACCTGCTCGGCCTCGCCGGCCGCGTCCTCGGCGGCACCCTTCTTCTTGCGACGTCCGAACACGTCACTGTCCTTCCCGGTCGGATACGACCGAAGCGTATCGATTCCCACCCGCCGGTCCGCCAACGGCGGCCCGACCGTTCGTGCCGCTCGCGCCGTCCACGGCGGCGTGGCCGCCGGTGGACCCGAAGCCCCCCTCGGCCCGCGCCGAGCCGGGAAGCTCCGCCACCTCCTGGAAGCGGACCCTCTCGACCTGCTGGACGACCAGTTGGGCAATCCGGTCGAAGCGCTCGAACCGCACGGACTCGCGCGGGTCGAGATTCACCACGATCACCTTGATCTCCCCACGGTACCCGGCATCAACCGTCCCCGGGGCATTCACGAGGGCGACACCGCAGCGGGCGGCGAGTCCGGATCGCGGGTGCACGAAGGCCGCGTACCCCTCCGGGAGCGCGACAGACACACCCGTGGGCAGTACGGCGCGCTCCCCCGGCGCCAGTTCGCACGCCACGGTGGTGCGCAGATCGGCACCCGCGTCACCGGGGTGCGCGTACGCCGGAAGCGGCACGTCGGCGTCGACGCGCCGGATCAGGACGTTCAGGGGCTCACGGCTCACGGGTTCACCTCGAAGGCGCGGACGCGACGGACCTGGTCCGGGTCGTTCATGACGGCCTGGATCTCCCGGTCGCGGCCGTGATCGACGAAGTGGTCGACCTTGACCTCGACGAAAAGGGCCTCGGCGCGGACGGCGACCGGGCCGTCGGGGCCGCCGACGCGTCCGGTGGCCCTGGAGTAGATCTTCCGTCCGGCCACCGCGGTGACCTCGGCCTCCAGGTGCAGGGTGGTGCCGACCGGCACCGGGCGCACGAAGTCCGTCTCCAGCCGCCCGGTCACGGCGATCGTCCGCAGCAGCCAGTTCAGCGAGCCGAGGGTCTCGTCGAGGGCGGTCGCGAGGACCCCGCCGTGGGCGAGGCCGGGCGCGCCCTGGTGGGCGGGCTGCACGGTGAACTCGGCGGTGATGCGGACACCCTCGCCGGCCCGCGCCTGGAGGTGCAGCCCGTGCGGCTGCTCCCCGCCGCAGCCGAAACACGCCGCGTAGTGCGAGCCGAGGAGTTCGCCGGGGGCGGGGGCGTCGGGGTGCCTGACCGGATCAACGGCGTCGGGCGGGGGCTGAAGAGCTGCGGAACTACCACTCACAGGCGCAGACCTTACCCGCGCGTCGGCGTGCGCCCGACACCGTGCCAAGCTGGGTTCATGCAGCTTTCCGCCCAGCCGTACGAAGAACGCCTCACCGCGCCCCGTTCCTGGTGGCTGATCAGCCTTCTGATGGGCATCTCCTGCGCCCTGATCCTGCTTCCCTTCGGCACCCTGCCGATGCTGGGCGGTCTGGCCGGCGGCACCGCGGCGGCGGCGGTCGTGGTGAGCTCCTACGGCTCGCCGCGCATCCGGGTCGTGGGCGGTCTGCTGATCGCGGGCGAGGCGAAGATCCCGGTCACGGCGCTCGGCGAGGCGGAGGTGCTGGACGCGGAGGAGGCGCGCGCCTGGCGCACCCACAAGGCCGACACTCGCGCCTTCCTGCTGCTGCGCGCCTACATTCCCGGGGCGCTGCGGGTCTTGGTCACCGACCCGGAGGACCCCACGCCCTACCTGTACCTGTCGACGCGGGAGCCGGAGCGGCTGGCCCAGGCGCTGAGCGCGGCGCGGGCGGCCGTGGAGCCCGAGGCCGCGTAGCCAGGGGCGGCACGGCCCCGTACGGGTCTTCCTGGGCGGGGCCCGTCAGCTCCCGGGGTTTCCGGAGCCTCCGGTGGTGTCGGGGCCTTCAACGCCGTCGGAGCCGTCGGAGCCGTCGCCGGGGTCCTGGAGCGGCAGTGGACGCCCGGGTTTCTCCAGGGGCGGCAGCGGGGGCAGTTCGTCCCACGGGACCTGGATCTTGCGCAGGTCGGAGCGGATGCGGGCGGCGAGCCTCCTGGTCTCGCGCCGGTTCATGACGGCACCGGCCGCGGCGCCCACCATGAAGGGCGTCAGCTTGGGCAGGCCCCGCGCCGTCCGCTTCATGATCTGCCGGCGCAGCTGGCGCCTCACCTTGCCCCCGAGGGCGATGTCGATCGTCGACGGATTCCGCACGTCGATCCGGCGCTCGTGCGACCAGACGTTCAGATACGCGGTACTGCGGGCCTTCAGATTTCCGGGGGGCCGCACCCCGTACACCTCGTGGAGTTCCGCGATCAGCTTGAGTTCGATCGCCGCGACTCCGGTGACCTCCGCGGCCAGCTGGGTCGGCATCGCGGGCGGTACCGGCAGCATCGCCGCGGCCCCGACGCCCGCTCCGACCGTGGAGGAGGCGCCCGCCGCACCCGCCACCAGCTTGTCCGCGAGCTGTTCGGGCCCGAGGCCCGGGAACTGCCGGCGCAGCGTGGTGAGGTCCCGTACGGGGATCCGCGGGGCCATGTCGATGACGCGGTCGGTGAGGTACGAGAAGACCGCCCTGGCGTGGCCACCGCTCACGCGGGCGCCGTCTCTGGCCGCCTGCCCGGCCTTCCGGGCCCGGTGCCGGATCGCCGCGGCCTGCCGCCGGGCCACGGGCGCGGCTCCACCCGCCGGGACGGCGGGGTCACCGCGCCCGGAGACCGATGCGAGCACGGGCGATCCCGCCGATCCGTTCGGGTCGGATGTACGGGATGGCCCTCGCTCGTCGTCACGCGCGCCGTGGGAGCCGTCGGACGGCTCCGAGTCCGCTCCCCCGCTGGGGGTGCGGCGCTTCCAAGGAGGGGTCGAGCCAGTCACGGCCGACCCTGCCTCAGTCGCAGTCGCGGCAGATCGGCTGACCGTTCTTCTCGCGGGCCAGCTGGCTGCGGTGGTGCACCAGGAAGCAGCTCATGCAGGTGAACTCGTCCTGCTGCTTGGGCAGTACCCGGACGGCCAGTTCCTCGTTCGAGAGGTCTGCGCCGGGCAGCTCCAGGCCTTCGGCGGCCTCGAATTCGTCGACGTCCACGGAGGAGGTCGACTTGTCATTCCGCCTGGCCTTCAGCTCTTCCAGGCTGTCCGAGTCGACGTCGTCGTCGGTCTTGCGTGGGGTGTCGTAATCGGTTGCCATGTCGCTCTCCCCCTCTGGGTGTATGCGGTGTCTCCAGCGCACGTAACGCGTGAGAGGCCGGACTTGTGCCCGACCTGAGGCGGAGATTTTGCCTCACATCAAGGTCTGTTACTCAATCGACACCCAACCGCACTCCTCAAGAGTGATCGGCTTGGATGGCGATCGGGACCGTACACGGTCCGAATGCCCCGCTCCAAAGCGGTCTCACCGTGTACTTCCCGTGATCATGCCCCCTGAAAACCGGGATTTTTCCGGCATTTCCAGGGCTCGCGTGGCCACGGAGAGTAGATGGCTGGAAAACCGCCCCTGTGATTGATCACACACGGTGAGGCCGGGAACGGCCCCGGGAATTTCCGCGCAAAGCGAACATCCCCGCGTGTCGGCGCAATGATCTCAGATCGGCAGGGCCACCCGCATCACGAGCCCACCCCCCTCACGCGGCTGGGCCGAAATGTGCCCGCCGTGCGCCCTCGCCACGGAGCGGGCGATGGACAGGCCCAGGCCGACGCCCTTGTCGCTGCCGGTGCGCTCGGTACGCAGCCGTCTGAACGGCTCGAAGAGGTTGTCGATCTCGTACGCCGGGACGACCGGTCCGGTGTTCGCTACGACGAGGATCGCCTGACCGTGCTGGACGTCCGTGACGACCTCCACCCATCCCTCCTCGGCCACGTTGTACCGCACCGCGTTCTGCACCAGGTTCAGGGCGATCCGCTCCAGCAGCACGCCGTTGCCCTGGACGACCGCAGGCTTGCGCTCACCGCGGATCTCGACCCCCTTGGCCTCCGCCTCCCCGTGGACCTGGTCGATGGCCTGCGAGGCGACCTCGGCGAGGTCCACCGGCTTGCGCTCGACGATCTGGTTGTCGCTGCGGGCGAGCAGCAGCAGGCCCTCGACGAGCTGTTCGCTGCGCTCGTTGGTGGCCAGCAGGGTCTTGCCGAGCTGCTGGAGCTCCATCGGCGCGTGCGGGTCCGAGAGCTGCACCTCCAGGAGCGTGCGGTTGATCGCGAGCGGTGTGCGCAGCTCGTGCGAGGCGTTGCCGACGAAGCGCTGCTGGGCGGTGAAGGCCCGCTGCAGCCGCTCCAGCATGTCGTCGAAGGTGTCCGCGAGCTCCTTCAGCTCGTCGTCCGGACCGTCCAGCTCGATCCGCCGGGACAGGTCGGAGCCGGCCACGGCGCGGGCGGTGCGGGTGATCCGGCCGAGCGGCGACAGCACGCGGCCGGCCATCGCGTAGCCGAACGCGAAGGCGATCACGGCGAGGCCGAGCAGGGCGAGGAGCGAGCGGCTGAGCAGGCTGTCCAGGGCGACCTGGCGCTGGTGGTCGATGCAGGCGCTGATCGCGGCGTTGAACTCCGACAGCGACAGGTTGCCGTTGTCGACGCCCGGACAGTCGGTGCTGGTGACCCTCAGGGCGTTGAAGTCGACGATCTTGAACAGCGGTTGGTTGCCGGTGCGCAGGGCCTGCGCGGCGAGCAGGTAGATGATCGACAGCAGCAGGATGCCGGCGATCAGGAACATGCCGCCGTACAGCAGCGTCAGCCGTATCCGGATGGTCGGGCGCAGCCACGGGAAGGCCGGCTCCGGCCTTCTGGGGTCCCAGGTGGGTTTCGGGGGCGCCTGGGGCGGCGCCGGGGTCGCGGCCACGGCGGATCAGATCCGGTAGCCGGAGCCGGGCACGGTGACGATCACCGGGGGCTCACCGAGCTTGCGCCGCAGCGTCATCACCGTGACGCGCACGACGTTGGTGAACGGGTCGGTGTTCTCGTCCCAGGCCTTCTCCAGCAGCTGCTCCGCGGAGACCACGGCGCCCTCGCTGCGCATGAGGACCTCCAGGACCGCGAACTCCTTCGGCGCCAGCTGGACCTCCCTGCCGTCGCGGAAGACCTCGCGGCGGTTGGGGTCGAGCTTGATCCCGGCGCGCTCCAGGACGGGCGGCAGGGGCACGCTGGTACGCCGGCCCAGGGCCCGCACGCGTGCCGTCAGCTCGCTGAACGCGAAGGGCTTGGGCAGGTAGTCGTCGGCGCCGATCTCCAGGCCCTCGACACGGTCGCTGACGTCGCCCGAGGCGGTGAGCATCAGCACGCGCGTGGGCATGCCCAGCTCGACGATCTTGCGGCAGACGTCGTCGCCGTGCACCAGCGGAAGGTCCCGGTCGAGGACGACCACGTCGTAGTCGTTGACGCCGATGCGCTCCAGGGCGGCCGCACCGTCGTACACGACGTCGACGGCCATGGCCTCCCGGCGCAGTCCGGTGGCCACCGCATCGGCGAGCAGCTGCTCGTCCTCGACGACGAGTACGCGCACGTCTTGTCCTTCCTGTGTCCACCCGCGTAGCGCCGCTCGGGGCGCACGCCGGCAGGGGTCCTCGTGGGTGTGTGCCTCCATCCTGCCCTTTTCGGCCGTAAGTCGGCGGTAAGCCGTGGAAGCGGCCGGTGGACAAGAGGCGAGCGGCGGGCGAAGGGGGCGCGAATCCCGAATTTTCTTGTCCGGTCGAGGTTTCCGCCGCGAGGAGTCGGGGGAGGACGGGTTTACACCCCGCGATCACGCTCTGCATGTGCCGCAGCACCATGCGGTACTCCGCGATCCGCTTCCGCAGAGTGGGTGTGGGTGTCCAGCGCCGTCGCCGCCCGGTCGGGCAGCGCCGGGCACCTGCTGAGACGTGATCGCCCCTTCCGAACGGCACACCCCCGTGCCACCGACCCACCGACCCAGGACGAGGGGGCGCAAGCATGGACGCATTCACCGCAGGACTTCTGCAGCGCATAAAGGCGACCGAGTCCGATCTGACGCGGGCTCGTGACGAGGGCGACGACTTCCTCGTCGAGGTCGAGCTGGCCGAACTCGACGACCTGCGCCGCCTCGCCGCCGAACACGGTGTGGAGGTCGGCGTGTCCGGCGTCTGACCAGCCTGCACGCGCACAGCGGGACCCCGGCGAATCCAGCGCCGGGGTCCCGCTGTGCGTGGTGCTCCCGCCGTGCCCTCAGTCGTGCCAGGCGCCGTACTCCTCCAGAAGGCTCTGGAGGGGCTCGAAGACGCCCGGGGTGGCCGCGACCGTCAGCTCGCGGGACGGACGCTCTCCCGGGCGGCCACCCGTCACGACGCCCGACTCCCTGGCGATCAGGTCGCCCGCGGCGAAGTCCCACGCGTTCAGACCGCGCTCGTAGTAGCCGTCCAGGCGGCCCATCGCCACGTCGCACAGGTCCACCGCGGCCGAGCCGCTGCGGCGGATGTCGCGCAGCAGCGGGATCAGCCGGCGGGCCACGTCGGCCTGGTGGGCGCGTACCTCGGCGACGTAGTTGAAGCCGGTGGCGACCAGGGCCTGGTCCAGGGGCGGCGCGGCGCGGCAGGCCAGCTTGCGCTCGCCGGCCCAGGCTCCGGTGGCCCAGGCCCCGCGGCCGCGCACGGCGTGGAACGCCTCGCCGCGCATCGGGGTGGCCACCACCCCGACGACGGCCTCGCCGTCCACCTCGGCCGCGATGGAGACGGCCCAGGTCGGCAGTCCGTACAGGTAGTTCACGGTGCCGTCGAGCGGGTCGATCACCCACCGGACGCCGCTCGTGCCCTCGACGGAGGCGCCCTCCTCGCCGAGGAAGCCGTCGTCGGGGCGCCGGTCGGAGATCAGGCCGGTGATCAGCTTCTCGGCGGCGATGTCCATCTCGGTGACGACGTCGATCGGGCTGGACTTGGTGGCGGCCACCACCAGGTCCGCCGGGCGGCCGTCCCGCAGCAGCTCTCCGGCGCGTGCGGCCGCCTGGCGGGCCAGTTGCAGCAGTTCGGCGGGCAGGGTGTCGGTCACGGGGCTCCTCACGCGTAGGGGCTGTCGGCGCCCGCGGCGGCGGGCCGGGGCGTGCGGGCCGGGCAGCAGCCCACCGGACAGAGGTTGTGGTCCGCGCCGAGCGAGCCCAGGGCGCACGGCGTGACCCGCTGTCCGCGCTCGGTGGCGGCACGCTCCACGATCAGGTCGCGGACGGCGGCGGCGAACCGCGGGTCGGCGCCGACGGTGGCGGAGCGGCGTACCGGAAGGCCCAGTTCCGCGGCCTTGGCCGTGGCCTCGGTGTCGAGGTCGTACAGGACCTCCATGTGGTCGGAGACGAAGCCGATGGGCGCCATGACGACGGCCGGGGCCCCCGCGGCGTGCCGCTCCTCGAGGTGGTCGCAGATGTCGGGCTCCAGCCACGGGATGTGCGGGGCACCGGAGCGCGACTGGTAGACGAGCTGCCAGGGGTGGTCGGTGCCGGTGCGCTCGCGGACCGCTTCGGCGATCAACCGCGCCACGTCCAGGTGCTGGCGGACGTACGCCCCGCCGTCCCCGTGGCCGGGGACCGGGCCGGAGGTGTCCGCGGCGGAGATCGGGATCGAGTGGGTGCAGAAGGCGATGTGCGCGCCGTCGCGGACGTCCTCGGGGAGGTCGGCGAGCGACTCCAGCACTCCGTCGATCATGGGCTGGAGGAAGCCGGGGTGGTTGAAGTAGTGCCGCAGCTTGTCGACCTTCGGCAGGTCCAGGCCCTCGGCCTCGAGGGCGGCGAGCGAGTCCGCGAGGTTCTCGCGGTACTGGCGGCAGCCGGAGTAGGAGGCGTAGGCGCTGGTGGCCAGGACCAGGATGCGGCGGCGGCCGTCGCGGACCATGTCCCGCAGGGTGTCCGTCAGGTACGGGGCCCAGTTGCGGTTGCCCCAGTGGACCGGCAGGTCGAGGCCGTGGTCGGCGAAGTCCTTGCGGAGCGCGTCGAGCAGGGCGCGGTTCTGGTCGTTGATCGGGCTGACCCCGCCGAACTGGAAGTAGTGTTCGCCCACTTCCTTCAGGCGCTCGGTGGGGATGCCGCGCCCGCGCGTCACGTTCTCCAGGAACGGGATCACGTCGTCCGGGCCCTCGGGGCCGCCGAACGAGAGCAGGAGCAGGGCGTCGTACGGGGTGGCGTCGAGCACGTCAGGCATGCCTCGATCCTGCCACCCCGCACCCACGGGAGGGATCCCGGCCCGTGGGGGGAAGGTGCGCGGGAGCCCGTAGGGGGGTGGTGCGCCGGAGTCGTCCGGTCCGTAAGCTGTATCAGCTTCCTTCACGCCTTACCGGATCCGCGGAGTCCCTGTGCCCAGCCCGTACCGTGCCCTGTTCGCCGCTCCAGGCTCCAAGGGTTTCTCCGCCGCGGGGTTCCTCGGCCGGATGCCCCTGTCGATGATGGGCATCGGCGTGGTCACGATGATCTCCCAGCTGACCGGGCGCTACGGGCTCGCGGGCGCGCTGTCGGCCACCATCGCGCTGGCCGCCGCGGTCCTCGGCCCGCAGATCTCCCGGCTGGTCGACCGGCACGGCCAGCGCCGGGTGCTGCGCCCCGCGACGCTCGTCGCGTTGACCGCCTCGGCGGTCCTGCTGTTCGCGGCGCACTTCCGGTGGCCGGACTGGGTGCTGTTCGTCTGCGCCGCCGGGATCGGCTCCGTGCCCAGTCTGGGCGCCATGGTCCGCGCGCGCTGGGCGGCCCTGTACCGGGGGACGCCGCAGCTGCACACCGCCTACTCGTTCGAGTCGGTGATGGACGAGGCGTGCTTCATCTTCGGGCCGATCGTCTCCATCGGACTGTCCACGGCCTGGTTCCCGGAGGCGGGGCCGCTGCTGGCCGCCTGCTTCCTGGCGGTGGGCGTGTTCTGGCTGACCGCGCAGCGCGCCACCGAGCCCGCGCCGCACCCGCGCGAGCACCACGGCGGCGGTTCGGCCCTGCGTGCGCGCGGGCTCCAGGTGCTGGTGTCGACCTTCGTGGCGACCGGGACGATCTTCGGGGCGGTCGACGTGGTCACCGTCGCCTTCGCCGACCAGCAGGGACACAAGGGCGCCGCGAGCGTCGTGCTCGCCGTGTACGCGGCGGGCTCCTGCATCGCGGGCGCCGTGTTCGGCCTGCTGCGCTTCGCGGGACCGCCCGCCCGGCGCTGGCTGCTGGGCATCTGTGCCATGGCCGTGAGTATGATCCCCCTCCTACTGGTCGGAAACTTGCCGTTTCTGGCCGTGGCGCTGTTCGTTGCGGGCCTGTCCGTCGCTCCCACGATGATCACGACGATGGCCCTCGTCGAAGAGCACGTACCACGCTCGCACCTGACCGAGGGCATGACCTGGGTGAGCACCGGGCTCGCGGTCGGGGTGGCACTGGGCTCCTCCGTGGCCGGCTGGGTGATCGACGCGGCCGGGGCGCGGGCCGGGTACGGGGTTCCGGCAGTGTCCGGGGCCGTCGCGGTCGCGGTCGGTTTCCTCGGGTACCGCCGGCTCAGCAGGCCGGCTCCGCGGCGGGGAGGCTTCGTTGAGCAGCACGACGAGCGCGAAGAACGGCACATGGCGTAACTGGGGCGGCACTGTCGGCGCGCGCCCCGCACGGGAGGTCACGCCGGTGACGGTGGAGGACGTCGCCGCCGCCCTGCGGAGGGCCGCCGAGGACGGCCTGAGGGTGAAGGCCGTCGGCACCGGTCACTCCTTCACGAGCATCGCCGCGACGGACGGCGTCATGATCCGCCCCCAACTGCTGACCGGCATACGCGAGATCGACCGCGAGGCCATGACGGTCACCGTCGAGGCCGGCACTCCGCTCAAGCGGCTCAACGCCGCTCTCGCGCGCGAGGGCCTCTCGCTCACCAACATGGGCGACATCATGGAGCAGACGGTGTCCGGGGCGACCAGCACCGGCACCCACGGCACGGGCCGCGAGTCGGCCTCGATCGCCGCCCAGATCAGGGGGCTGGAGCTGGTCACGGCGGACGGCTCGGTACTCACCTGCTCCGCGAAGGAGAATCCGGACGTCTTCGCGGCCGCCCGCGTCGGCCTGGGCGCGCTGGGGATCGTCACGGCCCTCACCTTCGCGGTGGAGCCGATCTTCCTGCTCACCGCCCGCGAGGAACCGATGAGCCTGGACCGGGTGCTCGCGGAGTTCGACCAATTCTGGGCGGAGAACGAGCACTTCGAGTTCTACTGGTTCCCGCACACCGGCAGCACCAACACCAAGCGCAACAACCGCAGCGCCGGACCGGAGCAGCCGGTGGGGCGGCTGTCCGGCTGGTTCGAGGACGAGTTCCTCTCCAACGGCGTCTTCCAGGTGGCCAACTGGGTCGGCCGCGCGGTGCCCGCCACCATCCCGTCGATCGCCGGGATCTCCAGCCGCGCGCTGTCCGCGCGGACGTACACCGACATCCCCTACAAGGTCTTCACCTCGCCGCGCCGGGTGCGCTTCGTGGAGATGGAGTACGCCGTGCCGCGCGAGGCCCTGGCCGACGCCCTGCGCGAGCTGAAGGCGATGGTCGACCGCTCCGGACTGCGGGTGAGCTTCCCGGTGGAGGTGCGCACCGCGCCCGCCGACGACATCACCCTGTCCACCGCCTCGGGCCGGGACAGCGCGTACATCGCGGTCCACATGTTCCGGGGCACCCCCTACCAGCGGTACTTCACGGCCGCGGAGAACATCTTCACCGCGTACGAGGGCCGGCCGCACTGGGGCAAGATCCACACCGGGGACGCCGGCCGACTCGCCGCGGTCTACCCGCGCTTCGGGGAGTTCACGGCGCTGCGGGACCGGCTGGATCCCCAGCGGCTGTTCCAGAACGACTACTTGCGGAGGGTGCTGGGGCCGTAGCGCTCGCGCCGGGTGCCGGGGCGGAGGTGCCGGCGTCGGACGGCTTGCCCGGCCCGGTGCCGTCGGCGCCCGCGCTCCCGGTGTCCCCCGTGCCGCCGCTGCTCCCGCTGTTCCCCGTGACCTCGGGGGTGGGCGCCGGGCTCACCCCGGTGCCCCGGTCGGGGCGGCCGGAGGCGGCATCGCCCGGCGGTGCCCCGGTCCCGGTCCCCGGCGTCGCCGTGGGCGAGGAGGTGGGAGCCGGCCCGTCGGACGTCACGGACGGGGTGCGGTGGCCGGTCACGGCGTAGCCGACCGTCGTCCCCCTGCCGCCGCTGAAACTGTCGCCCGACACCAGCTCGTAGGCGGTGATTCCGGCCATGGTGACCCCGAAGACCAGGGCGGCGGCGAGCACGGGCCGCTTCCAGCTCTTGATCCGGGCCCGGTAGACGGTCCCTTCGGTGAACTCGCCCACCGGCGGCGGGGTCCGCCCGGCGGGGGCGGTCGCCGGGGCCGGTACCGGTCCCGGGGAGGCGGCCGCTCCGCGCAACTGCTCGCCGGTACGCCGGAAGAAGTGCTGGAAGACCGAGCCGCCGCAGGTGGCCAGGACGCTGACGACACCGGCCCCGAGGATCGTGCCGTAGACGCCGAAGTACGAGGCGAGCTTCGCGGCCACCACCGCCGCCACGGCGCTGCCCGCGACCTGAGCGACGCTCAGCTCGATCCGCCTCCTCCTCACCTCTTCCCCGGCACTCGACTCACCACCGCCATCGAACCCTTCACGCATGACCGGACCTTGCCTGCCTCTGTCGGACACAGCCGCATCTTTCGTATGTGATCGGCCGACTGCACGAGAAAGGGACGTACGGACGAAACCGTTAGTTCCGTTTGCGGTGAATAAGTGAAGTTCGCCACGGGCATGATCGAGAAACCGGTCGAGGGCGGCCGAGTACCGCCTCTGGCGAGAAGTTGGGCGGCGTGCCAATCCACGCACGTGGCCCGAATGGAGTACCGTAATGAGCCCTGGGCCCGGCCTCCCTTCGGGGTGTCCGGGACCTTGCTGGACCGCCGGGAGGGGGCTGGTTGCACAGGGTGACAGAGTTGGTCACTTAGCGTTGCAAACAGGTAACCGTGCCATAACGGCGTTCCAGGGCCCGTGCCCGACACGCCGGGCAACTCGGCAAGGTTGTGGCAGGCTGCACCCGGGCAGGCCACACTCGACTAGCGGAAGCAGCGACGCACGTGACGTCGGCAGGCACCACCCGGGAGGTCCCCATGCCCGAACTGCGTGTCGTGGCCGTCTCCAATGACGGCACACGGCTGGTGCTCAAGGCTGCGGACAGTACGGAGTACACGCTTCCGATCGACGAACGGCTCCGCGCCGCCGTGCGCGGCGACCGTCCCCGCCTCGGCCAGATCGAGATCGAGGTGGAGAGCCATCTCCGCCCCCGCGACATCCAGGCCCGGATACGAGCCGGAGCGACCGCGGAAGAGGTGGCCCAGCTCGCCGGCATCCCCGTCGACCGGGTACGGCGCTTCGAGGGCCCCGTGCTCGCAGAGCGCGCCTTCATGGCCGAGCGCGCCCGCAAGACTCCCGTCCGCCGCCCCGGTGAGAACTCCGGTCCGCTGCTCGGCGAGACCGTCCAGGAGCGGCTGCTGCTGCGCGGCGCCGAGAAGGAGACCGCCCAGTGGGACTCCTGGCGCCGCGACGACGGCACCTGGGAGGTCCTGCTGGTCTACCGGGTCGCGGGCGAACCGCACTCGGCCAGCTGGACGTACGACCCGCCGCGGCGCCTGGTGCAGGCCGTCGACGACGAGGCCCGCGCCCTGATCGGGGAGTCCGACGACCTCGGCGCCCCGGAACCCAGCTTTCCGTTCGTGCCGCGCATCGCGCGTCTGCCGCGCGAGCGTTCCTTCGACCGGGACCGCGACCGTCCGGCGCTGCCGGGACAGGCGCCCGAGCCCGCCGAGGAGAGCGTGGGCGAGCGCGACACGCTGACCAGCCTGCTGGAGGCGGTGCCGAGCTTCCGCGGCGACCTGGTGGTGCCCGAGCGCGCGCCGGAACCCGTGGAGGAGCCCGAGGAGGACCTGGTGGCCGAGGAGCCCCCGGCCCCCGCGGCCTCGGCCGGGTCCGCCTACGCGGACGTCCTCATGCCGCGCTCCGTCACCAGCCACCGCGACCGCCTCACCGGCGCCACCGACCGCCAGGCCGAGGCGGACGGGGTGCGGCCCGGCCGCCGGGCCGCGGTGCCGAGCTGGGACGAGATCGTGTTCGGCACGCGCCGCAAGAAGCAGGATTAGCAAGGCCGTACGAGGCTGAAGGGCCGCGCCCGTCAGGTGCGGCCCTTCCTCGTGCGCGCTCCTTGTGGCCGTACGGGCCGACCGGCCGTCAATCCCTCTGAGTGACCGGCCGACCGGCTGTCACCCCCCATGAGTGACCGGCGACCGGCGTCCGGTCACTGCGGGTCCGGCCCCACCGCGACCGGCCGGGACGGGTCCGAGGACCACTCCGACCACGAGCCGACGTACAGGGCCGCCGGGATCCCGGCGACGGCCAGCGCCAGCACCTCGTGCGCTGCGGAGACGCCGGAGCCGCAGTAGACGCCGACGTCTCGCCCGTCGGCCGCGCCCAACGCCGTGAACCGCGCCCTGAGTTGTGCGGCCGGCAGGAACCTGCCGTCCGGGCCCGCGTTCTCGGTGGTCGGCGCGGACACCGCGCCCGGGATGTGGCCGCCCACCGGGTCGATCGGCTCCACTTCGCCCCGGTACCGCTCCCCCGCGCGCGCGTCGAACAGCACTCCGGACCGGGCCAGTGCCGCGGCCCCGTCGGCGTCGAGCAGCGGCAGCGCGCCGGGCTTCGGCACGAAGTCGCCCTCGGCCGGTTCGGGCACGTCGGTCTCCAGGGGGCCCTCCCAGGCCGCGAGGCCGCCGTCCAGGACCCGCACGTCGGGGTGCCCGGTCCAGCGCAGCAGCCACCACGCGCGGGCCGCCGCCCAGCCCTGGCCGCCGTCGTGGACGACGACCGGCCGGTCCGCGGACACCCCGGCACGGCGCATCGCGGCGCCGAACACCTCCATGTCCGGCAGGGGATGGCGGCCGTTTCCGCCCGGCGCCGAGGCCAGTTCGCGGTCCAGGTCGACGAAGACGGCACCGGGGATGTGCCCGGCCGCGTGGGCGGCGCGCCCGTCGAAGGGCGCCGCGCCGGCCGCCGTCGCCAGACTGAGCTGCCAGCGGACGTCGAGCAGCACCGGCGGCCGGGGCTCCGCGAGGGCGCTCGCGAGATCGGATGCGGAGATGATGGCGTTCATGGCCACCATCCTTGCGCACGGGGTGGCCACGGCGTCCAGGTCCGGCTACTCTGCTCGGCCGGACAGGTCCGATCACGATGCGTACGGGATCGGCCACATGCTGTACAGCCGATCGACATCCGTCGGTAAGCGTGGCGAAACGGGCGGGACACCGCACACCGGGCACCCTCCGGACGGGACCCTGCCCCACCGGCGCCGCGGAAGCGCGCCCGGCACCGGGGGCGGCGCATCGGCTCGGGGTCCGGAGAACGGAATCGAGGCGGCCGTCGAGAGGCCCTGGAGGCCGAGGAGAAGGTGACGATGACCGAGGCACCGGAGCCGGGCGTCCCGAACGGCCGGGCACCCGCCCGGAACAGGCCCGGCACACCGTGCCGGGTGAGCCTGATGGCGCACGGGATGGCCGCCGCCCAGGCCTTCTACGGGGAGCTCTTCGGCTGGGAGTTCCAGCCCGGGCCGAGCCTGCTCGGCCCCTGTGTGCGGGCCCTGCTGAACGGCCGTGAGGTGGGCGGCATCGGGCAACTGCCGCCCGGCCGGCGCCTGCCCGTGGCGTGGACGCCCTATCTCGCTTCGGACGACGTGGATCTGACGGCCGAAACGGTACGGCTGTGCGGCGGCACGATCGGGGTGGGTCCGCTGGACGCGGGCGGCATCGGGCGGCTGACGATCGGTTCGGACCCGTGGGGTGCGGTTTTCGGCCTGTTGCAGGCCCGGCCGCACCCGGGCGCGGAGACCACCGGGCTGCCCGGCACACCCGTGTGGCACGAGCTGCTGACCTACGAGACCGCGGGCGTCGCCACGTTCTACAGCAGGCTGTTCGGCTACGAACGGAAGCCGGACGGCTCCGCCGGCGTCGACCGCGTGACCCTGCACCTCGACGGCCGCCCGGTCGCCGCAGTGCACGGGGTGGGCCGGGCCCTGCCCCACGACCGGGGCTCGCACTGGATGACGTACTTCGAGGTCACCGACACCGACGAGGCGACCGAACGCCTCGTCGCCCTGGACGGCCGGGTCCTCGCCCCCGCGCGGAACACCGCCCACGGACGCGTGGCCACCGTGGCTGATCCCGAGGGGGCACGGTTCGCCCTGATCCAGGGTTCGCGTTGATTCCGTCAAGCCGTGTTGACGGCAGGTGTCGCTCAGAAGAGCGATATCGGCGGGACATTCGGTGACAGCGCCGCGGCGCGGGCCTCGGCAGCGGCCACGGCGGCGGTGCCTCGATGCACGCCTCCGTCCGGACTCGGTTCACTCTTCGTCGCGGTGGGTGAGGTGGCCGTCGGAGAGGTGCCAGTAGCGCTGGTGAGGGGCCAGTTGCCAGGTCTCGTCGGCAGCGATGGCCTGCGTGATCCAATCGTGCAGTTGCGGGAGGGCCTGTGCCCGTAGAACGGCGCGGATGGCTGCACGTCGAGTGGCATCGACCGGGTGGACGTCTATGTGGAAACCGACCATGTCCGGGTGGATACCGCGGCCGTAGTTGCGGGGGTTCGGAGCGACCCATGCAGCTCCCAGGACGATCGTCCCGCTGTCCTGTCCTGTGAGGAACTGCAGGTCCTTGACGCGTGTCATGTCAGGGCCGAGACACGCGCTGATGTCGCTGGTGGTCAGTGGCCAGGCGCGGTGCCGGGGCAGTCTTCGGTTTCGTGCGGACATGGGGAAGAAGAATGGCAGGAGATCACTGCCGCCCCAACCGGGCCCCGGCGTTCGCGCGGGCGGGCTGAGCGCGAGGGCGCGGGGGCGGAGGCGGAGGCGGGGGCGGAGGCGGAGGCGGAGGCGGAGGCGGAGGCGGAGGCGGAGGCGGTCGTGAGTCTCGGGGACAGCTGGGAGAACGACGACGGGGCCGCCGGGCGACGACCGGGGGACGAGGCCGGGCGGGGTGTCGTCGTCGCGTTCGGCCAGACCATGAAGACGCTGCGGGTGCGAGAGGGTCCGGAGCGCGAGGAGTTCGGGAGGCGTCTCCGGTACTCGGCCTCCACGATCGCGTCGTTCGAGCAGGGGCGGCGGATCCCGACGCCCCGGACGATCGATCGGGCCGGCCTGGTCGGAGCGGCGCGTCTGACGCAGGTGCGGGCGCTCGGTCAGTCCGCGGTCACGGGCAGGACGTCCGGGGACAGCGCCGCCGCCCGCGCCGAGGAGGCCGTCATGCGGCGGCGGTGGTGCCGGCGGCACAGCACCTCGTAGCCGATCTCGTCCGCCGAGCGGGTCACGTCGCCGACGAAGACCTGGGCGCCCTCGAGCACCATGACGCCGCCCACGGTACGGGCGTTGTGGGTGGCGCGGGCGCCGCACCAGCACAGGGCCTCGACCTGGAGGACCTCGACGCGGTCGGCCAGTTCGACCAGGCGCTGCGAGCCGGGGAACAGCTTGGAGCGGAAGTCCGTCGTGATGCCGAAGGCGTAGACGTCCATCTCCAGGTCGTCGACCACGCGCGCGAGCTGGTCGATCTGCTCGGGCGCGAGGAACTGCGCCTCGTCCGCGATCACGTAGTCCGCGCGCCGGCCCTGCGAGAGGTGGTCGACGATGTAGGCGTACAGGTCCACGCCGTCCTCGACCTCCACCGCGTCCGTCACCAGGCCGAGGCGCGAGGACAGCTTGCCCTCCCCGGCCCGGTCGTCACGGGTGAAGATCATGCCCGTCAGTCCGCGTGCGGAGCGGTTGTGCTCGATCTGGAGAGCCAGTGTCGACTTCCCGCAGTCCATGGTTCCGGAGAAGAACACCAGCTCGGGCATGAGCAGTTGGGCACCTTTCGGCGAGTGAGGAGGACGGTGGTGTACAGCGAGTAGGGCGGGAAGGGGCCTCAGGAGCGTACTTCCAGCAGCGGGACCAGCTGCTCGGCAGGGGTCATCGAACCGTGGTTGCCGACCATCAGCGACTCCTTCGGCTCCCGCTCGGAGGCGATGAGCAGGACGTCGTCGCGGGCGGCGGCGACCACGTCGCCGATCCGCGCGTACACCCGCTCGTCGACGCGCGGCCCGAACCAGCCCGCCGCCAGGGCCTCGTCCCGGGAGGCGACCCAGAACTGCTCGCCGAGCACCTCGCGCCAGCAGGTGAGCACGTCGTCCTCGGCGCCCGGCACCGCGTACACGTGCCGCGCGCGTCCCTCGCCGCCGAGCAGGGCGACGCCCGCGCGCAGCTCCCAGTCCTCGTCGAAGTCGATGCGGTGCTGCTCGTCGAAGGGGACGTCGACCATGCCGTGGTCGGCGGTGACGTAGAGCGCGCTGTGCGGCGGCAGCTGCTCGGCCAGGCGCTGGACGAGCCGGTCGACGTGCATCAGCTGTCCGCGCCAGGTGTCGGAGTCGACGCCGTAGCGGTGGCCGGCGCCGTCGAGTTCGGAGTAGTACGTGTAGACCAGCGCCCGGTCGGCGGCGGCGAGCTGCTCGGCCGCGACGTCCATCCGCTCCTCGCCGGTCAGCCGCCCCAGGAACGTGCCGCCGCTGAGCGCGACCTTGGTCAGCGGGGTGTTCTGGAAGGCCGGGGAGGACACCTGGGCGGCGTGCACGCCCGCCTGCTGGGCGAGCTGGAAGACCGTGGGGTGGGGCTGCCAGGCGCGCGGATCGCTGTACGGCTGCCAGCGGAGCTGGTTCATCAGCTCGCCGGTGGCCGGGTTGCGCACGGTGTAGCCGGGCAGTCCGTGCGCGCCCGGGGGCAGGCCGGTGCCGACGGAGGCGAGCGAGGTCGCCGTGGTCGCCGGGTACCCGGCGGTGATCGGGCGGCCGGTTCCGCCGCGCGAGCTGCCGAGCAGGGAGGTCAGGTAGGGCGCCTCCGCGGGGTGCGCCTTCAGCTGCTCCCAGCCGAGGCCGTCGATCAGGAAGACGCAGGCGCGGTCGGCGGGGGCCAGTTCGCCGATCGCGGCCGTCATCCGCGGGACGCCCATGCCGGCGGCCAGCGTGGGCAGCAGGTCGGCGAGTGAGCCGGTTCCGTACTCGGGGACGGGTGCGGTCTCGACGGCCAGCGGCTCCGGGTGGCCCCAGGCGGTGGCGGCGTCGTCGGGGGAGAAGGGACGGGTCATCAGCGGGTCGGGTCCGCGGTGGCCTCGGAGATGGACTGCGCGAACGCGAGGGCCTGCCGCACCGTCTCGGGGCCGTCGCCGGCCTCGCTGACGCGCAGGCTGAGGTCGTCCGCCGTCGAGTTGCCCGTGTAGCCGTGGTCGGCCTCGCAGTTGGGGTCGCCGCAGGCGGCGGGCTCCAGGTCGATCCGGGACACGGCGCCCCAGCCGATGGTCAGCACGACCTCCCGCGGCAGCGTGCCCGGCGTGTACTGCTCCGGGTTGGCGACCACGCGGCTGACCACGACCGACGAGATCCGGTCGAGCTTCACCGACTCCGTGGACGTGGTGGCGTACGGCGTCGGGGAGGTGCTGTCGGCGGCCTGCTCGTCGGTGTGGCTGACGATGAAGCGGTTGCCGGTGAGGACGAGCACCGTCACGTGCCGCCGCACCTCGTTCTGGTCGAACGTGGTCTCCTGGTGGACCAGGTACGACCGGATGGGCTCACCGCCCACGGCGGCCGCCACCGCCTCGGCCACGAGAGCCGGGTAGTAGCCGCTGCGTTCGATCGCCGAACGCAGCCCCTGGGTCGTCGTACTGGTCTTGGCCATGCCGTCCATCCTAATCCGTGGGTGAGGGCGGTCCGGGCCAGTCAAGGGCAACCCGGTCCCTTCGGACAGCCGGGCCGTCACGCACGTGCCGAATCGGGCGAGGACACGCGGGGGCGGCCTGCCGACAACGCGGTCGGCAGGCCTGCACGGAGAGTGATACGAACGTTGTCAACAGGGCGGTCGAGCGGCAGCCGAACCACCGGGGCGAAGGCGGCGGTCGGCGACACCCTCCAGGAGCCGGCGTCGCCGCACGGCGTCGGTGGCCAGTTCCACCCCCACGTGTGCGAGGGCCGTCGCCCCGTCGACGACGGCCCGGTCGGCGCCCTGGCTCTTGCCGTACCGGGCGAACTCGGCCGTGTGCTGTTTCGCGCCCCCGGTGTCGTACCCGATGGTCGGGTGGAGCGTCGGCACCACGTGCGAGATGTTGCCCATGTCGGTCGAGGCCATCAGTTCACCGTGCTGCGGCACCGGTGTGCGGCCCAGCTCCCTGAGCGCCCGCACGTAGGACTCCGTCATGGAGGCGTCCTGTCGCAGATCGGCGAAATCGTGGCCGTGCGGGACGAGTTCGAGCTCCGCGCCGGTTGCGAGGGCGCCCGCCTCGAAGCAGGACCGGACCCGGCGCCGGGCGTACGCGAGCTGTTCGGACGTGGGGGCCCGCAGCTCGTAGCGGGCCCGGGCGAGTGCCGGGATCACGTTCACGGCCTGCCCGGCCTCGGAGACGACGCCGTGCACCAGGGTGCCGGGCGGGAGTTGCTGGCGCAGCAACCCGATCGCCGTGTGCGCGAGCGTCATCGCGTCGAGCGCGTTGACTCCCTCCCAGGGGGCCAGAGCGGCGTGGGAGGGCCTGCCCCGGTAGGTGACGTCCCAGGCGCCGACGGCCAGCGACGAGGCGCCGACCGTGTCCTGCGCCGCCGCGTGCACCATCATGGCCGCCGCCACGTCGTCGAACACTCCGGCTTCGAGGAGCAGCACCTTGCCGCCGATGTCCTCCTCCGCCGGCGTGCCGACGAGCTTCACCCTGATGCCGAGCCGATCCGCGACGGCCGCGAGGCCGAGCGCGGCGCCGACCGCGGCGGCCCCGTTCACGTTGTGACCGCAGGCGTGACCGATGCCCGGCAGCGCGTCGTACTCCGCGCACAGGGCCACGACCAGGTCGCCGGTTCCGTGGGTGGCGACCACCGCGGTGGGCAGGTCCGCGACGCCCTGGGTGACGGTGAAGCCGGCATCGGCGAGGAGCCCGGCGATCTTGGCGGCCGACCGGTACTCCTGCAGAGCCGTCTCCGGCTCGTCGTGCAGACTGTGGCTCAGGGCGACGAGGCGTTCCCGCCGGCCGCGTACGGTTTCGGTCACCTCGGCCAGCGCCTGTTCCCGAACCTCCCGCCGGTGCGTTCCCTGCTGCGTTCGCGTCATGCCGGCTCTCCGCTCTGTGCGAGGGGCTGACCCACTCGCCCGGTCCCGGTGGCGGGCACACCGCGGAAGGCCAGGCCCAGCACCGCGCCCAGCAGGGCGACGCCGGCGCACACTCCCCAGGACCACAGGTGGCCCGCGAGCGCGATGTGGCCGTCGGCCAGCTGGTGGCCGACGAACAGCGCGCCGATCACGGCCGCTCCGATGGCCGCGCCCAGGGAGAGCGCCAGTTCGTTGAGGCCGACGGAGAGCGCGGTCTCGGTCTCGGCGACGACCTCCGCCGACAGGGTGCGCGTGATCGACTCGAACATGCCGGTGGCCAGGCCCACGACAAGGACGCCGACGAGGTACTGGGACAGGGAACCGTGGAAGACGATCAAGGAGAGGAAGCCCGCCGCGCCGATGACGCCCACCGCGCCGAGCACCGCGCGGTCGCCGATGCGCCGTGCCAGTCGCGGTGTCGCCGTGGACCCGAGGCATCCGGCGACGACCATGGCGAGGGAGACGAGCGCGATGGCCTGGGATCCCAGGCCCATGCCGTAGCCCGTCCCGTCCGGGTCGGTCCCGAGGAACACGGCGTTCGCGGCCAGGAACCCGATGGTGCCGAAGGCGGCGCAGAAGGTGTGGGCGCTGATCACCGCCAGGCGTGGGTCGCGCAGCAGCCGCACGTTGACCAGAGGATGCGTGGAGCGTCGCTCGACCGTCACCCAGGCCGCCAGCAGGAGTACCGCGAGGACGGCGGTGACCAGGGATTCGGACGACGTCCAGCCCCAGGTCTCGCCCTGGGCCAGAACGAGGACGAGTGCCACCAGGCCCAGGGTGAGCAGCGTCGCCGCCCGGAAGTTGAAGTCCCCGCCGCGCGGAGCGGTGCTGTCCGGCAGGACCAGGGCGGCGGTCACCGCGAGCCCGCCGCAGGGCACGGCCGTCCACAGTCCGGCGACGGCGTGTGCCTCGCTGAGCGCGCCCGCGACGAGGCCGCCGACACCGATCGAGAGGAGCAGAGCGCCGACCAGGACCGACATGCCGACCCGTCCGTATTCCGGTGCGCGGGACCGCAGAATGCCCGCGAGCAGCGGAAAGAAGCCGACGACGGCTCCTTGCAGGGCCATGCCGACCGCGAGGGTCGCGGTCGTCGGCCACACCGCGATCAGCAGGGAGCCGCCGGCCACCATGCCGACACAGGCGCGCAGGAGCGTGCGGTGCCCGTGGATGTCCCCCAGTCGCGACAGCAGTGGCGTCATGACCGCGAACGCGACCTGGGACAGAAGGTAGAGGTTGTTCTGACCGACGCTGCCGATGCCGACGTGATGGCCGACTTTCGGCAGGAGCGGGGTCAGATACCCCTGCACGACGCCACTGCACACCACGATCACCGTCATGGTCGCGAGCAGTCCGCGGCCTGAGCCGATGCCTCTGATCACCGTTGTCTCACCTCTTCTGGTGGCTGGAACCCGACGTGGGCGCTACTGTGCGGGCGCCGGCCGAAGCGGCCCGGAACTTCGTGGAAATCGTGCGAGGAGGGCACGCTCGATGCGGGAAACGAGCATTCCGAGCGAGTTGGACCTCGCCCTCGTGCACGCGCTGCAGTTGCAGCCCCGGGCGTCCTGGTCGGAACTGGCACCCCTGCTGGGGGTGACCTCGGGCACGCTCGCGCGGCGTTGGGAGCGGCTGACCGCGGAGGGGCTCGCCTGGGTGTACGCGGCGCCGGGCCGTGCGTTCTCCCGCACCCGTTGCACCGCGTTCGTGCTGCTGCGCTGCCGTCCAGGCGCACGGCAACGACTCGCCGAGCAGGTGTCGGCTTTCGAGGAGGTCGTCACCGTCGAACTCACCGCACCCGGCACGGCGGATCTCCTGCTGGACGTGCTGGTCCCGGACGTGGCCTCACTGACACACTCCCTCACGGAGCGCCTCGCCGGACTCCCCGGGGTGAGCGCGGTGGAGTGCCTCTTCGCCACCTCCCTCTACACGGAGGGCAGCCGTTGGCGGCTGCACTCCCTCGACTCGGCCCAGCGGGGCGCGCTCGGCCCTCCTGGTGCCGGACCCCGCGGGGCGGCTTCCTCCGGCGCACTGGACGACCTCGACCGTGCTCTCCTCGACGCCCTGGTCCGCGACGGCCGTCTGGGGCTCGCGGCGCTCGCCGAGCGCATCGGCACCAGTGCCGCGACCGTCCGCCGCAGGGTGCACCGGCTCACCGACTCCGAGATGATCGCCTTCCGCTGCGACATGGCCCCGCGCCTGACCGGACTGCCCGTGTCGGTCACCTTTCGTGGCCAGGTTCCCACCCGCGATCTGAACACCCTGCACCGAACGCCGGCCACACTGCCCGAATGCCGTCTGATCGCCGCCGTCACCGGGACCTCGAACGTCCTCGCCACGTTCTGGCTGCGCGACATCGGGGACGTCCAGCGCCGCGAGACGGCGATGTGCGCCCGGCTCCCCTCTCTCACGGTCGTCGACCGGATCGTCGGAGTGCGGACGGTCAAGCGGATGGGGCACCTGCTCGACGGGGACGGACGACGCACGGGAACGCGGCCCATACGGCCCTGGTAGGGCACGCACCGGGTCCGAGCCCGGACGGGCCCCGGTAGCCGATTCAGTACACCGGGAGCGTGCGCGGGCCGAGGTCGTCGCGGGCGGGCGGGGGTGCCAGGCGCACGGTGGCGTCGAGGACGGTCAGCCCGCGCGGGGCGACGACGACCGGCTCCAGGGTGACGGCGACGACCTCCGGGTGGTCGTGGACCAGCCGTGACACGCGCAGCAGCAGTTCCTGCAACGCGGGCGTGTCGACCGGTGCCGAGCCGCGCCAGCCGAAGAGCAGGGGTGCCGTGCGGATGGACCGGATCAGGGAGGTGGCCTCGCGGTCGGTGACCGGGATCAGCCGGTGCGCCATGTCGCCGAGCAGCTGGGAGGCGACTCCGGCGAGTCCGAAGGAGAGCACCGCGCCGGCCGCCGGGTCGATGACCGCGCGCACGACGGTGTCGACCCCTCGGGGTGCCATCGCCTGCACCACCGGCCGCAGCTCCTCGGGCTTGCCGAAGAGGTCGGTCAACTCGGCGTAGGCCCAGCGGAGTTGATCCTCGTCGGTGAGGTCGAGGCGTACGCCTCCGAGGTCGGCGCGGTGCCGCAGGTGCGGGGCGGTGGCCTTCAGGGCGACGGGGTAGCCGAGGGCGCGGGCGGCTTCCGTGGCGGCGTCGGGGGTGGGGGCGGGCAGGGCCCGGCGCACGTGGATGCCGTACCGGCCGAGCAGCTCGCAGGTCTCCTCCGTGCCGAGTGTGAGGCCCTGCCCGCGCTCGAGCAGTCCGCCGATGAAGGCGGCGGCGCCCTTCTCGTCGATGTCCTCGTACTCCGGTACCTTGCCCGGCTCCGCGGCCTCCCGCCGCCACTGGCCGTACCGGACCGCTTCGGCGAGGGCCCGGACGGCGCGCTCGGCGGCGGGATAGGCGGTGATCAGCCGCGGCCCGGTGGGGGCCGGCTCGGGACCGGCACCGCCCGCCGTCACGCCCGCGGGGCCCACGCCCCCGGCCGCTGCCCTTTCAGGCGCGTCGGGGAACGACCTCCGGGGGCCGGGGCCGGACTGCGAGCCCGTGGCGGGAGCTTGGCCCGGTCCCGATGCCTGGCCCGGGCGAGGGGTATGGCCGGGAGCCGATGCCGATGCCGATGCCGGCGCCGGGCCGGTGGCGTGGCCAGGACCGGGGGCATGCCCAGGAGCGCCGGCGTGCCCCTGGCCGGGGGCGTAAGCCGGACCTGGGGCGTGACCCGGACCTCGCCCGGGTCCTGTGCACGCCTTCGGACCGGTGCCGGTCTCCGGGTTCGGGTCGGCCAGGGAAGCCCCGCCCGCACCAGCGGGGGAAGCCCCGACCGCCTGGTGACCCGGACCCGCCGGGGCGGGCCGGGGTGTCGTGGGAGGGGGCAGCAGCGGGGTCGCCCCCGGATGGGGACCCGGGCCGGGTGGCGGGGCCGTGCTGGTGGCGGCGGAGAGGGCTTCCGCCAGGCCGCCGAACTCGACGTGCACGACCAGGACCGGCTTGCCGGGGACCTCCTGCGCGGCCGAGCGCAGTGCCTCGGCCAGGGCCGCGTTCTCGGCGGCCCCCTCCCCCAGCGCCGGTATCAGCGTGACGACCACCGCGTCGGTGGTCTCGTCGGCGAGCGCCCGGGACAGCGCGACCCGGAAGTCCTCCGCCGAGGCCCCCGTCGTCAGGTCCCGCGGCGGCTGGGGGCGCAGCCCCTCCGCGAGACAGCGGTCGTAGGTCAGCACTCCCAGCGACTCGGAGTTGCCGAGGATCGCCACCCGCGGCCCCGGCGGCAGCGGCTGCCGGGCGAGCAGCAGGCCGGTGTCGACCAGTTCGGTGATGGTGTCGACCCGGATCACGCCGGCCTGCCGGAGCAGCGCGGACACCGTCGCGTGCGGCAGCCGCGTCGCCCGTACCGCGTGCCCCTGCGGGGCGGAGCCCGCGCTCTGCACCACGACCAGCGGCTTCACCGCCGCCGTACGCCGGGCCAGGCGGGTGAACTTGCGCGGATTGCCGATGGACTCCAGGTACATCAGGGCGACGTCGGTGTCGGGGTCGTCGTACCAGAACTGCATGACGTCGTTGCCGGAGACGTCCGCCCTGTTGCCGGCCGACACGAAGGTCGACACGCCCGTGACCCCGGTGACCCCGCCGCCGCGCCGGTGCAGCCGGGACAGCAGGGCGATGCCGATGGCCCCGGACTGGGCGAACAGCCCGATGCGGCCGGGCCGGGGCAGCTCGGGGGCGAGCGAGGCGTTCAGCCGGACGTCCGGCGAGGTGTTGATGATCCCGAAGGTGTTGGGCCCGATGATCCGCATGCCGTACGTGCGCGCCTGCCGCACCAGGGCGCGCTGCCGCTCACGTCCCTCGGGGCCGCTCTCCGCGTAGCCCGCGGAGATCACGACGAGCCCCTGCACCCCGTGCTCGCCGCACTCGGTGACGGCGTCCGGGACGCGCTCGGCCGGCACGGCGACGACGGCGAGGTCCACGGGCCCGTCGATGTCCCGCACCGAGCGGTGGGCGGGCACCCCGTCGATCTCCTGGCAGTCCTCGCCGAAGGCCCGGTTCACGGCGTGGAGCCGGCCCGTGAACCCGGCGTCGCGGATGTTGTCGAGGATGCTGCGGCCCACGCCGCCGCGCGTGCGGCCCACTCCGATGACGGCGACCGAGCCGGGCACCAGGAGCCGCCGTACCGACCGCCCCTCGGCCCGCTGCTCCCGTGCGCGCTGCACGGCCAGCGAGCGGTCGGTCGGCTCGATGTCGAACTCCAGGTGTACGACGCCGTCCTCGAAGCTGCGCTTCTGGATGTACCCGGCGTCCGTGAACACCTTGATCATCTTGGTGTTGGCCGGAAGCACCTCGGCGGTGAAGCGCCGGATGCCGCGCTCACGGGCGACGGCCGCGATGTGCTCCAGGAGCGCGGAGGCGACCCCGCGTCCCTGGTGGGCGTCCTGCACCAGGAAGGCGACCTCGGCCTCGTCGGAGGGCGCCGAGGCGGGCATGCCGTCCGCGCCGATGCGGTCGTAGCGTACGGTGGCGATGAACTCGCCGCCGACCGTGGCCGCGAGTCCCACCCGATCCACGAAGTCGTGGTGCGTGAAGCGGTGGACGTCCTTCGCGGAGAGGCGCGGGTAGGGCGCGAAGAAGCGGTAATACTTGGATTCGTCCGACACCTGTTCGTAGAAGCTGACCAGACGGCCGGCGTCATCGGCGGTGATGGGGCGGATCCGTGCGGTGCCGCCGTCGCGCAGCACCACGTCGGCCTCCCAGTGGGCGGGGTACTCGTGCCGGTCCGGCGAGGTCTGCATGGGGCCCAGCGTACGGCTCGCGTCCGACACCGGCGCGAGGCAGTCTGTGGAGGACACACGTCGGACCGAGGCCGCGGTCCGACGCCACCCGGAGCGGGGCACACCCCCGCTCCGGGCTCGCTCCACGTGTGGAAAACTGGTCTAGACAACCCTGATCACCCGAAGGGCAGCAACACATGGCTGAGCGCCGCGTCAACGTCGGCTGGGCCGAGGGCCTCCACGCCCGCCCCGCCTCCATCTTCGTCCGGGCCGCCACGGCCGCAGGCATCCCCGTGACGATCGCCAAGGCCGACGGGACGCCCGTCAACGCGGCCTCCATGCTGGCCGTGCTCGGCCTCGGCGCCGAGGGCGGCGAAGAGGTCGTCCTGGCCTCCGACGCCGATGGCGCGGACGCCGCGCTGGACCGGCTGGCCAAGCTGGTCGCCGAGGGGCTCGGGGAGCTTCCCGAGACCGTCTGACCGGCAGGTCCGGTCCAGCGCCCAAGCCGTGCCGCCCGGTCCGGGTGGCACGGCTTCGCCGTGCCCGGCGGGCCCCGGAACACCGGAACACCGGAACACGGGAACACGGGAACGGAACACGGCCGGGAATACCGGAAGCCCCGGCTCGGGAGCCGGGGCTTCGGGAGTGTCGCGTGGCGCGCCGCGCGGTGCGCAGACGCGGCGGGTCAGACGCTGACGCCGTGCTTGCGGAGGTAGGCCACGGGGTCGACGTCGGAGCCGTAGTCCGGGGACGTACGGGCCTCGAAGTGCAGGTGCGGTCCGGTGACGTTGCCGGTCGCGCCGGACAGGCCGATCCGCTGGCCCGGGATGACCTGCTGGCCCACCGAGACCCCGATGGACGACAGGTGCCCGTACTGGGTGTACATGCCGTCGGCCATCCTGATCACGACCTGGTTGCCGTACGCCCCGCCCCAGCCGGTCTCGACGACGGTGCCGATGCCGACCGCGTGGACGGTGGTGCCGCTGGCGGCGTGGAAGTCGATGCCGGTGTGGGTGCCGGAGGACCACAGGGAGCCGCCGGTGCGGTAGCCGGTCGATATGTAGGAGTCGAGGATCGGCGTCACGAAGGCGTTGAGACGCTCGCGCTCTGCCTCACGGGCGGCGCGCGCCTTGGCCTCGCGCTCCTCCGCGGCCTTCTTGCGCGCGGCCTCCTCGGCCTGCTTGCGCGCGGCGGCCCTGTGCTGGGCGACGGCCTGGGCGTCGATCTTCTCGGCGACACTGTCGCCCATGGTGACGACCGGGGTGAGGCCGGTGTCCTCGGGCGCGGGGGCCTCCGCGGCGAGGGCCGGGGCGGCGAGGGTGCCGATGACGCCGGTGGTGGCCAGGGCCGCGACGCCCGCCGCGCGGGCGGTGGTGCGGTGCATCCGGCTCGGCCGGCGGTGCTTCCCGGCGGCGCGGGTGAACGCCATGGAGACGTGGGTCCTTTCCTTCCCTGTCGCCTACCGGGTTAGCTGACGGGTTCGGAGCAGGAAGGTCTCCTACGGCCCCCTCGCGGCATGCGCGGGTGTCCGATTCACCCCAGGGACGGTGGGTCCCCGGCTCCCCTGGCTCACGCCGTACGGGGACTCGGCGATGACTGTCCGGTGCCGCGGACGCGGCGCACTGCCCGACGAACAGCCGCACCGACGCTAAACGGGGCCGCTTTCAATTCCCAAACGGATCAGAAGTTTTGTAGCGCATACCACAGGGCAGACAGGCAACCTCCCCCTCAATTCGGACATCGTGGGGCCCTGGTGACGCTTCGGTCACCAGGGCCCCACGTGCGCGTGTGCCGTTCGTCGCGCGTGCGACGGCGGCGGCAACGAGGTGGTACCTCTACTCGGCCGCGACGACGGTGACCCGGCCGGCGCCCAGGGCCTCGACCGGCTCCCTGATCTGCGCCGCGTCACCGACGAGGACCGTCACCAGCCGGTCCACCGGGAACGCGTTGACGACGGCCGCGGTCGCCTCCACCGTGCCGGTCGCGGCGAGCTGCTGATAGAGCGTCGCCTGGTAGTCGTCGGGCAGGTGCTGCTCGACCTGGTCGGCGAGCGTGCCGGCCACGGCGGCGGCCGTCTCGTACTTCAGCGGCGCCACGCCGACGAGGTTCTGCACGGCGACGTCCCGCTCGGCGTCGGTGAGGCCCTCGGCGGCGAGCTTGCGCAGCACCGTGAACAGGTCGTCCAGGGCCGGGCCGGTGTTCGGGGTGTCGACCGAGCCGCTGATGGCGAGCATCGCGGCGCCCGACCCGTCGGGGGCCGAGCGCAGCACCTGGCCGAACGCCCGCACCCCGTAGGTGTAGCCCTTCTCCTCGCGCAGGACGCGGTCCAGGCGGGAGGTGAGGGTGCCGCCGAGGCAGTAGGTGCCGAGCACCTGGGCGCTCCACACGCGGTCGTGCCGGTCGGGGCCGATCCGGCCGATGAGCAGCTGCGTCTGCACGGCGCCGCGCCGGTCCACGATGACCACGCGGCCGGTGTCGTCGGCGGTCACCGGCGGCACGGGCCGCGGCTTGGCGGGCGAACCGGTCCAGGCGCCCAGGGTCCGGTCCAGCAGCTCGTCGAGGTCGACGCCGGTGAGGTCGCCGACGACCACGGCGGTGGCCGTGGCCGGGCGCACGTGCCGGGCGTAGAAGGAGCGGACGGCCGCGGAGTCGATGGTGACGACCGTCTCCTCGGTGCCCTGGCGCGGACGCGACATGCGCGAGCCGGCCGGGAAGAGCTCCTTGGACAGCTCCTTGGCGGCGCGGCGGGCCGGGTTGGCCAGCTCGTGCGGGATCTCGTCGAGCCGGTTGCGCACCAGCCGCTCGACCTCGGAGTCGGCGAACGCGGGCGCCCTGAGGGCGTCGGACAGCAGGCCGAGCCCCTTGGCCAGACGGGAGGCCGGGACCTCCAGGCTCAGCCGTACGCCGGGGTGGTCGGCGTGCGCGTCGAGGGTGGCGCCCGCGCGCTCCAGCTCGGCGGCGAACTCCTCGGCGGAGTGCTTGTCGGTGCCCTCGGAGAAGGCCCGCGCCATGATCGTGGCGACGCCGTCCAGGCCGGCCGGCTCCGCCTCCAGGGGCGCGTCCAGCAGCACCTCCACGGCGACGACCTGCTGGCCGGGGCGGTGACAGCGCAGCACCGTCAGGCCGTTGTCCAGCGTCCCGCGCTCGGGCGCGGGGAACGCCCACGGCTTGGCCGCGCCGGCCCGGGGCTGGGGGTGGAACTCCATCGTGGCGAGCTCGGTCACTTCGCCGCCTCCTCGGTCTCGTCGGTGGCCGCGGCGTCCGCGTCCCGGTCGTCGTCCTGCACGTCGGCGGCGGTCGGCTCGTAGACGAGCACCGCGCGGTTGTCGGGGCGCAGGCGGGACTCGGCGGCCTCCTGGACCTCCTCGGGCGTCACCTCCAGGACGCGCTTGACCGCGGTCAGGGCGAGCTGCGGGTCGCCGAACAGGACGGCGTAGCGGCACAGTTCGTCGGCGCGGCCGGCGACCGTGCCGAGACGGTCCAGCCACTCGCGCTCCAGTTGGGCCTGGGCGCGCTCCATCTCCTCGGCCGTCGGGCCCTGTTCGGCGAACCGGGCGAGCTCCTCGTCGATGGCCGACTCGATGACGGGGACCTCGACGTCGCCGGAGGTCTTCACGTCCAGCCAGCCCAAGGAGGGCGCGCCGGCCAGCCGCAGCAGTCCGAAGCCGGCCGCGACGGCCGTACGGTCGCGGCGCACCAGCCGGTTGTAGAGCCGGGAGGACTCGCCGCCGCCGAGGATGGTGAGCGCCAGGTCGGCCGCGTCGCACGCGCGCGTGCCGTCGTGCGGGAGCCGGTAGGCGGCCATCAGGGCGCGGGCCGGGACCTCCTCCTCGACGACCTCGCGCAGCTGCCCGCCGATGACCTCGGGCAGGGAGCCGTCGCGGGGCTCGGGCTTGCCGTCGTGGGACGGGATGGAGCCGAAGTACTTCTCGATCCAGGCGAGCGTCTGCTGCGGGTCGATGTCACCGACGACCGACAGGACGGCGTTGTTGGGCGCGTAGTACGTGCGGAAGAACGCGCGCGCGTCCTCCAGGGTGGCCGCGTCCAGGTCCGCCATCGACCCGATCGGCGTGTGATGGTACGGGTGGCCCTCCGGGTAGGCGAGGGCGGTCAGCCGCTCGAAGGCGGTGCCGTAGGGGACGTTGTCGTAACGCTGGCGGCGCTCGTTCTTGACGACGTCCCGCTGGTTCTCCATGGACTCGTCGTCCAGGGCCGCGAGCAGCGAGCCCATGCGGTCGGCCTCCAGCCAGAGGGCGAGCTCCAGCTGGTGGGCGGGCATGGTCTCGAAGTAGTTGGTGCGCTCGAAGCTGGTGGTGCCGTTGAGCGAGCCGCCCGCGCCCTGCACCAGCTCGAAGTGGCCGTTGCCCTTGACCTGGGCGGAGCCCTGGAACATCAGGTGCTCGAAAAGGTGAGCCAGGCCTGTACGCCCCTTGACCTCGTGGCGCGAGCCGACGTCGTACCAGAGGCACACCGCCGCGACCGGGGTCAGGTGGTCCTCGGAGAGCACCACGCGCAGGCCGTTGGCCAGGCGGTGCTCGGTCGCTGTCAGGCCGCCGGAGTCTGCCTCGGCTGCGGCCGTGTGACCCATGGGCATGTACGTCCCTTCGATCGCGTGGGCGGTCTGCGAACCGCCCTTTTCCTACCGGTCCTGCCACTGTATGCAAGCGTGTGGATCCCTGGCGAAGTTCCCACGACCCGTACGCCGAGAGCGAGACGGAAAGCCACGCGCCACGGCGGCAGGGCAGCAGAGCGGGATGTGAAGGGGCTTCGCACGCGCCACAGAAGCACCACCGCCCTCAGGGACCACGGGACGGACAAGGGCGCGGCAGCCGACGGCAGGAGGGCCCCCGGAGGCGGGACGGGATCGCGGAACGGCCCTGTGGGGACGGGGCGTGGTCCGCGTTGTCGGTCGCGCGGTCCACAATGGTCCGCGTCAGATCCCGTCACGCTTCAGCAAGGAGCCGGCAGCGATGGCCCGCCGCAGCACGAAGACCCCGCCGCCCGACGACTCGTACGAGGAGCGGATCCTCGACATCGACGTCGTCGACGAGATGCAGGGCTCCTTCCTCGAGTACGCGTACTCGGTCATCTACTCCCGCGCCCTGCCGGACGCCCGGGACGGACTCAAGCCGGTGCACCGCCGCATCGTCTACCAGATGAACGAGATGGGGCTTCGCCCCGACCGCGGCTACGTGAAGTGCGCGCGCGTCGTCGGCGAGGTCATGGGCAAGCTGCACCCGCACGGCGACGCGTCGATCTACGACGCCCTGGTGCGCCTGACCCAGCCCTTCTCGATGCGTGTCCCGCTCGTCGACGGCCACGGCAACTTCGGCTCGCTGGGCAACGACGACCCGCCGGCCGCCATGCGGTACACCGAGTGCCGGATGGCCGAGGCCACGAGTCTGATGACGGAGTCCATCGACGAGGACACCGTCGACTTCTCCCCCAACTACGACGGCCAGGAGCAGGAGCCGGTGGCCCTGCCGGCCGCCTTCCCGAACCTGCTGGTGAACGGCTCCTCGGGCATCGCCGTCGGCATGGCCACGAACATGCCCCCGCACAACCTCAACGAGGTCATCGCGGCCGCCCGCCACCTGATCCGCCACCCCAACGCGGACCTGGACGCCCTGATGCGACACGTCCCGGGTCCGGACCTGCCCACGGGCGGCCGGATCGTCGGCCTGTCCGGGATCAGGGACGCCTACGAGACCGGCCGCGGCACCTTCAAGATCCGCGCGACGGTCTCGGTGGAGACCGTGACGGCGCGCCGCAAGGGGCTGGTGGTCACCGAGCTGCCCTTCTCCGTGGGCCCGGAGAAGGTGATCGCCAAGATCAAGGACCTGGTCGGTTCGAAGAAGGTCCAGGGGATCGCCGACGTCAAGGACCTCACCGACCGCGCGCACGGACTGCGCCTGGTCATCGAGATCAAGAACGGCTTCGTGCCGGAGGCCGTCCTGGAGCAGCTCTACAAGCTGACGCCGATGGAGGAGTCCTTCGGCATCAACAACGTCGCCCTGGTCGACGGCCAGCCCCTCACGCTCGGCCTGAAGGAGCTGCTGGAGGTCTACCTCGACCACCGCTTCGACGTCGTACGGCGCCGCAGCGAGTACCGCCGTACCAAGCGGCGCGACCGGCTGCACCTGGTCGAGGGCCTGCTCACCGCGCTGGTGGACATCGACGAGGTCATCCGTCTGATCCGCTCCAGCGACAACTCCGCGCAGGCCAAGGAGCGCCTGATGCGGCGCTTCTCGCTGAGCGAGGTCCAGACGCAGTACATCCTCGACACCCCGCTGCGCCGTCTGACCAGGTTCGACCGCATCGAGCTGGAGGCGGAGAAGGACAAGCTCGTCGCGGAGATCGAGGAGCTGACCCGGATCCTGGAGTCCGACGCCGAGCTGCGCAAGCTGGTCTCGGCCGAACTGGCCGCGGTCGCCAAGAAGTTCGGCACTCCGCGGCGCACGATGCTGCTGGAGGCGAGCGGCACCCCGGCCGCCGTGGTGCCGTTGCAGGTGGCGGACGACCCGTGCCGCGTCCTGCTGTCCTCGACCGGCCTGATGGCCCGCACGGCGAACGGCGACCCGTTCGCGCGGGGCGGGGGCGGCAAGCGGCAGAAGCACGACGTGATCGTCTCGGCGGTCCCGGCGACCGCCCGGGGCGAGGTGGGCGTGGTGACGTCGGGGGGCCGCCTGCTCCGCGTGAACGTCGTCGACCTGCCGCAGTTGCCGGAGACGACGTCGGCGCCGAACCTCGCCGGCGGCGCGCCGCTGGCGGAGTTCGTCTCCCTGGAGGACGACGAGACCGCGGTCTGCCTGACCACGCTGGACGAGTCGTCGCCGGGCCTGGCGCTCGGCACCGAACAGGGCGTCGTCAAGCGGGTCGTCCCCGACTACCCCTCCAGCAAGGAGGAGTTGGAGGTCATCACGCTCAAGGAGGGTGACCGGATCGTCGGCGCCGCCGAGCTGCGCACCGGCGAGGAGGACCTGGTCTTCATCACGGACGACGCCCAGCTCCTGCGCTACCAGGCCTCCCAGGTCCGCCCGCAGGGCCGCGCGGCCGGCGGCATGGCCGGCATCAAGCTCGCGGACGGCGTCAAGGTCATCTCGTTCACGGCCGTCGATCCGGCCGCGGACGCGATCGTCTTCACCGTGGCCGGCTCGCGCGGCACGCTGGACGACTCCGTGCAGACGACGGGCAAGGTCACGCCGTTCGACCAGTACCCGCGCAAGGGCCGCGCCACCGGCGGCGTGCGCTGCCAGCGGTTCCTGAAGGGCGAGGACTGCCTGGCCTTCGCCTGGGCGGGTCCCACCCCGGTCGTGGCCGCCCAGAAGAACGGCGGCCCGGCCGAACTCCCGGAGGTCGACCCGCGCCGTGACGGCTCGGGCGTGTCGCTGCCGAAGACGGTGGCGGTGGTCGCCGGGCCCGTCTAGGCCGGCAGTTCCGCAGGGTCCGGGCCCGGGTCCGGCAGGCCCGGGTCCGCCGCATCCGGGTCCGGGAGGTCCGGGTCCTCGGGGTCGTGTCCCTCGGGATCCCGTACGTAGCGCAGGACGCCCCACATGCCGTGCTCGTCGGCGTGCGGGGCGTCCTGCTTGCACGCCTCCAGTTCCTCGCCGAGGGCGCCCGCGTCGATGCCGGAACCGATGAGCACGAGCTGGGTGAGGCGGGGCCCGCCGTCCGGCCAGGGTTCGGGGTAGAAGCGCAGGAAGCGCCCGACGGCGTGCACGGCGTAGCGGTTGCGCGCGTCGTACGGGCCGAAGCCGACGTATCCCTTGATCCGGTAGAGCCCACCGGGGCGGCTGTCCAGGAACCGCATCAGCCGGCGGGGATCGAGCGGCACGTCGGAGACGAAGGAGAGGCTGTCGTAGCCGGCGTGCAGATGCCCGGCGTGGTGGTCGTGGGCGTCGTCCGCGTCGGGCACGTGCAGGTCGTCGAAGGAGAGCTGCCCCACCCGCTCCTCGCTCGGCCGGCAGTCGAAGAGGAACTCGGGGTCCACCCTGCCGTACGAGGCCGGGACGACGGCGGCCCCGTCGGCCAGGGACCGCACGAGTCCGAGCACCTCCTCGCCGTCGGCGGCCCGGTCGGTCTTGTTGACCACGACGAGGTCGGCGAGCGCCAGATGCCGGTCGATCTCGGGATGTCTCGCGCGGGTGTCGCCGAACTCGGCGGCGTCGACGACCTCGACGAGCCCGCCGTAGACGACGCTGGGGTTCTCGCTCGCCAGCACCATGCGGACGAGTTCCTGGGGTTCGGCCAGTCCGCTGGCCTCGATGACGACGACGTCGACACCGGCGGCCGGGCTCGTCAACCGGTCGAGGTACACGTCGAGTTCACTGGCGTCGACCGCGCAGCACAGGCACCCGTTGCCGAGGGAGACGGTGGAGTCCCCGAGGGCTCCCGCGACCGCCATGGCGTCGATCTCGACGGCCCCGAAGTCGTTGACGATCGCGCCGATGCGGCTGCCGCCGCCGCGGTGCAGCAGATGGTTGAGGAGCGTGGTCTTCCCCGAGCCGAGAAATCCGGCGAGCACCACGACCGGGATCTGCGCCGCGCTGCGACTCGGACTCGGGTAACGGCTCGGCTGACTCACCGTGCGACCTCTCTCACGCCGACGCGTGCACCGGCTCAGGACCCGGCGCACGTACGAGGATGGAATGCCGACCAAGGATACGAGCCGTGCGCGTCACGGCTGCCGGAACCGCCGCTCCGGCGACTGCCGGAGGAGAACACTCCGACGGCTGGAACTCGATCCGGCTCGAGTCAGGTTAGGCTCACCTGTGTGAGTACGTGCTCGACCGCCTCCAGGCAGCTCGACGAGCCGATGGCCGCCACCGCGGCCACGGCGACGACATGGCTGCTGCTGGAACAGCCCGGCCCCTGGGGTGCCAAGGCACTCACTTCGAGCCACCTGGACCCCGCACTCGGGCGTGCGCTGGAGCGCGCGGCGCGTGGCACCGGCGTCCGGATCGCGCTCGTCCGCCGACCGGGGCGGCACGCCGACCGCCGCACCCAGTCCGTACGGCATGTGTACGCGGCACACACCGTCCCGGGGAACGTATGGCTACGCAGCGCCATGACCGCCGACCCGGAGCACCTGCTGGATCTCGACTTCGCCGCCTTGGGCAAGGGTGACCACCACACCTTCGACGCCGCGCTCCAGGGCGGGCCCCACACAGGCGATCCGCTCGCGCTGGTGTGCACCAACGGCAAGCGGGACCAGTGCTGTGCCCTGCTCGGCCGCCCCCTCGCGGCCGAACTCGCCGCCTCCGGGGTCCAGGACGTCTGGGAGGTCACCCACCTGGGCGGCCACCGCTTCTCGCCGACCCTGCTCGTGCTGCCGTTCGGATACGCCTACGGCCGGACCGAGGCCCACGCCGTCAAGGAGGTCCTGCACAGCGTGGGCGAAGGCCGGGTCGTCCTCGACGGCTGCCGGGGCCGCACGGCCTGGGAACGGCCCGGACAGGCCGCGGAACTGGCGGTACGGGAGACGGCGGGCGAGTACCGGGCGGACGCGCTGAGCGTCGTGCGCACCGACGACGTGCCCACCGACGGCCCGGCGCCGTGCTGGGAAGTCACCGTCGCCCATACCGACGGACGCCGCTGGCACGTGACCGTGGCCCAGGGGGCCGCCCTGCCGCCGCGCCCGGAGAGCTGCGGCGCCTCGCTGCTGGGCGGGCCGACGCGCATGGAGGTGGTCGCCGTCCGCGAGCCGGCGACCGCGCGGCTCGCCGGCTGACGGCTGACGGCTGACCGCCACCGGCTCACGGCTGACCGCCACCGGCTCACGGCTCACGGCTGACCGCCACCGGCTCGGCTGACGGCTGACGGCTCACCGTCCGGGCCGACCGCTGAGGCGCACGGCGGGAGATCCGCGCCACACCCCGGGGAGCACACCGCGCACCCCGACGTACTGTCATGGTCATGAGCGTCTCTCCTCCCGCACGCCGCCGGCGGCTGGGCCTGCCGCGACGCATGTTTTCGCAGGTGCTGTTGATGCAGCTGGCGATCGCCGCCGGAGTCGCCGTGCTCGCGACCGGCCTGTTCCTCGCGCCGCTGGGCCACCAGCTGGACGAGCAGGCGATGCGCCGGGCGCTCGCCATCGCCGAGACCACCGCCCAGAACCGGCAGATCGCACGGGACCTCCAGCACACCGCCCCGAGCGTCGACGGGCCCGTGCAACGGGAGGCGGAGCGGATCCGGAAGTCCACCGGCGCCGAGTACGTCGTGGTGATGGACATGCACGGCACGCGCTGGTCGCACACGGATCCGGAGCAGATCGGCAGGCCCGTGTCCACGGATCCCGGGACGGCCCTGGCCGGCCGGAAGGTCATGGAGATCGACACCGGCACGCTGGGCCGCTCGGCACGCGGAAAGGTGCCCCTGTACGACGTCGGCCACCACATCGTGGGCGCGGTGTCGGTCGGCATCGCCTACGACAGCGTGCGGGCCAAGCTGATCGACGCCATACCGGGCCTGTTCGCCTACGCCGGCGGCGCCCTGGCCGCGGGCGCGCTGGCCGCGTGGCTGATCTCCCGGCGGGTCCAGCGGCAGACGAGGGACCTGGCCTTCTCGGACATCGCGGCCCTGCTCGCCGAGCGTGAGGCCATGCTGCACGGCATCCGGGAGGGGGTGGTGGCCCTGGACCGCGGCGGGCGGATCCGGCTGCTCAACGACGAGGCACAGCGGCTGCTCGGCCTCGGCGACGAGGCGGTCGGCCGGTCGCTCGACGAGGCGCTCGGGGAGGGCCGTACGACCGACGTCCTGGCCGGGCGGGTGAAGGGCACGGACCTGCTCACCGTGCGCGGGCAGCGCGTCCTGGTCGCCAACCGGATGCCGACCGACGACGGGGGTGCCGTCGCCACCCTGCGCGACCGCACCGAACTGGAGGAGCTGGGCCGGGAGCTGGACTCGACACGCGGCCTGATCGACGCCCTGCGCGCCCAGGACCACGAGCACGCCAACCGCATGCACACGCTGCTCGGGCTGCTGGAGCTGGAGATGTACGACGACGCCGTGGAGTTCGTCGGAGAGGTGGTCGGCGACCACCGGGCCACCGCCGAGCAGGTCACCGAGAAGATCCAGGACCCGCTGATCGCCGCCCTGCTGGTCGGCAAGGCGACCGTCGCTGCCGAGCGTGGGGTCGCGCTGTGGCTGTCCGACCGCACGCACCTGCCGGACCGGGTCGTCGACCCCAGGGGGCTGGTGACGATCGTCGGCAACCTGGTCGACAACGCGCTCGACGCCGTCGCGGCGACCCCACACGCGCGCGTGGAGGTCGAACTGCGCGCGGAGGCACGTGCCGCCGTGCTCCGGGTGCGCGACACCGGGCCCGGGGTCCCGGCGGGCCGGCGTGACCTGATCTTCACGGAGGGATGGTCCACCAAGCAGCCGCCGGCGCACGGCAGGCGCGGTATCGGTCTGTCCCTGGTGCGCAGGCTCGCCGAACGGCAGGGCGGAACCGTAGCGGTGGGCGAGGCGCACGGCGGCGGCGCGGAGTTCACGGTCGTCCTGCCCGAGGCGCTGGCCGAGGCGGAGCCGGCCCCCCTCCTCGGCGCCGTCCTCGGCGCCGCCGGGACCGGCGCGGACGAGGAGGAGCGGTGATCGAGGTCCTGATCGTGGACGACGACCTCCGGGTCGCGCGCGTCAACGCCGCCTATGTGGAGAAGGTGCCGGGCTTCCGCGTCGCCGGTGAGGCGCACAGCGCGGCCGAGGCGCTGCACCGGCTCGATACGCTGCCGCGGCTCGACCTGGTCCTCATGGATCACTACCTGCCCGACGACACGGGCCTGTCGGTCGTCCGGGAGATGCGCAGCCGCGGCCTCCGTACCGACGTGATCATGGTGACGGCGGCCCGGGACGTGTCGACCGTGCAGGCGGCGATGCGGCACGGTGCGCTGCAGTACCTGATCAAGCCGTTCACCTTCGCCGGGCTGCGGTCCAGACTGGACGCGTACGCGGCGCTGCGCCGCGTCCTGGACGGTGGCGGCGAGGCCGAACAGGCCGAGGTCGACCGGCTCTTCGGGGCGCTGTCGGCGGCGCCGGAACCCGGGCTGCCCAAGGGACACTCCCCCGCCACCACCGAACTCGTCCGCCGGACCCTGATGCGGGCCGACGGGCCCCTGTCGGCCCAGGAGGTCGCCGAGCGGACCGGGGTGAGCCGGCAGACCGCCCAGCGCTGTCTGAAGTTCCTGGAGCGCACCGGGCGGGCCCGGCTGACGCTGAGGTACGGCGGCGCGGGCCGCCCGGAACACCGTTACGTGTGGGCGGCCCGCACCTGAGGCCACGGCTCGGGGGGAGGGGAAGAGGCCGTGGCCCCCTTGCATACGGATGTCAGCCCGCGGCCTTCTCAACGAACTCGGTGGTGAACGTCTTGCTCAGGTCCACGTCGGCGTTCTGGATGTTGGGGTTGAACGCCTTGAGCACCTTCTCCACGGTCTCCGGACCGTTCTGAGGCATGACGCCGTCCGTGGTGAACATCGGCAGCGTGCTCTTGATCGCCTCCACGTAGACCGCCTTGTTGCCCTGGGAGTAGTCGGCGGGCATCTTGGCGGCGATCTCGTCGGCGCTGTGGGTGGACATCCACTTGAGCGTCTTGACGAACGCGTTGGCCAGCTTCTGGGTGGTCTCCTTGTGGCTGTTGACCCAGTCCGTCTGCATGTACAGGCTGGACGACGGGTACGGGCCGCCGAGCGCCTCCTGCGAACCCTCGGGCGTCCGCATGTCGATGAGGACCTTGCCCGCCTTCTTGTCCAGGATCGTCGCGACGGTGGGATCGGTCGTCATGCCGCCGTCGATGGAGCCCTTCTCGAGCGCGGCGATGAAGGTCGGTCCCGCGCCGACGGCGACCGGGCTGAACTCGCTGACCTTCACACCGTTCTTGACCGCCAGGTACTTGGTGAGGAAGTCGGTGGAGGAGCCGAGGCCGGTGACACCGAGCTTCTTGCCCTTGAAGTCCTTCGGCGACTTGATCTTGTCCGCCGCCTTGTTGGAGACGACCTCCACCTCGCCGGGCGCGTGCGAGAACTGCACCACGGACTCGACGTACTTGCCCTTGGTCTGGAGGTCCAGGGTGTGGTCGTAGAAGCCGACGGCGCCCTGGACCTGGCCGGAGACGAGCGCGGTCTCGGCCTGGACACCGGCGGGCTCGCTCAGCAGCTCGACGTCCAGGCCCTCGTCGGCGAAGTAGCCGAGGCGCTGGGTGAGCATCGCGGGCATGTAGATGACCTTGTCCAGGCCACCCACCATGATCTTGACGTGCTCGCCCTTGCCGTTGCCGGTGGACGTCGAGCTCGCCGCGTCGTTGGCGCAGGCGGTGAGGGAGGACAGGGCGAGCAGGCCGGCGGCGGCCGACGCGGTGAATCTGGCGGTCTTGCGCATGAGGGTCACGTCCTTGTGAGAAAAGCGGTACGGGAAGCGGGAAGCCTGGGGGAAAGCCGGTGCGGTCGGGCCGTCAGTCCCCGGAGCCCGTCGGCTTCCAGCGGAAGATGCGGCGCTCGGCGAAGGTGAGCAGTCCTTCGGCGACGAGCGCGACGGCGGCGAGGATGACCATCGCGGCGTACACACCGGCCGCGTTGAAGTTGCCCTGGGACGCCGCTACGAGCAGGCCGATGCCCTTGGTGGCTCCGATGTACTCGCCGACGATGGCGCCGATGAGCGCGAAGCCGAAGCTGACGTGCAGGCTGGTGAAGATCCACGAGGTCGCGGACGGGATGACCACCTGGAAGGTGACCCTGCGGTCGCTCGCGCCGAGGATCCGCGCGTTGGCCACCAGGTTGCGGTCGACCTCCCGGGCGCCCTGGAAGGCGTTGAAGAACACCGGGAAGAACACGAGGACCACGGCCGAGGCGATCTTGGAGACCGGTCCGAGCCCGAACCAGATCACAAAGATCGGGGCGAGCACGATCCTGGGGAGGGAGTTGAGCACCTTGATGTAGGGGCCGAGGACGTCGGCGAGGAAGGGGATGCGGCCGAGCGCGATACCGAGGATCACACCGGCCACCACGCCGAACACCCAGCCGATCAGGGCCTCGTAGAGCGTGTACCAGATCTGCTCGCCCAGCGAGCCCTGCGCGGTGCCGTGCGTGATCCAGGTCCAGATCTGGTCCCAGATCTTCGAGGGCATCGAGAAGTTGAACGGGTCGATGACCGCGGCCCGGGAGAGCGCCTCCCAGAGGCCGAGCACGGCCACCAGCACCAGGACGCGGGCGCAGGTGACGACCACCTTGCGCTTGCGGGCGGCGCGGGCCCGGGAGTGGGCGCGGTCGGTCGTCTTGACCGTGTCGACGACCGGAGTGCTGAGGACCTCAGGCGACATGGGCGGCACCTCTTTCACGGGTGATGCGGACCTCTTCGCCGAGCGACTCCCAGATCTCGCGGTAGATGTCGATGAACTCCGTCTGCAGGCGCACCTGTTCGACCTTGCGCGGCCTCGGCAGGCCGATGTCGAAGACCTGCTTCACGGTCGCGGGTCCGGCGGTCATGACGACGACCTTGTCGGCCAGGGCGATGGCCTCCTCCAGGTCGTGGGTGACGAAGACGACCGAGGCGCCCGTGCCCTCCCACAGCTCCAGGAGCTCGTCCGACATCAGCGCCCGGGTCTGCACGTCGAGCGCCGAGAAGGGCTCGTCCATCAGCAGGATCTCGGGGTCGTTGACGAAGGTGGCGGCGAGGGCGACGCGCTTGCGCTGGCCGCCGGAGAGCTGGTGCGGGTAGCGGTCCTCGAAGGCGGCGAGTCCGACCCTGGCCAGCCAGGCGCGGGCCTTCTCCTTCGCCTCGGCCTTCGGCACGCCGCGGAACCGCGGCCCGGCCATCACGTTGGACAGCACCGAGCGCCAGGGGAAGGTGGCGTCCTGCTGGAACACGAAGCCGACCTTGCCGCCGACGCCCTGCACCGGCCGGCCGGCCACCAGCACGTCACCCTCGGTGGGCTCCTCCAGCCCGCTGACCAGGGTCAAGGTGGTCGACTTACCGCAGCCGGTGGGGCCGACCACGGCAACGAACTCGCCGCGCCGCACAGTGAGGTCGAGGTCCCTCACGGCCGTGTGCAGGCCCCCTGACGGGGTCCTGAACGTCTTCCTGGCGCCCCGCAGTTCGATGGCGGGGCTGGTGTCTGTGCTCATGGCCGGGACGGTAGATGTGGCCCCGGCCACAGCAGCAGTCTTCTGTGCGCAACCCGTTGTTTTGCTCGCAAGCACCTGTTGTGCTCGTTTTGCGCGCGCTACAACAGCGGAGCCGAAACACGGGCGCAACATTGCCCGCATGGCCTTGAGGGAGAGAGGCCCGATGATCGACGTCCTGGTGGTCGACGACGACTACCGTGTCGCTGAGATAAACGCCAAGTACGTGGGAAAGGTTCCCGGCTTCCGGGTCGCCGCCCGCGCGCACAGTGCCGCACAGGCCCTGACCACCGTGCAGCACGGAAGCATCGACCTGGTCCTGCTCGACCACTACCTGCCCGACCGCACGGGTCTGCAACTCGTCCACCGCATGCGGGAACAGGGCATCGGCACCGACGTCATCATGATCACGGCAGCCGGGGACGTGGCGACCGTCCAGCAGGCGATGCGGCTGGGCGCGCTGCACTACCTGGTCAAACCGTTCACCTTCGTCGCGCTGCGTACCCGCCTGGAGTCCTACGCCGCCCTGCGCCGCACCGTCGACCGCGTCGGCGGACACGGTGTCACCGGGCAGGAACAGGTGGACCGCATCTTCGGCGCCCTGCGCGCCGCGCCCGCGCCCCCGTCCCCGGGGCTGCCCAGCGGCCACTCGGAGCCGACGACGGACCTCATCTGCGGTGTGCTGCACCGCGCCGACCAACCCCTGTCCGCCCACGAGGTGGCCGCCCGCACCGGCCTGAGCCGCTCCACCGCCCAGCGCTACCTGCGCCACCTGGAACAGGCCGGACGCCTGCGCCTGTCCCTGAAGTACGGCGACACGGGACGCCCGGAGCACCGCTACGCCTGGGTGGCCCCCTAGGGTCTTTCGTTTGGATCAGGCCGGATCAGGGAGCGGGGTCCGGTGCCGTGCATCGCGAGGCGGAGGAGGTCGGCAGGGCGGAGCCCTGCCGACC